>CAXXSM010000112.1:0-53074 GCA_963663405.2 bacterium | reverse complement strand
TACGAATAATTCGGGTTAAGTTACTGTACTCATCATCGAAGGTTTCCGAGGCCTCTTTGTATAGACGGGTATAGTGGTTTAGCCCCTTCTTTTTATTCGTTTTCATGCCCGGATAGGCGTCAATACGGGTCTTGCTTGTCTTTATTCTCGCTTAGGTTTCCCTTGAAATCCTCAATCCACATTTCTCCGTGTTCGTCATAGTTTTCGGCAGGTTAATTGAAAACTTGAGCGTAAATTTATATTTTCATTTCGATTGGGCCATGCAATGTAAGAAAGGGAAGAAAAGATTGAATGCATGTGGTTGGAATTATGTTTTTTTGTTTTTAAATTCCAGCCCCGTTATTCTAGCCGTCTGGATATGGTAAACTCGTTTCAATCATCTGTTCTGATAGAGAGGGAGATGTGATGTTTGGACCGTTGCCATGTTTGATTATTGGTGTAGGATTGATTTTATTCTTGATCCTATATCTTCGCTTTCATGCGTTTCTTGCCTTAATTGCATCCGCGATCGCCGTGGCGGTGTTATCGGACCGGATTCCATTGGATGAATCGATCTACCTGGTCGCGAACCGGTTTGGCGAGATGATGGGCGCGATTGGAATTCTTCTGGCGTTTGCGGCCATTATCGGGAAATGTCTAATGGATAGTGGAGCGGCGGAGCGGATTGTCCGGGCGTTTTCCCGGCTGTTCGGCGCGGGACGGGAGAATTATTCTCTGCTTTCCAGTGGTTTCGTTCTCTCCATTCCTGTCTTTTTTGACACCGTTTTTTATTTACTCGCACCGTTGGCGCGGGCGGTGTATGCGAGACGGAAAAGTCAATACGTTTTAATCGTCTGCGCAGCGGCGGCGGGGGGAGCGGTCACGCACGCGCTGGTTCCACCTACGCCCGGTCCTATCGCAGTGGCGGAAGAACTCGGTGTTTCTATTGGTTTGACAATGCTGATCGGCGTTCTCGCTTCGATAATTCCCGTGATTGTAGGGGGAATTTTTTACGCTCGTTGGATTGACCGGCGTATGAACGTAGTTCCCAAAGATGTATTAGGCGTTTCGCAGGAAGAATTAGAAACCACCGCCGGAAAACCGGATAGTGAATTGCCCAGTTTGTTCGCGTCGGCGCTTCCGTTTGCTTTACCGGTTCTATTACTCGCTGGATCATCGGTGTTGATTCAAGTCGCCGGATCCGGATTGTTACGCCTTTCTGATCTAAACGATCCCGGTGTGTTTTTGGCGAAAATAAAGAGCGCGGACGATCCGGTTTCTCTCCACTTAAATGAAAGTTTATCCGGTAATACTCAGATGGTATTGGCCGGATACGATATATCTACTGCGCCGTCATTAAAGTTGCAGAAGACTGTTCTTGATGACATTAACGCAGCGGTGAAGAGCGCGTCACTTTATGAGGAAAGCCGTTTTCAGGATATCAATCTCCGTCCGGAAGCAACCGCTCTCTTAGGGCAAAACGTGAAAAAGTACGCGCTGATCCGGTTGAACCGGATGCTGTTGGAAGACGCGTATCCAGACGATCTTAAACGATGCTCCCTGGGAATTGTGAAATGGTGTGAACATTTTGGGGGATAAGAATTTCGCCTTTTTGGGGGGCGCGTTGATCGGGATTTGGCTGTTACTCCGGTACAAGGGAAAGAATTTCAAAACAACGTTCGATTTACTGACTCCCGCGCTGGGCAGCGGCGCCGTGATCGCGTTGATTACCTGCGCCGGTGGCTCGTTCGGCAAGGCGCTGGCGGAAGCGGGCATCGGTTCCTTGATCGAACAGGCCGCCCGGCAGTGGGAGATTTCTTTGATGCTGCTGGCCTATCTCACCGCGACCCTTATTCGGATCGCCCAGGGATCAGCCACGGTCTCCATGATTACGACCGCCGGGATTATCTCTACTGCGCTCACTACCATGAATTTGCCGTATCATCCCGTGTATTTGGTTTGCGTGATCGGATTCGGCGCGACGGGCTTTACCTGGATGAATGACAGCGGTTTCTGGATTTTCAGCCAAATGACCGGCCTTTCCGAAACGCAGACATTAAAAACCTGGACGGTCCTGCTCACCGTTATGTCATTTACTGGATTTCTCTGGGTATTAATCCTTTCCTCCATTTTACCGCTTGTTTAGAACGCTTCGTTTAACATTCATCGTAATGAATGAGATATTTGCGCCCCTTCCCTTGAATTTGACTTTGAGACAAAATTAGAGCTTCGCTTTTTCTGTTCTTCCATTTTCTTTTCAGCGAAAAGAACGCAGGAAGTTCCCCCGAAATCCTGATTCAAGATTGAGGTATCCTTATGAATTCTCTGCCCGATCGATTAATGGCGCGCGTCAACAACTCTGGTTTGTCTCTAGACGAGATCAAACTGAAACTGAAAGCCCAGCGGATCGAGACACCCTCCTGGGGGTACGCCGATTCCGGCACGCGATTCGGTGTATTTAAACAGGCCGCCGCCGCGAAAACATTGGAGCAGAAACTAGAAGACGCCGCAACCGTTCACCGATTTACCGGGATCGCTCCTTCGGTGGCGCTGCATATTCCGTGGGACAAGGTGGACGATTGGACCGCCCTCAAACAGAAGGCGGACGCGCTCGGTGTCGAGATCGGCGCGATTAATCCGAATGTCTTTCAAGAGCAGGACTATAAATTGGGGAGTGTGACAAACGCGGACGCGTCCATCCGGCGGAAAGCGGTCGATCATATGCTGGAATGCGTGGAGATCATGCGCGTGACCGGTTCCAATATTCTAAGCCTCTGGTTCGCGGATGGGACCAATTATCCTGGACAGGGGCATTTTCGAAAACGGAAGCAATGGGCGGTTGAGTCGTTGCAAGAAGTCTACAACGCGATGACGGCCCCCATGCATATGCTCATCGAATATAAACTCTTCGAACCGGGATTCTATCACACCGATTTCGCGGATTGGGGAATGGCGTTCGCAATGGCGAAACGGATTGGAGACCGGGCGGAGGTTCTCGTCGATTTAGGACATCACGCGCATG
Source organism: bacterium (assembly GCA_963663405.2). Taxonomy (GTDB): domain Bacteria; phylum Hinthialibacterota; class Hinthialibacteria; order Hinthialibacterales; family Hinthialibacteraceae. The sequence goes on along the minus strand of CAXXSM010000112.1, from coordinate 50,073 downwards.
GTGTCAACATTGAGCATATCGTCGCGTTCCTGATCGATGAAGGCAAACTGGGTGGTTTCCATTTCAACAACCGGAAATGCGCCGATGACGATCTGACCGTCGGATCGATCAACCCGTACGAACTCTTTTTGATTTATAACGAATTGGTTGAAGCGGAACTGGATCCCTCCATCGAAACGGATATCGCTTACATGATCGACCAGAGCCACAATCTGAAACCGAAGGTGGAAGCGATGATTCAGTCGGTTGTGGCCTGTCAAAAAGCCTATGCGAAAGCGCTTTTAGTAGACCGGAAAACGTTAGCCGAAGCCCAGGATTCCGGCGACATCGTAACGGCGGAAGAAACCCTTGTCGCCGCGTATGAGACTGATATCGAACCTTTATTGGGAGAAGTTCGGCGGGAGATGGGAATCGATCCAGCTCCGATCGCCGCGTATCGAGCAAGCGGATATGAATTGAAAGCGGCGGAAGAACGGAAATCAACTCAGGGCGGGGCGACCCTGGGGTGAACCAAGAGAGACGTTTTGAAAAACGCAATATGAATTGAAAACAATAAGAAGTTAGTTGTTTGGTTTTATCTATTCTGAAAGGAGAAGTGATGTATCATGGAAGTAATTATTAAAAAAGATTATGAGGCAATGAGTAAGACTGGCGCGGAAATTATCGCCAAGTTGGTGCGCAACAAACCGAATTGCGTGCTGGGACTGGCCACGGGCGGCACACCGGTTGGTTTGTACAAAGAATTGATCCGCATGCACAAGGATGAGGGATTGGATTTTTCGAAGGTCGTGTCGTTCAACCTGGATGAATATGTAGGACTCCCCACTTCGCACGATCAATCGTATCACTACTTCATGCACGATAATCTGTTCAATCACGTCAATATTCAGCCCGAAAACGTTCACGTGCCAAGTGGCACCGCCGACGATCATATCGCGTTCTGCGAATGGTATGAAGATGAAATCGACAAGGCTGGTGGAATTGATCTCCAATTACTCGGTATCGGAGGAGACGGACATATCGCGTTTAATGAACCCGGCTCTTCTCTCGCTTCCCGCACGCGCATGAAAACCCTGACGGAAGAGACCATCGAAGACAACGCCCGTTTCTTCGAATCCATTGATGATGTGCCACGCTATGCGATCACAATGGGCGTAGGCACTATCATGGAAGCGCGCCATTGCCTGCTGGTTTGCAACGGGGAAAAGAAAGCCGAAACCATCGCCAAAGCGATTGAAGGCCCCGTGACGGCGGATATTACCGCTTCCGCGCTTCAGATGCATCCACAAGCGACCTTTATATTGGATGAACCCGCCGCGACGAAGTTGAAACGGTACGACTATTACAAGTGGATATATGATAACAAACCATCCGCTTGATTCCCGTTGAACAGATCATTCTTAAGCGGGGGCTGGGCTTGGCAAGGTTCGGCCCCGCGCTTGTATTGAAGGAGATACACTATGGCCAGTCAGATTATCTTATTTGAAGACGAAGGACATCTGTCGCTTCGTCCTCTTTCTTGGAACCGCCCGGTGTACGATTTGCGCTGTGGAATCCGTTTGTTATGTGAAAAGGCGCAGTCGGCTTATCCTGGTTCTGAGATGGGGTATCATACGCGCGGCTACCTTGCCGCTCTCGTCAAAGAACAAAAAGGAACCAATAAAGTCAACGGCGGTTTCGCCGATCGCGCGTTATTATTAAACGGCCGGATTCTGTGGAACGAAACCTTAGCGAAAACCATTACGATCGATGGGGAAGACCAGATATATCGTGTCGGCGATGACGTCGCCGCCGCCCGCCTGTCGGGTAAAAATCTCGCTAAGATCAATTGGTCAAAGCCAATTTCCGTCTCGGCGTTTCTCGGCATTCCTGTAACCGAAGTCGAAGCGGACGTGATCACATATTCGTGGGATTTGGTCCATCACAATCCCGTTCAGATCGAAGCCGACGCGGCCGTTCTCGGTTGCAATGGCGCCAAAGACGGGAAAGTATATGAAGGCGTTCACATCCTCGATCCAGAACGTGTGACGATCGCTGAGTGCGCTTCGGTCAAACCCGGCGTGGTGATCGACGCGGAAGGCGGTCCGGTCATTATTGACGAAGGCGCGAAAATCTTTCCGCAGGCAGTGATTGAAGGACCTTGTTATATCGGCAAGAAATCCGCGATCAAAATCGCCGCGAAGATCTATGAAGGCACAAGCGTCGGCGAAGTGTGCAAAGTGGGCGGCGAGGTGGAAGAGAGTATTATTCACTCGTATAGCAATAAGCAGCACGAAGGCTTTCTCGGACACGCTTACCTTGGCCAATGGGTGAACATCGGCGCTGATACCAACAACAGCGATTTGAAAAACGATTACGGCATTGTGAAGTGCTTTGTGAATGGAGTCGCGGTGGATACAGGCAGCCAGTTCGTCGGTTCGACCATCGGCGATCATTCCAAGATGGGCATTAATACGATGCTCAACACAGGGACGATTGTAGGCGTTGGCTGCAATGTCTTCGGCTCGAATTTCCCACCGAAATACATCCCTTGCTTCACCTGGGGCGGCGCGGATCGTATGGTGGAATACCGCTTCGAAAAGTGTATTCAGGTCGCCCGGCGGGTGATGAACCGACGCGGTTTGGAACTCTCAGATACAGAAGAGGCCGTTTTCCGCTATATTTTCGAACAAACCGCCAGCAAACGTCACGATTTCTTTGTCTTGCATCAGTAATCTATCTAGAAAATCCTTTGGTAATAATGAAAGAGGTGGTTGTTTTCTTCCGCCTCTTTTTTTTATATGAAAATGAGTTCCTAAGGCTTTCTCGTTCGAATTCGCTCCCGCAACTCATTTTCATTTGCAGGTAGTGATCTCAATCATACGGATTTATTTGTTGATAGTATGTTTTTGCGTTATGATAGCCAATAGCTATGACCCCAACAAACGGTTGGATTTAATAATTCCGTCTTTATGAAAAGCACTTCATCAAGATTCCAGGGAAATCGTGTTTGGTGATGATTTTTTTTAATTTTCGTGGAATTCCTTCGTTCTGAATCTTGGCTTTTTTCATTTCTTCGCGAATGGTGTTCGAATCAATTTCAGCAAATCGTTCTTCCCGGCTGGCTCTTCCCTTCAAGATCATCTCCATATAGTGTCGATTTTCAAGGTTTTTCACGAGAGGCGTATCCGGAAGCATAGTCGTTAACACCTTCTTCATCGAACTCGTTCCCGTTTTTTTGCAATGGCTGTGTTTTAAATTCCGAAAGAAGCGTTCCAGCAGATTGTTTGTCCTTTGCGGTTGGATGGTGACTTTCCCATTCGGCGTATCAACCACAATGGGATCGGCAAAGAGTTTCTCCCAATATTTATCGAGTTGCGCGATCATCTTTTGTACATCGGCATCCGCTGAAAGAGTGGGATCACCGCAGAGCCATTCGCGGAACTCAGTCACCCCCTTTTCGATGGTCCGGATATCGGTATCTTCTCCCTCATCATTGAGGCCTTGTTTCTTCCCGGGGAGAGTGATGCGCATGGCTCTCCGCAGCCGATCGAACACAAGAACCTTTTGCTGCATTTGGGAGGCGGTATAGTGGAGAATCGGATCGTCCATGACCTTCTGCAATGTACAAATGAGTTGTTGATACAATGGACGGTCAATGGGTGGAGCCGGCTGAATTTTTGTGAAGGTAGAGCGCAGGATGGCCAGCCGTTGATAAAAAACAAGATGGGGGCGATCGAACGGAAATCCCAAGCCGTCTCCTTGGTGTTTGGCGCCCAATCCCCAGAGAATTAACGCATAGACAGCGGGCAGGAATTCCGGCGCCGTTTCTTCGTCCCCGTTTTGGCTTTCGATACACGTGACGAGGGAATCAATGCCGGTTGGATCGGCCTTCATAATTGGCTTCAGTTCTTTCACCAATTTACCCAACAAACTTTGCAGGCCGTACTTCTTCAAATGAGTCCGAATAATATCGTTTTCGATTCCGAACAGATCGTTTCCGAGATCGCGCAAAAAATGGAAATGACAGAGGAAAGCAGGGACGAGCGGGAACACTTTTTGGATGGCCAATCCAATCCCTTTTCCCATATCACTCACCAACGCTTGAGGGAGACCGTACGTCTCTTTAATCCGGGAGAGAAACGGAATGATTTGTTCCGCGTTTTCCGAGGGAATTTTTACGTTGTCCAAAACAATTTCGGAAAGGCCATCCAAGACACTCATTAAATGAGGGCTTTCCCCTTCACACGTTCCATCCAATTGGAGAATATAGCCTCCCCGCAACGCCATATCTTCTTTGATTTTGGAACCGTTTTCTCGATGGACAACGGCCAGATAAATGATAAATTTTTGGGCGAGATACTCGATTTCGCTCTTGGAAATCCGGATGTGTTTCCGGGCGAGTTCTTCTTGAATACTGGTTTCACTCCGGCGCCGGAGAAACCACGCGGTTCCTACCTCGACCAAAATATCATATCCGAACTTACATCGAGGGGGCGCCAGCGTTTGTAACTCTTCCGAAGAATGGATCGTTGGATCGCCGCAGCCATCGCAATAGTAAAGGATTTCTTTCGCGTGCCATTCCCCAATATCCAAGGTGACAAGAGTCCTCCTGTGTGTTTTTTGCACTTTCAGTTTCGCGCCGCAAGAACAAACGCGATGAGACGGCCGAAACACAAGGGTCGGAGGAGACGGGAAACACGTGGCGGCCGAAAGGTTGGTCAGCAATTGATTCTTATATGTTCTCAGGTGTCGAACGAGAGCGTATCCGTTGTTTTTTTTAGTAGGCCGTGCTGGCCGAGAAAACGGCGAATCGATTCGGACGAGATGGCCATCCCCTTGGTATGAAGCGCCTGGCTCAGATCGTCTAAACTGAGGTGGGGATGTCGAATCCTTTCCACCAGGAGTTGAACGGCTTCCGCATCTGTGAGGAGCGAAGTGGATTGGGTTTGCGCCCACCGTTCTCTTTCCCGTTTTTGTACGTTCAAGATCGTCTCCTCCGAGGAAAAATAAATCCATCGTCCGTTGAACCGTTCTCGTTGTAAGCCGGACGCGCCTCGAAAATGAGACAAGAATGAATGCGGCGCCAACCCCACAAGACGGCCGATCTCTTGAGCGAAAAGCCCCCTGTCCGAATTCTTCACAAGATGGATCACCGTCTCTTTCAGCGTGCCATGTTGAGAGAAGCGGATCGAGTCGTACTGCCATAATCCATTGGCGTCAAACTTGGGCACGTCAGGCAGCACATAATATTGTCCGTTGTGGTTATAACTCGTATAGGTTTTCCACTCTTTCAGCCGCCGGCGCGCAGTCGGGATAGACCGTTCGAGAAGCCGGGCGAGTTGGCCGATTCTCAATACTTTTTTCTTCCGAAAAACTTGAAGGGTTTTATCTTCGATCGTGTGTTGGTTGGGAGTCATTTTTCACCGGTTCGATAAAGTATCTGTTTTTATGGTTATCTAATACTTATACTTTATCATTTTATGCGCGTATAAAATAGCCTTTTTTTGGGGAAGATATTGAATTTATTGGGATTTTGACAGAACGAAAACGAGGATTTTTGAAACCTATACTTGATTACAAGGAAATTCGCTGCCGCAACTATTTAATTTACAAACCCTTATAGAAATCCAACTGTTCATTGTGGTCATAGGCCAATAGGTATTTATGTAGCGTAAAGGAACGGTCTCTTTGAGGTGTACCCCATTGTCAAGACAGGAATCAAGGAAATTTAAAGTAGGTTTTCAACCTCGATTTCGTTCAACTCAAGTCTCCTTATTTGGGATCCGGAAATCATGATGATTCCAGATTCTCATAAAACTTTCCGATATTATACACTACCAGGAGAAACGGAGATCGGTTCTGCTGTAGAGCAACCGGTCAAGGGATATCCTGGTGCGTGTGCGACGGATTGCCGTCAGGGAGACGTATCAGATCATCCCCTTTTTTCGATCATTTCAAGATAATCCAGAGCATTTGCCAATGCCTTAAAAAACTCAAACGCAAAGTTCTTGGACCGTCAAGTTTTCTAGTGTTCTCTATAAACCTGAAGCGGCGTCTTATATCCCAAGGCTTGGTGTAGACGCTCATTATTGTAGAACTGAAAATAATCCGTTAGTCCGCGCACACAATCATTCACCGTTTCGTAACTTTTGATATAGACCTCCTCATATTTCACTGACCGCCATAACCGTTCGACGAAAATATTATCGAACACTCGGCCTCTTCCATCCATGCTGATGAGAGTCCTCTCTTTCTTCAAGCGACTCGTAAAATCCGTGCTTGTGAATTGAGAGCCTTGGTCACTGTTGAAGATCGTTGGCTTATCAATTTCAAAAGCCATCTCCAACGCTTCGAGGCAAAAGTCAACCTCCATCGAAGTGGAGACTTTCCATGACACCACATAACGACTAAACCAGTCTAAGATCGCCACCAGGTAAACAAATCCTTGGCGCATACGTATATAGGTGATATCGGTGCTCCACACGTGATTGGGTCTTTCGATTTTCACTCCCTTCAACAGGTATGGATATTTCTTATGCTGAACATTTCCGAGGCTCAAACGAGGCTTCGGGTAGATCGTCTCCAAGCCCATCACTCGCATTAAACGACCGATTCGTTTCTTATTCACAACCCGTCCTAGAGTTCTCAACCATTTCTGCATTTTCCGAATTCCGTAAAACGGTGTCCGGGTATATTGTTCATCAAGCAGGTTCATCAGCGCTACATTTTCGGCTGATTCGCCCACGGGTTGATAATAAAATCCTGAACGAGACAACCCCAGCAATTCACATTGCCTCTTTATTGAAATCTCAGAATTAGTTAGTTCGATCCAACTTCGTCTTTTCTTAACTGAGCACGTTAGACTTTTTTTTTACCCAATCAAGTTCGACTTTCATTTGCCCAATCTGGCGGTAAAGTTCCGACGTCAGTTCTTCGGCTTCCGCTTGACTCTTTTCTTGCTTGCGTGAAAACAAGCCTGGGATTTCTTCCAACAGGCGCTTTTTCCACTGTCGAATCTGGCTCACATGAATTTTGTAATCGCTCGCTATCTGGGTTAAGGTCTTCTCTCCTTTGATTGCCTCCAGTGCCACTTTGCCTTTGAACGCTCCATCAAAATTTTTTCGCATTTTCATCATTTGGTTCACCTCTTCTACCTATTGTCGGCTTCGAGGTAACCTACCTTAGATGGCTGTCCGAATTTTGGGGTACAGTATACTTTATGGAGTGAGCCGGTGAGTTTCAATCGCAAAAACATTTTCGGGATCTCCGTTTGTGTGATCGCTTTAGGAATCATTCTCACTGCGCTATTTGTCAATATAGGCGATCTTGCAACTAGGAGATCTCTACATCCGGATGACAGGGTGGAGAGTGATTCTCTTTTTTTAAGAGAATCTAGGATTCCGAATTCGATCGAACTTGATCCATCTATCGTGGCTCTTCGCAGTAAAGCGCGGCGGATTGCGCAGGATGTGTTGGTTGCCAAATATGAGATCCACGTTACAACGGATGAGATCCGTGAGTATATCCGGAGAACAGCGTCTTCGATTCCAGATAAACAATTTCAAGAGACAAAAATCTTCCTGAAAGCCCAATTGGCGGCGGTTGAAGAGATTTACGCGGGACGAATGACTGTTCAAGAAGCGGCGGAGAAATATCTTCATTTTTGGGGGGATGTGGATGCGATGGCTCCTATCCTCGAACAATTCAATACCAAAGAAAAAATTGAAGAAATGAGAAGGATGACGCCGGATTCTATTGAAGATATGATTGAAAAGAGCGTTCCAGGACATCGCCGATCTGTGGAGGCGGAAGCGGTGGCGAAGAAGATTCTTTCCGTGACAAATAGGCAGATTGATTGGCGGCCGTTGTACGATCGTTATCTCTTAGACTACGCCATAGAAAACTTGATTGGCGTCCATCCGGAATTGAAAGGGATCAAGCTGGAGGATGTCATGTTACCGGACGAATAGTTACCGCAATCCAGTATCTTGGATAATTCCCTCTTTTTTTGTATCCTATATTACGTAAAATATAATTTTAGTGAGCTGGATCAGTGAATCTAAGAGAGTTTTGGGGACGGCTCGTTTTCCGGTACGCGGGGCGGAATCCGAGTTCGAAAAGCAGCGCTCATTCGCGCCGTTTTTACGATCTCATTGGCCGCGTGTATGACTGGCTTTACGCGGATGGGATCGCCGGGTACCGCCAAGCGGTTGCATTCGTAGTGGATCGCTGTATCGAGGAAAACAGCCGGATTTTGGATATTGGTTGTGGAACCGGGCTTCTGCTGGAAAAAGCGCGCAGGAAAGCTGGATTCTGCGTGGGATTGGATCTATCCCAAGGGATGCTGTCGCGCGCAAAAAGTAAAATTTCTGGAGAACCCCGGTTCATTTCGTTCTTGGGGATAGCCAATTTCTTCCGTTCCGTGGAGAGTTTGATACAATCGTATCCAGTTTCATGCTGATTATCCTGAAACCGGAGGAACGGCGGAAGATTGTAAAGGATTTGTTCAATCTGCTTTGCCAAAATGGCGAAGCCGTATTTTTAACCGTAACCGAGGAGGTCTCTCCACAAGTTTTTACAAAAGACGAATGGGAGACGCATTGCCGTGACGCCGGATTTGTGGATCTATCGATAGAAGATCCATTCGCTTTCTATCGTATCGTCCGCGCCCGGAAAGGACTCGCGCGTAGACCGTAATTAGAGATAGAAACGGTGTTGCTTTCTCTTCGGCTGAACCGTAAAACATTAGAAGAAGAGCCATCAACGATTTATAAAATGTAAAATAATTCATTCGATTGTATCAGTGGAAGCATAATCTAAAAAGGGGAGAAAATCTAGTTTTTGTCTTTTCCCGTTTCGCCGTATAATAAAAACAATTCATATTATGGGAGTTAATCGATAATGAAAGCGTTGAGGAATCTTTTGATTGGCGCCGCTGTGTTCATCCTGCTTACAGGATGCATGACATCGGGACCGGGCCGTTATTCGGACGTTCCCGTCATGGATGGCGCGATGCACACGGTCCGCGAAGGAGAAACGCCGATCGCGATCGCCAGAACCTATGAAATCTCACTGCCGCTTCTCCAGCGGGTGAACAATATCCGTGCGAATACACCGCTCAAACCCGGCGCGCAGCTGTTCATTCCTGGCGCCACGGAGCTGCGCTCTGTGAAAGTTGAGCTGGCCGCGGAGGTCAAACCGGATGGGCTGTATCACACGGTTGACCAGGAGAGACCGTGAACACAATCGCCCAAGCGTACGAAATCTCTTCTCAAACCATTCGGCAATCCAACAACATTCAGGATTCTTCCAAGGTCCAGCCGGGTGATACGGTCTGGGTTCCGAAGGCAAGGAAGAGTGAAAGACGCGGATATACCTTCCGTTACTATAGTGAAAGACACACCCAAGAAAACCCAACGCCCGAACCGCGCGTGAAAGAGAAAATTGTACCCACACCCACTCCCGCCGTGGAAGAGACGAAGACGGCGGATGCGGAACCGGATGAAGTGGAATTTCCACGGGCAGTGAAACGATATGGGCCTATTCGTTTTCAATGGCCGCTGAAGGATACCTTTCAAATCCTGCGTCCCTAATCAACCGAATGCGAATGATTTTAAATAATGGAATCGATCTCAGTGATGAGGTTGGCTCGTCGGTGTACGCCGCCGCGAATGGTGAAGTGCAAGTCGTCGGTGGACTCAGCGATCAACTGGGAAGCAGTTTGGGGAATTATGTGATTCTGTATCATGGGAAGAAAGATGACAAAGGGATCCGGACCGTCTACGCCCACAACAGCGAGATTCTTGTCACGAAAGGGCAGAAAATCAAGCGGGGGCAGGAAATCGCTCGGATCGGGAACTCCGGCCGTCCGATTACGCAGGAACGGGGCGTGCTTCATTTTGAAATATGGGATTACGATCAGACAGTGGATCCATCAATGGTGCTTCCACCGATAAAAAATTGATATAATCTTGTAGACAGAAGAACCCTGGCGGTATATGGTATGTGATTAAAGATACGGCGAGCTATCGATTGGCGTAAAGCGGAGCTTGATTTAATGACGGTTAGGTCTACTCAATCGATCGCTGAATCTTTTGGGGTATAATATAGAAACCGGCTTGACGCCGTTTTCATTTAATGGAATCCAAATGGAGGAGCAAATGAATCAGGAACGCCGTGTGTTTGAACGGGAGACTGTGCGTATTCCCTTTGTTTACAGCCTCGATGAAGGGAATACCCTTCTCGAAGGAGTATGGAAAGAAGCGCGACGACGGAAGATATCGGACCTGTATTGGTAGGGGGGGTTGGCGTTTTATTCCAATGAAGATTTTAGATTAGACGATAAAATCCGGATCGCTCTGTTTATGGATTTAGAATTAAAACAAGTCTGGGAAAAAGAGAAAGAAGGATTCCCCGCCATCTATCATGGTAAAGTATGCCGTATTACGGATGATGAAAACGGCAGAAAAATCGCCGTTATTTTTTAAAGGCTTCGAGAAGAAATTTGATTGATTTCAAACTGTATTTTTTTAGAAATTTAAGCTGGAATCTATTCTTTCAAGCACTGCAGCCTTTGCGGTTGCCCGATTAAAATATGCAGGCGTTCGGATTGAGGGAAGCGTATATCGTCCTTGTAAGAATCTAAATAAACGATTGTATTCTTGTTTGTTCAACCTTTATTTGGCTGATCGTATCATCTTGATCAAGACGAATTGGCCAAATACCCGCCGTTTGGCGTTTTCGCTATTTCTACATTGTTTAAACTTGAGTAATCCGCTGTGAGAAATGTTTATTCGTTGTGTTTCCGTGATAGTACGGTTGATCTCATCCCTCTGAATAGAGTCAATTGCTGAATGATGTATTTGTACAATTCTCATTTGACACGCGCGAACAGTTCAAGATCGCTGGATCTGGATTTCGGCGGCTTTGTTGACTGTCTTTTTCCTTTCGTTCTATTCGCAGAGTCTCTTTTCCCACCCAGGGGGAACGGGGGATTGTGTCAAGTTTCAGTATTTAGGTTCTCAGCAAGGCGTTCCCCATCCAACGGGATATCCGGTTTACATGTTTTTAACGTGGTTGTCGGGCGCAGATACCGTTTTCCACTCTCGCGTTCCGCATGAATTGTTACAGCGAAATCACGACTGTATCCGCTCTAATCTGCTTGTTTGTATTATTGAAATGGATTTCTGGGAATCTCCTTTATTCCGCCGCATTTTGTGGATTCGCTGGCCTAAACCGGAACGGTTTGGCTGTACGCTTGCATGGCGGAAGTATATGCGCTGCCCTTGTTGTTCGTTGCGCTTTTATTGCTTGCGGTATACCGATTTCTTAATGACACAACACGGCCCAGCATGGTTGCAAATAGCGTTCTGCTTCATACTGGGCGTCTTGCATCATTTATTGTTTGTCACCTTGGCGCCAGGTATGGTTTATCTCGTCTGGTTGCGCAGGAACCGGATCGAATGGAATTCACGTTTATATATTAAACTCTGTATGATCTTCATTCTCTTTTTGACAATTCATGCGCTGTATTTTTGGCGTATGATCTCTAATCCTCATCAGTGTGAAGTCTATATCAATGACCCTGCATTCCTATCTTCGTTTTATTACCGGCGCGGGTTTAAATTCATTGGTTTGGGGGGATGAAACATTCGTCTCTTTTTTTCAGGGCTTATTTGCTTTTTACGCGGGACTGCGCATCGAGTGGCGGATTGGATTCTTTGCCGTTTTTTCGGTTGTGTTGATCCTCTCTTTTATCCGGACCACTCCATTCGAACGGTTTTTACAGATTGGTTTAGCCTGTTGGTTTCTGCTCTGTTCGCAATACGACATCCCCGATATCAATCAATACTACCCACATGGCAGCGCGCTTTGTTGCGTGTTATTTACATCCGTTGTGTTCCGGATGAAGGCTCCGTTTCTTTCGATTGACGGCGCAACGGAGAGTGATCTGTGTATTTGCTATTTGTTTGTTTGTGGATACACGTTCTGCTTTTCGAAAACGCCATCAGAACTAACTGCGTACCGGAAATTCGATCCAGCTCCCTAATCAGCGTCTGTTGGAACAAATTCCCAGCGATGCGCTGCTCAAACACCAAACCTATTTTTTACGAACAACTGACGCGCTATTCCGCGGGACCGGAACCTCCAGTTGAAATTTTGAATCCGTACATGGACATTAAACAACTGCAAGATTACATCATTGATGACAAGCCGTTTTACCATCGGAGCCGTTTGATCGAAGCGGGGCGGCGCGTTTTTATCGTAGAGGACTTCAGTGATTTTCAATCCCCTGAATTTATATTGAATGTCTATGAAACTCCAGATGGTGTTACAATAGCGGAAGTCAAGAAACGGGAAGAATGAATCTGTTCACCGTCATTCACCCATGTCTTACAATTAAGTAAGGAGGCTCATAATGAGTGATCGAAACATGGTTTGGATGAATTCTCCGCATTGGCTAAGAGTGCGCCTCTTTGGATTATCAATTCTGCATAGGTCTGTATGGGCAATTATTTTGTTGAAACTGCCTGATCCTGTCAGAAAATAATCGGGCAGTTTGTTCTCACGCTTTTAAGTAATTTGTTCTTCATGCAACTCCCCCACGCAGCTTCCGGAGCGAGAGCCTCAAACGTATTCCGGTCATACCGGTCTCGTCAATTCCGCTGTCTATTCTCCGAACGGCGCGTATGTATTGACCGGGAGTTACGATCAAACAGTACGGCTGTGGGATACGAATACCGGTGAAGAGATCTGGCGCTTTGATGGGCATACGGGTGGAGTGTTTGCGGTTGCTTTCTCACCAGACGGGCGGTATGCGCTAAGTGGATCTGGGGATGGGTCCGCAGTTCTATTGAATGCGGAAACGGGCGTTGAAATCAGAACCTTTTCCCCTCATCCAGACGCAGTTATTTCTGTCTGTTTTTCACCCGATGGTCAGCGTGTTATGACGGGTTGCGATGATCATACCGTCCGAATTTGGGAGACGGAAACCGGGATAAAGATCGCTTCATTTCCAGGCTATGCCGGCGCGTTTACTCCAGATGGAGAGCATATTGTCACGGGGGGGCAATTGGGTGAAGTGTTTGTTGATCCATGTGGATTCCAGGCAGACCGTACAATCTTACCGAGGACATGATGGGGATGTTCGATCCGTGGCGGTTTCCCGAATGGCTCTATGATTCTTACAGGAGGAAGCAGCGAATGGGAATCAGATACTCCAGATGATACCGCTCGATTATGGGATCTAGAAACCGGGAGCCAGCGTTGGATGTTTGAATCATACGGCGCCGTAGAATCTGTCGCGTTTTCTTCGGATGGGCAAGTCTGTATTATCGGACATGGAGGATGGGATTATGGATTGGATGATATGTATGAATGGGGGAATGCGAGTCTGCTTAACACTCGAACGGGTGAGATCATTCAATCGTATCCATCAACGGATGTAGATTACTATCAAGATTTAGACGAAATTGTGAATTCTGTGGCCATTTCACCTGATGGGAATACGTTCTTAGCGGCGTTTGGGAGTGTGATAAAAGAAGAAAAAATGTCAGTCATCCAGCTCGATCGGGAAAGCAAAATCTTTGATTGGTTCGCCACATTTTTCTCCAAACAGCAATTAGTCTTTGGTATTCCGATGGATTATTTCTATGGTCTTCCTTCCGAAGTTGAACATGGAGATGGATTTATATGGGATATCGAAAATCAATCTCCTACGCATGTTTTTCAAGCCGATGATGATCAATTCTTAACAGGACTGTTTTCACCGGACAGCGCGTATGTTGTCACACGGCCAAGCTACATGCGCTGGTCGCAGGAAGATAACGCATATATTTCTCCTCATCGAATGTGGAATGTAGAAACGGGTGAAGAAGTTTGGAATTATGTGTCGAACGACGGTGTGAATTGGGTGGAGTTTTCTCCGGATGGCAGTCTTTTGTTGACCTGGACATTTGATTCATGGGGGCCGTCGGGTCTTGCGATCCTATGGGATGTGGCGGCGGGAACCGTGAAGCGGGGCCTTCAATTGGGAGGGAAGGATTATGTTTATTCCATTTATTCCATCCAGATGGTCAGAGTCTTTTAGTCGTCAGTAAAGCGACAAGGGAAGCGGGAATCAATGGCATTGGGAAGGGGAATTGGTTGATGTGGAGACAGGGGATATCGTGAAGACGTTTCCGTTCCTTACGTATAGTGATGAGAATGGCAGCGTGACGCAAGACCCCATTTCTCTCATGACGGTCGCGTTTCTTATCGGACGTGTATACACAGTAGATGGGGCTCATGCGTATGTGGAGTCTGTGGGATGTTGAGACGGAGACTTTCATCCGCTCTTTGGATTCCATCAAGGATGCGCTGTTCGCTCCAGATCGCAGTGAGATTCTCACCGTGGCCGATGAGAGTGGTGGCTTTGCGATGGAGTTGCATGAACCAGTGACAGGAGAGACTCTAACCACTTTTGAGTCTCCTAACGCAGAAATCAACTCTGTCGCGTTCACTTTCGGACGGAGCCACACTCCTGGCGGGAACGGCGGATGGCCGCTTGATCCTCTTTGACACCACTTTCGGGGAACATTACCCGTACAATGCAGGCGCATCCCTATTCCATCTCATCCGTGCAAGTTTCGCAGGATGGCAACTGGGCCATGACAGAAACTTCAAGTTGGCTTATTAAATTATGGGATTTGCGAGGAGATACATCGATCAGCGCTTGGCGATTGCATTGATCCGGCGCTGATTTACAAATACGCGGCGGGGGTGGTTCCGGCTGCGATGAGGCTGCAGCCTTGGATAGGTTCCATTCCCAGTTCCTTGGCGCGGGCGATGGTCTCCTTACTCTCCGCGCCGGGATTGACAGAAGATGAGATTGACTCCTTTTTCGGCGATTTCGTCCTAGAATCGGCGCGCTGTTTTCCGGTGGGATATAGAGTGTGGCGATCTCTACGGGACCGGGGATTTCTTTGATTGACGCATAGCAGAGAAGCCCCTTCGATGGTTTGCTCGTGTGGATTGACGGGGTAGACGGTGAAACCTTTATCGTTGAACGCGCGGACAGGCGATATTGCCATATTTTCTCCGGTTGGATGACGCGCCGATGACTGCGATGGTGGTTGGATCGATCGCCATAAACAATTTCCTTATCAATATTTTCTACTACTATAGGTTTCTTGGAATAGTTATTATTTTGTAACCGGTTCTTCGACTTCCTGCGCCAATTCATCTTTGTACTGCAGCTGATAGAGCCGGTAGTAGATGCCCTTCTTTTTTCAATAACTCATCATGTTTGCCGCGTTCGGCGATTTGACCTTTGTGGATGACCAGGATTTCGTCGGCTTTCTGGATCGTGGAAAGACGATGCGCGACGATGATGCAGGTGCGGCCCTCCATCAAGCGGTCCAGGGCGGTTTGGATGAGATGTTCGGTTTCGGTGTCGACGCTGGAGGTCGCCTCATCCAGCACAAGGATTGTTGGATCGATCGCGAGCGCCCGTGCGAAGGAGAGCAGCTGCCGTTGTCCGGTGGAGAGGGTCGCGCCGCGTTCTTTCACCTCTGCATGATAGCCGCCGGGGATTTTTTGAATGAACGAATCCGCCTGCGCCAATTGGGCCGCGCGTTGGATTGTATTCTTCATCGATGTCAGGCCTTTCCAGGCCGATGTTACCCGCGATATCGCCCGAAAAAAGAAACACATCCTGCAGGACCAATCCGATGTGTTTTCGTAAATCTTCGATCGCGTAGTCTTTGATATCCACGCCGTCGATACGGATGGTTCCCCGCTGCGTGTCGTAGAAGCGGAACAGCAGGTTGATGATCGTGCTCTTGCCCGATCCAGTCGCGCCTACGAGAGCGATCCGCTTCCCTTTCGGGGCGGAAAATGATACATCTCTAAGAACCCATTCCCCTTCATTATAGGCGAACCAGACGTTTTCAAACTCCACATGGCCTTTGAACGGTTTCCGGATCGGCGTTTCCGCTTCCGGGATGATTTCATGCGTGTCAAGGAGTTTAAAGACCCGCTCGGGACGCCGCCATCGCGGTCTGCATGATGTTGAATTTATCAGCCAGGTCGCGGATCGGCTGGAAGAATTTCTGCGACGCGGAAAGAAACGCCGCCAGCGTTCCAAAGGTCAGCGTGGGCGAATCGGCCAGCATTTGCCCGCCCCCATACCAGAGAAGCGCGGCGACCGCCAGTGAACCGAGAAAATCCACCGTTGGATAAAACACGGCGAAGTTGAATACGCTGCTTCAGGTTGGCGTGTTTGTATTGACAGGTCAGGCCGGCGAATTGATCGAAATATCGTTTTTGGCGCCCGAAGATTTGGATGGTTTCCATGCCCGTGATGCTCTCTTGCAGAAAACCGTTCATGCGGGAGAGATATCGCCGGACGTTTCCGGGTACATGCGATACGCACCCTTTTTTTAAATGTAAAAACTGGCGAGAATGATGATCGGGAGCACGGCGAGCGTCACCAGCGTGAGTTCCGGGCTCAAGTAGAGCATGATTACGATCAATCCAATAATCGTCAGTATATCGTTGAATGTGAAAACCGATGCAGTTGGCGAACATCGAATCGAGGGCTTCAATATCACTAGAGATCCGTGTGAGAAGAGTCCCAACCGGACGGCTGTTGAAAAAAACGAAGGGACATCCGTTCAAGATGACGGAATGAGGTGAAAGCCGCAGATCGTACATGGTTTTTTGGCTCATCACATTGACGAGATAAAATTCTACGATCTGAAAAAGCAGCGCGGCTACCAGCAAAAGAAAGTAAAGCAGCGCCAGCAGCGTTAATCCCTGCGCGTTTCCGGATTGAATGAAATGGTCTACGACTAACTTGTATAAATAGACGGAGGCGAACAATTCAAGTCGTTGTAAAAGCCACTCAGGACGAAAAACGACAGGATCAGATACCACTGTGTAGGGAAGCGCGTACATCAACAGCCGCTTCATCAAGCGGAGGCGTCATACGCTTTCCCTGTAACTTCGTCGTCGTAGCCAGTTCTTCATAACGGTTCGCTCGATTTGAGATAAAACCTATATTATATTATGCCGCTATCCAATTCCGAAGGCCGTATTCTGTATCCCGCTGATTCCCGTAATACTGTTGTCTTTACGGTGGATGTGGAAGATTATTTTATGAGTCCGGAATGTATCCCGTTTCAAGATTGGGATTCATACTCCATCCGCTATCCATTTAGGCATGGAACGGTGTCTCAATCTCCTAGACGAATACGGCGTTCATGGAACGTTCTTTTTCATCGGCTGGCTCGCGGGAACGGTATCCAGAGATCGTGGAATGGACCGTTGAAAAAAGGCCATGAGATTGCGACGCATACATACAATCATACTTACGTTCATCAATTGGACGAACAGGCGTTCGCTTCCTCCATCGACAGGAGCCCTGGCTATCCTGCGATCACTTGCGTCTTCGCAAGCGGTCACCGGGCATCGCGCCTTCCCGCGTTCTCTTTGGATCGAAACAAAGAATGGCAATTCAAGATTCTGCGGGATCGAGGAATTCTCTACGATTCTTCGATCAATCCGCAGCAGAACTATCTGTATGGAGACCGGACCGCTCCCCCGGCATCCTTATACGCTTCATGGTCTCACCGAAATTCCACCTTCTGTTGTGGAGCTGGTTTGGGAACGACGGTTTTCCTGTTGGAGGAGGCGGCACGCTGCGGATTCTACCGGAATGGTACCTCACCCCGCGCCCGCATCCGTTATCAATCAGAAGGCCATCCACCGGTGATTTACGTTCATCCCTGGGAATTCGTACCCGAACATCCCCCGCATTCGGCTTCCCTTCAAGCTCCATTTGATTCATTGGACCGGGATTCGAAGCATGGAGCGGAAAGTTCGATCGATCTTGGAAACAAACCCGTGTGATTACGATGCAAGACTATTACCAACGGCTTATGAGGACAAACATAATTCTGAATATCCTTCTTCCTGACGCGCTGGGTATAATGGATAGAATGGTCTATATCACTTGCGAAATAATGGATTTGTATTGTAGTGTAAAATCAAAACGAATGGATTGCAGCCGATATTGTGAACGTAAAACCACTTGAATTGCACATTACGCAAGACGATCGAATCGCCGTGATTGAATTGGATGGCCCGGTCAATTCCGCGCATTCACCCAAGTTACGCAAGGCGATTAATCAAGTCTTTTCCGATAATATTCTGGGTCTTATCATTGATTTTAATAAATCAGAATATATTGATAGTTCCGGTATCGCTACGCTGGTGGAAGCCATGCAGCTGGCCAATGAAAAGAAGGCGAAGGTTGTGTTCACCGGGACCATTCACGACCATTCACGAGCAGATCCAACATCTAATTGAAATTCTCCGATTAGATGAATTCTTTGAACATTATCCTACGTTGGAAGAGGCGAAGGAGATGATTCGCTGATGAATCATCTTTGACAAAATTCTGAATCGGATCGCTCAGGATGTCAATGGGAAATCCAGTAGTAAACATGGCCGCCCCGGTATGGATTACTGGCAAATCTTAGTGCTGTCATCGGTTCGCTTGGGCTGCAATTTGGATTATGACAAACTGCAGGACTTGGCGGAACAACACCAAGCGTTGCGGCACATCATGGGGATCGGCGATTGGGATACCCAGACCAAATTTGATTGGCGAAGGATCAATCAAAATCTCTGCCGTGTCAGTCCGGAGACCATTCAGGAAATCAGCGAATGGATTGCGCTGGAAGGGCAAGAATTTGTTCCGGACGCCTTCAAGTCGGTCCGTGGGGATTCCTTTGTTGTGTCAACCAATATTCACTATCCCACGGATTCCAGTTTAATTGGAGATGGCCTTCGCAAACTATTGAACGTCGCTCCCGTTCTGGCGAACATAGTCAACGCAGCGGGTTGGCGTCAGCACAAACACTTACAAAAAAAACTTCGGCGACTTTTATTTAAAATCAATAAAATCGCCCAGGCTAAAGGGAAACATTACAAAGCCAAAATGAAAGGGGGCGTACCAATCGCTGTTTCATTTCGCGGATCAACTCTTGGCCAAAACCTGAGCGCGTATCCCCAGGGTTGAAACCCTCGGGATATTTTCTTTTATCCCGGAGGGACATTAAACACTAGCCAGTGTTTCACCCCTTGGAAACATAATGTTTCCAAGATATCCGTTTTTTTAATAAACCTCACATATTAAAAAAGTACTCACTTTCCGTAAGACCTGGGTTACCTGAAATAGTAACGTGTGACATAATTGGTGATAGAAAGCCCATCTCTCATCTATAATACAAAAATTACAAAACAAATTGGAGAAAGAACAAGAATGACAATAACGTCTCGAGAACGAGTATTAACGGCGATCGAACACCGGGAACCGGATAAGGTTCCAATCGACTGCGGGGCGATGCGATCGACGGGAATCATGGCGATCGCCTACGCGAATTTGAAACAGTATTTGGGAATTACGAATGGGCGCGTGAGAGTATACGACTTCGGCCAACAGCTGGCTGAGATCGAACGCGAAATTCTTGACCGGTTTGAAGTAGACGTGGTCGATATCGAGAACACTTCGCTCTGTGACGATGGATATGAATGGAAACCATTCCCCTTGTCTGGAGGAATTCCCGCGGAAGTCTCTTCCCGCTATTCCTGGAAACCGGATGAAAAAGGCGGCTATCTCGCCATTGACGATCGAGGCAAACCGTGGGCGCGAATGCCGAACGGATGTCTCTATTTTGAAACAATTCAACCACCCTTGGGGGAACCTCGAAAACCAATCAAAGAATATGACTTGCCATCATTGACTGACGAACAACTGGAATCAATTCGACGGCGGGCAAAATACCTTTTTGAAAATACGGAATACGCATTAATGGGAGGTTTCGGGGGAAATATTTTAGAGGCTGGGCAGTCGCTGCGGGGATGGGGGAATTTCATGATGGATATGGCGGAAGATCCCGGATTCACCGAAGCGTTTATCAACCGGCTCGTTGAACGGCATCTCGAAAACTTGAAACGCTATTTGGAAGCGGTAGGGGATTCGATCCAATTAATTCAAATGGGAGACGATCTGGGCACGCAGGCCGGTCCCCAATTGAGCCGCGAAATGTACCACCAATTCATCTTCCCCGCGCATAAAAAAATCTATTCCTGTGTCAAACAAAATTATCCCCAAGTAAAAGTCTTCCTGCATTCTTGCGGATCGGTCGAAACCTTCATCGAAGATTTTATCGAAGCGGGTGTGGACGCGCTCAATCCCGTGCAAACCTCCGCTGTGGGGATGGATCCAGTTCATCTAAAGCAGACGTATGGGAACCGCATCACCTTCTGGGGAGGCGGGTACGACCTGCAATCGGATCCGAATGCGTCTACAGAGGATGAAATCCGCGAACAAGTACAAGAACGGATTCGCATCTTTGGGAAAGGGGGTGGATACGTTTTCGCCGCTGTGCATAATATCCAAGCGAACATCGTTCCAGAGAAGATATTGGCAATATATAATGCGGCGAAATCATAACCGGAGTTATCCGCTTTGAAGACCACGCAGAGAAAGAGGAAAGGTAGGAACTTTTATTTTTTACTGCTGGCTAAAGTCTTGAACGCCTTAACCGCGGCCCGCAGGGTTTTATTCGATATCCCGTTTGGAATGCGCGCTGGAGAGGAAGCACGCTTCGAAAGCGGACGGTGGGAGATAGATATTCTCACCCAGCATTAAACTCCAGAACGCGGCGAAGCGGTTGGTCTCCGACGCGGAGGCGGAAGCCGAAGTCCGTCACCGGCCTCTTCACTGAAGAAGACGGTGAACATCGATCCCACCTTGGTTCACTTGAATGGGAATATTGACATTCTGCGCTTCTTCGCGCAATCCATTTACGAGCGCGTCAGCGCTGACTTCTAATTTTTGGTAATAGTCGGAATTATGAAGTAATTGCAGTGTTGCGATTCCGCAAACCGTCGCAAGTGGATTGCCTGAAAGCGTTCCCGCTTGATAGACATTCCCTAAGGGGGCCATGTGACGCATGATATCCGCGCGGCCTCCATACGCGCCGATCGGCATCCCTCCACCGATGATCTTTCCAAGCGTAGTGAGATCCGGCATGATGCCGCATATCGCTCTTGCGCCCCTCCATGCGCAACACGGAAACCCGGTCATCACTTCGTCGAATAGTAATAGGCGCCCCATATTCTTTCGTTAGATTCCGCAACGCTTCGAGATAACCAGGTTGGGGAGGCACGACACCCATGTTTCCCGCGACGGGTTCGACAATAACAGCGGCGATCCCAAGTGGATCGTTTTCAAAACGCGGCTTTCACTGCGCCTGCGTCATTATAGGGTGTGAGAATCGTATCTCGAACGACGGCTTCGGGGATTCCGGGTGTGCTGGGAATCGCGAGAGTGGCCACACCCGATCCCGCCTGGCGCGAGCAGAGCGTCATGATGGCCGTGGTAACCTCCGATCATTTTGATGATCTTGTCCCGCTGAAGTGAACGCCCTCGCCAAGCGAACGGCGCTGAGAGTCGCCTCTGTACCCGAGTTGACCAAACGGATCATCTCAATAGAAGGGACCGCTTCGACGATCATGGAAGCAAGAATCACTTCATTCTCGGTCGGCGCGCCGTAAGAAAGACCATTCGTTGCGGCCTTTTTAACGGCTTGGACAACTTCCTGATGCGCGTGTCCAAGAATCAACGGCCCCCACGAGCCGACATAATCGATATATTGATTATTATCGACATCGGTGATAACGCTGCCTTTCGCTTTGGCAATGAAAAAGGGCTGCCCTCCAACAGCCTTCCAAGCGCGAACAGGACTATTGACTCCTCCAGGAATCAGCGAACAAGCGGTTTGAAAAAGAGTAGTGGATTTAGACATATTCATCACTATTCTCACCAACAGAATCCAGGCGGGATGTTAGATTGTTTACTAAAACCGATTTCATAGATAACGCGCGACACAGGAAATTGGATTATGTCACGATGAAAACCCGCGATATGGAAAGCGCCGGGTTGGAAGTGTCAGATTATAGCGGCGCAGGGACTTGAACCCCGGACAACACGGATATGAGCCGTGCGCTCTAACCAGCTGAGCTACGCCGCCAAAAGCCTTTTCGATTCAGGCAAAAAATTATTATAGCATCTTCTCACGAAAAATGAGAATCCTTACATGCGAAAAAAAAGAAAACAGGGCTGATTTGGATTCTCCAGCGCTATTCACAAAGTTCTCCGTCTTGGAAAAAAATGGAGATTTCCCGTTCCGCGCTTTCCAGTGAATCGCTCCCATGAACGATGTTTTTCGTGAAATTATTTGCCAAATCGCCGCGAATCGTTCCTGGATCCGCCTTGATCGGATTGGTGGCGCCCATCATGGTACGCATGGCGGTTACAATCTGATCCCCCTTCCATACCATCGCGACAAGTGGACCGCTGGTGATATATTCAATCAATTCACCGAAGAACGGCTTTTCTTTATGTTCCTCATAATGGCGGCCCGCAAGTTCGGGAGTCAGTTTGATGAGTTTCATACCAATCAGATCCCAGCCCCGCCGTTCCATCCGGGAGATAATCTCCCCCACCAGTTTCCGTTCCACCCCATCCGGTTTGATCAATAAAAGAGTCCGTTCCATGATGATCCTTTTCTATATAATCAAATTCATACCGAGGAAGAAAATAGCAGTCTCTTCTCGATCACACAAGCGCGATGGGATTGTAGAAACGGGTATCAACGGACTCATGAGAAAGCGTTTCGATCGATCGAATAGGTATGTTTATCACATATAAACAATAAAATAATATTACAATTAGATAAAATATCGCTATAATAAGTTTCTATAATTAAATGACGATTACTCAATACATTAATATTTATGATTTTTGTCTCGCTTAATGATTTCCGAGTAAAAAACAGGATTTTCTTTTTTTTAAGCGCTCTCATCAATGCAGGTAAATATAGGCAAAAGTAGTTTTCTTTTAAATAAAAACAGAAAGGGATCCGTCTTATATTCAGCGATAGGGTAAAACGGTAAAATTTTCAATGATCATTTGTTTGAGATTGAATTTTATGAAGACTCAAAAATTTAAAATAGAGTTTAATCTTACATTTATGATCGATATCACAACGTGAAAATGAAAATACGTTGCGGAAGAAATCACGAATAAGCAAGTCTTCGAAACTCATTTTCATCAAATAAGAAACCTTTTTACCGATGCGTCGTTCTATTTAAAAATAACTAAATCAGCTGGATTCCCTGACCGATAATCAGCCACATAGAAAGAGGATGAACAAGGGAGTCCATTCCAAAAAAATATTTGACAAATATTCTCATTGGAAATACAATAAATTATTATAAATCAACAATCAACGGGAATATTTCATCAAATAGAGAATAGTTAATTAGTGTAGGCATTTTTTGAGAGGTAAAACTCCCGTTACGGTAATATGCTCACGGTACCAAGTTATACCGTTTAGTTGGGAGCAGAGGAGAGAATCATGGAGATCTTTAAGAAGTTCCTCATCGCGCTATTGTTTCTTGCGATCATCGCGCCGGTGGGGGCATGGTGCGATGATAATTACATCGATCCCGACGTGTTCGATTTAGAAAAAATCCGCGAAGAACATCAAGAACTGAGTGAGAATTGCGTGTTTCGCCGGGTGTATATTTTCCTCGCTGTTCTGAATGGGGAATCGTACGACGCCTACGCGACGCGGGGTTCCAGCGATCCGGACAACGATGGAATGAAAGCGATGGAAGACCCCAACGATTTAAAAGAATATGAAAGCATTGGAGAATTTGGCTCGAAACTAACGATTTCTGGAGACAAACGAATTTGCTATATCACGGGGATGCCAAATTTCGATCAATTGTTTCCCAATGAGAAAGATCCATTTGAAGGGGACACGATTATCGGGATACCAACAGAAGCGCAAGTCGATAAAAAACATGTGCTTTCCGGCTCGAAAACTCTTCCCCTCTTTTCAAGCAACGGAGATAACGTTGGGATCGACCGGTTTGTCGCTTTCTATAACAAAGTAGATCCGGCCAACAAAAAAGAAGGAGTAGAAGATAATCAGGTAACTTCGTATGGATTTATTGAAATACAAATCCACGAAGCCGAATAAGCGACCCTTTACAATCTACCTAATTTTAACTTAGCATGGCTCATCTCAACACAAAGGAGATGAGCCATGTTTTTTCGGACACTCTTCATTTCAACTATATTCGTATTTCTCGCCACTCCCGTTTTCTGTCAGACATCAACAATTCTCGAGGGATTAGCCAGCGCGCCGGATTTCGAAACGCATCGAATCTCCAGCTATGATCGCACAGGAGGCAACAACGACCGCTTGAATATCAAGCCCGGTGAAACCAAAGTACTCGCCGAGATCGAAGGGCCTGGAGCGATCACCCATATCTGGAACACAATCGATGGAGAAAACTATTATTCCCGTATGTTGATCCTGCGCTTCTATTGGGACGGGCAGGAAATCCCATCCATCGAAGTTCCTTTGGGTGATTTTTTCGGTGTGGGTCATGGATTGCAGCGCGCTTTTCACAGCCTTCCCGTCGCGGTCTCTTCCGATGGCCGGGCGCGCAACTGTTATTGGTACATGCCATTTCAAAAATCGGCCAAGGTGACCATCACCCACGAAGGTTTTGAAACTCTCCGCGCGTTTTATTACTACATTGACTACCGAAAGTACAAAACCCTCCCCCCCGATCAACTCTATTTCCACGCGCAATACCGCCAAGCCACCCCGAATCCAAAAGTCGAACTCGGTGGAAAGAACGTGAATGGGCAATCCAATTACCTGCTAATGGAAACCAAGGGACAAGGTCTCTATGTTGGAACCGTGCTGAGCGCGCAGATCAACCGCAACGGCTGGTTCGGTGAGGGAGATGATATGTTCTTCGTCGACGGCGTAGAAACTCCCACCATGACCGGAACCGGGACGGAGGATTATTTCAACGACGCATGGGGATTTCGCGAATTCGATTATCCCTATCACGGTGTCACACTTTGGGAAGGATACGACAAAGGCGCTCGTGTGACAGCCTATAAATGGCACATTCACGATCCCATCGCGTTTACAAAATCCCTGCGCGCTTCGATCGAACATGGGCACGCGAATGACCGGGAAGACGATTGGTATTCGGTCGCGTACTGGTATCAGACGCTCCCCAGCCCAAAACCGCCTGCGCTGGCGAATGTGATGGACCGCCTGCCTGATGAAGGCCGGTTGTTCGCGAGCCGGGTTTTCGCCAATCAAGGTATTGCATTGGATCTCCAAAACGAGCGATACGAGGACGCGCTGAATCGGATCGAGGAATGCGTCAAAGCGGATGAACGAGCCGACGAATACGGATTCTGGTCGATGCGGAAAGGTTTTCTTTTCAAGCAAATGGGGAAGTTGGACGAAGCGAAAGCCGCATTCGCCTCCGCGATCGAGAAAAGTGAAACCGAGGATCAGAAATCGAATGAATGTGACGCGCCCTACATTCTATGGGCCGCGAAGGAAGAATTGCCCATTCTAGAAAAGAAACGATCGGCGCGGATTTATGCGTCGTCGGATGATCCATACGAGATTTTTCTCGATGGAAAATCAATCGGAGAAGGACGCGGCGGTCAGCGCGTGGATGATTTCCTGATTGAAAAACTGGGTAAAGGGACTCATCTTCTCGCGATAAAATGCACAAACAAAAGCGGCCGCGCGGGACTCTCAATATTAATCAGCCATCGCGGAGGATTGGATAGCGCGGACGCGTCTTGGAAAGTAACATCCAAAGAAGAAGAACAATGGAACGAACGAAAATTTGATGATTCGAAATGGAGCGACGCGGAAGAGATTGGAATTCTCGGTCAGGCGCCATGGAGAACCGAACGCCTGGACCGCTTCTACTTCATGGCCCCTGTTCTTTCGACCAAGGTAATCTGGAGCCCAGACGGCGCGAAGAGCGAACAGACAGTCTATTTCCGTAAATCCTTCCGGGTACGCTGATCGAATCACCTTTTAACACAGATGTAAATTCGTTAAGGTTTTCTTTTTTTCTCTCTCCTTTTATGATATGGTATAGCATGAGAAATATCTCTGCAGGGAATATGTGGATGAACGCGTGGGGGATACGCGCATCCTTCCAATACGATGGAGAAAATGAAATGATCCAACGGTTCATGAAAGCGTTCACATTAATCGAGTTATTAATCGTCGTAGCGATCATCGGCATCCTCGCCGCCATCGCCGTGCCCAATTTTCTCAATGCGCAGGTCCGGGCGAAGGTCGCCCGCGCCGAAGCGGATTTACGGGCGATCCGCACCGCTTTTGAAATGTACAAAATCGATTACAACAAGTATCCACCAACGAATAATGATCCAGAGAATTGGAAAATGCTGCAAGAGCCGGTGTCATACCTTCCTTTCACGCCGTATGACGTGTTTTGGACGGAAATGAATATGCCGAAAGATACCGATCGCTACGCGCAGCACGGTGGCTTTTACATGGCTTGGCACATTATCTGGCTGGAGGGCGTCACCAGCGCTGGAACGGGTTGGACCGGTCCTACGGTTTTTAACGCCTATCGCAGTGGGGCGCAGTACATCCTGCTCAGCCGTGCGCCGGACGGCCAGGAAGAGATCTCCAGCCAACCCGACGCGATCCAATACGATACCTCCAACGGAGTGAATTCCTGGGGGGATATCATTGTCTTTGGACCGTAGACTCTAGAATGAATGGCGTGTTTCTGTTTCGATTCTTGTTGTTCCTTTCCATTGTCTGTATGGGCCTCGTGCTGTTCAATGTTAGCCCTCTTCGCGCTGCGTCCCCACTTTCCTTCCATTGTTTGTTAATGATAGCGTCAACATTGTTCGTTATAATATCAATATGCGGTGGCGCTTGGACGAGATGGTTCTCAAATTGTATACGGTTGGGTTTGGCCTGCTGTTGGTTGGGGGATTACTTCGGACCGGGTAATTTTATCCACGGCGCGTTATGGTTCGTAGCGGCGCATGGATTCTTTATCATAGGTTTCTTATGGATTGGCATAAATCCAAAACGTTTATTCTATTCCTGTATTGTATTTGCCGCGCTGGGATCGTTGAATGCGGCCGTAATTCTCCCTTCCGTTTCGAAGAAAGAACTCTGGCTGGTCATTCTCTATCTTGGAATCATTTCGACGATGGCCATACTCGCAGGAGGCTCCTGCGCAAGGCGGCGGTTATATATACTTACATGCTCCGCCGCGTCTGTATTTTATCTCTCCGACGTCATCCTCGCTGTGTCCCGTTATCTCACAAACGAATTCATGAGTTATCTATTCATCGGCTATCCGGTTTATTATCTGGCGTGTCTATTATTCGCGTGGAGTGTTTATGTTGACGCAGATGACACTATACTATCGATCAATAGGAACGAGGAAAATGAATCGATCGCAGAATGATAGGATATAATGGTTTGACGAGTATTTTCTCTCTAGCGCCTTCTAAGTTTTACAATCAAGTTTATTAATGACGTGTTTTAAACCACCGCCAGTTGGATGATTTTCACATCTGTTTTTGATTTACAAACATTGCCCCACTCCCGCCGTTTAATACAATAAAAAGAAAAACACTGATTCCTTGGAGGAACGATGGCTTTATCTTCAAAAAGCAAGATCAACTTTCTCGTTGACGCGGTAGGATATTTCGCGTTGATGGTTCTGATTGGCACGGGAATCATTATGGCGTTTATTCTCCTGCCGGGCCGGGAGCGTGTAGTAGGAGATCCAACGAGTATTATGGGGCTTACACGCCATGATTGGGGGGACGTGCATTTCTGGGCTTCCATTGCTTTCCTAGCGGCCATTCTGCTTCATATCATATTGCATTGGAGTTGGATCGTTAGTGTGCTGCGAACGATGATCCAGGGGAATCCGTATCCTTTGTTAATCGTCACATTCGTTGTTTCAATCCTCCTGATCGCGTTTCCTTTCTTCACGCCATGGGGGTATGAGGACGATGAAGTTGAACGCGGGGGAAGGGGACGTTCAGCCATGCAGGAAGAGCCGCGCGTTCATGACGAAGAATCCATGAGCGGCGGCTTTTTTATCCGTGGAAGAAACACCCTCATGGAAATCGAAGCGGAGACGGGTGTGAACGTTGAGAGAATTTTAGAAGCGATGAAACTTCCTTCAAATACACCCCGGAATGAGCGTGTGGGGCGGTTGAGTCAGGAGTATAATTTCGAAATCGATACGCTTCGCGATGTTGTGTCAAAACTCCAGCAATCCAATTCCCCCAAATAGCAGCGATCTTCTTTACTCTTCGGCTTTTTCTTCATTCCATTGATTCTTAAACCATTGGAGAATTGTCGGCTGCTCGCCTTCAGGAAGGTTGTGTCCGTCTTCCGGCTTTTCGATGTAAGTGACTTTAAACTGGAATTTCCGGAAAAGTTCCTCCGCGAAACGGCCCTGCGCGGCGGGGATCACATCGTCTTTGGTACCGTGAGTAATAAAGATGGGAACCGGTTTGGCCCGTTGCAAGAGCGTATCATACCCTTTGTTGAATCCAGCGGACATTGGATTGAGATAGGGGAATAGTACCTGCACGCTGAGTCCAAGAATATAGGTCACCGCTCCACCCGCCGAGATCCCATTGAGCAAGACGCGTTTTGGATCGATGGAATAATCCTTCTCCACGGTTTGAACGATTAGTAAAATCCGCTTCATATCTTCCCGGTTCCAGGAAAATCCTTCACTGTTGGGACAACAGAGAACACAACCGAATTTCGCAGCGGCCTCTTTCCAATAACGGACCATACGATCCCCTTTCTCCCCAGCGCCGTGGAGGCTGACAATCAGAGGATAACGTTGACTGGAGTCATATTCCGGCGGTGTCAACAAGTAGTAAGCAGCCTTCTGGTCCGCAGGAAGATGAAAGAGACGATCATCCTTTTTTACCTCTTCGTCTCCATGAACGAAAGGCGCGAGTAAACTGAAGAGGCAAAATATCTGGACAAAATATTGTAAGCATTTCATAGACGCAATCCTCAATGGAGGGCGGGTATCCTGCCCACCAGCGATTCGTGATGTATTCTCTCGATTTCACAGAACCAAAGACATCATATTGCTTTCCAAAACAGGATCATGTATTATGTATGAAAATGGTTCGCACATAAACCACCATGATTGAGATCACAACTTGCAGATAATAAGGAAGTATCATGCAAATAAAATTCTCTGATACTGACGAAACTTTTATTAAGGCGCAGGTGCAAGCCGGATTCTACACCAATGAAACCGAACTTGTCCACTCCGCTGTCCGGCGTCTAAGAGAAGAAAAAGAACGTGTTACAAGGTTTAAAACAGCCGTTGAGAAAGGCGTACAAGAAGTTAAACAAGGGAAAACAACCCCTTATACTCCCGATCTGATGGAAGAAATAGTACAAACGGCCATTCAAAAAGCGGAAAACGGCGAACCTTATTACAGCGCCAATGCCATACCAAAAAATCCCAAATCTTGAACTTTCCGAATCCGCCAAACAGGACCTACGCGATATACGGAGAAATCCTATGGCCAATACAAGTTTATCTCTTGGAGAACATTGGGAAACCTTCATCAAGAACGAAGTGGCAACCGGACGTTATGGTTCCGCCAGCGAAGTTGTACGTGACGCCTTACGGAGTTTGGAAGAACGAAAAAACAAACTGGAGGCTCTTAAAGCGCATTTAAAGCAAGGAGCGGATGAAGCGAAACGTGGAGATTTTATCGAAGGATATTCTATAGAGACTATCATTTCCGGATTGGACCAAGAATCTTAATGCCAACGTTCAGGATTACGCCCAAAGCAAGAGACGACCTTAAGAATATTGGCGTTAAACATAAAAATCATTAATAACGATCAAGCCACCGGCGCGTTGGGAACAGCCGCTTTCTTCCCATTGATCAGTTCATATTCAGCAGCGATGAAGGAATGGAAGTCGTTGACGTCGCCTTCAAGCAAGGCGGAACAATCGCGGCAGTATTTGTTGAGTTTCCCGCTAATCCAATCGCGGCGCAGCTGACGGTAGCCCTCACCGTTCCATACGGCTTCAAAACTTTCTTCATTGATATTGCCTAAAGAAGGGCCTTTCCACTGACAGCAGGGTGTCACTTCGCCTTTGGAACCGAGGAGAATCCCTTTCCAGGGCCAGTGACATCGTTGGGTCCGCAGTTTCTTCTTCCGGTCCGCTTTTCGTTCCGGATCAAATAATGGCGGCGCGTCGATGGGGATTCCATACGCTTCACATTTCTGGATCGCTTCTGATAAAAATCGGTTCGATTTTTCCGGTTCGAACCAAAGGCATTCATCTGTCAGCGATTCATGGGGGATCATGAAATACTGAAGGCGTATGCCCGAGACGTCAAGATCCTGCGCAAGATCAATAAAAGCGGGCAGTTCCTCAATGTTGCGGCGCATCATGGCGAAATGGAATTTCAGATTCGGATAGGGGCTGTTGTATTCTTCTTTATACGCCTTCAATCGTTTGAGATTATCGATGACTTGATTAAAATCAGCGCCCACACGAATGCTCTCGAAAGTTTCTTTTTTTACTCCATCAATCGAAACGCAGATTTCTTCGTACTGTTTCGCGACCAAGAGCCGCGCTAGTTTTGCGCTAAGGGGCGTGCCATTGCTGGTCATGGTCGACCGGGTGTAGGGATACTCGCAAAGCGCGTCTACCAATTCGGGAAACCGGGTATTAAGTAATGGTTCCGCGCCCAGCGAGAGACTAATCCCTGAGCATCCATCGAACGACCCGGCGGCCAGTTTCGCCAATTCCTCCGGATTAATCTGTTCCGGCGCCCCGTGGTCCAAGAATGTCCGTAGGCAAAAGATGCACTCTAAGTTGCAGCGTGTGGACGCGTCGAGGCCGATCATGTACTCGCCGTAATTGTATATCCCGTCCGTCTCTTCCAACGGAATCACGGACCATTCCAAACCGGACTGGGCGAGCGGTTTTTCCCACCGTCCCCGGACTAGAAATACGGCCAGAGAATAGATCCCCGGTTCCGGTGGCGCTTCAATCGTGGCGATCACACGAACGGAGGACTGTGGGTGAATTCCACGCAGGATTGGTGTCTGACCACCATAGATTTCACGTCCATCTTCCGCAATCCATCTTATGCGGATCGCCATATCATCCCGTTCAACCGCGCCATCGGCGGAAGAAACATCCAGTTCAATGGGAAGCCGGTGGGTAAATCCAGCGATGAGTGGTTTCGGCGTGGGAAGTTGACAGGGAAATTCCGGCATGGGCGTGAAATAGACCATTACACGCTGCGCTTTGTTGAATCCCCACCGCAGCCAATCGCTCATTCAAAATCCTCACTATCTATATATCTGCAATATCAATTTCATATATACCATCATAATTGAGATCACAACCTGCACATGAAGAATCAATAAAAGCGGGTTATAACGAGTCCCAGCCCTCATTCATTCCTTTCTCTTCTTCGATAAGATCATCCAGCAATTTGGAAGAACTGATCTCTTTCAAGAATTCCACGACCTGCCAATCATCATTGAAATGGAATTCCGCTCCATTTAAGTGCAGGCATTTACGCAGTTCACCGTCGATGCTGACCAACAGATACTGTGGATGTTTCCGGTCCATCATCAATGATACCAATCCCACATCCGTATGGCAGTCCAATACGCAGGGATGGTGGAACATTGGGATTTCTTGATCGTCATCTGGATTAAAATCTATGGGAAAATCCTGGTAGTCCATTTCGATCCATTCAATCAATTGACTGTTTTTCTTTTTCAACGTGAGCCGGTTTCAGATACCCGCTCGATGATTCCACGCGGTTCGTTTCTGGGTTGATCCGCAAGATTACGACACCGACGAATTGTCCATGTTCTCCCGCATGAGCAAGGATGGTTTGACCGATTTGTTCGGGTTGTTGCAAGGCGATATGCGATGAACCGCCGATAATCACATCAATTCCAGACACATCTTTAGCCAGTTTTCGATCCTTGCTGATTCCCTCGTGACTTAAAACAACAAGGCAATCCACCCGGTTTTTCAATCGCGCTAAATAATGACGAATAAGATAATTCGCATCTAAAATCTTCAATCCGGCATGAGCCAATGACTCTTCATTGTACACGCCGATGACGCCAATCTGAATCCCGTTTACTGTATAGATCCAATAGGGAAGGCAGAGAGGTTCGCCTCCATCTTCCAACGTCAGGTTGGCCGATAAGACTGGAAAATGGAACCGATCGAAACATTCTATCATTTGGGATACATGAAACCGCTGAAACGCGTTATCTCCTACTGTCATCCCATCGTATCCCGCTTGATTCATGAACGTGACGATCACCTCCCCTTTTGATTGAATCACGGAGGGAACATCACTGTCAAACATATCCCCCGCATCTAACAATAACGAATGTGGATATTGTTTCCGCAACGCTTGAACGGTTTCCAGAACCGCGTCCGCATGTTCAAAACGGGAATGGAAATCATTCGTGTGCAGCAAAACGAATTCGACCGTGTCGCATTCCCCCTGTGGAACGAAAAGGATCACGAAGAGCGTAAAACCAAGAAAAATTCGTTGAATATGTATGTAGTTTAAAAGCACGTTCATCTTTATTCTCGCTTCAAACAATTTGATTTATTACCTTGATTAAATCCCGGCAAGACGTTCTGCAATCGTCTCGGCAAGTTCCGCCAGGGTATCATCCCGCGCGCCGGCGACGGCGATGACAACACCAGGATCTGTATCCTGCCGCAGCCGCGCAATCAACTCTTCACGGCTGCTGGGTGTATACACAATACGATCTTGGATTCGGGCGGCCAAATCCTCCGAGGCGATCGAGCGGTTGGTCGTTCCTCCAGCGTCATATATAGGAAGAAGATACAAGCGGTCTTCCGGTCGGAGAGTAGACGAAAACACTTTCGCAAATCCATCAAGATGAAAGCGCAACGGACCGTATCCATGTGGCTGAAACACGAGATGAACGCGCGGGAACCGCGCCTGCAGGCAATGCAACAGGGCCTCGATCTTATCCGGATTGTGCGCGTAATCATCAAAGACGGTGATCGGTCCGCTTCCATACCGCTGCAAACGCCGCCGGACACCGGGAAAAGTCTGGACCGCCTGTTTCAGCGTTTCGTGCGAAGCGGACGGCGCGGCAAGGCGGATCAGACTCATCGCCGCCGCGAGATTGACCGCATTATAATACCCTGGAAGAGGACAAGCGTATTCTTGGCCATCCAGCGATACGATCGAACCATCCGGTGTTGGAATCACTTCATCCTCAGAAGGGGGATCGAACCACATAAGTTTTTCTTTCGAAGCAAGCCGTTCCGCCAATTTCAGGCATCCAGAATCGGATCGATTCAGCAAGAGTGTTCCACGAACCTGTGCGGCGAATTGTTCGAATGTGTCTAAATTTTCTTCAAAGGAATGATGATCACGGCTGATATTTAATATCACGGCGATATCCGGTTCAAAGCGTAACAATGATTTATCACTCTCATCCAATTCCGCGCAGGCCCAGTTCCCATCCCCCAGCCACACCGATGTCCATCCTTCACCTGTGGGGGACGTGTCGAGAATCTCCGTCCCTCCAACAAAACAGGCCAACTCATCTACACCGCGCAGCAGCCAGGCGCAGAGCGCCGTAGTGGTGGATTTCCCATTCGCCCCCGTGACAGCGAGTAAACGATGGGGCGCCAATTGACGCTTCAATTCATCCGATCGGTGGATTATGGGAACCGCCAGCGTCTCCGCTTTTACCCAATCGGGATTATCGGATTCAATGGCGGTTGATATTACAACCCGCGCAGTGTTGGAATCAATTCCGCTTCCATCCTGTGGATACAGACGGGCGCCAAGGCGGTTAAGGCGATCCAGCCGTTTTCGAATCGGGGGCGAGACGTTCGTCCAATCCGCTCCTTTCCCTAAAAGCCGGTCCGATCCCGTCATTCGCAACCCTCGTTTCAACCCCAATTCCGCCAGGGGAAGCATCCCACTCCCAGCGATTCCAACCAAGTGGATTGATTCCATGTTATCTCCAAAGTTATTTTGACATGAAAGCTTACGCAATAATTCAAATAAAGAGCGAATAGAAAAAAGAAGATTTAATATCCATTTTATTCATATTTATGAACTTTGTAACCTTGTAGACCATTGGGCAGTCAGAATACTATGATAGGAAGAAATTATATAATACATATTCTTTCAAAATTTTTCTTGACGTATCAATATTTAACAAAAAACCAAAAAGTAGATTTTCAAACAAATCGGCCGTGAGTCTTTTTTTTATTCTTAATATTGGCATCTATGCATTATCAGATAAAATATAATTTATAAACAAAGAGAATTACAAAACTAAATAATATGAAAAGTAAATGTCATTTATGTAACCAAGAAAAGAATTTATGCTTAAGTCACGTTATACCGAAATTTGTATATAAATGGCATAAAGATACATCACCCACAGGATTTCTTCGTTGTGGATCAGAGCCCAATAAACGAGTTCAAGACGGTTTAAAATACTACTGGCTATGTGATGAATGTGAAACACGTTTAAGTAGCTATGAAACAGAGTTTGCAAATCATATTTTTCATCCAATGAATCATGGGAACACATTACAAATTAAATATGGCTCTTGGTTTTTGAAATTTTGCGTGTCAGTTTCGTGGAGAGTTTTAAATTTTCATCTAAAGGAGAACAGAATTTCTCACTTATCAAGTATTCTACAGGATTATACACACAATGCATACATGATATGGAAAGAATTTTTACTGGACCAAAGACCACATCCCGATCAACACGAACAACACTTTTTACCATTGGATGTTGTCATTAATTATACTCATAAGGATACACCTTCGAATATTAATAGATATATTCTAAGGTGCATAGAATTTAATTTAGCTAAAGGAGTACAATCGGCATTCACCTATGCGAAGTTAGGTAAATTTATCATTGTTGGCTTTATCAAAATGCCATATCCAAAACATTGGAAAGGTACAAAAGTTCATGTCAATAATGGTCTTGTTAGCTCCAAAAAATATATATTACCCAAAATGTTTGGTGACTTTTTACGTGATAGATCAAGAATAACATCCACTATTCAATCAAAAATATCTGATAAGCAAAACGAGAAAATCGAGGCGTCATACAGAAAAAATATGGATAGGGCTGCAAAATCTGAATGGTTCAGAGCGATAGATCAAGATGTTTCCTTGTTTGGGAAATCTGCATTTAAAAGAGGTTAATTTTTTAATTGTTTTAAAAAAAACTTGCCATAAATTTGAACAAAATAAACTATACCAATTAAAGAAAAACATTGAGAAAAAACATCAGAATATATGCAGACACATCTGTCTTTGGAGGGATTTATGATGATGAGTTCAACACTCATAGTCATGAATTCTTCAACCAAATCAAAGATGATCAATTTATATTAATCACATCCGCAATAGTACAAACTGAGATACAAGCAGCCCCAAAAAAAGTCAGAGTTTTTTTCAATGAAATGTTGCAGTACGCCGAAGTCGTTGATTTGAGCAATGAAGCATTGGCATTAAGAAACGCATATATCCATTCAAAAATTCTAACACTGAAGCATTCAAATGACGCATTGCATGTTGCTTTAGCTACAATCTCAAATTGTGATATGATTGTAAGTTGGAATTTCAAACATATCGTACACTATAATAAAATTCCTCTATACAATGCCGTCAATGCTCTAAATGGCTATCCATCAATCTCAATCTTTTCACCACCGGAGGTGATTCGATATGAATAAGAAGTTTGATTGTGTAGAGATGAAACAGAAAGGCGCCGATCGGTGCAGACAAGAAACAGAGCGGTTATCTCAAGAAGAAGAACTGAAATATTGGCAGATGCAAACTAGAAAACTGCGCAAGCAGAAAAAAGAGATCATAAAAAAACAGACCGAGGAGCCATAACAACATTTCATAACGGGCTCTCACGATCCATCTTAAACGGAAACTGGATGGATTCATTCAACTAAAAATTCCATGAATTAACCTTTAATTAATTCTATTGTATGCGCCTCACAACAAGAGAAATGCTCTTACGACGTAGATATCGTCCTCTTACCCATCATGCAATCCTGATTCATAGCCCTAAAATAAAATTTCGATTAAGCCATTTTTATTGTTGACATCCCATTAGAGATCCTTTAAACTGACTCATGATTTCTAAATAAACCAGCATCATCGAGACCATAACCACAGATGAAAATGTGTTGCGGGAGCGAATGTGAACGAGCAAGTCTCGGAAACTCATTTTCATATACACCAGGGGAGGATATGATGAAGAGAGATTATCGATTGATATATTTTTGTGCGTTTCTTTTCGTTTTTTGTTTGGCCGCGGATACTCTTTTGGCGCAGGACCGGTTTATCAACTGCCGGAAATTTGCGGCGGGGATCCAAATAACGATCGATGGTGATCCATCCGACTGGCCTTTGGACGCTTTCGGAGATCCGGCCACGATGTTGGATGTTCCAGAAGGGCAGCAATTTAGCAGCGATCCAACTGATAACGCGTTTGAAGAAGACGCGCTGACGACAGGCGATCACTTTGAGTTTGATCCCAACAAAGTGCTCTGCAGCAACAATGCGAATTATGAAACCAGTGAAGATGATTTCACCGCGACCACGTATATCGGGTGGGATGACACAGGTTTTTATCTTTTAAACATTGTGACGGATGACCTGATTGGCTGGTTTCAAAGTTCATACCCCGAACGGGACATTAATAACCAGCCTGGATTCACTAATGACGGCATTGAGATCTGGTTCGATAACGACAATGATCGGCTTCCCTATAATATCAATGATGACCAGACGTCGGAATTTGATCTCCAATCCGCATTTAGCATCGACGCGGTGATCATCAAAGAAGAATTCGACATGGAGCCAGTCATGGCCAATGGATTGCCTTTGGATTACGCGCTCTTCCGTTCTGCGCTTAATACCGAAGACGATGCGGAAAAAGCGATTATCGACCAGATCGAACGCGCCGTGCAATTGGATGATAATCCTCCCGAACAGCACACGTCTTACGTTCAGGAGATCAAATTCCCCTGGGGGGTGTTCCCATCCTTTGAGCCGGATGAGCCGATTGGATTTAACATCAATTGGGTCGATTGGGATGATGAACAATTCCACCTCCAGCGTTGGGATCAAGCGAATGAATCCCAGGTTGAATTTTTCCGGGAAATGCGGTTCACGAGTGACGATCCTTTAGGAGACGGTTCCAATGTTGTGGATTGGTCCGTGTTCTAAATTTATGTAATTGATGTTTTCGATTTGGAAAGAGCGCCTTAATTTGGCGCTCTTTTTATTATTTTTCCACTCCGGTTTATAAGCGCTTTTCCATATACTCATTCGTTATCTCCAGTAATCTCAATCGTTAGAAAGCAGATGGACATTGCTACATCCCTTCGATCCAGCAGAGGAGAACATGGAAAACCGATACGTTCATGGATACGATCCGAGAGAAAATATCCGCCTGCAAGACCAAGCGTCGACACTCGCCGATTTACTCCATTCCGATACAGGCTATCCCCCCGGAAGCCTAGTTTTGGAAGCGGGTTGCGGTGTGGGGGCCCAGACAGTAACACTAGCGAAAAACAGTCCAGGCGCTCACATCTGAGGTGTACCCCATTGTCAAGACAGGAATCAAGGAAATTTAAAGTAGGTTTTCAACCTCGATTTCGTTCAACTCAAGTCTCCTTATTTGGGATCCGGAAATCATGATGATTCCAGATTCTCATAAAACTTTCCGATATTATACACTACCAGGAGAAACGGAGATCGGTTCTGCTGTAGAGCAAC
Source organism: bacterium (assembly GCA_963663405.2). Taxonomy (GTDB): domain Bacteria; phylum Hinthialibacterota; class Hinthialibacteria; order Hinthialibacterales; family Hinthialibacteraceae. Next base: position 12,260 of record CAXXSM010000112.1, on the reverse strand, counting down.
CGGTCAAGGGATATCCTGGTGCGTGTGCGACGGATTGCCGTCAGGGAGACGTATCAGATCATCCCCTTTTTTCGATCATTTCAAGATAATCCAGAGCATTTGCCAATGCCTTAAAAAACTCAAACGCAAAGTTCTTGGACCGTCAAGTTTTCTAGTGTTCTCTATAAACCTGAAGCGGCGTCTTATATCCCAAGGCTTGGTGTAGACGCTCATTATTGTAGAACTGAAAATAATCCGTTAGTCCGCGCACACAATCATTCACCGTTTCGTAACTTTTGATATAGACCTCCTCATATTTCACTGACCGCCATAACCGTTCGACGAAAATATTATCGAACACTCGGCCTCTTCCATCCATGCTGATGAGAGTCCTCTCTTTCTTCAAGCGACTCGTAAAATCCGTGCTTGTGAATTGAGAGCCTTGGTCACTGTTGAAGATCGTTGGCTTATCAATTTCAAAAGCCATCTCCAACGCTTCGAGGCAAAAGTCAACCTCCATCGAAGTGGAGACTTTCCATGACACCACATAACGACTAAACCAGTCTAAGATCGCCACCAGGTAAACAAATCCTTGGCGCATACGTATATAGGTGATATCGGTGCTCCACACGTGATTGGGTCTTTCGATTTTCACTCCCTTCAACAGGTATGGATATTTCTTATGCTGAACATTTCCGAGGCTCAAACGAGGCTTCGGGTAGATCGTCTCCAAGCCCATCACTCGCATTAAACGACCGATTCGTTTCTTATTCACAACCCGTCCTAGAGTTCTCAACCATTTCTGCATTTTCCGAATTCCGTAAAACGGTGTCCGGGTATATTGTTCATCAAGCAGGTTCATCAGCGCTACATTTTCGGCTGATTCGCCCACGGGTTGATAATAAAATCCTGAACGAGACAACCCCAGCAATTCACATTGCCTCTTTATTGAAATCTCAGAATTAGTTAGTTCGATCCAACTTCGTCTTTTCTTAACTGAGCACGTTAGACTTTTTTTTTACCCAATCAAGTTCGACTTTCATTTGCCCAATCTGGCGGTAAAGTTCCGACGTCAGTTCTTCGGCTTCCGCTTGACTCTTTTCTTGCTTGCGTGAAAACAAGCCTGGGATTTCTTCCAACAGGCGCTTTTTCCACTGTCGAATCTGGCTCACATGAATTTTGTAATCGCTCGCTATCTGGGTTAAGGTCTTCTCTCCTTTGATTGCCTCCAGTGCCACTTTGCCTTTGAACGCTCCATCAAAATTTTTTCGCATTTTCATCATTTGGTTCACCTCTTCTACCTATTGTCGGCTTCGAGGTAACCTACCTTAGATGGCTGTCCGAATTTTGGGGTACAGTATATGTTCCGCACAGATGACATTTTCGAACTCATAAAGGAACTTGATGATTACAGCGAAATCTTTTCAAAATTGAATGAAGACATATCTTGCTGGTTTCGTAGTAAATATAACGAACTGGGCCTTACGGATGAAATACTAGAGGACAGCCTGAACTGCATTCTATCTGGTATAGAAGAGGAACAACTCCCCGATAAAGACATGATTAAAGAACTTAAGCAAAAATTGAAGCAAAAACACCGCCTTGTCCGGGTTTGGGAATTCGAACTAAAAGAAAAAGGCAAGCCTCTTGTCTTCGAAATGCAGGATGGGAGTTTTTGGCAACTCTGTCATGCTGGATTAGGATGGACGCAGTATCAGCAGATTGAACCTCATTGGATCGAACATCCAGCCATCAAACCATACCTACCTGCCGATATCATCTTAAGACCAAAAGATAGTAAGCCATGGGAATACGTATTTAAACTCAAGGCTGGCTCTGAATTATGGGTAAAACCTGGAAAATTAAAAAAAACTTTCACATGGGGTATCAGAACAAAGAAAAAAGATACCGAACAGCAGTTTGAAAGTAAAAAGTGAAATATTTATAAAAACAGACAAGTTACGCCGCTATGCTTGGTCTTTATATACACTAATCAATTACTTTAATAAAGAATTATTAAAGAATAGGCGTTAATGAGAAGATTTAAAAATATGGGAAGGCAACATAAACTTTTTGGATGAATTTGAAGCGTGACTTAAATTATAAGGTTATTAAAAAAAACGATAGACATCACGTGAATCATCAACACCATCAACGAATTGTGATATCTCCTTCTTTCGTATTCGCAACAATACTGACGCCGCCATCGTTAAGTTTTCCAACCACCTCTTTTTCCTTTTTCACGCCTGAGAAACGGCTTTCAGGGACATGAATCGATCCATCATGGGTTTTAAGCGCGACATTGACATTCGCGTCATCGGGCAGATCGATATTGATTTCTCCTTCTTTCGCTTCAATAACGCAACCATCAGCCGGAGTGGCGTCGAAAACAAGAATAATCTCACCGTCATTTGTTTCCGCTTGGATTTTCTCTTTGGCGTTGACGATATGGATATCTCCATCCTTCGTGCCTGCCTGAATCGGACCGGGACAGTTTTTCATAATCACATCCCCATCTTTCGTTTCCGCATGGATTGGATTTTCTGAATTGACAATATTAATGTCTCCATCCTTTGAATCGGCGTGTATTGGACCTGGACAGTTTTTAATTATGACATCTCCATCCTTTGTGCCTGCTTGGATATTCTCTTCTGTATTTTCGATCAGAATGTCTCCATCCATCGTATTGGCGCTGGTCGGGCCCACACAATTTTTAGAGATAATATCCCCGTCTTTCGAATTTAGCGACATTTTGCAGTCACAACCATCGACACATATATCACCGTCACCCGTGTTCGCGGTTAGATCAAGTCCAGCGGGAAATTTAACATAGAGATTCGCCGTGGCACTCAATCCTTTCGGCGTTTGCTTTGGACGATGGACAACGGCGGCCGCTTTCTCTTTATCGCTGGATTCAATAACCAGATCGAATTGTTCTTTGTATTTCAATACTTCGGATTCATCAACTTCCGGCTTTTTTTGGATTATCAAATCCGCGTCGACTTCAACGTTCTTTATATTTGGATCCGGTTGCGCTTTGATTTGGATATCGCCATCAAATGTTTTGAATTCCACCGATTTAACTTTTCCAAATTGAAATGATAAAGACCGCTTCCACACATATCGATTCTCTTTAACAATAGTGAAATCATCCGTTGGAAACGAACATATGGTACGAGAACCAGTGGTTTTCTCCGCGGCGGCGCTTGCACTGCTTTGAACGACGCTTGCGCTGCTTTGAGTAGTTGACGCTACACTCACGGTTTCCGCGGGTTCCGCGTGATTTGGCGCGGATACAATAAACGCGCCATCATTGGTTTCCTCCTGCGCCTTTCCCGTAGACGCGATCGTTGAAAATGGAATCACGATCAGCGCCAGCGCAGCAAGAGCGATCCCCGCATGGAGCGAGAGTCCGGAACAAAGTGTACGATTGGGATTTAAAATTCTCATGAGTCTCTCCTTAATAATGGTTTTTGAATTGAACATGCCGATCGAAGACGGCATCCAAAATGGCTCTCGATTTACTTGTAAAATGATTCCCATCAATCCTTTCCCACATTCACTGGGCGCCGCGTTCGTTCCCAGGACGGCGCTGTCATCACAGGAAAATTCCCGTTGCATATCCACGCATTTATTCGTCAGCCAAACGGCTGGATGAAAGAAAAAAAGGTATTGACACACTTTCTGCAGCAACCGGACCGCTGTATCCCAGCGTCTGATATGCGCAAGTTCGTGTAGGAGAATCCACCGGATCTGATTCGTAGAATTGCTCGTAAAAAGAGTCCGTGGGATGAATAAGCAGGGAGTAAAAATACCGTAAACAAAAGGAGATTGTATCCAAGAGTTCGTCGCAAGCCGTACATGGCGTTTCACATTGGCGATCGAGAGCAGGCCTTTAAAATCGACTGGGATTTGATCTGGATCGAGAATCTCGGACTGATGAATCCGTTTGTGAGTACAATATTCCTGACAGACGAAACGGCCGAATAAGAGAATTGTGATGATCCCCCACAACAGCATAATCAGCGATACAATCGATAAGGAAGAAAGTGGATTGGGATTGGCCTCTTCCTCTTTCAATAAAGATGCGATTCTCATCTCTTCGCGGATTCTATTTTCATCATTTTTGAATTCAGATACGGATTTATTGTTATCATGAGACTGAACGATTTCATCGATGGTTGTATTTCGATTGTTTTTTTGAATCGATCCTATGGTGTCGAAAAGAGAAGGTTCTTCCTTTCGCGTTATCCCACCAATCGCTATTTTTTCTTTAGACACATTCCGCTTATCTTTGGATACAGTTCCAGCGGAAACAATGTGGGATGAATCCTTATTTGATTTCTTCACACTATTACATTGATCACAATAGGCACGTTCATTAGATAGATCCCGCTTGGTAAGGGATACTGATTCTTTCCAATCGCTGGGAAATGATTTCTCTTTCTGCGTAGCTGCATTCTCCCCTTCATGGAGGAGGAAGGAAAACGGGAGGCTGGAAAAATAAGAGACACTGTCTAGATTCCATTTCCCAATGTTTGGACACGCGAATTGGATAGGGAAAAGCAGTTTTACGAGTACGAGAAGGAAGAGAATATACCCAACGTGTGAAGAAACACGGTTTCGCAAGAGAAGCCATAGAGCGCTCGCGATAAGAAACACGAGTGTCGAATCAACGGTCCGCGCCAATATCCATCCAGCCCAAACCGGCGCGATCGAATTCACCGTTTGTGGATCGATCATGATTCTTTTTCCTTTTCTTTTTGTTCGTCAATCAAATTCTGCAATTCATCGATCTCACTTTTCGAGAGCCTGGTTTTCCCCACCATATAGCAAAGGAGTTTACCCTTCAGATCGCTCACGCTTCGATCCATCAGCGTATCGGCGGCCTGAGCGAGCATTTTGAACGCTGGTTTGGTGGGGCTGTAGATATATTTATTCCCCGTGACTTTCGTTTTGAGAATTTTCTTCTCCACCAAATTGGCGAGGATCGTCTTGACGGTCGTGATCGCCCAATCGTGCCGATTGCCGGCGATTTCGAAAATTTCTCTTGAACCGGCGGATTTCAATTCCCAGATGATTTTCATGATGTTCCATTCAGCGGGCGTTAACGGTTCCGGCGGTTTTTTTCGCATGAGAGTTTCCTTTCTTTACCGTTCTGTCTATAACTATAGTCCTAGACGTTTTGGGTGTCAAGCCTTTTTTTACTTTTTTCAAAAAAAATGATTCTGATATTCCAGCGCGCCGGTATAGAATGATTTCTATTGAGAATCCACAGGAGGGATCGATCGATGTAAGAGAGATGTTATGAGAGGGAAAAAAGTCGTGGGAAACGCTGGGGAATTTGCGCTTCCCACGGGCATGTTGCATCACACAATCTATTTAATTCACTAGCGGCTCTGCCAATTCCGGACTCCCGAAGGAAACTGTTGAATGAAGGTTTCTTCGACATGAATCCAAATCCCCGCCAAACCGCTAAGAGTATACGTTCCGCCATCTTTCGTCACTTCACCCGCGTCTTCGACGGACGCCGCCGCGATCCACCACCCGGGATGTGGAAGCGTTTGGGAGAAGACACCGTTCGCATCTGTTTTTACTACTTTGGTGATTAATGGTTCAGGCGGCAGATCTTCCAAAGCCGGCACGTGAGTTAGAAATTGTTCGATTTCAACCTCTACGCCCGCCAGTGGCTCATCCCCTTTCAGGACCTGACCGGTGAAGACATAGCCTTCCTCGATTCCATAGGGCCGGGTGAGTGGCATGATTTCAATGGGTTGACCCGTGCGTTGATCCCATCCGCCTTGTTCTTCCGCATGCACGCAGATTTTTAAGTATTCCTGAAGGAGCGTATTGTTTAGGCCAAATTCCGGCTCCGAATCCAGCGCGATGATAAAGTCACCAGGCTCTTCGGGTTTGAACGTGAATTCGTAAATATTCGCGGTCAGTTCATCGACGGTATAGGTTCCTTGAGACAAGGTATCCGTTAGGTCCACGATCTGGCCATCCGGAAATATTGCTGTCACTTTTTCCGGCTTAGCTGGATTTGCATATTCCTGTTCGTAGGGGTGACCCACTGCGAACATCAGGTTGACGATTTGATTGACGCTGGCAAAAGGCGCATCATGAATCAACATCGGGAAATGCGCGCACACGGATTGAACCATTCCCGCCATTATAATGGCGCTTATTACGAGACATCGTTTTTTCATCGTTTTTCTCTCCTTTTTAAAAAATATTGAAGCCGTGATTCCTTGCAAGCCGTTCCATAGAAACAACTTGGAAGAATCCACGCCTTCCTTTCATGATTCAATTTCTCATGTGACGCCGCGCTTCCCCGTGCGCGAAAATAAAATGAAAACAAATGATTTATTCAAAACGGACAATGAATATCCGCATTACCTTATAATCTCTGTGTTTAAAACAAATCCCAATTCGAAACAGCGACGGGTTGCCTGCCATTTTCAAACGCGTGTTCGACGCTAATGCCCCCATGCCCACTGCCTTCATGCCCAACCGGATCGCTCCAATCCACATCGCTTACCATGACCTCATCAAACGACATGGTTCCGTGGTGGATGAGAATGGCGGGTTTTACAAATGGAGCGAATTCCAAGCCAGTTAGGTCCTGCTTCGTCTGATCGACGAAACCAACAACATGGCTATCGTAATAAAACCTGGCATAACACCCATCGCCATAACGGTAATTCCCAGTCTCCGTTAGTTCTACATTCGGAGCATGGAGAGTCACCCCATAATGATGCCAACTCCCAACAGGGGGAAAACTCTCAAATCCCGGCGCGCAGTAATCCATGATGTCAACGTCCGTGACATTTGCCCCCATAAGCTGAAACCGGTCTCCTTCATCACCAATGCGAATCCGGAATGTGACGCCTTCCAACAATCCAATTTCTAGATCCGCGCCGCGTTCGATAAAACGGAGCCAGAACTCGATGGATAAATCACCCGTTGGATGAGTAATCTCTCCACTCGCGATACAATGCTGTTCTGAGTACCCAATCAGTGACCTTAGTAAAAAATTATGCTTGACATTGTCCGAGTAGCCCATTGAATCTTCACTGGCTGAGCCAATGACAAGATGCAGTGATTCGTTTCCATCGGCGCTGAGCACAAACGAGCCTTCTTCAATCTCTTCATCATCACAATGGTACAGAGCAATGGTCCACGATCCCGGCTCGTTTCGCTGCGTCCATACACTGTGAGAACGGATGTCGAGTGGAATTACGATCAATAGAAGAACCGCCAGGAAGACGGCGCTCCATTTCTTTGATAATCGTACCAGCGCAGTCATGTTTCTCCTTCTAAGATTCTATTCCAGTGGGTGATTAGGGACCAAAACGTGAGATATCACCGTAACTGAAAATCCCATTGCTCATATGATAAGGGACTCCATCATGAGCCACGACACGGTCAGGTCCCAGAGACCATGTCTGCCACATCACCCCTGCGTTGATTCCAGAAAAATTATGAAAATGGATGCGGATGTGCTCTCCAATAAATTGCTGATTTTTATAAATTTGATCGTATCCATGAACATATTTGTATGGCTTAAGCCTTGTATCTGCATCGCTGTCTTCTAAAAATTCAGACCTCCTGAGCTGGGCCGGGGGATTCCGTAGAGTTGATGATTTTGGCAAGATACCTTTTTGGGGATAAAAACGATCGATCCAAAAAGGAGCCCAGTTGATGCCGCAAGAATTCTTACCCCACTTTGCCGATGTCGAGGAAGGCTACATCACCGATGTACTCTCGTACCGGAAGCAGGACGGTTCGGTCTATTATTTTCATGGCGCCTTTCCTATTTACACGCATCCAGAAACCGATCAAAAGAGTTTCCGTTTGATTACCAGTCAGTTTGTCGTGAACGGGCAATGCACGCAAATGGAGATTGTCCGAGCGTTTGGCGTGAGCGCGATCAGCGTGAAGCGGTGGGTCAAGAAATACCGGAAAGGCGGAGCGGCGGCGTTTTTTGAAACGCCTCGAACGCGAGGCGCGCATGTCTTGACAAAAGACGTCCTCCAGCAAGCGCAAGAGTTCTTGAACGAGGGGCTCTCTCGAGCGGAGATCGCCGATCAGTTGGGCCTTAAGCGGAATACGTTGAATAAGGCGATCCAAGCCGGCCGCCTGGTGGAGCCGCTAAAAAAAACGATGCCGGACCGGAGGCCGCCCGAAAAGCGAGCGAAGCGTAGAAGACAGCCAAGCGGCGATGGGGATGGGCTGTACGCGAATGGTGGAGCGGGTCTGCGCGGCGACCGGGCAGTTGGAGGAAGCCCCGACTCGTTTCGAGACGGAATTGGATGTGGCGCAAGGCGGCGTGTTATGGGCGATGCCCGCGTTACTCGCCAACGGGCTGCTGAAGAATGTCTCGAAGAACTTTTCTCTCCCCAAAGGATTTTACAGTTGCGTCCACATTTTTATTGTGTTGGCTTTCATGGCGTTGACGCGGATCAAAACGCCAGAACAGTTGCGCTATCATCCCGCGGGGGAAGGGGGCAAGTTACTGGGCTTAGATCGAATTCCCGAAGTGCGGACCCTGCGGGAAAAAATCAAAATTCTCGCCCAACCAGACCAGATCAAAGAATGGGGGGACGAATTGTCCCGGGAGTGGATGGAGGCGGATCCGGACGCGGCGGGCGTTTTATATGTCGATGGTCATGTCCGCGTCTATCACGGTTCGCAAACGAAACTGCCCCGCCGCTATGTCGCGCGTCAACGATTATGTTTGCGTGGACTTACCGACTATTGGGTGAACGACCAGGAAGGCCGCCCCTTTTTTGTGGTGAGCACTCCATTCACCACCGGCTTGTTGGATATGCTCAAACGGGACATAGTCCCGCAGTTGCTCCAAGACGTTCCCCATCAACCCACAGCCGAAACCCTCGAATCCAATCCTTATTTCCACCGGTTCATCCTGGTGTTCGACCGGGAAGGCTATAGCCCTGAGTTCTTCGCTCAGATGTGGGATTCGCGGATCGCCTGTCAAACGTACCGCAAGTTTCAGGGAGAAGATTGGCCAGTTTCAGAATTCGAGACAGTGAATGTGCGTCTGCCTGGTGTGCATGAATCGCCAATGCGCTTGGCTGAGAGAGGCGTCTTTCTGGGAGGGAGAATCTGGCTGCGGGAGATTCGCAAGTTGGGGGATACGGGGCATCAAACCGCTGTGATCAGTACGGATTATACATCAGATGTAAGTCAAATAGCGGCCCATATGTTCTCACGTTGGTGTCAGGAAAACTTCTTCCGCTACATGATGGAACACTATCATTTAGATGGACTTATCGGGTATGAAACGGTCTTGCCGGATGAGACGATGAAGGTGGTGAATCCGGCCTACCGGAAATTGGAAAGTCAGATCAAAAGCCTGGCGGGGAAAAAGACTCGAAAGCAAGCGGAATTCGGCGCCCTTGTCCTAAAGGAATCCTCCGATCCGAAAGAGATCGAATGCTATGAAATCCAGAAAGGCGCCCTCCTTGAAGAGATCGGAGGGATGGAGAAACAACTCGATGAGTTCAAGCGGAGCCGGAAGCAAACGAAAAAGCATATCGCGTTTGTGGACTTGCCAGAGGAGGCAAAATTTCACCAATTGGCTCCAGCGAAGAAACAATTCATGGATACGATTCGAATGATTGCGTATCGGGCGGAAACGGCGATGGTGTCTGTGTTGAGGGAAGTGTTAAGCCGGGGGGATGATGCGCGTTCGTTGGCGCGGGAAATCATGACCACCGAGGCGGATCTGATTCCCGATGAAGAAAAAGAGATTCTCACGATTCGGCTCCATCACTTGACCAACCGCTTGTCCGATCAAGCCGCCCGTCATTTGGCCGCTCAATTGAATGAAACCGAAACCACTTATCCTGGCACGAATCTACGTCTCGTTTACCAATTGGTGTCAGATCAATATCCCCCAGATCAGGAGGCCTGAAATTGAGGTGGGAACGGATCTAGCGGCAGCTGAGAGAGGTAGGAGACCGGTGTAGTGAGATTGATCGGTAAATAGGTTACCGCCGCGCCACTCAGCGCAGTGACCTCGTCCAACGGATTTCGATAACAGGGATAGTGACCATATTCTAACGCGTATTGTTCAATCGCAGTTGAGCAGTTTTTTAAATCCGCCTGGGCGCGCGTAACAAGCGCTCGCATCCGAGCATTTAAGAAATTTGGCACAGCGATCGCGGCTAAAACTCCAATAATGGCGACAACGATAAGAAGTTCTATGAGTGTAAAACTGGAGTGTAACTGCGGCATGACGCCTTACCAATAAAAAAAATAGTGTATTACGAATTTTAAAATCATATTACTTAACTTTAAAAGCGTGTCAAGACAGGAGATGAAGATTTGCAGAATTTCGAATATAATCAGCTGGGATGTGTATGATTGAACAATCGGTGTGAGATCACCTCTCGAACAACCAAGAGGTCAGAGGAGAAAGTTTTACAATTAAGACCTTGTATTTACGGATTGCGATATGTTCCCTTTCTATACGTTTTAGAAATCGTTTCGCATTCTTTTAACACTTCCAGAACACGCCGATCCGGTGTGTGATCATCAATGTCGGCAAAAACGAGATCGCAGGGGCCGTACTCGCGTGCGATTCGTTCCAAATCCGTTTTTATATCACGGAGTGCTTTATTGGCTAGATCCATAGGCGTATACATGATGGCGCGGCGAGCGTGGGGAACCAAGTTCCGGGCGCGGGGCAGGTCTGATTCCATACCCATATCGATGTAGCTAAGGTGTGGGATAGAAGCGTAATCATCTATGTAGGGATCGGCGTTCCATGCGCAGTTGTGGATTCCAATACAGCCGAATTCTTCGGCGATGCGCCGGTCAAACGGCAAAAGAAGTGCATGATAATGCGCGGGGGAAACCATATTCACCAAACAATTGCTGACCGTGAAAAATCCGGTCTCCACACCGCTTTCACGCTGCCGATTTTGCAGCCGTTTACACGCTTCGATCATCGTCTCACACACGCAACTAAAGAGGCGGCGGCAACGATCCGGATGTTCTATCAGATCGAAGAAAAGCGCTTCACCGCGCAGACGGTGGGCGTTATTGAGAACGCCCTGCCAATTGATGAAGCCCTCAATACGACCTTCGTTTTTTGCGATCCACTCAGCTTGATCCATTAGTTCCTGGAAGAATGGATTAACATCCAGATCGGGCGGAGTCAAACGATCGGCTTCCACATCCGTCAAATATTTATGTTCGCAAATCGGCCATTGATCTTTTGCATATAGGATAGAAAGACCATATATCGCTCCAACTACACAAGCCCCATATGTTCCCGTCAGGAGATCCAACGGTATAGACTCGCTAATTCCTGTATGGGAAAAGCGGCGCTGTAATTCACTGCGCATGGCGATGATCGTTTCGCGGCGGTACGCAGGATTCGTATGCCATTCCCTATCGAAATCGATCCCTAACGCAGTATGAAACCATCGGGGAGTAAATCCCACCTCAGGACGGAGAAACGGTTCATCTCCGCTCGCTGGACGGCGCGTGGCGGGGGCGGATGGAGCAATGTAACTGATCAACTGGGGCGTAATCATTAGACTCTCTTCATTCTCCATATTTTTCTTGTAATTCGCATGGACAAATGATAGCCTTGTCCTGAATACGTTCTATCTATAGCCGATGTTTTTCTCTTTTGAATAAAGTGGTGTATTTACAGACCATTCTCCCCAGTTTTTCCGGACACTTTTTGATCCAGCAAAGATCTGTTAATTTCAAAATACCCCTATTTTAAAGCCTAAGCAAGACTTCTCTACTGTGCGTTTAGCCTGGGAACTTACCAAGCTAAACGCACATATTAATTTTAAGCAATTCTTTAAATATGCTACTTTTGAATACACCTAAACAATAGTGCAAATTCAGCGTAACATACTGACTGGAAAGAGTTTATAGGTATTTTCCTTTTCAATCGTCATCTCTGTTACTATCCAGAATCCCCATTTCTCCCCTATTTCAGGAAAAATAAGGGGAAATTTCCAGCAAAATATGTGCGTTTAGCATGGTAATTTTAGGGTTGATTTGTTGCGTTTAGCATGGTATAATTCAGGCATGATTCTATCACCGAAATGCAGAGAATATTTCAAGGGTTTACAAGCCAAAGTCACTCAAGGGATGGCTCAGCATGCGAGTTCTACGCCTTATTTCTTGGAGGACGATCCGATTGTCAGAAATTATGAGATCATTCGTGAAGTATGGATTGAAAGAGTTTCCATCCAAAGCATTTGCCACAAGTATAAGATTTCGCGTTC
>CAXXSM010000111.1:0-56578 GCA_963663405.2 bacterium | reverse complement strand
GCGGCCCAGGTTCTGGAACGCAAGCGTTTTCCACCAATGGAGGCCAGGCGTGGGCGGCGTCGTTTGGAGCGATCGAGCTCTTTGATCTGATTTCCTACACTTATGAAATGTGGATCAATGTGAACGGTTCGAATGAGGGGGGAACCTACGTGTTAATGCGCCGTTCGGGCGCGCCGGTGGGAAGCGGTCAAAATTCTTTGGTGTATAACATGACTGAAAACCAGTTGGAATTCTATTCTTCCTTTCAAGAATTCGGCTCTGAACCCCCGTCGATTGAACTGCCGGATAACACTGAAGGATGGCATCACATTGTTTTTGTATACAATGAAGATATTCCCGCCATCATCGCCTATTTAGACGGTCAGGAAGTGAGCCGGCAAGAGAGTTATCTTGAGTTTATCCTTCCTGGTCATGATGAAGAGATCTATATCGGAGCGACCCGGACGGCGATCGGAGAGAATGTGTTTAATGGAGAAATCGATGAAATAGCCATTTATACACACGCGCTTACGGCCGAACAGATTGAGGCGCATTACAACGCCGCGTTTCCGGATGACTATCCCGCCGCGGTTCTGGCGGATGAACCGAAGGTGTACTGGCGGTTTGAGGATGATTTCAATGATGAAATGGGACTCTACGACTTGCTTCCCAGCGGCGTGCGTTATGTGACCGGTCCGAAAGATCCATCCAATTACGCGCTGAGTGGGCGGATTTCCAGTTACGAAGCGGAGGCTCTGTATCCCTTTGAATCGTTCACCTATGAACTATGGATGAATCCAATCGGTCTCAGTTCTCAATCCTACCTGCTGTTTCCGCCGAGCGGGCAACACGCAGCAGGCTATGATCTACGCTTACAATCCCGAACAATTGGAATATTTCTCGGAATATTCCACCCGCCCGGCAACGACGGTTCCCAATCAGACCGATCAATGGTATCACGCGGTCTTTGTGTATGATAATTCGGTACCGGAAATGCGGGTGTATCTAGATGGGGAACTTATGGATACGCAAGCGGGTCAAGCGGCGATCGGTGATGGGAATGAGTTGCACATCGGCGGTTCCGATCAGGGAGATAATTTCAACGGTTATATCGATGAAGTGGCTATCTACGATATCGCGCTTTCGGAAGAGCGGATCATTGCGCATTATAGCGCGCCGTTTGATGTTTCTGTTGAGGAGTGGGCGTTGTATTAGAAATTGATTGGTTTTCGTGTCGCTTGAAATTGAATAGGGTAGGTTAATGTTGGCCTATCCTATTTTTTTGTATGAATCTTGATAATCAGGATTGAAGGATGGACAGGATTTTGACTCAATTCAATTAAGGTTTCCACTTTGATGACGCCTATCCTGAATATATTAATCATCACGGCTATCCAGATTCAGATAAAAAAGATTGAAACCTTTATTTTCTTCTCTAAAAAAATTCATTTACATTCCGCGCAACACTCATATTCGCAATCATACTTTCGGTTTGCCGGGGGACGTAGCGGCGTATGATTCCCAGGCTCATCAATCCGTTTGAAGGCTCATAGGGGATGAAGGCGACGCCGAAGGTGAATTCTGAGTAGCCCGTGTATTTCATGGACGGCCCCATGCCGAAGATGATCCCAATGGATTTGAGCCAAAAGTAATGGTTTAGAGTATACGAGTAGGGAGGATATTCGCGCTTTGTACAAATCAGCCTAACGCTCGTTTTATACAGATATGGACTTTTTCTGCAATTTTTTTAAAGCCTTCATCTGTTGGATGGAGTTCATCCTGCCAATCTTTTTCTTCCAGCGTATCGAGAGTCTGAGCAATATAAAATCTATCAGGAAAGTCCTTTTGAATTTTATACAACCTATCTGCAAAGGAATCAATCAAAAAATTCAAACTATTCGTTTATGGAATTTTTTTGGAATATTGTTTCTTTCTAAATATGGATACATCCAGGGGCCGGCTAGTACAATTTTCCCAAAGGGTGTTTTATAAATCAACACCTTTATTTCTTGGATAAGCATAATCATACGAATGAGTTACGATTTTTATTGTTCTTCTACTTTTTGAGAAAGTAAGAGTGTAATCGACCAAATCTCGATAAGCATTTTCAATCTGATTAAGCCGTCTTTTAATTCGATCAAAACATAGATATTTGTGGAATGATTCTTGAGATTTAGACTTTTGAAGAAATAATTCAAAATCATAACGCCCAACAATATCGTTCCCACCACCAGAAAACAATATGATTTGCGCAGAACATTTTTCTATTACTTCAATGAAATCGAATTTCTCTTGTCCACTTAACAAATTGATCGCTTCTTCTCCACTTTCGACTCGCTTAATAACGTTATAGTCACCAATATTCATCAATTCTGTAAGTGTATTTCTGCCTGGGGAACGATAACCAGGAGTCGCCAAAAGCTATTAAATTAATTGCTTTCTTGTTTTGCTTGATTAATTTGTTGTATTCCTGTATCAATTTCGTTGGATTAAAGATTTTTGGTGTAGGATTGGAGTCTATATTGGTTGATCTTTTACTTCTTACCATTATTAATCACACCTCCATTTTTACATGATTTGCCGCTTAATATTCATCAATACCTACGAAAATTCATAAAACCATATATAGAATAGCAAAGGTTATATGATTTTGTATAGGGAAAGATCGATTTTTTTTTTCTTACTCAATGCTTCTGTGAAAGCTAATGTCATCAAAGTTTTAGAGAGGCAAAAATATTGGAGGAATTTTAAACAGATAAAGTTTTACCTATCCTATACCACCTATCCTTAATGTCCAACGAATCTTGTTTTTTTGATTCATAAATGATGATTTAAAATCTCTCCTTCAATACATTGATTCATTCTTCCAAGCACATTAAAAGCGCATAATTAAACCTTTGGTTTGCCCGGAACATAGCGCCGTATGATTCCTAAACTGATTAATCCGTTTGAAGGCTCGTAGGGGATGAAGGCGACGCCGAAGGTGAATTCTGAGTAGCCCGTGTATTTCATAGACGGGCCCATGCCGAAGATGATCCCAATGGATTTGAGCCAGTGACCGAGTTCCGGCTCGCGTTCGGGATCGATTGTTATCCAGGGAGAGGCTCGACCAGTATCTCGTATCGAGTGGGTCCCAGTGATACTGTTTTTTGTGATATTGAAGATCGGAGCCAAAGAAATCCTGCGCGATCGGTGTGTCTTGAAATGGATCGTATAGGAACGAGGATAAATACGCCACAGGCGTGGTGAGCCAATAATTCTGATTCGGGGCGTGCGAGTGGGGGGGATTGTCGTTTTCGTCCAGCATGTACTGCTGAATGGCGGTGTCCATCGTTTTTTGATCCGCGAGAAGGCGCGGGCGACTTTGGCGCGGATCTGGGCATTTAAAAAATTGGGCACGGCGATGGCGGCCAGGATTCCGATAATGGCTACTACGATTAGAAGTTCGATTAATGTGAACGCTTGTTTGGGTTTCACGATCCACCTCCAGAGAGATCAATTTCAGCTACCATACCATGAAATGAAAGCCACCACAATGAGGCATAGTGATATTAATTAATGAATATTGAAATAAAAATTTACAATAAAAACTTAAAAAAGATTGACAAAAAAGATTTTTTTTGTTATATATTAGTTTGAATTTTGATGCCATTTTCCCTTCTATTCTATTTTCAATTGCGTTGTTGACTATCCAAAATATTGACTTTTATGCATCTAAAGGAGAGACATCATGGTTAAAAGAAGTCGAATCGCGATTATTTTTTCATTTCTTGCGCTTTCTTTGATTTTCTCGGGTTTAGATCCTTGTTATGCGCTAACTTCACAGGTTTCTGTGACCGTGACGGATAACACGTATACCGTAGAGGATCTGAGTGGGGGCGAAGATATTGATGCCCCCACAAAAAGAGAATTGGTGGTTCGTTGGACCCATCCGTTTGAAGATGTCAAGAATGTTCATGTATATGTATTGGTTAATCAGACAGGAAGGCCGGTTTATTTAGGGCAAACTGGTGATGATACGTCCTATTTTGTTTGGAAAGAGGGAGTTCGTTTTTTAAGCGCTCCATTCAAAGAATGGGCCTCAAGATGGTAAATCGTATATATTTTATGTTTACTTTATCCGCCGGGGCGCCCCCAACACCGGCCCATTTTCTTCCGGGGAACAAGTACTGTTCACGGTCGATGAAACCTTGCCACCGAGTCCGGAAGATATGGTTTGTGTTGAGATGCCCGAGGAGTCGGTTGAAGGTGTTCCTATGTTGGAACTGTGGCCATTCGAAATTTATGAAGGCGATTCTCTTGGACTTAATGTGGTGGATTGTTCGGGCGATGAAGGTCTAGACATTCAAGTTCCCACCACGAATTCAGAGAACCCAGCCACGATCGCCTATCATGGATAACGTTTGTGAAGAAAGCGGCCCGAAATCGGTCAAAATACGGTTGGTTGTTGGTTTTGATGAAACGGATGTCCTTAACTCAGCGGAAAAAAGCGTCCGTTTTGACGCCTATAGTGAAACCGATGAAATAGTCGATTCCGCGATTGCGACGAGTTCCTTGGATGAACAGGATATTTTGGTTAGCCAGTGAAGAAGGAATTCACACGATTACGATGGAAGGCTCTGATTTCTGTATGGCGGATTTATGTTGGTCCTGTAATGAAGCCTACAAACCAGAACCGGAAGAGCCAACCATCATCGTCACAGACGATCTTGATTCGACGGAAGATTTGAGTAACAGCTATGATGAGGATTCTCCATACGATCGAGAATTGACCATTAAGTGGGACATGAATATACCCAATGTGAAGATGTATCATATCTATGTTTTGGAAGTGGGGGAGGCGTTTTTACCCAAATATCTTGGACGGACACAAGACGGAAATACGAACTATTTCCAATGGCGGGAAGGGACGCGGTATCTATCTGGAAACTTCAAACATGGCCCTCAAGACGGGAAAACGTACCAATTCTACGTTTTCGCTTTAATCCAAGGCGCGAAAAACGAGGGGCCGTTCCAAAAACGCGGGGCCTGTTGAATACATCGTCGATGATTCGATCGTCCTGCCCAGCACCAATGTCATTGTAACGGATGATGATGAATCTACTGAAGATTTAAGCAATCATTATGATGAGGATTCCCCACTCGATCGTGAATTGACGATCCAATGGGATTTAGGTCTTCAGAATGTCAGGATGTTATCATCTCTATGTGTTGGATGTAGGCAATGCGGATAAACCCAAATATCTTGGCCATACAAAAGATGGGAATACAAATCTCTTCCAATGGCGGGAAGGAACGCGATACCTATCTGGAGAATTCAAATACGGCCCCCAATTTGGGAAAAGCTATCAATTCTACGTTTACGCGATTCTCTCAGGCGCGCCCTACGCCGGTCCGTTCCAAAACGCAGGGCCAGTTGAGTTTAAACTTGATGAGTCAGTCGTTATACCCAGCACGAATGTCATCGTGACGGATGATTTGGAATCATCGGTCGATTTGAGTAATTCTTATGATGAAGATCCCGCGTCCAATCGTGCATTAGTCATCCAGTGGGATCTGGATGTTGATGATGTCAAGTCGTATCACATCTACGTTCTGGATGTGGGGAATATGAACGCTCCCCAATATCTGGGACGGACGAAAGATGGGGAAACGACTTACTTCGAGTGGCGTGAAGGAACGCGGTTCCTAGATAATAAATTCAGACAAGGTCCCCAATTTGGGAAATCCTATCAATTTACCGTATTCGCAATACCTAAAAAGGGAGCGAAAGTAGGCCCGTTCCCGAATGCGGGACCCGTCGAATTTAAAGAAGAATCGAGTGGAAGTACCCAACGCGCTCAATTCGGTTCCGGTCTTGACGGTTCCGCTAACGCCAACGCCAACCGTTACTCCAACGCCGGTTGCGACAGCGACACCGACAGCGACACCGACACCGGTTCGTTGATTGATCGAATAACAAACAGTTGATTGTACGAAAGCGTTCCTGCAATGAAATTCGCAGGAACGCTTCTTTTTTTTATTGCAAAAAACTTGTAAAATTTTGAGTTCATCCGGTAAGTGAGTTCTTAAAAGAAATCTTATATACTATTATTTATAATAGAAAGCATAATGACGCCGGGAATTGAACCTTACAAACGCAATATGGAATTATACAAGGGCAGATGAAAAACCTTGCCCTTGCTACCCATGCTGATTTAGACAAAAAAGTGAGCTCATATATTGGAATGTGCTCACTTAACAAATAATCTAGATTTTGACAATAAATCAATTGATCAAAGAATGAAAATAGAGTGATATGGACCAGTTATCCAAGACATTGTCTTCAACTTTCCGTTTATTAAAAAAACCATACGTTCATATCGTATGATTTCTCTATCATTTCTTTCTTTGATCGTTTTTTGCGCTTACCATTCCTTCCTTGCGCGCTCTCTTTCTTTTTTTTTTTATGATGACGCTCAATATATTTACCGGAATCCAGCGATTAAAAGTTTTACGAATATTCCATCGTTGCTTTTCCGGATATTGGTTGAACACGATTTTGGACGCAAGTTTCGTTCATGGTGGATTGGAGTGTCTATCAAGGGGCTGTGTGGGGATTCCATTGCACGAATATTCTACTGCACATTACGGCAACGTTACTATGTTACTATTTTATCAGAAGCGTATTCAAGTTCATCCATAGTAATCATGAAGCCGGCTTTCCGTATGGATGGATAGGCGCGTTTGTGTTCGCGCTGCATCCGATCAATACACAGCCCGTTTCTCATATCATTTCCCGCTCCAACATTCTTGCGGTTATTGCCTTCTTGGCGGGAATGATTGTAAGTATGAATGTATGGAAACGGTTGATCGATCGAGCAAGAGTAAGAAAAAATGAGTTTTGGATCTATTCACTCACATCGATTGTGTGTGGTTTTTTCGTTTTTCTTGGCGCCGGCGCCAAAGAGATTATTGTTACACTCCCGGTTATGTGCATTCTTCTTTTTTGGATAGAAAATCAAGTCAGCGGGAAATATGAAACAAGAAAAATACTTCTTTCAATGCTTCTGCCGTTCGGTATTGTTTTATGTTGTTTTTTCTTTTTGCGCTATCTCACCGGCGGTTCGATTCTTTCTATACCGGACGCGGAAGTACGTTCGCCTTATATCAATCTTTTAACGCAAATCACCGTGATTGGAACGTATTATATTCCCCGTTTGTTGATTCCCATTCACTTACAATACGATCCTCAGTTCGATCTGGTTACTACTATTTTTGATAGCCGGATTTTATTGTCTTTTATTGTTATTGGTTCAATCGGTTTTCTGGGATATCAATATAGAAAACGTTTTCCACTGCTCTTTTATGGGATTCTATGGTTTTTCATAACGATTGGACCCCACGTCTTCATTTATTCCTCTATATGATATAGTGGCGGAACGGAGAGTGTATTTACCGAGTATTGGTTACGCGTTGATGATTGAAGTTCTTGTTTTTGCGTGTCTCTATCACTGGAAGCGAAGGTGGAATGCTGTAATTCTCTATACCTTCAGCCTGCTTTTTATTGTTTATCCTTTATTCACTGTCAAACGGAATATGGAATTTGCCGATCCAGTAACATTCTGGCAGCGGGAAGCGAACTATTCGCCTCAGAAACTCCGGCCTCTGCTTGCCTTGATGTATACATATATACAAAACGATGAAATGAAGAACGCGGCCGCGCTGCTCATTGAAAAAAAGATTGATATTCAATCGGTGATTTCTGTCCTGGAGAATCCAGGGAAAGTGGATTTTCTATTGCGTGTAATGATTTCGAATTCGATGCGCTTGGAGAACGTTGTTCCCATCGCGGAAAGGCAAGTCAAGACCCACCCACGAGATGTGAAATATTTAAATACATTGCAATTGGTCTACCTCTCGCTGGGAGAACATACAAAAGCGAAACAAATCATTGAACGAACATTGCGAATCGATCCGAATCATCAATACACTCTATTCAATCAAGCAAAATCTATTCATTCTGGATGGGAAGTATCAACAAGCGTTGGAATGTTATCGAAAAGCGGTTGAGACCAATCCAAATTCATTAACCGCGTTACAAGAATTGATTCGTTTTTGTGATTCTCAAAACATCGATACAAAGAAACTTAAGCAACGTGAAAAAGCGCTTAAAGAGAAATTGGCTTCGATCCCTCAAACGAATGTGAATATAATTACTGAAATGAAATGAACATTAAAATGATTGAGGTTGATTATGGACAGGAGAAAATTTTTAGCGGGAATGGGATTGGCTGTTCCGGGTATGGTGGCGATGGGGGAGGAAGGGGATTCTTCGCGGCGGTCACGGGCTATTAAGCAGAGAAAGCCGGAGGAACTTTCGGCGGATGTAGTGATCGCGGGCGCAGGATTGGGGGGCTGCGCGGCGGCGTTGGCGGCTTTGCGGAATGGGCTGCGGGTGATTATGACCGAAGAAACCGATTGGATCGGCGGGCAGATGACGCAGCAAGCGGTTCCACCGGATGAGCATCCGTGGATCGAATCGTTCGGCGCGACGCAATCATACCGGGCGCTGCGGGAAGGGATCCGGGCGTACTACCGTCAATACTATCCGCTAACAGCGGACGCCCGCGCGCGAATCCATCTCAATCCTGGAGACGGGGGAGTGTCGCGGCTGTGTCACGAACCCCGCGTGGCGCTCTCTGTATTGGAATCGATGCTGGCTCCCTATCGCAGCGGGAAGCAATTGACACTTCTTTTACGGCATAAAGCTGTGTCCGCTTCGAGTGAGGGCGATCAGGTGGAATCGATTACGGTACAGAGTTTGGAGACGGGAAATTTACTCGTTCTTCATGCGCCGTATATCATCGACGCGACCGAACAGGGAGATTTGCTACCCCTGACAGGGACCGAATATGTAACCGGCGCGGAAGCGCAAAGCGAAACGGGGGAAGCGCACGCGCCCGAAACCGCGCAGCCGCAGAACATGCAGTCGGTCACTTGGTGCTTCGCGATGGACTATATCGATGGGGAAGACCATACGATTGAAAAACCTCATGACTATGATTTTTGGCGTGAATACGTTCCAACATTGAGTCCCCCGTGGCCGGGAAAGCAGTTGGATTGGCCCTATACAAATCCAGTCACATTAAAGCCTGTGACGGACCGTATGTGCGATCCAGTTAGAGAAAGCGAAAATGCGTACCGTGGATTTTGGCATTACCGGCGTATCGCGCATAAGAAGAATTTTGTGGAGGGAACGTATCCGAGTGATATCACGCTGGTTAATTGGCCTCATAATGATTATATGTTGGGGAATATTTGTGAGGCGCCTCTTTCGGATGTGAAACGCCATCTCCGGCAGGCGATGCAGCTGAGCCTTTCGCTGTTCTATTGGATGCAGACCGAGGCGCCGCGTCATGATGGGGGGAACGGGTGGCCCGGCCTGCGGCTGCGGGGGGATATCACCGGGACGGAGCATGGTCTCGCGAAACATCCCTATATTCGTGAATCCCGGCGGATCAAGGCGGAATTCACCGTGCTCGAAAAGCATGTCGGCACGGATGAGCGGATGCAGGTCACGGGAATGAGCCGGGAGGATGTGACGGCGGAGCAATTCGAAGATTCCGTTGGCGTGGGGAGTTATCGTATTGACCTGCATCCCAGCACGGGGGGAGATAACTACATTGATATCAGTTCCCTTCCCTTCCAGATTCCATTGGGGGCGTTGATACCGCAACGTGTGGAGAACCTGATTCCAGCCTGTAAGAACTTGGGTGTGACGCACATCACGAATGGATGCTTCCGGCTGCATCCAGTGGAATGGAACATTGGTGAATCCGCCGGGATGTTGGCGGTCTATTGCCTGCGCAAAAAGGAGAAACCCCGTGGGGTGCGGAATATGGAAAATCACCTGCGGGATTTCCAGAACATGATTCGCGGGCAGGGGATTGAGACGGGGTGGCCGCGGGTGACGCCGCGGTGAGTATTAATAAGTAGACGATCTCTGCATTTCAATTTTATTATTCCCTTACATCATATCACCCTAAATTCCATCGATGAAATCTATGATTTTGTAACGTATTTATTCTTTTAATCATAAAATATGTTCATTCTCTTTACTTTTTAATTAGACTATGCTTAATTACTGCATTATTCTAATGAGCGGAAGTAATTATTTGTTATTTTTTCATAGTGACAAGGAGATTTATCATGCAAGAGAGATTGAATATACGCTTTTTCCTTTCAAACTCGCGTAGTAATGTTGGTTTTGACAGTAAAACCTCTCTGACTCAGTTATCACACATTCATTTTTTCTATCACACCATCTTAATATTCACTTTTTCGCTTTCGATTTTTTTATTTGGGAACCTTGAAGCGTTTTCTCAGACACCATATAAAGAGTTGACCGCAAGTGATTATGGTACTAGTTTAGATTATTTCGGTGGTCCTATTGCATTAGAAGGCAATACGGCGGCTATTACGGCAATGTATAATGAGAACTCAGGAAGTGTTTATATATTTGAGTATGATAATGGAGAATGGACAGAAAAACAAAAACTTTGCGGAGATGATACCCGTTTGGGAGATAGGAAAGAAGGCTTTGGATATGATGTAGAAATTTTTGGAGATACTTTGGTTGTTAGCGCCTTGGGGAATGATGAGATAGGCGCTGATTTTGGCGCCGCTTATGTTTTTGAGCGGAATCTCTCAGGCACATGGTATCAAACTTCGAAACTACTGCCTAACGAAAACACGTTAGGAGAATTTAGGCAATTTGCAAACTTCGGCAGGGATATTGATATTGATGAAGATACCATTGTAGTGGGCGCGTATTCTGACGACGCGGTCACTGGTGATGGACTACCCTCAGGGGGAGCCGCATATGTTTTTGTTCGTGAAGGGAATACTTGGATTCAACAGCAAAGAATAGTCGCGCCGGACGCGTCATCATCCGGTGGTTTTGGATATTCCGTTGAAGTGGAAGGGAATCTACTATTAATTGCCGATGGTGTATCTGAAATTGAAGGATTGACACAAGTTGGCTCCGTTTATTTTTATACAAGAGACAATGGAGTATGGACGTTTCAACAAAAATTCTCTGCAGACGTACCTACAGATTATTTACGTTTTGGCCATAATATGACAATGAACAATCGCCGTGTCGCCATAGGGACCTATTTTAATTACAAAGAAGCTGAACCCCATCCCGGTTCCGTATATGTTTTTAATTATGATGGATGCAGATGGAATCAACACCAGGTCATTCATTGCAGTGACGTGAATGGATACGATTCTTTTGGTCAGTTCTTAGATTTTTCAGGCGACAAGATCGTTGCCAATGCTGTAGAAAATCACTGGAGTGACGGCACGGATTTACCAGTTCCCGCTACTTATCTTTTTACTCAACAGAATGACGGTCTTTGGGTGGAACAACAAAAATTTGCCGATCCTGACGGGTATACATATGATGATTCTGATTACTATGGCAGGGGTGTCGCCATTGATGGAAATACAGTAATGGTTGGAGACACGAAAGACGATCATTTAATATCTACTAACCCCGATAATAATAATCTGGATTATGGTAAAGTGTATGTTTTCGATATTGCGTCCATCCCTGATGAAATTCTGATTGCGAATAATGACTGCGCGAGCACATATGCCGGCGTTCCTGTCAATGTAGATGTCTTAGCAAATGATGTCCTCAATGGAAGCGATTTGTTTATTTATCTCATTTCCGAACCTGCGAATGGAACGGTGGATTTGAATGACGATGGAACGTTTACGTATACTCCTGATTTAAAACCTATTAGTAGCGATCAATTTACTTACCAACTTATCAGTACTATTGGCGCCAACGAATTCTGTGCAATCGCTGACGTAAATATAAACATTTCTCTATTAGATGAAAATGGACCACTAGTCAAAGACATTTCTTTTTCATCCAATCCCATCCATGTCAATACATGCGATATAACACTATCTGCGGTTATTGATGATAGTCAAACCGGCGGATCTAATATCCAAAGAGCTTATGTGACCTTTACACCTGATGATCCAGGATCTTGGCTAAGGATGGATACAGTTTACGGAGATTATGACAGCCCGATAGAAACTGTTTCTCTTCCCGTTGAACCTATAGAGGCTCCTGGTGTCTATGAAGTTTCCATCTATGGAGTGGATGAAGTTAATAATTGGAGTCAAATTGAAACATCATACTTAGTCGTCTATGATCCAGAAGGTCAATTTGTTACGGGTGGTGGATGGATTGAATCTCCTCCAGGCGCTTACATTCCGGATGTAAGTTTATCGGGGAAAGCCGATTTTGGTTTTGTTTCAAAATATAAAAAAGGCGCGACTGTGCCGGATGGACAAACGGAATTTCATTTCAAAGTGGCGGACCTGAATTTCCATAGCGCCTCCTATGATTGGTTAGTCGTCGCTGGTTCAAAAGCCATGTTCAAAGGAATCGGGGCGATAAACGGTGAAGGTGAATATGGTTTTCTCTTAACCGCGATTGACGGTGATCTAAAGGACGACGATGACGCGTTCCGGATTAAAATTTGGGATAAAGATTCCGATCAATTAATTTACGATAACAAATTTGGATCGGATGATTATAGTGATGAAGCCACAATCTTAGGTGGTGGAAATATTGTGATTCATAAGTAAAAACAGAATCTGCTGATTAAATCAAAAGACACATTTTATTGATTTCAAACCAGAGGGAGCGAATCGCTCCCTCTTTTTTTTCTTTGGAGACAGAGAGATTCAGGATTACGATGTTGGGTTTGGTTCGTTGTTTAAACACGTATCTTCCGGCTTGATTGATTCTTGGGGGATCGAGATTATAATGGGTTTACCGGTGTGGGGCCGGTCATTCTATCGAGAGTTTAACACAGGCGGCGGAGGTGGTTTGACGGCCACTCCGCCGGTTTCGTTGGAGAATTATGAATATACTAGGCATATCCGCTTTCTACCACGACAGCGCCGCCTGCCTCGTGCGCGATGGGAAGATCGCCGCCGCCGCGCAGGAAGAACGGTTTACACGGAAGAAACACGACGCCTCGTTCCCAGCGAACGCGATCGAGGCCTGCTTGAAGCGGGGGGGCATTGCGGCGGATGAAATCGATTACGTGGCGTTCTACGACAAGCCGTTTGTGAAATTCGAACGCATTCTGGAGACGTATCTTGCGGTGGCGCCTGCGGGGATCCGGTCGTTTATCATGGCGATCCCGCTCTGGATTCAAGAGAAACTATGGCTACCGAAAGTGATCCGGGACGCGATGGATTATGAAGGAAAGATCCTCTTCGGCGACCATCACGAGAGCCACGCGGCCAGCGCGTTTTATCCATCGCCCTATCAGGAAGCCGCGTTTTTGACCATTGACGGGGTGGGCGAATGGTCGACGACGACGTTTGGGTACGGCAAAGAGCAGGAGATCAAAATTCTGGGGGAGACGAAGTTCCCGCACTCGCTGGGACTGCTCTATTCGGCGTTTACATACTACACCGGATTCAAGGTCAATTCGGGGGAATACAAAGTGATGGGGCTGGCTCCCTATGGGGAACCGAAGTATACCCAGACGATTCTGGATAAGCTGATCGATTTGAAGGAAGACGGCTCGTTCCGGCTCAATATGGATTACTTCAACTATCTTTCCGGATTGACAATGACCAATTCGAAGTTCGATCAATTGTTTGGGGGACCGCCCCGCAAGCCGGAGACGCGGCTGGGGCAGCGTGAGATGGATCTGGCGCGATCCGTGCAGGACGTGACGGAGATGGCGATGATGCGCATGGCGCGTCACGTTCATAAAGAAACCGGATTAAAGAATCTATGCCTCGCCGGGGGCGTGGCGCTGAATTGTGTGTCAAATGGGAAGATCCTGCGGGATGGGCCGTTCGAATCGATCTGGATTCAACCAGCGGCGGGGGACGCGGGCGGCGCGCTGGGTGTGGCGTTAAGCGTTTATCACCGCTATGCGGACAATCCCCTTCCTTCGAAGAATGGAAGCGATCTGATGAACGCGGCGCTGCTGGGTCCGGAATATTCGGATGAGGAATGCCAGGCGTTTCTCGATGAATTGGGCGTGCCTTATACCACGCTGACGGAAGAAGAACTCACTCCCACTGTGGCGCAGATCTTGATTGATGAAAATGTCGTGGGCTGGTTCCAGGGGCCGATGGAATTCGGGCCACGGGCGTTGGGCGGGCGCAGTATTCTTGGTGACGCGCGCTCGCCGAAGATGCAATCGAAGATGAATTTGAAGATTAAATACCGCGAATCGTTCCGTCCTTTCGCGCCGGTTGCGCTGGCGGAGAAGGTGAGCGAGTATTTTGATATCAATGTGGAATCGCCTTATATGCTGCTTGTGGCTCCGGTGAAGGAATCCCGCCATATTCCGATGACGGAGGAACAGAAAAAACTGTTCGGGATTGATAAACTGAATGTGCCGCGCTCGGATATTCCAGCCGTGACGCATGTCGATTATTCGGCGCGGGTGCAGACGGTGAAGCGGGTGGATAATCCACGGTATTACGATCTGATCGCGGCGTTCGAAGAGAAGACCGGCTGCGCGGTGTTGGTGAATACATCCTTCAATGTGCGCGGCGAGCCGATCGTCTGCGCGCCGAAAGACGCGTATACCTGTTTCATGCGGACCGAGATGGATTACCTCGTTCTCGGACGCTGTATATTGGATAAAAAAGAGCAGCCGGAATTGAAAGACGATATCGACTGGCAGAAGGAGTTTGAACTTGACTAAGAAAGCGCCCCCTCAATTAAGTGATAAAGAACTCCGGAAGTTTGGGATTGTGATGGCGATCGCGATAACGTTGATCAGTTTGATCGGCGTCTGGCGGCAGCATTGGACGATGGTTTATATCTTCTGGGGGATCGCGGGGATTGTATTTCTGCTGCCCGGCCTGATCGCGCCGGCCGCGCTGCGGCCTATCCACAAAGGGTGGATGCGGTTCGCAAAGCTGCTGGGATGGATCAATGCGCGGATTATCCTCTCGATTCTGTTCTATTGTATCTTCACACCCATCTCTTTATTCCAAAAACTAACTCGTCGCGACGCGCTCGATCGGAATTTTTCCAAAGACGCCCAGTCTTACTGGATCGACCGGTCGAAGGAGGAGTATAATCCGAAGCATTTTGAGCGGCAGTTTTAGGGGGGAGAATTCTGATTTTCACAATTTTAGAGTAATACAGAAGAAAAGAATTGATCTCCAAGCAATTTTGCACCACACCATTTCAATTTTCAATCCCTATCAAGCAATACTTTTCCTTTCCCCAATCGAGAGGCAAATCTCGTGAAATTTTAACCACTATTTAAATAGTATACGCCTACTCAACATATAATTATTGATGTACAATTCATTTTGTTATTCTATTCCCTTGGAAGCGTTCCTATCTCTTTTTTTTCAATTATCCGTCCATTGGTTTTGGGGGGCGAATGGAGGAAAAAGAGTATTGTTAGAGGAGATACTTATGCCGAATATAGAAAATAATGTCTTTCAACGCAATCGCCGCAGGATTTTCATGGCGGTATCGGTGGCTCTGCTATGCGTGTGTATGGCCGATCTCTCTTTTACGCAGAACATTAATACAGAAGAGAATTTTCCAGATCCGTATTTCCGCGAAGCAGCGGAGAATTATATGGGTGTCCGTCGAGGAGGCGCTTTTACTGCCGCAGAAGCGGCGGCGAATTATTGGCCCTTCTCCTGCTATAATCCTAATATTAAGAATGCAACCGGCATTGAATTTTTTACCGGCACGCTTACGTTATATTTCAATTATACCCAAATTGAACATTTGGATCTCTCGCACAATACTAAATTGAATAGAATCAAGTGCGAGAATAATCAATTAAAAAGCCTTACCATCCCTAACGCTAACCATTTACGTTCTCTTGACTGTTCTTTAAATCAATTAAAAAGCCTTACTATCCCTGACGCTACCTATTTAAGTTTTTTTAATTGTTCTTACAATCAATTAACAGACCTTAATTTCACCGATAATTATCCCGTTCTCGATAAACTACATTGCAGTTTCAACCAATTAAAGAATCTCGATCTCTCTAACATGCCTGCTTTAAGATTTCTATATTGCGACAACAACCAACTAACCAACCTAAATTTGTCTAATGTTCCCGCTTTAATTACTCTCGAATGTTTCAACAACCAATTAACCAGTCTTGATGTCTCGCATAATAAAGTTATAAGGACACTACTATGTTCAGACAATCTATTAACGAACATTTCTAGTTTGATCGCGTGTACACGGATCGGAAGAGCAGATGTTAGGAATAATAATCTATCTTGCGATGACTGGGCTACTATTCAGGTACTACAAAATCGAATTGGCTCCCGTTTTTATTACTCTCCACAGAATAATTTGGATCCATTTGAGTGCGGATCGATTGACATGAGTTATCTCGTGAATGGGGATGGATTGGGGGGGCGGTATTGGCCAAGCATTAATGGGTATTTCGATGCGCGGTTTGTTCCCGCGACAGCGTTGGGGGGAGAAGAAACATATCCCGCATGGTGCGCGGATAAGTTGACAGACATTCAGCTGGGGAAGTGGTATGACAATGTGAGTCTCTACACTTCCGAAACATCGGTCTGTTCTCTGGTTGACTATCCCGGACATTTTGCGTTGGTGAATTATCTGTTGGTGAATTACCGTATTGGCACGTTTGATTCTCTTGCGCCTTCCAATAATGAGATCCAGGCGGTGATCTGGATGCTATTGTTTAATGGAACGCCCAGTATCGGTGGAAATGGGATTGACAGTGGGGGATATATTTCATGGGATCAGGGAATCGCGTCCATAATTTATAATTCCGTAATGACCAACGGACCAGCGAATCCTCCTGATTATATGGATAATCCAAATCTGCCGATTACGATTATCATCGACACAACTGATCAGGTAAATTTGCTTGAAGTTCCGTATTGGGTGTATGAGGAATTAGATGGTTTGGGGGTTGTGGGGGATTGTCAATAATTATAAATCTATATTTTTACATTTCGAAATATATTATTTCATATAATACCAATAACGTTCATATAACATCCCGATTTTGAGTATAATAAATTGTAATAAATATTAAAATTAACATCTATCCTTCCATCCAAGAACTTCACAATTCAATTCAATCGTAAAATTGACGCATATATTCTGTGATGTAATTATACATATTTACCATATTTTCATAGTTAATATTTCATTCAATATTTATTATTATTTTGCTTATTCAGCCAACCTCATATATACAAATCACTATTTTTACACTACAATTGATCTAAATCTGTAAACGTACGGCGTATTATCACCATCAATCACTACTAATGGGAGCATAAAACCATGTCTATTGTGGATAGATACCTCTATTTCAAGCATTCTAGAAACGTAACAATCATACTTTTGTTATCATTATTCAGCGTAATTATGATCAATCCATCCATCGCGCAGATCAACATCAACACAGCGGCCAATTTTCCAGATGCGAATTTCCGGAGTTGTGTTGAGAGTTTTATGGGCGTCGCTCCAGGGGGCGTGTTTACCGCGACTGAAGCAGCGGCGATGACGGGGACTTTGGATTGCGCCAGTCAAACGATCGGCGCCGTAACTGGAATCGAATATTTCTCCAGCCTGGAAGCGTTTGATTGCAGTAACAATCAATTGACCTACCTGGATATTTCGAACGCGTCCGATTTGATCCAAATCGATTGCAGTTGGAATCAGATCGGCGGTTTAGTGATCGCAGGCGCATCCAGTTTAACGAATCTGAAATGTAATAACAATCAATTAACAGATATTACCAGTCTTATCGCTTCGCCGATTTTAGAAGCAAGTGATGAAGTGGATCTACGATACAACAATCTGACCTGTGATGACTGGAGAAATATTCTAACCCTTGAAAACCGGGGCGTGATTGTAAATTATTCCCCGCAGAATGGGATGGATCCCTTTTATTGCGCGGCGATAGACAATATCAATACAGCGACGAATTTTCCAGATCCACAGTTTCGGGATTTTGTTGAAGAGTATATGGGGGTGGTATCCGGTGGTGTTTTTACCGCCACTGAAGCGGCGGTGAAGACAGATCATTTTATCTGCTGTTTTCATAATATTAGCAGCATGACCGGTATCGAGTATTTTACCGGGATCGATTTGCTTTACTGCTATCGCAATCAATTAACCAGTTTAGATGTATCTAAAAACACAGCCTTAGAAACTCTCTATTGCTACCAAAATCAATTAACATATCTTAATATATCAAATAATCCCGCTTTACTGGATCTCGACTGTTTTGGGAATCAATTGACCAGCTTGGATGTCTCGAATGCCACCGCTTTAGAAGAACTTTCCTGCTATGGGAATCAATTAACGGATTTGGATGTCTCGCAGAATCTGGCTTTGAATTTCCTATCCTGCTTTAGCAATCAATTAACCAGTTTGGATCTTTCAAATAATTCATTATTGGAACGATTGTTCTGCTCTCAAAATCATTTAAACAGCCTAGACGTTATGAACAATCCATTTTTGAAACGATTATCCTGCCTCAATAACCAACTCATCAGTATTTCAAGTCTGACTGCCAACCCTGGGTTGGGATCGGGAGATGAAGTTGATGTCAGATATAACAATTTAACCTGCGATGATTGGGATGATATTATCGCATTGCAAAATCGTGGTGTGATTTTGAGTTATTCCCCTCAGAATGGGATGGATCCATTTGTGTGCGCGTCCAGTGATAATATTAATACAGCGACCAATTTTCCAGATCCAAATTTTCGAAGCGCTGTGGAGAATTTTATGGGCGTCGCTCCGGGAGGGATTTTTACCGCGACCAACGCGGCGTCGAAGACAGGGAGAATCGACTGTGAATACGATAATATTACTGATATGACTGGTATCGAGTTTTTTACTGGGATACAGGAGATTTTCTGCAACAATAATCAATTAACCAGTTTGGATCTCTCGCAGAATGTGGCTTTGACTTTTCTCCAATGCTATAACAATCAATTATCCAGCCTAAATGTCAGTAGCGCTACTTCTTTAGTCACTCTTTTATGCAATAACAATCAGTTAACAAGCCTAGATGTCTCTCAGAATACGCTCTTAGAACTTCTGCGATGCGAATATAACCAACTTACAAGCCTAGATATCTCTCACAACATAGCTTTGATATATCTTTACTGCTATAATAATGGATTAACCAGTCTGAATGTCTCAAACAACACTGCTTTAGAAAACTTGAGTTGCTATCACAATGAATTAATAAGTATTTCAAGTCTAATCGCCAATCCAGGTCTTCAAGGTAGTGATTATATTGATATAAGTTACAATAATTTAGACTGTGATGATTTGGCTGATATTTTTGCTTTAAAAAAACGGATTGTACATTACCGGTTTCATTATTCTCCACAGAATGGTTTGTATCCATTTGATTGCAATATCAACACACCTATTCATATCCCCGATCAAAATTTCAGACGTGCGCTGGAAAGTTTTATGGGAGTGTCTCCGGATGGAATTATCACTGCCTATGATGCAGGCGCTAAGGCGGGTAATTTGGATTGCGCAAGTCAAAATATACTTTCTGCGTCCGGAATTGAATATTTTAGCGGTATTGAAGGACTTAATTGCAATACGAATCAACTTTCCAGCTTAGATCTATGCAATAATACCGCTTTAACGTATCTCACTTGCCATGACAATCAATTATCAAATCTGAATGTCCTTAACGTTACAGATTTCGTCTATGTAGATTGTCATAACAATCAATTACCAAATATTTCGAGTCTAGCCGCTAATCTGGGTTTAGGAGCAAGTGATGTCGTCGATGTACGATACAACAATTTAACCTGCGATGATTGGGACGATATTGTTGAATTGCAAAATCGGGGTGTGATTTTGAGTTATTCCCCTCAGAATGGGATGGATCCATTTGTGTGCGCGTCCAGTGATAATATTAATACAGCGACCAATTTTCCGGATCCAAATTTTCGAAGCGCTGTGGAGAATTTTATGGGCGTCGCTCCGGGGGGGATTTTCACCGCGACCGACGCGGCGGCGAAGACGGACCGTCTCGATTGTATCTATCGAAATATCACAGATTTGACAGGAATTCAATTTTTTACAGGTATACAAGAACTGTGGTGCTATGGGAATCACTTAACCAGACTGGACGTATCCCACAATACTTCTTTACAGCATCTCGCGTGCTCGAACAATCATATACCAACCTTGGATGTCTCACATAACATGGCATTAGAATGGCTCCAATGCGGTAAAAACCAACTAACAACTCTGGACATCAGCCTTAATACTGCTTTGGTATATCTCGATTGCAATGAAAATCAAATTCCCAGTTTGAATCTCTCGAATAACACCGCGTTGGAAACACTCTATTGCTACATCAATGAATTAAAAAGTCTAGACATTTCAAACGCGCCAAGTCTCACAAGTCTCCATTGTAGTTCCAATCAATTAAGCAGCCTTCAAATCTCTGATAATCAAATTTATAATTATTTCAATTGTAGCCACAATCAATTAACTAACATTTCTGGTCTAGCCAAAAGTATTAATTTCACTAAATCGAGTTATATTGATTTAAGATACAATAATCTATCATGCGATGACTTAATTGATATTATTACACTACAAAATTGGATCGGTTTTGATTTTCATATTCTTCCCCAGAATGGCATGGATCCGTTTGCCTGCAATATCAACACTCCAGAGAATTTCCCCGATCCGAATTTCCGCAACGCTGTGGAGAATTTCATGGGCGTTGCGCCGGGTGGAATTATTCTCGCTACTGACGCAGTGACAAAAATTGGAAATCTGAATTGCTCCAATCAATTTATCCAAAATGTAACTGGGATTGAGTATTTTGCAAGTATTGATGGTTTTAATTGCAGCGGGAATCAATTAACAAACTTAAATATCTCCATCAATACCGCCTTAACTAATCTTACCTGCAGTAATAATGAGTTAGCAAGCCTGATTGTTCCCGGCTCAAGCGCTTTAGAAACTATTTTTTGCAATAACAATCTATTGACCAGCCTGAATATATCCAGCGCTTCCAGACTGACTTTTTTCGACTGCAGTGAGAATCAATTAACCAATCTGGATGTCTCTCACTGTTCCTTATTATTGGATCTCAACAGTTATAACAATCAATTACCCAGTTTGGATGTATCTCATAATGGAGATTTGGAATCGCTTATTTGTGGATTGAATTATTTAGCGACTCTAGATGTATCCCAAAACGTAGATTTGATCAGTCTCCTCTGTGAAGAGAATAATTTACAGAGTTTGGATGTTTCCGGCAATCCCGCGTTAGAATCACTCTTCTGTTATGACAATCAATTAACCAGCCTGAATGTATCGAACTGTACTGCTCTCATCGATCTTCATTGTTCCAACAATCAATTATCAAACCTTTCCAGTCTCATCGCCAATATAGGTATTGGAGCGGGAGATTATGTGGATGTCAGTAATAACAATCTCTCCTGCGATGATTGGGCGGCTGTTCTTGTCCTGCAAAACCGGATTGGCCCTGATTTTTATTATTCGCCTCAGAATGGACTCGATCCTTTTGATTGTGTTTCGATTGACAGGAGTTATCTCGTGAATGGAGATGGATTGGGCGGGCGGTATTGGCCTACTGCAGATGTTCCTGGCGTCGATGATGGTTATTTTGACGCGCGATTCATCCCTGCAACGGCGCTGGGAGGGAACGAGATCTATCCCGCGTGGTGCGCGGATATGTTGACAAAAATTCAGCTGGGTAAGTGGTATGACAATGTGAGTCTCTATACTTCCGAAACATCGGTCTGTTCTCTGGTTGATTATCCCGGACATTTTGCGTTGGTGAATTATCTGTTAGTGAATTACCGCATTGGCACGTTTGATTCTCTTGCGCCTTCGAATAATGAGATCCAGGCGGTGATCTGGATGCTATTGTTTAACGGAACGCCCACAATCGGTGGAAATGGGATTGACAGCGGGGGGTATATCTCATGGGATCAGGGAATCGCCTCCACTATTTACAATTCTGTCATCGCTAACGGTCCTACGAATCCTCCAGATTATTCCGCAAATCCAAACCTGCCGGTTACGATTATTATTGATACAACCGATCAGGTGAATTTGCTGGAAGTTCCGTATTGGGTATACGAGGAATTAGACGGATTGGGGATTGTGGAAGATTGCCAATAACCATCTCGTCACAAATAAAATCCTTGAAAAACCATACCAGCGAGGATGGACCAGATTAGGCTGAGGATTAGGTAGGCGGTGGTGATGGTTAGTCCCATCGTGATGTTCATGGCGGTGAGGGTGGGGAGTTTGGTCGCCGGGCCCGCGATGAAGAACGCGAGGGCGGCGCCGGGCGCCATTCCCATATCCATCAGCACTTGAATCATCGGGATTGTACCCCCGCCACAAGCGTAGAGGGGGATGCCCAGAAGCGCTCCAAGCAGGACGCTGTATCCATATTGCCTTCCGACCGCCGCTTCGACCCACTCCATCGGCACAAACTCTTTCACAACCGCCGCGATCGCGATCCCCAGCGTCACATATTTTAATGCGAACCAGCCTAGATGCCGGGCCGAATGGAGCCAGCGTTTTTTGAGAGAGGGATCTGGATTTTGATCCACCAGGACGGATGAGACCTTGGGCAGGCGGTTGGCAATCAGATTGTTTAAACGTTTTTCGAACCGGCTGGCGATGTACCCGCCGAGTATTCCAAATCCAAACGCAGAAAGCGCCCGAGCCGCCGCCATCGGCCAGCCGAACATACTCCAGGTCATGGCGAAGAGGGTTGGATTCATCAATGGAGTCGCGCATAAAAAGGCGATCACGGGCGCCGGTGTGATCCCCCCCGCGATCAGGGACGCGGCGATGGGGACCGCCAAGTACGAACAGAAGGGAGAGAGCACGCCTGCGAACGCCATGAACACGACCGCTCCGGCGCCGCGGGAATGGGTCCATCGTTTAATCTGTTGGACGGGATTCAGCGCGACGAAATACGATGAGAAGAGAAGCCCGACGAGGAAACCGGGGAGGATAGAAACGAAAAGCGTTCCCATCTCTCCTAGTATCCGGACAGTGTGCGAATCGTGGAATAACGCGATATAACTTTTTACCCATTCGAAGATCAATGGAATGGATCGCCTTTTTTTATCGCTGAGTTAGCGTTGTGGAGGGTGGGTCAAAATTTCCTTGTGGCGGGCTACACTTTTAATTTTGGCGCCCTACGCTTCGCTTTTAGCCAATCCTACAATCCTGCATACGGTGGGCTACGCTGCGCTTAAGGCTCCGGCGCGAGCGCGCCGGTATTTAGCCCACCCTACAATTTTTACCCACCTTTTTAGCTTAGTATTGATCCCAATTTGGGGTTGTGGAAGCGGTTCCGGTGTCGTATTTCAGACCGAGAACGCGGGTGCCTTCATAGCGTCTATAATTTGAACTGGTTCTTAAATTTGTATAAGTCGCTTTTCCCGCCGGGAGCGTGTCGGGCAGGATGCGGCAGATATTCAACACGAACGGCGCTGTCCGTGAAGTGTCAACCAGTTTGACGATCATTGGATGACGGCCCGCCGTTAGATGAATCGTTGCAGAAGATTGATCGGGCAACGCCGTTTCTTGATAGCGAACTTTTTTGTAGTAGACTTGCTCACCGCCGATCCAAACGGCGCAGGATTCGTCATGAGAGATCCACAATTCGGCGTCCTGTTCTTCTGGAACCGTGAGCCAGCTGAAGGCGTAATAGACGTTATCGTTTGTCGCGCCGTAATAGGCTTCGAAGTCGATGATATCATCTGAGAACTGAATCGGTTCCGTCCAACCATCCGAGCCGGGGATACCGATCAATTCCGCGTCGGGCACACTCAGGTACGACGTATCGATATCGGTTCCTGAAGCGGCGTTGAGCAGCCAGATCCGGTTGCTCATGCCGAAATGTCCCCGGTTTCCCGAATCGCCTTGCGGGGTGCGTACGAAATAATAGGCTGATTCTTCGATTGTATGTTCCCCTTCAACGGTGATACGATCCAAATCCATCGTACCGAATCCTTCACGGGCGGCGGTATAGAGATGGGAAACGTCATCGGGATTGAGTCCCATCAGCAGCGAACAGATTGTATCGATCGCGACCATATCGGTACCGGCGATCATCATATTTCTACGCACGGAGGGAGAGGAGGCGGTCTTGGCCCGTTCTTTACAAATCACGGCGTCGACGAGAGAAAAATCAGCGGGCGCGAGAGAAGCCAGATCGACAATCTCTTTTTCGACCGAGTTGCGCGTGGGATAGTCTTTGTGAAGACGGGGATCGCCTGGATCCGGTCCGCCGACACCTTTATAGGTGCCATATTTCGCACCGGCGGCGATGCCGATGTAGTTCTTAAGACAAACTGTAATTTGGGGATTGTGTATTTTCATTACCGGCGTATTGATCAACACGTCGGCATTGAGGAGGACTTCGTGAACCCAGTATCCGCTGGCTTCGGGAAAATCAATCCATTCAGGAACCGGGACGTAGCGAATGCCTTCAAGAGGATTATCGTACGAACCGAAATTGGCGTCGACGATATCCATGGTGATTCCATCATCGGCAAGGCGCTGCTGCATATCGGTGTATCCCGCTTCCCGGTATCCATCGCCCGACGTGCCGCTGGAGTAGTATTTCGTATGCCGCATCTCGCTGGAAATCCAACCCCCCGCCGCTTCAGCGACAGTGTATTGCAAACCATCCGGCCCCCGGTCTTCCATCCATCGGATCAGACCTTCGATCATGCGGGGATCGGTATTAACACCATTGCCCAGTTCAGCGAACTCCACAACGTTCGGTTTTATGACGACGTGAGCGCCTTCGAACAGAAGCGGAGTGAGTTCACCTGACATATCGAGAAGCGCGTATACCATATCGATATACTGTTCGAGGGTGAGTTCCTCATCAAGCGGGACGGGATTGCTCAGACAAGAATCATCCGACCGGATAAAAGAGACTTTCGTTGTATAATCCGGCGGGACACCGTCATCGATCAATTGAGAAACGGGGATGGCTTCGGTTGAAGATGTGTTTTGGAGTGTGGAGGCTAAATCATAGCCAATGACAATGATGAAACCAACGAGAATAACGAGTCGTACAAAGGTCTTCTGGGGAGAAGAAAGGCGAAAACGCATATAAAGTTTCCTCCAAGAAAGAGATTTGGGTAATCGAAGCGCAGATTTCCAGCAGAACTATTATATCGTAATATAATTGAAATGACTATTCATTCAACTCCTTTTTAGAAATCTAGCCATACATTTAGAATTTAGTTTCTGCAAATTCTTTCAAGGCACGGAGGAAGTCTGAGAGATGAATTCGTATATTGGCCTTGAAAGAATCTATTCAACCGGTTTTTTAGCGAGAGCGAAAATTGTATCACCAACGCGAAGGCGCTCGATCCATTCTTCGAACAATTCGGGGAAAAATCGTTCCTTCCATTCTTTTGAATGGAGATAGGCGGTGGGCGCTTCCATTGTTTGTTTGAAGGCTTGGATGTGGAATCCAACGTCCTCCAGCAGACGGCTTAGTGTAGTCCGGCTGAAAAAGTGGAGGTGTTCACTCGCTTCCAGCCAGCGGTTCCCCAGAAAGTGGTGAGGCAGACTATCGGCGGAGGGAGTTTTGACAACGAACAGACCGCCGGGCGCTACGAATTGGTAAATTTTCTGTATGAGTTCTGTTGGATCACCGACGTGTTCGATTACATCAATTAGAGTGATCACATGATAGTGGTTATTTAATGCTTGAAGCGAATCGATAGAGCCTATACGCAGGTTAAGGCCTTTTGATCGTCCAAACGAGATGGCTTTCTGATCGATGTCAATTCCTTCGGTCCGCCAGCCGCATTTCTCAAAAATCCGTACGGCCAATCCCGCCGCACAACCTATATCCAAATATTTTTTCTCTTTTCCCAGCGCATGTTCGAAATCCTCCCAACAGAAATCATCTCCCCATTGTGTGATTGAGAGGAAGAGAGGATTTTGGCGGCAGGCTTTTTCATCCGCGCCATCAAGATCATCGACGTTCCTGCGGCAGCGAATGGACAAGGATTTGTCTTCACTTCCAGGTTGGTTGTAGAGGGCGCTGATTTCTTTGGCTGAGGGAATGGGAGAAACCGAGATCAGCGAACAGGAAGGGCAGCGAACTCGAATCCAACCACTTGTTGTGTCCCGCCACAACGGAATCCGTTCTCCCCGGCGGCCACAGAGAACGCAGGGTTCATCATGGGAGGCAGGCGGTAACCGCAATGAGGTTTCCTCATCTGAAATTTGAAGCGCATCAAGAATTGTCTGCCCATCAATCATTGCGGGGGAGTCACAAGACGTCAATCGCTGCGCGGCGGCGAAGAAGAAATCACCGAGGACTTGTATACTACGCTCTTTGGTTTGGTAGTGGAATAACGCGGCGGCTTGCTCCCACTGCTGATTTCGCAGGGCAATTAATCCGCGGTATAAGCGAGGGTGTTTTGTATCCATTCGTTCTTCGAGTTGTTGATAGTGTTTGTCCGCGATTTGATCTCGATCCAGATTGCAATAACAGACCGCTTGGATCTGATGAAAAAACAATGATGGATCTCCTTTCAGCTTGGATTCCACTAATTTCAAAAGAGCGTCCCAGTGTCCCATGTCGTTTAATGTGAGGCACAATCCATGAAACGCTTCTTCATCTGTTGGATCGAGTTGAAGCGCGGCGTCATACCATCTCTTCTCGCGCATGTATTCTGGATCGTAACAATCCCGGACGGCGCGTTCGATCTGTCCTAATGAGCGGGGCCATTCGGGCCATTGAGGATCGGAGAAACGCGCGGCGGCCAGCAGGACGCGGGTGATCCGCCAGCGATTCCGAGTCAAGAAATACCGGCTAAGCGATCGGATCAATCCACGCCGCCATTGGGGTGGCAAGAGACGTAAAAAAGAATGGATGGGAGCGATCAGACCCGCTTCGCGCCGATCCTTTCGATCCCCGAATTGTTTTGTAAGTGAGCGGAATAGCCGCCAGTTCCCTGTTTGGCGGCTGAAATCCATTAACGATTTTTTACGTTTTTTATTCAGGTTGGATTGATTGGCGATTTCTTTGGCGATTTGCGCGGCGGCATGTGTATCCCCTGTGTTCCAGCGAGTTTGGAAGAGAAACCAGCGGTATTCCGGTCCAATGCGGGGATCGTTTTTTATGGGTTCCAGTGTGGAGACCAATTCTTCGAATCGGTTGTCAATTTCCAAGAGATTCGCTAAATGATAACGTGGTTCGATCGCATGAGGGGCGATCGATATCGCTTCCCGCAACGTCCGTTCCGCGTTCGTGTAGTCCCGCTGGTGAAAGGACTCAATCGCTTGCCGGATGTATAAATCAATTCGTGAAGGATCTTGTTGTTTCATAATAACCATCATAATTTGAGATTACAACTACAAATGAAAAGGAGTTGCGATAGAAATCGCGAACATGACAGAGTGATTATTTTTTAATTAAATATAAAAAAACCGGTTCACAACGTTGGCTCAACAATTATAATTCTTATTATATTTACAAAAATAAAGGTTTTATGTTAAAAAAAATTACCATATCTATTTCATTCAAAACCAAAACATGAATTCCATCCAGGAGAATGAGAGCAATTCGCACAGTATTTTAAATTACTAGAAAATTAACTTGTTAAATTACACATAATATTATATAATTCGATCTTCTTAGATTAGTTTTATCATATTTTCACTGCAAAGGAAGATTTATTATGCGATGGAGAGACTTGAAATTAGTGACAAAATTTAGTATTGGTTTTGGGGCCACGATTGCTTTATTGACTGTGATTTCGGTCTGGTCGATTGTGGGGATCAATGGGATTATTGATGGATCAGCCCAAGCGCAAGAGACAAAAGACCTGCAAGCGAGTTTTATTCAGCGAGAGGTGGATCATCTATCTTGGGCGGGCACAGTCTGTTCTTCGTTCATTCGGGATGATGTCAACTCGATCAACGTGCAGACGGATCCAACACTCTGCGCGTTTGGGAAATGGTATCACAGCGATGCGCGCATCCAGGCGGAGGAGACGTTTCCTGGATTGAAACAAGTATTAGCCGCTATTGACAAACCGCACGAACAACTTCACAAATCTGTCGAAGCAATCAACACGAAATTCAATAAAGTTGATCCACGTCTAGGGGAGCGATTGAGTCAATTAATTCGAGATCATCTTAAGTGGATCATTCAACTCCAAGATGTATTTATTGAGAATCTCGATTCTGTCGAGGTAGTTGTAGATCATCAAATCTGCAATTTTGGGAAGTTTCTATATAGTGAAGAAGGCAAGCAATTCGCCGCGCTTGATCCAGAACTCGCCCGGCTTCTAGAATCGGTGAAGAATCCTCACCAACAGCTACATGAATCAGCGAAGAAAATCAAAGACGTATGGAAACCGATTCATCCAGGACTTGAAAGTCAGTTGCAAGAGATTCTGGCTGGTCATCTGAAATGGGCATTGCGATTAAATAAAGCGATTCTGCGGCAAGACGTTTCGATGGAAGACATTGAAACTGATCCAGAGAACTGTATGTTTGGCCAATTTCTACAAAGCGATCAAGTCAAAAAGATTGAAGCCGAATTCCCTGAATTTAAACAAATACTGGAGGATTGCGGTCCTTTCCATGAAACACTCCATGCGTCTGTGTTGGAAGTGAAAACGGCTCTTGAAGCGGATAACGCAACGGCTGTCACGCAGATTTACGATCAAAACGTGAATCCTGCTCTAGTTAATTTGGAAGAGAATTTCGAGAAGGCGATCGCGTTGGAAAACGATCGTGTGAATGCGCGAGAGAGCGCAATAACGATTTTTAAAGAAGAAACTCTTCCGATCCTCGCTACTATGGAAGAGATCTTTCAATCCATGATTAAACGGATTGATACGCTAGTGGATGAGATGTATCAAGCGAAGACCGTCTATAACACAGAAACGGTCGCGGCTCTCCAGAATGTGCAGGCTTCGTTAAAACAAGCGCAGTCCATTGTCGAAAAGGGCGCCACGGAGATCACCGGGCAAATGGCGGAAGATGCTTCCTCTACACGCACATTTGTTATCGTACTCGCAATCGCCGCCGTGCTTGTAGGTGTATGTATCGCCACATTCATCGCCAGGGGAATTATCCAAGTCGTGCAAAAAGCGCTGCGGTTTACGCAAATAATCGCGGATGGGGATTTAACCTGTGAATTGGATGTCGATCAGAAAGATGAAATCGGTGTATTAGCCGACTCTCTCTCGATCATGAAAGATCGGTTGAATCAAATAATCTCGAACATCCAACTGTCAGCGGAACAAGTCGCCTCCGGTTCGGAAGAACTGGCCGCGTCCGCCCAAGGACTGGCGGAGAACACGGAAGAACAAGCCGCGAATCTAACGCAAGTCGCCTCTACGATTGACAGTCTGGTCCAGTCCATTGAGAAGAACACCCAAAACGCCACGGAATCCAGCACGGTATCCGGCTCTGTTTCCACGAAAGCGGAAGAAGGAAGCGCATCGGTTTCCGGGACGGTGGAAGCCATGAAAAAAATCGTTGATCAGATTTCGATCATCGATGATATCGCCGATCAGACCAACCTGTTGGCTCTAAACGCCGCCATTGAAGCGGCCCGCGCCGGTGAGTTGGGTAAAGGATTCGCCGTTGTGGCGGTAGAAGTACGTAAACTAGCGGAACGGAGTCAGATCGCCGCCCGTGAGATCACCGCGCTGTCCAGTGATAGTGTGAAGAAAGCGGAAAGTTCAGCGGAATTGATACAATCCGTCGTTCCTGAGTTAAACACAGCGACGGAATTGGTACAACAAATTACCGAGCAATGTTCCTCGCAAACCAATTCCATTCACGAGATCCGAGACGCGCTCAACCAGCTGGATTCCATCACGCAGCACAATTCTTCGTCCAGCGAAGAAACCGCCGCCGCGAGTGAAGAGATGGCGTCTCAAGCGCAAGCGTTACAAGAAATGGTCTCTCATTTTAGAACCAATGACACAACGCATGCGGTTGTGACAAATGCGCCCATGCTGGGATACGATAAGTAGGAACAGTAGAAACTTGATTCTTAGGGGATCGAAGGTTGACAATCTTCGATCCTCTTTTGTACCATGTTTTAAACGATATCAAGAAGAAAACCAGCCATACTATTTAACCGCAGCGATTATTCTCTCCCCTCAAAATCCATTTGATTATCAGTCCATTCTCATCCAATATATATTAATAAATATTACATTATAGATAATTTAATTGTTTTAGAAAAAAAATTAAATTTTTCTGCTTGAATATGTTAATATGATTTAACTTTTTTGTGAAATTTATGTTTAGACGAAGGGGAAAAAAATGAATGTGACAAAACGTGTACTATTGTTCTATGTGTGGATTGGTTTGTCCGTGAGTCTGAGCATGGGACCTGTTCCTGTCTGGTCTCAAACCACAGAAGAAATTATTTTAAAGATGCAGCGGCAGATGGAGGAACTTCAAAATCATGTCAATGATTTGGAGAAACGCAACAAGGAACTGGAAAACCGGTTGAATCAGCAGGAACAGACAGCGGCGGATCAAGTCGAGAAGATGGAACAAATGGAACAAGTGAGCCTTAGCGCTCCACAGGAAGCCATCAACACGAAATTCGGCGTGGACTTATATGGCTTTCTGAAATTCGACGCCGCCTATGATACCGCGCGGACCGACGCCGGGGACTTTGCCCGGTGGGTGGAATCCGAAGCGACAAACCGTAATGACGATCAGTTCAATATGACCGCCAATCAATCCCGGTTCGGCCTTCAATTCAACGGACCGGACTTTGGAAACGCCAAGAGCGGCGGACGCGTCGAAGTCGATTTCTACGGCGGTGGCGCGGAAAATAAATCCCATCTCATGATGCGGCACGCGTATTTGGAAATGAATTGGCCGGAATACGATTTCAGCATTCTCGCCGGGCAGACGAGTGATGTTATTTCTCCCCTCGTCCCAAACACATTGAATTATGCTGTGAACTGGTGGGTTGGGGATATCGGCTACCGGCGTCCACAATTTCGTTTATCAAAAGGTTTTGATGTTGGAGAGAACTCCTCTCTGCTGCTCCAAGGCGCGTTGGCGCGGACGATCGGCGATGATTGGGGATTCGATCCTGGGGACACGGGTGAGGACGCCGGCTTTCCGACGCTCCAAAGCCGATTGGCGTATTCGGTCCCGTTGTGGATGGATACTCCCGCCACTCTCGGCATATCAGGTCATTGGGGACAGGAAGAATATGACGCAGATAATGCGGATCACGGAAAGGATTTTGACACTTGGTCCGCTTCCATCGATCTAGTTCTTCCGTTGATGGAGAAATTGATGTTGAAGGGAGAATGGTTTATCGGTGAGAATCTTGACGCTTATTTAGGTGGGATCGCCCAAGGCGTCAATCGGGCGCTGCTCGAAGAGATTGAATCGACAGGCGGCTGGGCCGCGTTGAGCATGGGACCCTTTGATAAATGGCAATTCACGCTGGGCGCCGCCATTGACGATCCAAGAGATCGGGATCTGAACGCGGGCGACCGCGCGCGGAATTATTCCCTATTCGGCAACACATTCTATTCGATTAATGAAGCCATGCTGGTAGGTTTTGAAGTTTCCTATTGGGATACAGAATACAAATACCAAACAGATGGGGACAGCGTACGGCTGCAGACTTCCCTAATTTATAAATTCTAAAAAGCCTGTTTTAGAAACATGCATTCCCAATCTATGAATCATTTCAATTTCTAGTCTCTATGTTTTTTATGAAAGAAGACCATGAGGAGGGTACTATTTTTCATCGTTAAAAGGAGAAATTGAAAATGGGATTCCGTTCGATCAAGACAAAAATTCTTGCTTTAAGCATCTGCGCTGTTTTATTAACCGCTCTATCGTTGTTGGTCATCGTCCTCATCAAAAAAGATACAGTCAGGACGAGTATCAATGAGGAATTAGACATTTTGATGCGGAGTGAAATATCAAAAATCGCGAAGGATGTTCGCATTCTATGCCGAACGCAGAATGAAACCATTCAAAATAAAGTAACGAACGATCTAAACGTCGCTCGAAAGATATTGGCGCAATCGGGAGAGATTTCTATTTCCAATGAAACCGTCACATGGAACGCCGTCAATCAATATTCCAAGAGTTCGAGATCGATTGAATTGCCCAAAATGATGGTTGGCGCCCAATGGCTGGGCCAAAACCGGGACCTTTCGATCGAATCTCCCATCGTGGATGAAACGAAGCGGCTCGTGGAAGGGACGTGCACGATCTTTCAGCGAATGAATGAAGCCGGGGATCTCCTGCGCGTGTGCACAAATGTGGAGAAATTGGATGGAACCCGGGCTGTCGGAACATACATTCCTGCTGTGAATCCGGATGGTTCCCCCAATCCAGTGGTGTCTTCCATTATGAAAGGCCAAGCGTATTACGGGAGGGCGTACGTCGTTAACGCCTGGTATATCACAGCGTATGAGCCCATCCTGGACACGGATGGAAAAATCATTGGTGTACTGTACGTCGGAGTCAAGCAA
Source organism: bacterium (assembly GCA_963663405.2). Lineage (GTDB taxonomy): Bacteria > Hinthialibacterota > Hinthialibacteria > Hinthialibacterales > Hinthialibacteraceae. Next base: position 24,001 of record CAXXSM010000111.1, on the reverse strand, counting down.
GAGAACGCAGAAAGCCTGCGGCAGGGAATCATGGACATCAAAGTAGGGAAAACGGGATACGTCTATATTCTTGGCGGCATAGGATCCGATAAAGGGAAATACATCATTTCCTATAAAGGAGAACGGGATGGGGAAGTGATTCTAAACGCGCAGGACGATGACGGCAATCTGTTTATTCAAGAGATTGTAGAAAAAGCCCTAGTTTTAAAAGATGACGAGGTTGATTTCGCGCAGTATCGCTGGAAAAATCCAGGAGATACGCAGGCTCGGATGAAAATTGTGGCGATCAGCTATTTCAAACCGTGGGACTGGGTTATCGGCGTCGGTGTGTATGAAGACGATTATAGAGACGCGCAGCGCCGTGTTGAAATCGTATTAAATCAATTACTGATGTGGACGCTGATCGGCGCCCTCGTTTTGATCGTATGCTTTGTTTTGATTTCCATTGTGATTGCAAGAAATATGGCCGCCCCTCTTCAAAAAGCGGTCGCTTTTACCCAATCCATCTCTAAAGGAGATTTAAGCCAGGCATTGGAAGTGAAGTCGAAAGACGAGGTGGGTCAATTAACGGAAGCGCTCAACTCGATGTCGGCCAATCTCAGCGATGTTATTATCAATGTCCAAGAAGCGGCGGAACAAGTCGCGGCTAGTTCAGAGGAACTCTCCGCGTCCGCGCAAGGACTGGCGCAAAGCGCTGAACAACAATCCTCCAGTTTGGATCGTGTCTCCTCGACGATTGAAACACTCGTCGAATCCATTGAAGTCAACACAAAAAACGCGTCGAAATCGAGCGATGTTTCAACCGCTGTATCCGCCAAAGCGGCGGAAGGAAGCGATTCGGTGTTCGGCACGGTGACCGCGATGAAAAAAATCGTCGATCAAATTTCCATTATTGATGATATCGCCGACCAGACGAATTTATTGGCCCTGAACGCTGCGATTGAAGCGGCCCGCGCCGGCGAATTGGGCAAGGGATTCGCCGTCGTGGCGGTGGAAGTGCGCAAGTTGGCGGAACGCAGTCAAGTCGCGGCGCGGGAGATCACAACGCTATCCAGCGACAGCGTGACCAAAGCCGAAAACTCGGCGTCTCTCATTCAATCCGTTGTTCCCGAAGTGAATGACGCGACTGACTTAGTTCAGCAAATCACTGAGCAATGCGCGGAACAAACCAATTCCATCCATCATATTAAAGACGCGCTTGGTCAATTAGATTCCATCACCCAGCAAAACTCCGCCGCCAGCGAAGAGACCGCTTCCGCCAGTGAAGAGATGTCCTCGCAAGCTCAATCGCTGCAGGAAATGATCTCTCATTTTAAAACCAGCAAGAAAAGTCAGGGATATATGCCGGAAGCGGCGCCACTGGAATTCAAAGAAGAAGTGAATTACTGAATTCGGACGGCTTGCGCCTGGGCTTCCAGGCTTAATCGCGCCGCGAGGAATGTATGTTTCTGCGGCATTGCGTTCCCCGTTCCATTCAGACAGTCGAGAATGAGTTCACCAAAGAAGGGATAGCCGACCTGACCGCTTACGGAGAAATGCTGTTCTTTCTCCCGATCGACGAGAAAGACATGATCGCCATCGGAGGAGCGGGCGACATCGATATACTTTCGTAATTCAATCGAGCCTTCAGTTCCCATAATGAATGAGCGGCCATCCCCCCAGGCGCCCATTCCATCCGGCGTAAACCAATCCACCCGGAAATACATCGTGGCGCCGTTGGAACCGAGGAGCAGCGCGTCGCCGAAATCCTCCAGTTCGGGATACTGTGGATGGTTATAGTTCGCAATTTGGCTGTGTACGACATTCGCTTCGGTTACATCGGCGTAGTATAAAAACTGCTCGATCTGATGGCTGCCGATGTCACAGAGGATGCCGCCGTATTTCTCGCGCTGGAAGAACCATTCGGGGCGGTTGGGCGCGTTCAAGCGATGCGGGGCGATGTTGGTCACTTGCATCACTTTCCCTATGGCGCCGTCTTTAATGAGCTGCCCCGCGAAGACAGCGCTTTCATTATGAACGCGTTCGCTATAGCAAACCGCCCAGATCAAGCCGGTTTCGGCGACTTTCGCTTCCGCCGATTGGAGCTGTTCCATTGTGGTGAAAGGCGCCTTGTCGCTTAGGTAATGCTTGCCGCTATTCATTACCCGCAATCCCAACGCGCATCGTTCAGACGTGACAGCCGCGCCTGCGATGAGTTTTAACGAATCATCCGCCAAGACTTCTTCTTCCGAAGCCGCGGCTTTAACTTGGGGATAGGTTTCACAAAATTTTTTGACTTTTGCGGGATCGGGATCGTAGACCCACATCAATTCCCCGCCTGCTTCCGTGAGCCCGTTGGTCATGCCGTAAATATGTCCGTGATCGAGCCCGATCACTCCAAATGGGAAATCTCCCTTCTCACAAACGAGATTAAGTTTTCCTTTCGGCGCATAGTTCATTCCATCTGCTTTAGACATTGTGTTTCTCCTAACAGTCCGCTTGCGCTATTCTTTCTGATCGCTGCTCGATCCGACGATGATGTTATCATCACTAAAATTCTCAACTGATTCGCCTTTTTCGTAAAAATGAGTGGCGTTGGCTTGGACACCTTCGGCGGTGTAGAATGGATTGTCTTTTTCCAATGGCAGTTTGACCGTCACGTCCATCGAAGCGGATTGATAGATCGCCATAATAAGTTCCAGTGTCTTGCGTCCTTCGCGTCCATCAACGAGAACCGGGCCGTCCGTTTCGATGGCGGTCAGCACGTTATCAAATTCACCTTCGTATTCTTTGTATTCTACATCCGGCAGGCCATCGTACATGGCTTGGATCTCTTTTTCCAATTCAGGATTTGGATCGGGGAATCCGTTTTCACGGGATGTGGACGCGCAGACTTTCCAAGGGAAGGAGAGCCGGGCTTTTTCCGCTTGGAAGACCAGTTGTTGTTCTTCGCCATGATGGACGACGGAGCTGGTCAACTGGGCGAGGCTTCCATTGGGGTATTTCAAGACGGCGATGGAGAGATCCTCGACCTCGGCGTTGTCATGCGCGGTGTTGCTCATCACGGCGCGGACTTCGGAGGGCATGCCCATCATCCATTGGAACATATCGATGTGATGGACGGCGTGGTTCAATGTGCATCCGCCGCCTTCTTTGGCCCATGCGCCACGCCACCAAAGATCGTAGTAGCAATGCCCCCGCCACCAGAACGATTCTACCTGAGCGTGAAGGATAGTTCCCGCGACGCCGGAATCCAAAACCTTTTTCAGTTTTTGGATGGGCGCGCGGAATCGATTTTGGGCGATGACGGCGAGTTTTTTTCCGCTGGATTCACTCGCCTCCAGCATCGCGTCACATTCCGCCAATGAGGACGCCATCGGTTTTTCGCAGATGACGTGTTTGCCCGCGTTTAAGCAGTCGACGGTGATTTGGGCGTGTGTGTATGGGGGGGTACAGACGGAGACGAGATCGATTTCCGGATCGTCCAGAATTTTCTCATAGGCGCTGTAGACCGCCACATCGAGATTGAGTTCATCTCGTTTCTTCTCCGCTTTTTCTGGGTAACTGTCGGCCAGGGCCTTCAATTGACATCGTCCGGGAAATTTCTGATACGTTTCAATATGTGTGCGCGCGATTCCACCCGCTCCGATAATGGCTGTCTTTAACATGAATCCAAATCCTTGTTCATTTTATTTTCAATTGATAGTACGGAATTTAATGATACGAGCATGTAGGATAATTCGCGTCTTTATGAGGCGCCATTTTTGTAAATCATATTGTTTTCATCCTGAAAATCCTTTAATCCTGGCTATCCTGATTCAGACAAAGAACCAGTCCAGTTTATTCTACCATCCCCCATTCCCCCCATACAAGTCATGGGCGGTTCCCTTCCCCGCCGCGCTCTTGACGCGAGTGGTTTGACAAGTGAAACTGGATTGAGAACCTGCGGTTCAACATTGATGAAGGATGGAACGGACATGACGAAACGTGAATGGATCAAAGCGGTGTTGGCGGGGGATAAAAGTATGCCGGTCCCGCAGCATTGGATGTCCTTTTTCAACAGCGATCTGGCGCGAAGGTTGACGCCGGAATCCTGTCATTATTTCTCGATGTGGATTTATGATGTAGGTGAAAATATTGACAGGTCGCCGATGGGGCCGGAGGCGCTTGATCGAATGATTGAGTTTAACAACTACACGGGACGATGTTTCTCCTGCCTGGGAAAAGGAGCGAATATCTGTTTCGGGCATGGCGGGCCGGGTGAGTTTTTTTGCCGCATGATCGAACGGGATGATAACAAACTGGTTGTGGAATATGAAACCGGCGTCCGGGCGAAAGTGCAGTTTCATCCTCATTTCTACCATCACTTTGATCATCCCATTAAAACCAAAGACGATCTGAACAAACTGAAACTACCGGACCCATCCGATCCTGCGCGTTACGAAGGTTTCAAACAGGATGTGCAGTATTTGAAATCGAAGGGTGAATATGTTATCGGTTCGCTCAATGGATTCTTTTCGGGGATTCATTATTTCATGATGGACTATCAGGAAACATTGATGAATTTGATCCTCGAGCCGGACCTGATTCAAGCCATGCTGGACCAGTTGGGAGAATGGAACCTGATCGCGGCGGAGAAGATGATCGAGGCCGGGGCGGATTGCATTACGCTCTGCGATGACTTAGGCACGAAAGATGGTCTTCTCATGGCGCCGAAATACTACCAGCAGTTCTTCAAACCTTGGCACGTAAAATTGTGTAAAACGGTTCATGAACTAGGAGGCGATGTCCATCTCCACAGCCACGGCGCGAATACGCAGATTTTGGATGATTTCGCTGAATGCGGTTTCGACTTCATCAATCCATTCGATCCTGAAGAAGGATACGACATCGAGCAGTTGTTAAAAGACTATTCCTCCCAATTCGTCATCGTCGGCGGTTTCCCCACCAGCTTCTGGAAATGGGACGCGGAGCAACAGAACGCCTATCTCGAAGAACACGGCGCGCTTGGCAAGAAATACGGCCGCTTAATCTTCATGGATTCAGGCGGTGTGCCGGATGATGTTACGCGCGAGGATTTCGACCGGATTACGGAAGTGAGCCGGAAGGCGCGAGGGGTTGGTGAATTCCCTGGTACTATTTAACATTTCTTATTATTGGAAAAGAATGGTAGGATACGCTTCCACTTTACTGTGCTTGTCGTCCAGCATGGAGCAGAGATATGGCGCAAAAGTTCTATCAAAAAGCTAGTGTGCAGACAGCCATAGTTTCTTCAATTGGAGTAATCATAGCGGCAGTTATCACAATTGCTCATTATCGATCTCAGTTGTATAAAGACAACGCTCGCCTTCAGAATGAAAACACTGAGCTGCTGCGTGAGAACGAAAAACAAAGAGCCGAGATTCAGCGCCTTGAAACGAAGTTGACGCCGTTTCGAACAATCGCCATTGAAAAATATACCCTGCCAGAGGAGCAAGCATTAAAAAAACTAGCTGAGAAGATTGTTGAATTAGAGGATGCCGATAGAAAGAAGTCTGAAAAGATTTCTCAACTGGAAAGCGAACTTGATCACACAAAGTCGTTAGCTGAACCGTGCAAACTCAATTTATACTCAAAGAATATAAAGAAGGAAGATGATAATTACCGTGTCACACTCTTGTTCAGGCCTACAAAGAACGAGAGATTAGGTCAACTCGTTTTCGTTGCCGATCTCCCCATAGACAGTGGTGAGCGGATTCTCGATTTTTGGCCAACCGATAATACATCTCCATTCCTAAGTAGCAATAAATCCAAGAAGATCGCTGAAAATGGTAAATCTGCACGTCTTGTATATAGCCTATTAAGCACTGGATATCCGTCAGTTGATTTGGTTGTGTCAGGGCCTACAAAGGTCCGAATTAAGGGAAATAACGGTATTAAGACTTTCGAAATCGATGTGCGATAGAATTTCCTTGGGAGCGCCGCTGGACACGTCGTGCAAGGAGTAAAGCAAAAAGCGCCTGTCCTTTATCGACCTCTTGATGACTAGAATTTTTAGTCTTATTTTGGAGAATCCTCAGCAACAAGGGAAATTAATATTAAGATAACGATAAACGAAAACCTATGGTTTTTACTCCACCACCTGGACCGAAACCTTTACGGCTCGCTTAACTACAATTCTCAGGTTCGTATTCCCAGCAACTTCCCCGGGCCACGTATAACGATTACGAAACATCTAATTGGTTTATTGGGTCCATTTCTGGCGCATTTTGATAAAAATCAATGTAGTAAAAATCCAAACACAACTCATGAACGCTCCTACATATATCAAATTATCCCCATGCGTTCGGAAGTTTCAATCCCACCGGTTTCGTTCCATAATCAGGAGTCCCATATTCACTGTTGTTTCCACTATACCACTCATAATCGTTTATCATCGTGTAATCTGAATCTTCCCCCCAATAAAACGCCGTCTGCGTTCCCGCCCGGTATGCGTATTCCCACTCTGCTTCTGTTGGAAATCGATAGACTCTATTACAACCACAGCCTCGCTCTCCTCTAGCGTCCTTTCGGATTCTAAAATTTGTATGGGTAAGTCTTGCGTAAAACCCTCAAAGGTGAAAAGATAAAGATAAAGGCAGAATAAAATTTGTCCTAACGATCATCCGTATCGGGGATCAGGTTTTTTGGCCGGTGAAATGTTGGTTTTTGTCTTTGAATAAAATATTGAATGATGTCAGCGATCCGTAAATTTTCGTGATGTATTGCTGTAAATTGACTTTATCCTCATCGTCCAGTTTTTTGTGGGAATTGATGGCCTGTTCCAGAACCCGCAGCCGGTCTCGGATCATTACGATTTTGTGAAAAAACCGGTCCATCGGGATCTCTTTGCCTTGTATGGTCTCATCTCTCGGCTGTAGATAGACCGAACCACCGATCCAACGGTCTCCGAGAGGCGTATGTCCGACCGGCAGATCCTCTTGAATCAATTCTCTTAAAATGTTTTTTAATTCTTCCCGTGTGATTTCCATAGGTGATTCACTCCATTGCGTTCCCACGGATTCGATCGTGGGGGATTTGTTAATGGTATGTTAGATCATGGAAAGAGATTATCATGGGACAAATCGTCTGGTCAATCCATCCAGGAACGATCCCACGCGCGCTTTTTTGGAGTGTGATGGAGTTTTGACTTTTTCTTATTTCGGCCCGCATAGCCATTCAACCTTCCCGCAATCGAAATATGATAGGTAAAGAAGTAACCAACGCTTCTTGGATTGAAACGCGTTGGAAGAATGACGTTCGACAGGTCAGCAAGGAGCAAAAAGCAGGTGAGTGTCAAGCATAAAATCCAGATCGGTATTATTGGCGCGGGCATGATTGGTTTGGAGCATATCCGTGGATTCCGGGTGATCCCCCGGTGCGCCGCGACCGCGATCGCGGATGTCAATCTCGAATCGATTGAACGCGCGGCGGTGGAGTATGAGATTCCCAATACCTTCAACAACTATAAAGACCTTCTCGCGTTAGAGGAATTAGACGCGGTGGTGGTCTGTGTGCCGCCTTTCTTGCATGAAGATGTCGTCCTTGCCGCTCTCAACGCGGGGAAACATGTGCTCTGTGAAAAACCGATGGCCGTGTCGATCGCTTCCGCGCAGAAGATGGTCAAACGAGCGAAAAAGAACGGTTTGATACTGGCGTCCTGCTCTTCGCGTTTCCGGTTCAGTCCAACTGTGATGAAAGCAAAGGAAGTGATCGATTCGGGGGCGCTGGGGGAGATCTATCATATCTACCTTTCCGGCATCTCGCGCCGGCACCGTCCTGGCATCGACTATCATCATTCCGCCAAATGGTCGCTGGAGAAATCCAAAGCGGGAGGAGGCGCGCTGCTCGATTGGGGGATTTACGATATGAACATCTTGTTCGGCCTGATCGATGAATTGGAAGTGAAGCGCGTCGATGGTTTCTGTTTTCAAGGCGTTGACGAACCGGCGCTCGATCAAGGAGTGAAATTTGATGTGGAAGAACACGGCGCCGCCATGCTGCGTTGCAATAAAGGATTGAATGTGTTCTGGGAACGGGCATGGGCGGCCCATATGAACCGCCGTACACGGATCCGCCTCTATGGTTCACGGGGAGGCCTTGCATTCGATCCGCTCGCCTGGCCGCAGGACATCTTTTTTGAGATCTATGAAGATCGAAGCGGAAAACCTGTCACGATCGCGCCCGACACGCATTTCGAAAAATGGAACATTAATCTATGCGTCGCGCAGGATTTTGTTGAAGCGATCCAGAAAAACCGTCCTCCAAAGACCACCGGCGAAGAAGTGATTAAATTCCTCAAAGTGATTAACGCCGTTTATCGTTCTAACCAGAAAGAAACGAGCATGAGCGTTTAGCCCTCGATTTCCCTGATCTCCCGGTTTCTTGTACTCCCCACGTTTTTTTTACTACATATTTTGTGGATGAATCCGATAGTTATAGATATATTGAATGTGACGTATATTTCATTTCCGTCGAACGAGATTCAGCGCAGTCTTCGTTGATGAGGTACAAAAACATGTTTTCGATCTCTTTAAAACAAAACGCAAGAATTACTCAGCGATATTGGACCGCCGTCAATGGGTTTTGGCAGAAACAGATGGGGCGTTTATTGGATTCGCATCCGCTGCAAGTGGACGCGATGGAGAAACTGCGCCTTTCTCCAATCATTGGGGAATATGGCCAAATTCACCTCGTTGGCGCCCGCAGCAGTCACAAGGATTTTAAATAATTGGCTGCTAGTATTTTTATTCTCAGCATTTAACTATTTCTTCCCTCTTTTAATCTTTCAGATACCCTATACTCAATCCTAAAAATTTCCTATTCTACTGAACGTCAGGACCAAACAGCGCTTATTTAATTATAGGCGTTAAAGGCAAGGTTTACCTATTATACTTGCGATAGACTTTAGATTGATCAATCTCTCTTCTAAACATCCGTGCGTTGTCATACTGTATTCTGATTTGAAGGAGTGAATTATGAATGGAAGAGAACGGATTCTCGCCGCATTAAATCACCAGGAATCAGACCGGGTTCCAGTCGATTTTTCCGGCCATCGTTCTTCTGGAATCAGCGCGATTGTTTATCCGAAACTGCGCGCGTATCTAGGGCTGCCCCCCAAGCCGGTCCGTGTCTATGATCCTGTCCAACAGTTGGCGATCGTCGATGAGGATGTTCTCGACCGGTTCGGGATCGATACGATTGAATTGGGCCGCGCGTTCGCTTTGGAGGATAAGGACTGGGCGGAGTGGACCCTTCCGGACGGGAGTCCTTGCCTAATGCCCAAGTGGGTCAATCCGGAACGTGGAGAAGCGGAGTGGATCATTCGCTCGGTCACGGGACGCGCCATCGCCCGGATGCCGGATGGGGCGCTCTATTTCGAGCAATGCTACTATCCATTTTTTGAAGAAATGGACCTTGGCGCCATCCCCAAAGCGTTTGAGGAGAGTATGTGGACTTCGTCCGTCTGCGCGTCGCCGCCTGGACCGCTCGTTTCCGGGCCCGATGGGATGCGTATCTTATCAGAAGGAGCGAAAACGCTACGGGAAAAGACGGATAGAGCCATCATCGGTTTGTTTGGGGGCAATCTCTTGGAAACGGGGCAGTTCCTTTTCCGGAATGATGGTTTTTTAATGCTGCTCGCCGCCGAACCTTTCAAAGCGCATCTTTTTTTAGACAAACTGGTTCAAATGCACCTCGCCAACCTCGAAACGTACTTGAGCGCCGTGGGGGAATCTATTGACGTCATCCTTTTCGGTGATGATCTGGGGATGCAGACCGGCCCGCAGATCTCACCTGCCATGTACGATGAGTTTTTCCAGCCCCGTCACCAGATGTTATGGAATCGAGCTAAGGAACTGGCGGATGTGAAAGTGATGCTTCATTGCTGCGGGGGAGTGCGCGAACTGCTCCCCAGCCTCATTGACGCCGGTCTCGACGCGATCAACCCCGTTCAGATTACCTGCGCGGGTATGAACCCAAAACGCCTTAAAGCTGAATTTGGAGAATATATTACGTTTTGGGGCGGGGGATGCGACACACAACAAATCCTGCCCGATGAAACGCCCAAAGCGGTTAGGGCGCATGTCCAGGAAATGGTCAAGTCATTGCGCCCTGGCGGAGGCTTTGTGTTTCAGCAGGTGCACAATATCCTGGCGAATGTCCCGCCAGAGAATATCACTACCATGTTTGACGCCATCAACGAACCGTAAAAGTAAAACGGACTCGCTTACTCGAAGATCAGGATTTGGCTCCCACTGAAAACAATTAATAACCAGTGCAGAATTGGAAATGCATGGGATCTTTGCGGCGTCCCGCCCAATCGCCGCCCCATTTAAAGCCATATTGGCGGAAAATCGTCACGATATCCGGATTCATGTCGCCCTTTGATCCCATTGGATTGGTGTTGGGATTTAAGTCGATTGCGATTCCCCAACTGTGTGTGGAAAATTTAACGCCTCCCCGGATAGGCCGGAAACAATAGCATCCACCGTACGTTTTCACTTCGTCTTTTAAACCTTCATCTTCGATCTTTGTGAACACAGCCGTGATAATCTTCTTAAGTTTTTTATGACAGCTAATTTTGCTTGTCTTTTGGTCCAGTTTCCAGGAAAGAGGAATTGAAAACGGAATTGTCGTGGCGGTTAATTTCTCGGTTTCCCAACGTTGGCTGATTGTCCCATCCGCCTTAATGTATTTCGTAATATCGCCAAATGTATCATAGATTTCCTGCAATCCGTGAGGAGGGGCGAGTTCAATCAATCCTGGATCCGGCGGTTCCGGACGATTTATTAGTTCACTTTTTGAGGGGATTTCCAGAATTTGACCAACGAATATCAAATTTGGATTCAGGATTCCGTTGTATTTCGCCAACTCATCATACAAATTCCCATCGTTGTAAAATTCCCGCGCGATCGATCCCAAAGTGTCTCCGGATTGAATGCGATACATTCTAGACATCATTCTCCTCCTATGACTAAGAGCATACGCTCTCACTTATAGAATTAACACCGCATTTTTCGATCTATAGAGAACAAGAGAATTTACCCTTTCTAAACATTTTATCCTAATATCGTCTCTCCCGAAATCATTTTTCCGCTATAATTAAAAAACATCATTCATGGATGGGAGAATAGAGAATGGCGAGAAGACGATTTCTCCGTGACGGTGTTATTGATGACTTGATTAATAATGTGAAAGAGATTCTTGACGCGGTCTCAGGAGAGGAAATCTCCGACGAATTTCTATTTCGTTATGTCAATTCCCTTCTGATTTCTTTTCAGACAAACAAACTTGTATTGGAACGAATCGAGGAATCTATTGAAATCGCCCGGAAAAGTGATCCGACCAATGAAATCTGTATCCCATTGGCGGACGCCGCGATGCATATTCAAACCGGAATCATCACGTTGCATGATTCCCTGGTTGAGAGCATAAGTGAAGATAATGAGGAATTGGATATTTCCGATCTTTCTGAAGAAATGTATACATAGGGACAACTCTTGAGGAGTTGGCCTCAAGTCATTTGTATCACCGCATCGTACCCGCAAAATATATTATTTCATCCGCCGATAGATCCGCCGGTCCCCGTTGTTTCGCAGCCAAACCGCTTTCTTTTCCGATTGAAACCATTTAAGCGCGAGCGCGTCCGCCACGGGTGTGGAGATGGACTCGTAGAACCGTATTCCCGCTTCGCTGGGGTGGACGACACCAAACCGATCCATAACCAAGACCGTTTTATTGTCAATGATTTGGATGTCACATACCGCTTGCCAAGTAAATTTCGTAAAGGGAACCTCCTTATTTTCTCCGTTCCAATGCGAATAGAGAAACGCCGGCCCCATTTGTGAGGTGTAAGCGATAGCCAAACCGTCCGGTGTGTCACAGCAAGTAAAATCAAAGATCGATTTCTCTGGTTTTGGGAGTTGGATCGTTTCGATTAAATGTTTATTTCTTAGATCGAACCGCAGCATCAATCCATCCTCGGTCAACGCAGTGATTTCCATCCCTTGACTGCAGGATTCAATACCGATCCATTGGGCGCCTTTCATATGGTCATTCAAATCGAGCCAAAGAGAGGGGATAGGGTCGCATTGCGTATCCGCTTGGGTAAGGGCAAAGATGGAGGGATATTCCCATACTTTTCCATCTGTACAAAGGAAAACAATCCGGTCGTCCGCATCGGCGCCATCGATGACGTCTTTGTGGGGCCATGACGTGAGACCCGATCCATTTAAGAGAAAACTTTTTCCATTGATCTCATAGACCAGCCGGCCCCATCGATCCAGCAGAACGATCAGGTTCTCACGAATGGGAAAAGCGTCGACAAAAATTGGAATGGCGTCGATTTCTTTGCTAATCAGGCTTCCACGGGCGGCGCGGATAAAATCTGTATCCACCAAATCATAACAAACCTCCGTCAACCCACTCGATTTTCTCCAGATTTCGCGGAGATGTTTGTACGCTTGAGAAAGCCGGCCCCCGTCAATCAGGCCTTGTATCCGCGCTTTCACAGAGAGGTTGGAGTTATCGAGTGGAGTGGTGTAGAGGCGGTACCGGTTGTCCAATAAAACAAGCGAATCTTTGACGTAGAGGGGTTTAATCTTGATAAACCGGTCGATCAGAACGTTTGTGACGGGGATGTTTTCATAAAGGGGCGTCACACCCGTGTAATGAACGCTGCCGTTCAGGTCGAGTGTCATTAATCCTTGGTCATCAAATGTCGGCAGAAAGTCTCTCACGATCGGATAGAACCAGACGGTTTCATACGGCAGGCGCACTTTGGTGGAGTCGTATGAAATATGGTTGTTCAGATCGATGGTGATAGGCTGGTGATTCAATGTAAAATGGAGGGCGACCGCGGCGTTGTATGCGGGGATTCCCTGAAGAAGGACTGTTTTTGTATTGACATCCCAGACCCGGTTGAAATTGTCTAATACGCAAAGATGACCGTTCTCGATATTAATCTCCAAATCGGTGAGATGAACGGGTAGTTTAAGATGCGTGAACGATCCCGGGAGAAAGACATCGATGGTTTCCGGCTTTTTCCAGACTACCGGACCGGTGATCCCCTTTTCAATATCCGCTTTCTTGACACGGAAAAAATGTCCATTTTTAGTCAGCAGAATCGCGTCCCCAGCTGAATCGAGTTCCGCGGCGACGACACGATCGGCAATGAGTTCAATGGGCGCGTAAACCCATTTCAGAATATTCTCTTTTTGGATAAAAATTCGTCCGTATCGATCGAAGACAAACACACGGGGTGGATCAGACGGTTGGATATATAAATCGCAGGCCCAGCCTGGCAGATCAAAGCCTTCTGGATTCGCCGCCGCAAGCGTCGTCACCACCCGTTCGTCCATGAATTTGAGTATTTCCTGATATTTATCGGGCGATTCTTTGATCGCTTCGTCCGCTATCCAATAGAGATTATTCTGGCAGTTGCGTTGAAAGGCGGTTAGCATCTGGTTGTAATAGAAATCCGGTAAAATGTAGCTGAAAAAGGGACCGAGTCTATACGTCATTGTTGGATAGCGCCAGAACAAGGCGTTTTGCAAAACCCACGCTGAGGTGAGCCCCGCCGTGAGAAACACAAGAATCAGCACGGCTTTTTTCCAATTACGAAAAACAAAGATATTGCGCATCATAGCGGCTCCTAATAAAGTGATACATGGAAAGATAAACGTAAACAAATCCCAATCGACGGGGAATCCCAACGCTGGATAATACGTGAATCCAAGCACGGACGCTCCCAAGAGAGCGAGGAACAGAAAGAGGCAATCGGGTTTTAACCACCGGGGCCAATCCCGGCGGCCTCCACACATGATCCGGGCGGGGATGAAAATTGTTCCCACCAACCCAATCAAAAGAATCATATTGGCTTTATCCGATAAATGCTTCTTACAGAAGAGTGTGTAATGGGTGATCTGTGCGAAAGGACTGTCATAGATGAAATACGTTGAGTTGGCCATCCGGTTAAAGATCCCCAAAAAAGGATCCGAGTAGACAGAAAACAGCGCCAGCCCGCAGAAAAACGGGCATAAGGTTATGACGCACTGCAGTGCGATTTCCCAAATCCGCGCTTTTCTTACCCAAAAGGCGTACCCGAGCAAAAACAGATACGCCGGAATCATAAACACTTGCCATAGAGCCGTCGACACCGTAAATCCAAAGAGGAGACTCACCGTGGTGAGTGAAAAACGCTGATTCAGATACCCGATACCCACCAGGAGAAAAATCAATTCTGTGAGCAGGGGGAAATGGTAGATTTCCATATACCCGCAGTACAACTCCAAGACGGGATTCAGTAAGAGGAGCAACGGACCAAACCAATAATATCTTCTGGGCAACGCCGAACAGAGCCAGAAGATGGCCAGTACGAAGAAGCCTCCATAGACGCAGCTCAGCCACTCGTAAACCGGGATGAGATTGATATTGGGATTAAACTGTTGAATCTCTTTGACCCAATAGCGGATTAACGTCTCTACGGGCGCATGACCGACGTTGTAAACGCTGTCTCTTAAGGCCGCGTCTCGAAAGAGATACAGATCCCCTGAATCAATATGCCGGATACGGAAAAACCAGAAGAGGAATACGCTGGTTCCAAAGAGAAGGAGACTGGTTGTGAACGGCCGGCGATTCAAGCCCTTGTAGACCATACGTTCCGCGCCTAGAAGGAATCTCCAGCATAGGTGAGTGAAGCGGGTGGAGAGGATCGCGCATCCAATCAGAATAGCCCAAAATTCGAACAACTCAGGTGGGACGGGTTTTAACCGGTTATAAATCCAGGGATGCGGCAAGGTAAACCAAACGAATAGACCGATCAACACGCCAATTGTAAATAAAGGGGCCACCGCCTTAATCCAGTTCCACAAACCGGGGAGCAGGGCCACGCGCGCTGGTTTGGCGTTATTTAAATAAGATATAAATTGCATGAATGAATACCCGCGCATGAATTCTCATGACGCTTTTTTATCCCGGTAAATTCGATTGGGTGATTTGTGAAAAAAAGAACCCCTAGACACAATATAGCAGGATAGCCAAACCGGCAAGAGAAAAAAGCGGCTCGATGAGAATCAATGTATATTTAATGGAGCGCGGGCGTCCCGCCCGTGATTATAAATATTCTATCCTATCATTCTATCGATTGCACGATCAGCGAAAAGTATTATGTATTGATCAAGGACACCAGGGAACGCGACCGGGTTTTCGTTCTTCTTCGGGGATATTAGGATCCCAAAGGACGCCGTAACGAGTGTCATGTTCTATCCCTCCCGCATGAACGATGTCACCTTCAGAAAGAAGCCCGTTTGAGGGATCGTAGAGGAAACGGCCTCCGCCCCCCCAGCCATTGGCGATTTTTGTGTCGATCCGGTCCGGGCCGCAGGAGAAGAGAATCCACCATTGTTCGGCGTCTTTCTTCAGGAGACGCTGGATTGTAAAGGGATTCAAAAAAAATGTACTTGTAACGGCTCCGTAAGTGATCGGTGGTTTCCACTCGTTGCGTGGAAACGCTTTTCCACTGATTCCCGAAACGCGCTCTTCCGGATAGAAATCACGTTGAATCATAGTTTCAAGAGTGAGATACGGAGTGGGCGTGGTTAACTGCTTTTGCCAATAATGGTTCTTCCCAATCCAAGCGATGGGGATGGGGGCGAATCCGGCGGGATAGATCTCCGAATCGGCCCGGTACGCTTCCATCGCTTTCCCGATTTCCTCAAACTGCGTTTTGACTAACGCCAGTTTCGCACGGATCTGCGCCTTTAAAAACGTAGGAACAGATAGGAAAAGGAGAAGGATGAGGACGATAATTACAATGAGAATCTCGATCAGACGCTTGTTTTTTAAAGCGCGAAGACATTGTAAATTCATCACCAAGCCTTTGTTTTGGTTTGAGAAATCTGTGTAATCGATAAGTCAGATGAAGTATACAATTCCTTCCCAACCCTATATAGAAGGCTTTCGAGAGGATCGTTCCATCGACGCTCCCCCCCTAACTCTCCTCAGGCTTGGGGGGAGCATAGTTCTCTCATCATGCTTTGATTTATGATTATCGTTATTTTATCACTTCATGCGCCTGACCTGATACTTTCATTTTATTAAACAATTGGTTTAATACAATTCCCAGTGGTTAACCGCTGTAGCGACGCCTGTGACTGTTCGGGAAGCGAAGTCTTTCCCTACGACTTCTTCACTGGGCACGCCGAGAAATAGATCGAAGCTGGCGCCTGTCTCGATTTCCACACCATCCTGGTACGCGGCGTTTTCATCATCCCACCAGAGCGAATTGTTCCACCCCCAATGGCCGACGCTGTTATTGCTTCCGAGAACAGGTTGATCGGTGAAAACAAGGTATTTCCCTTCTCCCAACGGCGAATCGAGGACCAGTTCATTACGGGCGTTGTCGGATATGTTGGAAAAGGTTTCCTCCGCGATGGGCGTGCCAGCGACGGTTGTGTCGTAATCCGTATCCCATTTGTATAGAACCATCCGGTATCCTGCGCCGGAGCCATTCCATGTGGGACTGGCGATTCCAACTGCTTGGAACGCGTCGACGTCAGGAATCGATTCACTCGGGAACGTGAAACTCTGGGCGAGCGTTGGATTATCCGCGCCGGAAAACGGGAAGGGATACCAATCATCATCGCTCTGCGCTTCTGAATAAACCCGTTTCCATTCGACGGCTACCTCCCCATACGGTTCGCCGTTGAAATAGGCCTCGCCGCCTGTGTATTTGCTGCCATTCTCCAACCAGCAACCGATCTGGTGGGGATTGTCCGCTTCTGGATTCGAGTTGGTCGGTTCGGACGCTTCCCACATGTATTCACCGGGAGGCAGTTCTGAACCAGCGTAACAGGGCCACCAGTCGTTATCCGTCAGGTCAACCAAGACACTTACGGTAATCGGATCTTGCACGATGGTGGCGCTGTAACTGCCCGCCCATTCGTACAGGCGGATCGTAAGGCCTTTCTCTCCGCTGACGCTCCACGTAGGGCCATTGACTTGGATACCTTCAAACGGCAGCGTAGCGGTGAACCGCTGAGCGCATTTCTGCCCGCCAACCAGAGAGATCGGGGAGTGGTCACCATCCGACGTGTATAAATCCTCCACCAGGGTTTGAGCGGACGCGTCGAACGCGATTAGAGACACCATACAAAGAATACTCATTCGCATTATCATATTCTTCTCCCTTTTAATTATTTTGAAATTTAATCGTTGCGTTCATTCGAACACCAATCGATCTCTTAAACTCATTCCTCCTTTCCTCCATTATTTACTATGGTGAAACGTAAAAAAACCAGTTTTCCAAAAACTGATTTTTATATTCCCGCCAGACCGCCCGGACAGTATACAACATCTCCAGAACTAAGCAGCCCGTTGCTTGTCGCGTAAGGATGTGGGTTGTAGGCGGGGAGTATATCCTCGACTTTATCCGGACCGGGACTGGTGAGAATATACTCACCGTCGATGCCGGTGTCAGCCAGCATGGCTTTCCAGCTGGCTGTCCATCCTTCGTTGGAGCCGCCAAACGGTTTGCGGCGGGCGGTTCGATATCGCGCGTGTGGATCGCTTTTGCTAGAGGGGCCGGTTCCTTCAGAATTACCGTATATTTTGTAATCCAGATTGAATTCGTCGACGGGCAGGCTTGTTAAATACGCGACAGGGGTTGTCAGACATTCGGGTAAAAATCCCCAGCTATCCCTCTCCCGTGGACTGAGAAATGTGATGATACCCAGTGGGTAATCGTTGTGATCGACGGAATACGCGCCGAAGGCGACACCGATGTTACGCATATCTCCCGCCACACGCGCAATCTTCGCCCGAATCTGCGCGTTCATGAAATTTGGAACCGCGATCGCTGCGAGAATCCCGATAATCGCGACGACAATCAATAATTCGATTAACGTAAAAGATTTTTCTCTCACTTTTCTACCTTTCCTCAAAGATGTTGACTCTATTGTACTTCGCAAAAACGAAGGATGAAATACTCCATCACGTATCTGGTTAGACTTCTTGATAGAGAGTGTTACGCGACGCGATAGGAAGTGGGGTGATTTCCAGAGAGGGAAAACGGTTGAAAATAGTATCGAACTGATCGAGGATATATTGATCGAGGGGCTTAACAATCTCCTCTGTATTGAAAGGATCTTCCATCGGCAAGGGCATCACGGCGCTGGCGCCTTCTCCTTGACGGAAGATGTAACGTTGGATCTGTTCCCGGCCCTTCAGAGGAATTTTCTTTTTTATATCAATGGGGATTTCCAGAATGACATCTTCTTGGAGTCCGGGTAAATCATCCCGGTTGCGCCGGTGTAAAAAAAGACACGTCGCCACTTCGTTTTTCACGGCGTAATCGATCACAAAGCATTTATAGTCTGGATAGAGTTCCGTAAATCGATAGGCCATTTCGTGTTGAAGAGCGATGGATTTCAGCTGTTTCTCATCGATCCGCGCGGATTCCTGCCGCTTCTCCCAATAGGGCCGGTATAGAATTGTCAGAAGAATTGGAATCCACATCAGAACGACAAAGGTAGCAATATAGGAAACCAGAATACTTTGATTAAACGCGAAACGGAGCATAAAGGACGCGATCAGATTCAGGCTATACGAATATTGGAAGACAGGTTTTAAAAACGAATAGTCCTTCTGCGTCGTAACATGGAAGAATTTGCGGTTAAACGCCATGAACAGATACGAGAACCAGTAAAAGTTGAGATGGAGTTCAACCACCCAGGGGGGATATAACTCCACCTGGCCCCCATAGGCTCCAACAAAGCCGATAATGGTAAAGTTCGCGATCAACGATCCTGCTATACCAATCGCAATGAGCAACCATAGAAGCATTGGTTTGTCCTTTTTGTTTTATTCTGATTATGGGTGAATTAATAATTTTCCCAGTGATCTCATAAACAAAACATATTATAAACTGATATGACGTGAATTCGACGATCATTCACTATTTTGTCTGAATCCGGATATCCAAGATGAAAGGATTTTAAGGATGTGTATTATCATTTTGGAATTCCTTATTCATTGACTCTTCTTTTCACGGGCGGGACGCCTGCGCTCCATCAATCACGGGCGAAAAGCCCACTTCATTAATGACGAAAAATGAGGGGGTAAGGTTGAGTCGGATTCGAGTGGGAGGAGGAAAAATGGGGCGTCCGGAAACGCCCCATAAAGTCATTTAACGAAAAATTCTATTCGATTAATAGAGCGGCCATTGGTCGATGGAAGTGTCAATATTGCCAATGACATAACGGCCGTAGCCATAGACTTGATTTAGGTAAAGGATTTCGCACGCGCCATCTTCATAATCAGACGCGCGATAGAGTTTGATCTGGCTCATAATCGCGTTCCAAGTCGCGGCGGCGCTGGATGCGGCGGAAGGCTCATCGGACTCGACGGGAGGTCTTTCTTTTGTGCTTCCAAAGATGACATCGCCGAGAAACTCGCCGACTGGCTCTTCGCCAACAATGGAATACGCCGTGATAAAGCCGGGTTTGTCGATTTCATTGGCGTTTGATTGTCCATTCCAGCTGGGGGATGAAGCGGCAAGAATGTAATCCAAGTCCTGATGCGTGGCGATGTCACTGGCCCATTTGGTTGGGATGGCGTGATTCCATCCGTCAGAGCCTTCGGGAGCAGCGGGATTGAAGAGTTCTTCGGCATCTTCTTCATAAGTATCGCCGGTCCAAACGTAACGGCTCATCCCATGACCAGACACATTGCTTCCCATATAAATCATCTCGTCACCAAAACTATCGGTAACAGGGACACTCACACCGCCAGTTCCTCCGAAGCAACCGTTTTTCGTTTCGCCATAATCTCCACGGATTGTCCATGTATTGGTCGTGGCGTCCACGTCAAACACACGGATCCGCATTCCATTCCGCCAAGTTTTCCCGGATGTAATGACGACTGTGTTTGCGCCGGATCCCTGGACCTCGATATCGCCGAAACGCCATTGAGAGAGTCTGTCAGTTTCCTCCGTGGTTACGATAATCGTGTTCGTACGCGATTGTTGGGCCAGTAAATCCACCAGCGCCATCCGGATCCCACCGGAGGATCATGTACCAGTAGCCCAAGTAGATTACACCATCATCGGAGACATCAAAATTCATGTATTCCGGGGCGCTTTGTTCGCCGGAAACGAAGCGGCGGTTTTTTGGATCGCCCCATCCTTCGATGGCGGGATCGCCGGAGCCGCCATCGATCATGGATTCGTATTCCTCCGATAATTCAACAGGTTTGAAGCCGACATGGATCGCGACGCCAAGGGGAGAGCCGTCATTGGGATCGATCCAGAGAATCGAACGGTCTGGATACTGAGCGGCCAATGCAGCGTCATGATCGGGATCGGTTTCATCGATGCCATTGTCCCGGATCCCCAGCATCAGACGATTCTCATCATAACGAATAAAACCATCGTATTGATCGTGAAGATTGATTCCATACCACGGGGCGTCTTCAGGATCCCCATCCCAGCGTGGATCTTCCGGACCATTGACGAGAATCGGAAGAACATCGCCACCGTCGATCAGCGTATGTTCCCACACCGGCGTGATATCCAACGCCAAGGCGAATGGAGCGCTCAGGACACATAACCATGGGATTACAAAGTAATAGCGTTTCATGTGTATCTCCTTTTAAAAAAGATTTGTATAACGCTTACTATTAAATAAATAGTAAATGAAACAAAAACTACAATGCAGATAAAATAATGAATCGCGCAATAGGTTTATAAAAATAAATTGAATAAAGGTGGGTTCTTATTGATAGACTTTCGCGCTTGTGCCGATGATATCTCCGCTAGAGTTTAAGCCATTGCTGGTATTGAAAAATGCGCCACCGTCCCCACCGGCCAAACTCGGTGTATTTAAAGCTTCTAGACCAATCGCCCAATCTGTCCAGGGCCAATCCGTATCCGCATCGGGACCGCCGGAAACGCAGACGAACGAAACACCAGCCGCTCGATAATGCGCCACTCGTGACTGGCCGGCGGATGTATCCGGTTCGCTTCCATAGCGAAGCGAGGCGCCGTATTCATAATAATTACGTAAACTATCTTTGGGCGGAAAAATTTCTTTTACGATGCCGTAACTGGAAACGTAAGAGACAGGAGTCGTCAATGGTCTATAACTTTCACCATATTCAGTCTCCCCTCCCATATCCATCGGAGGCCAGTTCCAGTCCACTTCATACGACCCAATCGCGGTCCGCAGCGAGGAGAGATTTCCATAACACTGCGCAAGTTTCGCCCGAATCTGCGCATTAAGAAAGTTTGGCACTGCGATCGCCGCTAGAATTCCAATAATGGCGACAACGATCAGCAGTTCAATCAAAGTAAAGCCACGTCCATTCCATTTCATAATCCATTCTCCAGTAATTAAGATACTTTCGATAAGAATAGATTATATGGCAAAATGAAATTTGGGGGTAGTGCAGAGCAAGGCAATAGTGGCTAACGCTTCTACAATTTGAACCAAATAATCCTGCCATTTATTCTTTCAATGGATCGTATTTTAGAATCACGTTATCTTGGTTGGGTAACAGATCCGTAATTGATAATACTGGTATAGCGCCATCTTCTATCGGAACGATGTAGAGCGAATAGTGTTTTTCTTTATCCAATTGCGAGATTCGGAATTTCCCGTCTTGGTCTGTAGAATCCATTTTCGATTTCGTGAGATCGGCGTCTGTTCGTACCCATACGAACGGAACTGGATTTTGATTGGAATCGTAGACAATCCCTTCTAAATACCCACACTCATCGAGTTCAATCTCCAATTGAGTCCGTTCACCGTTCTTTTCATTTTGAAACAGTTCGCCGACTTGAGAGGGACTAAATCCAATCCATTCATCCATATATTCGATCGGACGTCCATTTTCATCAACACTGTAGGCAAACTGGATCGCGAGAGTGAATGGTTTGTTTTCCACGCCTTCGATCGAAAACGTACCGTCTTGTTGATACGTCCCGTTAATTCCCACATTCGCATAGTGGTAATGAACGGATACCTTCGCATCCTCTGGGATTCGATCGTCTTTTGAACGAAGAAAGCCACTGAGCGTTATAAAATTTCCGCTATCCGCTACAATATTAATATTCTTTACATCGCTTCCCAATCTGAATTCAATATCCAATTCACCACTGTTTTTTGTTGGGCAATTTTCCGGGTTGATTACAAAAAACCGATCAGGAGTAATCCGGTTTTCTTGAATGGCTTGCGGGGGCATATCATACATTGTTTTCGCGGTTATTTTTCATCTGTATGAATAATTTCTCCATTCCGGAAGATCCCGTGTCCATATTGTAAAATTAAATTTCCCTTTCGCATCCGTCAACACGTTTCCATGAGGGAAATAGATTTCAGGAATTATGCTTTGATCTTCCGTATAACGGTAAAGATTAATCTCCGCCTCCGGTATGGGATGTTGTTCAGAATCTTTCACACTGCCAGAAAAATTAGTCGCTACCGTGCCAATCATCTTCAATTGAACGGTATAGACAGGCTTATCCTCAACAAAAACCCGTTTTTTCCCATAATCACCCATGGGAATATAAAAGGGAGCGTGATCCAATGGCCACCTTTTTTGACTATCCAGCGGGTAAATTTTATGTTCTTCTTCTGGACTGGGAATGTATGTTATTTGATACAATCCTTTTGGAAGATTGTGGAAAGCAAAGTATCCATTCTCATCCGTCACCGTTTGCGCGCTGGGATCAAAATCCCCCCGTCTTTTTTCAAACAATTCAATTTGAACATCCTTGATAGGCGCCAATGAATCATGAAATACAACTGTGCCATCAATTGTGTGCTGTGACCACCCGTCAAAATATAAATATAGATTTTGTCCGGGAGCGTTAATCGATATTACTTTTTTTATTGGATTAAGGTTTTCTTTTTCTGGAGGAACCGCTGTCAATGTATATTCACCAAAGGGAACGGAATCCATTTTAACGGTTGCGTATTTGTCCGTTTTCCCAGCGATTAAATCGATCGATTGTGGATCGTTATTCTTTAGTGTGATATCCACCTTCGGAACATTTTCCAACTCCAGATAATACTCCGATGGAATCCCTTTCCTCTTTGAAACTATTGTAAGTTGACAATGATCATCCAGATAGAGTTTGGCTCCTCCCGAAACGGGAAGTAAAGGGCGGATCGCACTGTTTTGACCGTTGTACCGCGCCTGCGCATAATACAATCCTGGAGGTACATTCTCGAAACGGCACATACCAGCGGAATTCGTTATGGATTGACTGACAACAACCTCCGTTCCTTGAAAAGAAGGCAAATGCAAACATTTCGAACAATACCGCCGGCCGTTTCTTGAAAACAAAATTTCCACTCGATCGCTTTGATCCGCGTCTTCTTTCATGCTGCTATGCAATGTATCCATCATACGGGCATTGATCGAATTATCGGTCTGTAACGGCAGAGTGTAATCATATAACTTTCCATATATTTTATCATGAATTGGATTTAACTGTCTTTTCATTAAATCATGGGCTTTATTGCATAAACAGATCGATTCAATCTTGTCTTTGGGTTGTACAACATAGATATCAGGTAAATAGGAAAGTGATGGTGGATCAGCAAAAAGAATAGAACGGCTTTTATTGTTCGTATCCCGCACCCGCAATTCGCCATTCTCATACTGGATTACATGCGGCGCGGGATTGCTGTCTTGTAATGTACGTTCGATACAGGCGGTTTGTATAGTACGAATAGGTCTTGCGCATAATTCCTTTCGATACAATGTCACTTCGGCGCCGGGTTGGGGCGCGGTTCTTGATTTACTGAGTCCCCGCGCCGCTTCTTTTTTATATACTTGAACCTCAAATGTACATAAGTAATCCAGCATAAAATCAATTGAAGACGTTTCTTGCGGGATTACAGTCTGCGTCGCGGATTGATATCCATCCGCTTGCGCTACAAGAGATAATGAGACCGATGGATTGTGTGGAATTTGGATCTGCGTTCGCCCAGAACGAAAC
>CAXXSM010000110.1:0-189228 GCA_963663405.2 bacterium | reverse complement strand
GCTGTCATGGGCGGATCGATCTGTGCCTGCTAAGCGCGAATCGGA
Source organism: bacterium (assembly GCA_963663405.2). GTDB lineage: Bacteria > Hinthialibacterota > Hinthialibacteria > Hinthialibacterales > Hinthialibacteraceae. The sequence goes on along the minus strand of CAXXSM010000110.1, from coordinate 189,183 downwards.
CCAATTCTAATCGCTTGACATTATTAATGTTATATCATATGATCCCCTTTCAATACAGACTCGTAAATGGAACCTCTATAGACGTAATTCATGCAGTAATTCCATTGATTCTCCAGGCTCTTATACTCTCAACTCGTTGAGTAGGATGGAATCCGATCCAAAGATTTCGTAATTTCTTTGGACAACATAAGGAAAGGGAAGATGAGATTCGATTTTTACATGATCGAATTTTCAAGTTGGAAACAGAATTAAAAATTTACAGCGCCAACAAAAGAAAAAATCATAGACCAAGTATTGATAGCAGTTTAAAAGCGCCTTTTAATTCTGGTACAGAACACTTTCTCATTTTTATATTCTTGCCCAAATTTAGCCCAAATTCCGGGGGACTATAGGTAAAAAAGGGTAAAAATGGTGATATTCAGAAGAAGGTGAATTGGTCATAATGTTTTGAATTTATTCACTGTTAAACTACGATTGTCACCAAGTATAGCGCGCCCGGTCCAGTAACGTTACAGAGCCAAAATTCTTCTAAAGGTTTGGCAATGTAGTTTTCTCGTTTATAGAGTTGGAGCCGGGCTGTTTCTAGAAGAGGTACCCCCGCCAGCGTCACAGGCAGATTTTCCGTGCCTCGAATGAATCCACCAAAACGGGGGCCCCATCCGGCGAGTCTTTTGCACGTTGCGCGGTCACACGGATGCTTTTGCCGAAGGGAATCTTAAATGTGTTGTAGAGACCGCTGGGATGGCCGGTCTTGCCATTTTTTCACTGCCCCACGGCGCAGCGTCATCACCAAAACCAACCCCGTGACCAAGGCCCAGTTCCATCTCAATAGAGGGACGCTCTTCGCCATCCACATACACGCGGGAGTACGGTCCGATCATACCCCGGCCAATCACCGCCAAACCACATGTGAGTCAGACATCCCTTCCCCACATGGTAAAACAGTTCGGCCTTCCTTGTACCCATTCAGAACAGGACGTTCCTTCCCAATGGCGCTGAATGTTTTCAGTTTGTCAACATCAAAACCAGCGCTGAAGGCAAATAGGGAATTCATACAAAAGATACAGAATATGATTGATCGGAAAATGTTTTTTGCCTCATTTTTCCTCTCACGGATATTGATCAAATAACCATTAAGAACCAAGCCCTAATTCATAGAGCGATTTTCATTCATACGTTCTTTCAAGTGGTCCAGAAAATATAAAAAAACCTAGATTTTTTGGAGCGAAACGTAAATTTAATCCGAATATATTTTTGGAATCCACTCTATATTCCGTTTTATTTTCCAAAATGCTCAAGCGCCCATTGTTTGAAAACATTCTGCGCTTTCCCACCATCACCCGGGAAGCCGTCATGCTGGACCATCCAGACCATGACCAGATCTTTGTCCGTGCGAATTTCCATATTCGTCGCAAAAGCGCCTCCGTGTCCAAAATCCATCAACGCTCACAACCAGTCCGAAGCCATAGCTGGTTTTTTGTGATAGCGGTGTCTGCCGTCGAGTCAGTTCGTGAAAAGCAGCGCCACTGAGAAACCGCCGGCCGTTCAGTTCACCGCCATTGAGAAGCATTTGGCAGAAACGCGCCGTGTCTTGCGCCGTGGAAAAAAGCCCGCCTGCGGGCATCGGGAAACGGTGGATTTCGTCTGTCAGCGGATAGGTCAGTTGGTCAATGAGAATCTCTACGAGATTCTTGTTTTCCGTGTCCGGACGATAGGATTTGGCAATCCTCGGCGCTAGCGCTTCCGTGGGCCAAAAGGTGGTCTCTGTCATCTCAAGAGGCGTAAACAAGCGCTGTTGCATGAAATCTTCATAGTTCATTCCGCTTACGACTTCGAGGATGCGCGCCGCCGTATTGATCCCGGCGTTGGAATAAGCATAGTGAGAGCCGGGCTCCGTGCGCAACGGCGTCATGGCGTAGCTGCGCGCCGCCGCCCTGAGCGGCAGACCGTCGAGAGCCGGTACCTCCATAGCCGATTGAAACGGCAGGCCGCTCATGTGGCTCAGTACTTCGCGAACTGTAATGGGATGGGAGGGCTTACGGAGCAGCATATGTTCATCATCCTTCTCCGCGATAACCATCTGTCCCCGGAACTCCGGTAAGTAATTCTCCACGGGATCATCGAGTTTGATTTTTCCTTCATCCACGAGCATCATCACCGCAGCCGCCGTCATGGCCTTTGACTGCGAGGCGATCCAGAACAGCGCGTCGGGTTCCATCGCCTTCTGATTCGCGACGTCGGCGTATCCAACGGTATTGGACTGACAACACGTTGGCTTTGTCCGCTACGAGCGCGACGGCGCCGGCCAATTCGTGTTGATCGACAAAACGGTTGAAGCAGTTCGGTGAAAGTGGGCTTGTTCATTCGCAAAGGCAAAACTCGACGAAAAAAGCGCGGGAAGCAATATAAACAATACAACATTCTTCTTCATCCATTCATTGGTTCTTTTTTCTAAATGCGTCATCATGACTTTTCTCCTTTTAAAACACCCAATCCACGCAGCCACCCTTCCGCAAGTTTAGGCCACGATTTTGGAGCGGTGTCACCACCCCGCAAGCCGTACCCATGTCCACCTGTGGCGAAAAGATGCATCTCCGCTCGAACGCCGGCCTGTTTGAGCGCCAGATAATAATAAAGGCAGCCTTCAACATGCACAGGATCGTCTTCGGTCTGGAAAAGAAAATGTAGGCGGCGTGTCGGAGGTCACGGTCAATTCCGGTGACATGGCCGGCCCATTTTGTTGAACCAAATAAGCAGGATAAATCAGCATAACAAAATCCGGACGGCAGCTGATTTTGATCCACCGAGTCGATCGGCTTGTAAGAACGTTTCACAAAACACGTACTGGCCGCTGCTGAAAGATGGCCGCCAGCGGAAAATCCCATAATACCAATGCGTTTGGGATCAACGTTCCATTCAGCGGCGTGAGAACGCACAACGCTCAACGCCCTCTGCGCATCTTGTAATGACGCGCTGTATCGCTCTAAACCTTTTCGAGCCGGAACACGATATTTGAGCAGCACGGCGTTTACTCCGATTGAATTCAGCCACTGGCACACTTCGGTTCCTTCCAGATCCATCGCTAAAATGCGATACCCTCCACCCGGACAGACAATCATAGCCGCGCCGGTATTCTCTGAGTCTGACGCAGGATACAACGTGATCGTTGGCGCGCTGACATTCCCAAGACGGATTACCCGTTTGCCATCCACAAAACCATCCTCCGGTTTGGTCATGTCTTGTTCCACTCCAATGTCGTTCTTTTCACCCGGCGCGCCCTGAGGCCATAATTCTAGCGACTCGGATGCGCCAGCAAATAAGCTAGATAAAAATAGCAACAGTAAAATCGATACATTTCTCATGATGGTTAATAATGAAATCATTTGCTTTGATACAATCACGGTAATACTCCTTTTCCTCTTCTTTTGAGTTTTAATAGTAAGGTAAAAACTTCTTTCTTTCGCCGACAGTAAAAAGTTCATTTTAGCCGATCTCACAAAGAATATCAGGATTTGTAGGCTTATTTTGTTTTTGCCGAATTAAATGCGTTATCCAATCTTTCCCACAACCGATTAGGGAATCGTCCATAATTAACATGAACACTTTGGAGCAATAGTATAGTTCCATTCCCCATGAAAACTGTCTTTGGAAAGGTTTACTTTTTTCAGTTCCTTATCCGTGATTTTTATGCCTTTTTCATATTGATTCGTGTCAAACTCAGCCAGTATAGTTAATCCGTTTTTTGTCGTTGTACTGCCAATAAGATTTACGATCACTTCATGACGAATGAGAGGTTTCCCTCGCCAATTCATGCTGATGTGTGAGAACATACGATGTACAATCTTATTCCATTTACTGGTTCCGGGAGGAAAATGACAAACGGAAATCTTCAATCCCGTTTCATTCGAGAAATTCTGTAACATGATTTTCCATGACCGAACACGGTTTCCATTACTCCCTCCACAATCGGCTGTAATCAACAGTTCTTTGGCGCCTGGATATTGATCGGCGCCCATTTTATACCACCAGCGGCGAATGCTTTCCACGGCAAATTTCCGCAGTATCATGATCTGTGCCTACGCTGACCCAACTCCGATTCGTAATTTGATCGTAGATGCCGTACAGATTGACTTTGCCTTTTTGTTGATCGATGAAATCATATACATCCACTTGTTCGTGGCTTCCCTTCGGATTCCACTCCCGGCCCCCATTTTTATATTCTCCAACCAGTTCTTTCTTTTTTATGTCTACCGAAATGACAGGTTGACCGCGATTCTGGAACTGAGTCACTCGTTCACTGATCCAATAAAAATTGGGCGTCTCGATCTGGGTGTTGCTTCCCTTCTCGTGTCTTTCGGTTGGCTTTCAAACTGTAGCCCAATTCCGAGAGCAGATGAGCGACTTTCTGGCGTTCAATGACATGGCCTTGCTTTTGCAGCGCCGTCGCCAATTGGCGAACACTCTTACAAGTCCAGCGTAATGGTGATTCGGGATCGCCGCGGGTTAACGGTTCGACAAGGCGTTCCAGATCAGCCAAGACTGTTGGATCGGTTTCGGTAATCCGTTTACGGCCCCCGCCGGAAGTACGAATTCGTTTTCGGTTCATATCCATTGGGGAAGAAGATTTCGAAGCCGATTAGATTTTTGATGCCTTGATGAATGGTGGTCCGCGAAAGTCCTGTCGCTCTAGATACAATGGAAATTCCACCGTGACCCAAACGACTTGGCTTCGGCCGCTGCCCAGAGCCGTCGAGGACTGTTTCATCTAATACTGGGCTTGAGCGATACGAATTTTTCTCGTATAGTTTGTTCCGATACATTGTCCATACTGAAATTATAGTATGGATAATATATTTGTTCAAGTTATTTTTGGACGATTCCTAAGGATTTTTTTTTACCATGTCTCCTTGCAATCTTTAGTATTTATGATTCTTTGGAATCGGAACGTAACATTGAGAATCTATAATCTTCTTTCCACAATGTAGATAGGATTTTGAACAATGACTTTTAAACGGCTTGTATTTCTCTTCTCGCTAACTATTTTGTCGATCTGTTTTCCGTTTTATAGCGAAGCTATGAATTATATCTGGTGGGAAGGCGAGAATCCCATCAAAAACAAACTTTCCTCAGAAGACTTGGTTTTCTTCCAGTTCATTTCCAGAAAACCGCCATTTGCTTTCAGAAAACCATTGGTTGACCAATGCGGGAAATCGTTCGGGTGATGAAGCATATGCAATTTATGAAATCGAAGTTGAAAAAAGCAGATCACTATCAGTTTTGGGTTAGGAAGATGTGGAAGCACGGTCCTTTTCGCTGGCGATATGACAATGCCGACTGGCGCATTTGCCCTCGAGATGTTGCCCTGGCCGATGAAATCGTGCTGATGAAAAACGTTCCAGCTAACTGGGTCAGTCTAGGTGAAGTCGAAATGACGGAAGGCGCGCATCATTTCGAAATTGCGTCTACTTGCTGGACCGGGCGAATCACTCACAGCGGGTTTTGATTGTTTTGTTTTGACCGCTTTTCCTTTCATGCCTCGCGGTAACCTTAAACCGGACCAGAAATCCGGCAAAGCGGATGAAGGCTTTTTCCCCTGGGAACCATCATTGGATGAATTTAGTTCTGAAGCATTGTTCGATTTGCGACATCTAAACGAAAGTGAAGCGGGTGTAAGTGGTTTCGTCCGCACCGAGGGGATGAATCCTTGTTCTTGGCAATGGTAAGCCCGTACGTTTTTGGGCCGTGAACGCTTCTTCTAGTATCGCTGCCTTAGATCGTGCCTCGATCGATTACCTGGCGCGTAAGTTGGCGAAGATGGGTGTCAATCTTGTTCGATATCACAGTCCTCTGTTCAAGTCCGAAAATCCCATGACGATGGATGAAAAGAAGTTGGATGATCTTTTCTATTTCGTGTCTGCATTGAAACGTGAAGGGATCTACACCTTTATCAGTTTCTATTTTCCCCTTTGGTTCAATATTAAATCCTCATTATGGTATTCCCGGTTTTGATTCGATGGATAACAAGCGACCGTTTGCGTTGCTTTTTTTTAATGAACAAATGCAGGAATTTCACCGTACATGGTTAAAAGGAATTCTGACGATACCGAATCCCTATACCGGAAAAATCCTTGCTGATGAACCGGCTATCGCAGTACTTGAGTTGCAAAATGAAGATAGTTTCTTTTTCTGGACTTTTACAAAAAACAATATTCCTTTCGTTCACTGGCAAGAACTCGAACAACGTTTCGGAACATGGTTGTCTAATCGATACGGTTCGTTGGAAAAGGCTTTTGATACATGGGGGATGCGTGAATCCGGTGATGATCTCCAAGCGGGACGCGCCACTCTATATGAGGCCTGGCATATGACCAGCGCTTCTGTCAAACAAGCCGGTGATTCCAAAAAACGCCGCCTTTCCGATCAGGTTCGTTTTCTTTCCGAACTCCAGCGCCACTTTTATGAAGAGACGATTCAATACATCCGTAAAGATCTGGGTTCTAAAAGTTTGATTAGCCCTGGTAATTGGCACACCAGCGATCCTGTCATGCTCGATGCGTTGGAACGTTATACGTATACCGCTGGAGAAGTGATAGATCGCCACGGTTATTTCAGCGGCCCCCATAACAGTGACGATGGTAGCCATGCATATGACGTTCGAGTTGGTCACACCTTCGACAATCTATCCGCGCTTCTTGTTCCTCAAGAATATTCCTCTTCAGTTTATCCAGACAGCGGATCATCCCCAGACTATCTCTGAAATCGGATGGACCAATCCCAATCTGTACCGAGCCGATTACGCTTTTCTCGCCTCTGCCTATGGCGCGTTGCAAGGAGTGGATTCTCTTATGACTTTTGCGCTAGGCGGGGCTTATTGGGACACAAGCCTAAAGAAATTTGCTCTGTCATGCCCTGTCATTCTTGGTAATTTTCCCGCTTATGCGCTGATCTATCGGGTGTAGACTATATTCCCGAGGCGAAAACCGTCATACACCAGGAATTGCTTTTGGAAGATCTTTATGCTCTCAAAGGCTCAGGCGGGGCCGCTGCGCAAAACCTTGATGATTTTCGCCAAGCCGATATCCCTCCAGGTAAGGTAGTAGAAGGGGGCGTCAATAACATCGATCCTTTGGCCTATTACGTGGGACGCGTAGTGCGCAGTTACGGTAACGATCTTTCTAGGTCTTATCAGCTGAACCTGGCCGAACATATCGACCGCAAGTCGAAAATCATCACCAGTATTAATAACCTCTTGAAATGGGATTACAGCAAAGGGATTGCCACAATGGATGCCGTCCGGGCCCAAGGCGCAACAGGCTTTTTGAACAAAGTTGAGGAGATTCGTCTCGGTGATATTGCCTTACATGTTGAAAACAATTACGCCTCACTCGTTGCTGTCCCGTTAGACGATAAGCCGATCAAAGATTCGGCTAAGATTCTCATTCAAGCAATGACGGTTGAGCGCCCATACGGCTTCAAAGCTTCCAACGACAATTCGGGGCGCATCGAGAGTCTTGGCGAATCCCCCTTCGGCGTAGAGAAGGTCAACGCTACTGTTACACTTTTCAACGCCGGTTCAGCTGACGTGGATCGCACTCAATGAAAACGGCATGCCTCGTGACGTTGCGGTTCCCATCCGTCACGAAGCGAACGGCGATCTAATCATTAAACTGGACGAAGACAGCGTTTATCACATTGTGCGCCGTCAATCACTTTCACGCTCTTCCTACAGGTCCATACAAACGCATTAATGTATGGCAAGCGAGAATTTTTCTCGACTGCTTTTATGGTCTATTGTGAGCCTGTTAACCTGGAATCGATCCACATGAAGCTGTCAAGAGTGAATCGGACCACTGCCAATCGCTTGACGCTGTTAATGTTATATCATATGATCCCCTTTCAATATAGACTCGAAAATCGAACTGCTTGTTTCCTGCGGTACAAGCGAGTGTAGAACCGGGAAGCGTCGTGCGGACCTATGTATGGAATGGGTATAGAAATTTATCGAGCAAGGGATATGAACATAAAGTAGTGCGACAAGACTCGAAAGTCGGAGATAATCTTCATTCGTTGGTGAATCGTGTGGCAGCTTTGTTAAAAAGATGGCTTGCAGGATTCCATCATGGAACAGTACGGCCATCTCATCTTGATTATTATATTGATGAGTTTACTCCTCCGATTCAACCGAAGAACCTTGAGATCGAGAGGCAAGTTGTTTTATCGTCTTGTTCTACAAGCAGCGCCTATATCGCCAGTGACTGCTGATGACATCCGTGGAGGCACAATTGAACACCCCGAACCATAAGATATAGTGAAAACTGGAGTCAAGCGTATATCTCTGTTTTCTTATTTTGTATTATTTACATTGTACCGAGTTCTTCCGTTTACGCACAGATTGGAACGCGGTTTCCTTCAGAAAAAAAAATTGTAGCGGATCCCATCACTGGTGTCGAACTGACATTTTTGACCAGTACTCCCTCTGATGATGCGAAAATCTATCCAACACACAATCAATGGACCGTCGGATGGTCAGTGGATTGTATTTCGCTCGAATCGAGTTCGGGGCGAAGCGATGGCCGTCCACGAGAAAACCGGTGACATAGTCCAGGTTACCGAAGGTGGTTACTACGGAAAACTGAACGTCGCCCGTAAATCTATGAAACTCTTTTTTATGAGAAGACCTTCCCTCGATCGGCGTGGAAGGACAGTCGAAATTGTGGAAGTCAACTTGGCTAAATTATTCGCCGATAGTGCAGCGGGCACACTAAAAAATGCCTCCGAATATCAACATGTTTGCGGAACAACTCCACCGGAATGGAGAGCGGGCGGAGATATGGCCTTGGACGCAGATGAAGAATGGGTTTGGCTTCGAGTTGGAAGAGAGGAGGCTGGAAAACATCTACCAGAGGGAACAAAAATCGAGCCTGACTTTGGACCGCGTAATATGGGAGCCGGGCCCAATGGAATAGGCGGTTTGAACGTTCGCACGGGAGAGACCAAGTATGTTGTCTCAGTCCCGTTTCAGATCGGGCATATCCAAACAAATCCCTGGGTTCCCGGTCAGATCGTTTTTTGTTGGGAAACCAGAGGCAAAGCGCCACAACGAACCTGGATCGTCAATACGGAGGGTACAGATCTGCGCCCTCTTTATCCGGAAGCGCCTTACGAATGGGTAACGCACGAAGCCGTGATCGCTCCCGACGAAGTGGCTTTCGCGATTATGGGACATCGTAAAATACCAATCGCATCAACTGATGCGACCAAAGAAACAACCGATAAGCGAACCAATCCAGGACAGGAAAGCGAGTGGGGCGAATGTGGAACACGCGAAAAGCCTTCTGGTTTAGCTATCGTCAATATTAATACAAGAAAGATGCACATTGCGGGACAAATACCTAAAGGAAGCGGCTTTTGGCATGTTCATGGATCGCCGGATGGGCGATTTGTTGTTGGTGATAACTTTGCGAGAGAGATTTATTTGATCGATCGAAGAACTCATGAAATGATATTGCTTTCTGCCGGCCATAAAACAACGGCTGCTGATCACCCGCATCCAACATTCAGCGCTGATGGAACGAGAATTGAAATCCAATCGGCGATGCTTTCAGAAGATAGTCGCTCAATGAATCTCTGTATAATACCTGTTCCTAAGGAATGGTTGTGTCGATAAATGGTATCTCTTTAGCCGTCTAAAAAAAGAAATAAATTACACTGAGCGCGTTCAATCAAAATATTCAACCGATCAATAAGGACGCTAAAAGAATCAGTTTATATTGATTTCGATATTGAATTTTCGATCAATGACCTATTGGAAGTGTACATACTGTTCGATAATTTGTAGATCAGTATAGGATCAACGAAAGAGGATAGGATGTATTGCGTATGTTCGGGCAGTTTACAGATTTTCGATACGAATCGCTTTTTAAAAATGGGTGATTTCATGAAAGGATAATTGACGTTATGCATTTTTGTGTGAGTAAATTGAATGGAATCAAAAAAAACGGGAAAAGTACTCAGCTCAAATGGGAAATCCCGAATAAAATATCATCCACTAAAACAACAATATTTGTCTTCTTTTTAACCGTTCTGCTAATACCTGTCGCCAACGCCGAACTACGACTGAACGATTTTCTTCAATCCCATTCCTGGATATCCCCGGCGACCGACTCGCCGCAGTCCACCAATCAACCGAATTTCCTACCCTTTTCATTTGTGCTCAATGGGAAACCCAGCGCCCAGTTCTTGCCGGACTGGCGGCATGAAACGACGACGGAACGCATCGATTCCAATCGGCTCCTACACACCACAATATATACAGACTCGGTTTCCAATCTGACCGTCAAATACCGCGTAGTGGAATACAGCGATTTTCCCGCCTTAGAATGGACGCTCTATTTTTCCAACACAGGCCAAAACGACTCTCCCATTCTAGAGAACGTACAGGCCTTGGATGCGCCGTTCGCCGCCTTGCCGGCGAATGACGTGTTATTGCATTACGCTCTGGGCAGCCACAATCAATCCGGCGATTTCGCTCCCAGAGAACAAACGGTTACGGATTCCATCCATCTCGCGCCGCGGGATGGCCGATCCTCGGATGGAATTCTACCCTTCTTCAATCTCGCCAATCTTCGGGACGGAGGAGTCATGCTGGGAATCGGATGGACGGGACAATGGGCTGCCTCGTTTGAAAGAAAGAATGCAATCCAGGCGCAAGTCCGAGCGGGTATGGAGCGTACCCATCTGCGCCTGCATCCTGGTGAGGAAATTCGCACCCCGGCGATATTGTTGCTGTTCTATTCAGGCAAAGATTATCTGCACGGACAAAACCAACTTCGGCGCCTGTTGTTAAAGCATTATACGCCGATGAATAATGGAAAGCCGGTACAATATCCCATCGCCGCCTCGCCGCATGCGGCCATCGGTTTCACGGATACCACCGAAGCCAACATGATTGAGGGAATCGAAAATATCGCCGCTCACCAATTCCCAGTGGATACGTGGTGGATTGACGCCGGTTGGCATGGCGAATCCAACAATTGGGCGCTTAACGTCGGTTCCTGGGAACCCAATGCGCAACGTTTTCCCCGTGGGCTGAAACCAGTCGCCGATGCGGCGCATTCCCACAGCCTTCGCTTTCTGCTTTGGTGCGAACCGGAACGAGTCATGCCCAATACTTGGCTCTTCGAAAACCACCCAGAATGGCTGCTGACGCCCTCAAATCTTCCGAAGGAATTGGAATACCACGAAAGAGACCGCTTTCGCCTGCTCGATCTTGGAAATCCTGAAGCGTTGGCTTGGACGAAAAAAACATTCTCTCATCTGATCGATAAATTAGGATTGGAGATATACCGTCAGGATTTCAATATGACTCCGTTATACTATTGGCGGAACAACGAACCGGAAGACCGTCAGGGCATGAATGAAATCCGCCATATCACAGGCCTCTACGATTTTTACGATACGCTGCTCCGCGAGCATCCGGGATTGATTATCGATACCTGCGCCAGCGGAGGACGCCGAATCGATTTTGAGATGCTGCGCCGGTCTTTGATCCTCTTCCGAAGTGATTGTGTGTGGGAACCGGTCGGCATGCACAGTATGGCGTACGGCGTCTCATTCTGGCTTCCCATCACCGGAGTGGGAGCGGTTAGCGTCGATCCCTACGATTTCCGCAGCGGCTGGGGAACTCACCTGACCCTCGCTCTGGATTACTACAAAAAACCGGATATCTGGGAACGGGCTAAAGCGCAGCTCGCGTTGTATCAGAAAATCCGCCATTTATTCCCAGCGGATTATTACCCGCTGACTCCGTATAGCCTCGACAGAGACAAATGGATTTCTTGGCAGTTCAACGATCCCGCCGCGCGGGAAGGTATGGCGCAAGTCTTCCGCCGCGACCAATGCGAGAGCGATACGCTCACCATAAAACTGAGAGCCTTGGACCCATCAACGACCTACACGGTGACCAATCTGGATACGAACGAGTCGATCGCAAAAACCGGAATGGATTTAATGTACGAGGGATTGCAAATAAAAGCGGTCAAAAAACCGGCTGCGCTGGTTTATCATTACAAAGCCAAATAAAAACCGCGTAAGGTCATAAAATTCACATGTGGGATTCAGTTTGTACAGCGGTATGTCAATGGACCGAAATCATGGATATGTCATTTTTCCAAGTCTTTTAAAAAGGATAGTTACAATTCGGTCGACTTTTTGGCTATACGGGATTTTTAAAATTCGTGCGAAAGCCCATTCAAGTTGCCAATTATCTGACCCAGTAATCCTCCCCGGATTTTATCCTGAAGTGTTTCAAGGCTAATTTCGATCAATCCTTCATTGCTGTATACTAAGAAAGACAGAAAATTTAGTATTGCAATTAGCCAAAATCGCTTCGCTTGTCTCTTGTTTTAATCACCTTTTTATTTGGGGATAATTTCTTACTCCTATGTAAAATTTACATGGCTGTCAGGAACATATCGCCAAACCAATAGAAGAAGTAGAAATAAAAAAAGGGGTAATACCAAATAAATTGTTATTTCGATCCCTTCACTACGCTTTTTCATTAATTCGATACATCCTTACCTATCCAATCGGGTTCCCATCCCGAGCCTAAATCCAAGAGTGGCCCTTGTTTGGCATTCGGATACCGAGTCTGGATTGATTTCCCTTCTCGGATAATCAGCGGCGTGTCCTCAAATCGAATAATTGACAAACGTGTGTATGAATGATATGTTCAAGGAAAAGTAAAATATGACAACCGAAACTCTCTGCCGCTGTCAGAAATGCAGTGGTCCGATTATGGATGTATACAATAATTTCGATAGGATGGTTAAATGATGAAACAAAAAACATGGTTTTTGACTACTTGGTACGTGACTTTTGGGATTTGTGTAGGCGCGTTCTTTCCATTATTGATCCATGGGATAGAAACGATCCAAATTGCATCTATCAAATGTGAGAACAAAGTTGATCCCTTGGGAGTACCGCTGAAAACACTCCATTTTGGATGGACAATGGTTTCCAATGTTCGGAATCAAATGCAGACCGCTTACCGGCTCGTTGTTTCTTCCAGTCAATCATCGGTTGAATCTGGGACGTATGACATCTGGGATTCCGGCCGGATTCAAAGTTCAAATAATTTTTTTGTTCCCTATGACGGGGATAAATTGCATCCCGGCGCCCGTTATTTTTGGCGAGTGAGAGTGTGGGATAAAGACGGCCAAAAATCTCCCTGGAGTGATACGGGGACATTTGTTACCGGCTTATTTAATGATACTGATTGGAGTGGCGCGCGGTGGATCGGGTATGAAGAATTGCCGGATACGCTCACCGTTGTTCCGGGAGTGCACGGGAATGGAAACCAACTAGGTGAGAAGGGACAAAGGCGGCCGGTTGCGCCCTATTTTCGGAATGAGTTCCACATCGCAAAACCGGTCGATCATGCCTTGCTGTTTATCAGTGGACTAGGGCATTACGAGGCCAGCGTCAATGGGGAGACTGTTGGAGACCGATTTCTGGCTCCCGGTTGGACGGAATATAATAAGACTTGCCTTTATAATACCTATGATGTAACCGGCCTATTATTGAATGGAGACAACGCCATCTGCGCAGTTGTTGGCAATGGTTTCTATCATGTCAACCGCGAACGGTATCGGAAATTGGTGATCGCATATGGAATGCCCAAATTGATCGCCAAACTGCAAATTATGTATACCGACGGTTCCGTTGATGAAGTGGTTACAAACGAACAATGGAAAACATCCCCCTCACCTATCACTTATACCAGCATTTATGGTGGTGAGGATTATGACGCGCGGTTGGAACAGCGGGGATGGAACACAGCCGATTTTGATGATAAGGATTGGAATAACGCTATTCACGTGAAGCCGCCAAAAGGTGTGTTAACTCCAGAAATCGATTACCCCCTGCGGATCAAAGAGCGATTTGAAGTGAATACAATTCATAAACTGAAAGATGGAGTTTATCTCTATGACTTTGGCCAGAACGCATCTGGGATTGTTGAACTGAAAGTACAAGGAAAAGCCGGACAAGAAATACGATTAGTCCCCGCTGAACTGATCACCAAAGATCGATTAGCCAATCAGAACGCCTCCGGGAAACCGTACTATTTTAACTATACGTTGAAAGGGGGAGGAGTGGAAATATGGCGGCCTCAATTTACATATTACGGTTTCCGTTATGCGCAGGTGGAAGGTGCGGAACCGGACAACGAGAAGGACGCAACCGGCTTGCCGCAAATCAAAAGCCTATCGCTGCTCCACTCCCGGAATTCCACTCCACAGGTTGGTTCGTTTGAATGCTCAAATACGCTATTCAACCGGATTGATTCACTCATTAACTGGGCGATTAAAAGCAACTTGCAGAGTGTAATTACCGATTGTCCGCACCGGGAAAAACTGGGTTGGTTGGAACAAACGCATCTGATGGGCGCCGCCATCCATTACAACTTTGATCTCTACAATCTGTATAAGCAGCTAGTATTAGACATGATGGATTCTCAACTGGAGAATGGACTGGTTCCCGATATCGCGCCGGAGTATGTCGAGTTCGAAGGCGGATTTCGTGATTCTCCGGAATGGGGCAGCGCCGCAGTGATCCTTCCCTGGCTTCTCTATCAATGGTATGGGGATCATTTAATTCTGGAACAAGCCTGGCCGATGATGAAACGCTATGTGGACTATCTCGGAACGATGGCGGACGCGCATATCGTTTCTCATGGATTGGGGGATTGGTATGATCTTGGCCCCCAGTTCCCAGGGGAAGCCCAACTCACGCCAAAAGCGTTAACGGCCACCGCAATTTACTATTATGACATCACATTATTAGCGCAAATAGCGGATGTCCTGCATTATCCAGATGAATCCAAACGCTTAAATGATCTAGCAAGGATTGTGAAGGATGCGTTTAATGACCGTTTTTTTGATAAAAACACAAAAGTGTATTCTACTGGCAGTCAAACCGCTATGGCGATGCCACTTTGTGTAGGATTAGTGGATGCGGAAGACCGAGACATCGTCATGGCCAACTTGCTGCAATCCATCAACGCATCGAACAATGCATTGACTGCTGGTGATGTTGGTTTTCATTACTTAGTAAAAGCGTTGAATGATGGAGGCGCATCGGAAATGTTGTATACCATGATCAATCGAAACGATGTGCCTGGATATGGGTATCAACTAGAAAAAGGAGCAACCGCATTAACGGAATCCTGGGCGGCATTAGAACAAGTTTCGAATAATCATCTGATGCTGGGGCATGTAATGGAATGGTTCTACAGTGGGCTGTCCGGTATCCAGCAGGCGGAAGATTCTGTCGCGTATCGTTCGATCATCCTTGAGCCGAATCCAGTAGGGGATATAACCTGGGCGAAATCGCATTATGACTCTCCTCACGGCCGGATCCTATCCGAATGGCGAATCAAGGAAGACCGGTTGCATCTGGATGTAGAAATTCCCGTTAACACTACTGCGAAAATCTGTATGCCTGACACCACATATGATACAGTTACAGAATCCGGAAAAGTTATTGATAAAAATTCCTTAATCAAAATCAACCGGACAAAGAAAGGAGACTGGCAAATCGATATAGGATCAGGCGCATATGAATTTATGTTCCAATAATGATCTGTGGTAATGGATTGAGAAAAGGAGAAATGTAAGTATCAGGAAGAATAGTATAAGCTCCTGCTTTACTTCAACTAAGAATAAGACTCTTTCAAACAATGTGAAAACAGGTATCCGATTAGCAACAAAACGAGTAGGACTTGAGGGTATAAGCGCTCATACAATCAGGCATTCAACAAATTCTGCATTGCTCGCGGGAGGCTTTTCTCAGACGGTAGTTCGTGATCATGTAGGACACTCTAATTTCCGATGACCAGTCATCACGCGTATTCGCCAGACAGAACAAAAGTCAGCGGCACAATACTTATCCCTCGTTTCTGATATGGAAGGAAAAGAAACAAAAGAGTACCCAGAATCAGATTTTAACAAAAAAATTGGTCAATTAAGTAAATCTAAAGAGTTCGTAAAGTTAGTAAAATCAATGAGTAGCCTAATTAGTTTCTGTTGCGGAAAGAAAAAAAGATAAAAAAGAGCGTTACGAAATCATAGCCCATTCCATACACTAAAGTTAGTCAAACTCAAAAGAAGGAAAGGGCTATGAGAAACTAATTAGTTTGTGTTTGTCAGAATAATCTTAAGAGATTTATATAATGTGGCTTTTTTTTCGTTGTATGGAAAACGGGGAAAAGAAATATGCCATCTCTAATGCTCTCGAGGAGTGGAGTGAGGTGTTTGTTGGCGTAAGCGGCGTTGGATCGTTTGACTCATCACGCGCATATTGTAGAGATCAAAGGATCGAGTTATCGACAGAAACAACGTAAGTCCAAACCCGCGTCAAAATCCAAAAAACCAGCGGAGGAAAAATAGACGCAGATTGAGTTGGGTTCCAGCCGGCCTCGGTTCCATCGGCTGTCTTCCACCCAACTCAATCCCCCTTTCACGCGGGGACAAAGGAGGTGATAAAAAACAGCACTAACAAGATAAAGAAAAACGGCTCCGAATCAATAAGGGGGTCACATCAAACCGACTCCAAGTGGATCAAACCTACCCGGCTATTGACACGGATTGCTTGGATGATTTTGGACGCATATTCCCCTCAACAATTCCCCAGAAAATGTACGGGTTCTCACTGAAAACCGGTAAATAACTATACCTAATTTTCGCTCTTTCGTCCATCTATTATTGTACTTTTTCACTTTTTACGGGACGACTACTATAGTGATCGCCGACAGGAGATGGGACGGCCTTCCATCTTGCAAGATGTTATCGAACTCGTTCTTTGAATGGACCACAATAATTCTTCCTGAGGCAATGACAGGATCCAAGGCGCATTTATCAACTTTGATTATGACATATCGGATCAGAGTTCGAGGGAGTAATTCACTATATGGTTGCGTGAATGATTCTGTTTCGTCCTTTTTCTTTCGCTTCATATAATGCGTCATCCGCCAAACGAATAAGAGTATCCGATTCGTAATGATTATCATCTGAAGTGGCGACTCCCATACTCATTGTGACTGGAATTACATTTTCTTGATAATGGAAGAGAGAATTACTGATTGACTGTCGAATTCGTTCGGCATGTTTTAAAATATCCTTAGGATTTGTATCCGGAGTTAAAATCAAGAATTCTTCTCCACCATAACGCCCTAAAGAATCATATGATCGTAATTCCTGTTGGATTCGTTGTGTACATTCCACTAACACGGCGTCACCCGCTTGATGCCCGTATAAGTCGTTAATCTGTTTAAAATGATCCAAGTCAGCCATGATAATCCCTGTAATTACGCTTTTGCGTTTTGATCGATTTAATTCCGTATCACATTTTTTAATGATGGATCTGCGATTCAATACTCCAGTAAGTGAGTCATGATTCGCCATGTTAAACAAATTATTTTGGAGAGTAATGATGCGTTCGCCAACCTGCAGACGCGCTTTTAGTTCTTGCGTGTGATATGGTTTTATCAAGTAGTCATCAGCGCCTGATTTCAATCCTAGAATGATATCATCAATATTATTTCTAGAAGTTAAAATAATAGTATATGTATAGATTCTTTCTTTTTGCTCTCTTATATTCTTACAAATATCGATTCCACTTAATCCAGGCATTAACCAGTCCAGAATGGCTATTTGAATCGTTTCATCTTGTTGAAGAATAGTCCATGCTTCTGCGCCATCGATTGCTTGGACAACATCATAGTTCCAACTGCTCAATATGCTTTCCAATTTAAACCGAGTGATTTCACTATCGTCTGCAACAAGAATTTTCATCTATCAATCCCCTTACCAAGAAATTCCATAGTATATTATATTCAGCCTTAAGAATGATTAACAATTTCATAGTCATTTTCTTGTTCCACTTCTGATAATTCTACAAGGCTTAACTCGATTCTAGGAAGAGCCGTTTAATCTTCATTATGACATTTTCTTTCGCTATAAGAATTCATATAGTTATTTGTCTTAAAACGATTTAATCCAAAAACCATTATCATGTCCCAACCAACAACTATCGAATATATCGCGATAGAGCAACTCCCAATTGCCGTCTTTGAATATCATCAGAATTTTATTATCCGATTCGGCTTCCATCCAAGAGACTAGAATTTCTCCGTCAGGATATAGTTTTCTCGTATCAGTAAAAAATTTTCTGTATTCTGCTGGGTATCCGTGCAAGAGCCATTCCGACCGATTAACTGTCCTTGATTGTTCGATAGGAATTTCAAGGAGACCGCTTAATCCACTAATCCATACTTTAGATTTAGAATCCGTTATCATCCGATGGAATTGTCCGAGTGGTGTTTCTTTCGTAAGGACAATGTTTTTTTGTCGCTGAATTATGAATAAGCAATTCCGCCTTTTTTATAAAGTAGAATTCGTTCTGTTTGAGAGAGATTCTATGTATAGGATAGCCTCAGATCAGAAATCGTTCGTGTTCTCAATCGATTTCAATTGCCCTTGGTAGCAATCGGGGCAAATTCCATGACTGAATTGCGCATCAGAATGTTCAGAAATATATTTTTCCATCTGTTCCCAACTTTCCTGGTCGTTCCGGATTTTTTTGCAATATGCGCAAATGGGAATAATACCTTGCAACCGCTTGATGTGATTGACCGCTTGTTGAAGCTCATCAATGCGCTCAGCAAGATTCGTTTGTAGATTGATCACTCGCTGACCGACTTCAATTCGAGCCTTGAGTGCATCAATATCAAAGGGTTTGACAATATAATCATCGGCGCCGGCTTGCAGGCCTTCTATTATATCTTCCTTATGATCTTTCCCCGTCAGCAAAATAATATAAGGAGGAGTGTTATTTTCTTCTTGACGAATTTTCTTGCAGATTTCCACGCCATCTTTTCCCGGCATTTTCCAATCCAACAAAACAAGTTTGGGGGCTTGAGGCCGGTGCAATTCTTCCCAGGCTTCATTCCCATCTTGGGCCGTTATAACATCATACTCCCAATTAGAGAGGATTCCTTCAAGTTTAATCCTTGTTATATCATTATCTTCCGTGACTAGAATTCTCATTTTTTCCTTTCAAAACGATTCATTCAGCGCTTTTGTTAAACGGGCAAATTCGTCTTCAACATTCTTCAGTACTTCATCGATATTTTTCAAATTATCTTCCCTTCCCATTCTTTCGAGCTCTTGTGCGATCCGCATTCCATTATGAGCGTAAAAATCGCCGAAAATCCCTTTCAGTTTATGGGCGGTTTGATACAGGTCTTCTGTATCTTGATTCGCTACAGCTGTTTTGACAAGTTCTATTTGCTCCGGTCCTTTGTGATTGAATATATCTATCATTTTCTTGAGCAATTCAAGATTACCATCCACTTCCTGGAGTAATGTTTGTTTATCGAAAACATCGTTAGTGGCGCCGGTTTCATCCTCATTCCATAAAGAAATCATGGGTTGGATATGAGTTTTGAAAATGGATGCGATTACTACATTCAATTGATGTGCTTTAACCGGTTTGGGAACATAGGCGTCCATGCCGATCGCCAGACATTTGTTCCGGTCTTCTCGCATGGCGGCCGCTGTCATGGCGATAATTGGGATATGTTTTTCTGTTCCTAGTTCTTTCTCCCGAATGTTCTTAGTGGCGGTAATCCCGTCCATGTTGGGCATGTGTATGTCCATCAAGACTAAATCAAATTGTCCGTTGTCTAACCGATCAATGGCTTCAAAACCATCATTTGCAATGGTGACAGTATGTTTCCATTTTTCTAATCGCTCTTTTACTGTCATTTGATTGATCTCGTTATCTTCTACCAAAAGAATGCGTAACGAAACATCGATTTCATTCTTTCCATCGTCTGTTAACACTTCAGTCGACGGTTTAGATACGAGGGTAGGATCAAAGATGGCCAGAATCGCATTGTAAAGATCGGATTGTTTCAGTGGTTTTAAGAGAATCGAGTGTATATCGAGTTCAGTACATCGTTTTTCAACTTGTTGATAGTCTCCAGATGACAACAGAATGATTGGTATTGGTAGAAGGTCGGGAATTTGGTGAATCTGATTCACCAAAGAGTATCCATCTATGTCCGGCATTTGTGAGTCGATTAAAAGTAGGTTGTACGGTTGTTGATCCAATATCGATTTTTGTATGGCTTCGAGCGCCTCTTCTCCATTGGCGGCGGTTTCAGATTTCCATTTCCAGTTTTGCAGGTAGTCATGAATCACTATCCGGTTTATTTCATTATCATCGACTACCAAAACACGCTTCTCACTCCAGACGGCTGGAGGAGTCAATTCTTTTTCTTGATTGGAACCCAATTCGAAAACCGTGGTGAAATGAAATACGCTCCCTGGCTCTCCTTTGGAATCTTTCTCCCAATTTGGCCGAGGGCTTTCGATACTCATATCCCCTCCCATTAACTCAACCAATTTTTTCGAGATCGCGAGACCGAGTCCGGTTCCTCCATATTTCCGGGTGGTGGAAACATCTGCTTGTTCGAATTCCTGGAAAATCAAATTTTGTTTCTCGACTGGGATTCCAATACCAGTATCACTTACGTTGAACTGAAGTGTGACCGTTTCCGGTTCGAGAGAAAATGTACGGACACGAATGCAGATTTCCCCTTCTTTAGTAAATTTAACAGCGTTACCAATGAGATTCATTAAAACTTGCCGAAGACGGATTTTATCTCCGATTAACGAATCTGGAACATCGGATACAATATCGAACACTAACTCTACGTCTTTGTTTTGTAATAGGACAGTAAAATCATGTAGAACATTTCCGATACATTCCCGTAAACTAAATTCAACTGGAACCAGTGTTAATTTTCCTATTTCAATTTTGGAAAATTCAAGAATATCATTGATGATCTCAATTAAGGAATCAGCGGAGTCATAGGTTCGTTTAATATAATTTCGTAACGACGGTTCCAATTTGTAATCCAGAGCAAGTTCCATCATTCCAATGATTCCATTGATGGGCGTTCGGATTTCATGACTCATGTTGGCTAGGAATTGGCTTTTGGCTTCTGCGGCGGCTTCCACCTTTTCTTTTTCCAATTTTAAATGCGCCTGTGTTTCCCGAAGATCGGCTGTGCGTATTTCCACTTCCTGTTCAAGACGCATATTCATCTTTTTTATATTACGGACACGCAAAGAGTAAAGCAATCCTACGCCCAATAAAAATAGGAATACAACCGTGATACGAAACCACCAAGTTTGCCAGAAAGCAGGGAACACACGAATTGATAAACGGATACCATCCTCATTCCAAATGCCATCATTGTTCGAGGCTTTAATTTGTAATGTATGATATCCGGGTTGAACATCCGCGAGCTGCAGATAATTGCGATTACCAAGAGGAATCCATGAGTTGTTTTCATCCTTGAAGCGATAGGCATACTGATTCAATTTCGGATTATTAAAATCCATCGCTGAGAAAACGATCGTTATATCGCGTTTGCCATAGGGAAATTGAATTTCACGATTCAATATCGTATTCAAATTGTATCTCTTATTATCATTCAGCAACGATTCACCGTTCACAAGAAAATCTGTGATAACGACATTTGGAATGTTCCAGTTAAATTCAAATTTGTCTGGATCAATGATTATTAATCCATTGGTTCCCCCAAAATAAAGGCGCTTCAGCCCTGCAAAACATACGCGTTCGCCAAAACGGTAGGATGTGAAGTGCCCCCCCAAATTCGGACAGTGGTTTAAAGTGGAAATCCACCGAGTCGACAACTTGGCTTGGAGGATTGACCATGAAGAACAAACGTAACCAATTCAGCGGCGTGTTCAAAGTCAAAGTCGCTCTGAACGCGATCAAGGGAGAGAAAATCCTGTCCAAACTCGCCAGTCTGCACGGAGTGCATCCGTACCAAATCCGGTGTCATATTCCCATAAGCCTAAGTATACCCACATATCGAAAGTATAGGACGAAAATTTGTTGTAACTTTTCAGGTAACTATATACAGTATATTTTTACTGGATGATCAAATATCGACGCGGGGATATGATATAACATTAATAACTTCAAGAGATTAGCAGTGGTCCGATTCGCGGTTAACAGCCACAGGGTGGCTCAAACTTTGATGTTTGCGTGCGTTCTCTGGACCGAAGAAGTTGTCACGCTTCTGGTCAAAAAGATCGATTCCACCCAGATGTTTCGGTGTTTTAATGAATGGCTCGAAAAAGCGGCGCCGTAGAACTTCCATGACATCAGGACAAAAGTCTGGAATCCGGGCTGTAATTTGTTCTGCAAACAGTATGGTTAAAGGTGTGAAAGTCTTCTTGCAAAATCGACACACTTATAGAAATGATTATTTCTATAATATTGGCAGTTTAACAACAAATATTGTTCCCTCACCTAGTTTACTATCAAAGTATAAATCGCCATTGTGAGCTTTGATGATACGTTTACTGATTTGAAGGCCCAAACCTGTTCCTCGATCACCTTTCGTCGTAAAGAATGGCTGCCAAATTTTATCTTGCTGTTCTTCAGGTATTCCGCAACCTCTATCAATAACCTTCAAGTAAACGTAGTTATCGAATACTTCAATTTTAAAAACGATTGTCCCTTCACAGTTTTGAGCGTGAGCGGCATTTCTGGCGAGATTGATCAACACTTGAATAATGCGGTTTTGATCACAGCGGATAACTGGATCGGATGAAGATTGGATTTCGAAATTTATATTTTTTGTATCCGTATCAAATGATAGAATATCCAAGGTGAGTCTGATCATCATGGAGATATGAAAGTCCGTCTTCTTCAACGTTTCATCCGACTGTTTTCCGAGAGCTTTGATATCGTTCAAGATGTTCAGAATATTATCCCGAGCCATGAGTGTCTGTTCCGTGACAAATTTGATAAATTCGTCATCCGGGTGTTGTTTTTGGATGAGTTGAATCCCCATTAAAGCGTTAAGTTGATTGCGGACTTCGTGAGCGATTCCACTGGCGACTTGACCGACTGTCGCCATTTTTTCAAGACGGATGACATCTTCGAACAATTGGCGGTTTTCAAGGGTAAGTTCCAAAGATTCTAAGGCGCGTTTTACAGTGATTTTCAGGTCGTTCGGATCCCAAGGTTTGGTGATATAGCGGTATACATGGCCTGTGTTAATAGCGCTGATCAGATCCTCCACATCAGTAAAACCTGTCAGTATAATCCGAACGATATCAGGAGACATATCGATCGTTTTTTGCAGGAACTCCACTCCTGACATGTCTGGCATACGTTGATCTGTAATGACTAACGAGATAGTATTTTTTTCAAGAATTTGGATTCCTTCCAGACCGCTCAACGCTGTGATAACTGTGTACTCTTTCCGTAACGTTCGACGGAGCGCATCTAGGTTGTACTGTTCATCATCGACGCAGAGAATGGTATGTTTAAATGCCATGATTCATACTCCTCATGGTATCCAAATGCTTCAAGTCTGGAATTTTTTCATCACTTGGATTAGTCGATTGACATCAACAGGTTTCACGATGAAGTCGGTTGAACTGCAATTCATCGCTTCGATCAAGTAGTCTTTTTTAGGATTCCCAGTAATGATAATTATAGGTACTTCTTGATCAAAGGATCGAATCTGCCGTAACGCGTCAAGTCCATTCATCCCTTTCATTTCGATATCCATAAGCACGTAACCTGGTTGGAATTCGGTAAATAAGTCTATTGCTTTTTTACCCTCGCCGGCTTCCGCAATCACAAAATAACCATTCATATGTAATGCGCTTTTAATCATTTTACGAATATGTGGGACATCATCGACGACAAGGACGGTCCTCTTTCTGGCAGAGATTTCCGAACCGATTACTGGCGAAACGTTTTTTATTTGTTGGGATGCTAAAAATTCAAGGGGTTTTACATCCGTTTCGATTCCCAATGTTTTTTGCCACTTTACGATCACTTTACTAAATTCGACTCTATCGATGATTCCATTGTCGATTAACAATTCAGTCAATGCGTAAAGTAAGACTTTTGGATCGTTGGCGGAATGTAGATTATCGAAATCCTCACTCATGGTGTATTCCACTTTCTAAATCCTTATGCTCGTGATGAACAATGGTTCGAATATTCTCAGTAAGTCACAGCATGAATAGAGAGTGTGACAGTGAAAGTTGTTCCTTTAGCCAATTCGCTATCAACGGAAATCGTTCCTCCATGTTGTTCAATGATATCATGCGAGAGTGATAGTCCTAGGCCAGTTCCAGATCCAACAGGCTTTGTCGTGAAGAAGGGATCGAAAATTTTCGATAGATGCTCCGGAGTAATTCCCTTCCCATCATCTCGCACCGTTACAACAACGTTATCGTTAATTCGTCTCGTTGCAATCCAAACGTTTCCCTCTTCCTCTATCGATTCGATCGCGTTACTAAGTAGATTTAAAAAGACTTGATTGATCTTCCCAGGCGAGCATTTCACAGTTGGGAGAGTGGCGTATTCTTTGTTAATTGTGACACGGTTTTTATACCGATTATATAAGAGGGTCAGAGAGGCTTCGATAGCTTCATGGATATCGAAATCCGAGAAAAAATCTTCATCACTGCGGGAATAGAGCCGCAGATCACCGACGATTTTGGCAATGCGATCCGAACCTTCTTGGAATGATTGAACTAATTTCTCACAATCATCAATTGAATAATCAATGTCATTTTTCTCCAGTGATGTATTGAATTCTTCTTGCAAATCATCCGGCATTCGTTCTTTTTTTTGGATCACTTCGGTACAGATATTTTTAAATCCTTGCAAATACTCTTTTAACGGTTGGATGTTACTTTTAATAAAATTGATTGGATTATTTATTTCATGAGCCACACCGGCGATTAACTGTCCGAGCGAAGCCATTTTTTCAGATTGAATTAACAGATTCTGAGTCTTCTTCAAAGTATTTTTACAATTTCTAAGTTCGATATGACGGTTGATAGCAAAGCCTAAGAGCGTGACGATCAAAATTAAACTACAACTCATAAGAATGATAACCACTGGCTCCGTATACCACATAGGCAATACCGTACAATCAAGAATTATGGGAGTTCGATCCTGATTCCCATTCCGGTCTACTGTTCGTACATGAAATTGATATTTTCCAGGAACCAAAACAATGTGTGGAGTTACCGTTTCTAGCTGGAGAGGAGACCATGAATCGTCATCAATTCGAAACGAATAATATAATCTATCCCGAATAGCAGCATTATTGATTATATTCCTATCTTTGTATAAAGATGCAATTAAACTGCTTTGTTGTTTAAAGACGGAAAGTGCGTTCCCTGGACTTGGAATCGGATGCAAATGGTATCCATCCAACCAGTTCATATCCTTCCCATCACCATGAGTGGTCAAGAGTTGATCCAATGGTTTCAAAACGTTCGAAGGTGTATTGGCTTTCCCCAGACAATCATTTGGATTCCAATACCGCCAATGGATATGCTTATAATTCCAGCCGGTTAGCGGAATAGAAAGAATAAAGATTAAAGAAGTGAAAATTCGCAGTATAAAAGACATGACAAATCAAAATTTACAATTTTTTTAATTAGTATGAGTGATCGCATCCAACTATGTCAAGTGGTTATTGATTCAAATATTCGCTCCAATTTGGCAAAATTACTTATTGCATTGTTGTATATATTGACGTTTTGCAATTTAATTTTACCAATTGTTTTTATGCTTTTTTATTGACATTGAATTACATTGTATATATTATGCGCATATAGGTCTACGAAATTCCTGATCGGTAAAACGGATTTTAGCGCTTATCACAGGTCAAGAATGAATCCAGAGACAGTGAATTATTTTGATTTTACAATCAATACATGATTTATAGGTCAGGAGTATGCGCCATCCTCCTGATCAATCGTTACAAGGTTATCATTCCATTCAATTTCAAATCACATTAAAGCCTTATGGATCAATGAAATTGCTGCATGAATTACGACCATAGCGGTCCCAATTACGAGTCTTTATTGAAAGGCGATTGTAGGTATACAATTAATATCGTCAAGCAATTAGATGTGTTCCGTTTCATTGTGATATAATCTAGTAACAAGTTAGCTTTGTGATAAACGAAGCACAACAAACCAGAGTTAAATAACTGGCTGTAAAAAAGAGAGGAAGGGAGTATGGAAAATGGCAATAAATACCCTTTTAACACCGAAATCAGTCGTAAAGAATTTACTTGATGAACTCAGAAAAGTTGATAATCCTCAAGTTCTTCGAAAATTGAATTGTGAAAACAAAAAGACAGAAATAATAGATTTTATAGTAAATAATCGATGGGGTTGTGATCCGCTTGTGGAGAATGTCATTCCTTTTTCAATTCGTCCAGCTTTTAGAGCTGAGAGATATGTAAGCGATTCTTCGTGCGTATATCTCCCTTGGAGAGATAAAATTGAAAATAATAGTAAAAATAGAAATAAAATCTTAAAAGCAATACCTTCAGTAGGTCGAATTGTAATCGATGATGGTGAATCTCCACCGCGTTTTGCTGGTACTGGTTGGTTAGTCTTTCATCCGAATACAAATGCGATTGTAGTAACAAACTGTCATGTAGCAGTACAATTTGCTGAAATCAAATTTGGTGATTATCAATTTAAAAATAAAAATAGTTATCCGATTCGTGTTGGTATTGATTTTTCTTATGGTCCTGAGTTGATTGAGGAAAATTTTGTGGAATTTACAGAAATACTGTATATGGATATGTATAAAGAACCTGATATTGCTTTTTTTCGAATTGAACATAGAAATGGATTGAATGCGATCGAATTAGATTTAAAGCCTATAAAAGCGAATACAACTGAAGTTGTCACCATTGGTTTTCCTGGAGCAGATGAAAATCCAACTCCATTTGATACATTCATTGATCATGATTACTGTATCAAGCGTGTCTCCCCAGGGATGATATTAGAAATACGGGATGAAGAAAATTTGATAGAGCACGACTGTAGTACTTCACCTGGGAGTTCTGGTTCTGTTATTCTGAATTTAAAAACGGGAAAAGCGGTTGGGATTCATGATGAAAATCTTGCGGGATCATATGGCGTTGCCGTATCAGCCCAAAAAATGAATGACGTAGTGAATAGTATATAAACCATTATCGAATTGGAAAAATGATTGAAATCATCGCCATGGATACACTAACGCTTGGGAAATGGGATTCGGGTCATTTAATTCTGCCGTGTACCATGGATTCCCCTCCGCCGTCTCAATCGATTCCACCCGCTGTATGAATCGATCATAAAAGTGTACCGTTTTATCCATGTTAAAATTTGCTTCAACCCATTCTCTACAATCCTGAGGAGATATATCGTTGACTTTTTTTAGAGCATTCAACAATTCAGAATGGTAACCAATCAAAAATCCGGTTTTCCCATGCACGACCGTTTCTGCAAAACCGCCCCAATCCGTGGCAATAACCGGCGTTCCTAAAGACATGGCCTCAATTGCAACCATGCCAAACGGCTCAAAATATAATGTGGGACAAAGAAGGCATTTTGCTTTACTGACGATATTGATTTTCTCTTGAATGTCGATCGTACCGAGGTACTCTACATATGATTTATTTTTACAAAATTCCAAGAATTTTCTCTCTTCAGATTCTGCAGAAAAGGCGCCAGCGATTTTCAGAGGAATCTTTAATTCCTCACAAGAAGTGATTACTTGATAGACTCCCTTATTGAAATTTAAACGACCTAAAAACACGGCATAATCTTCTTTATCTTGTACCAACTTGTACTGATTCAAATCCAAATAATGGTAAATGACTACATCATTCCAATAAGGGGAAGTATGAGATTTTTTTACTTCACTATTATTGTATCGGCTGTATAAAAATGCTCTCCAGGATTTGGAAGGGAATACGTTATATTTCGCTAGCATACAAGAATGGCCGACATGAGCATCCATCAGAATTGCGTTTGGAATTTCTTTTATGAAAGGTACGATGCCACTTATCGATATGATGACGATTTCAGGTTTCTGGATTCGCTCACGAAGGGCGTTTGCTACATTTTTGTTAAATATGATCTTCCCTTCCGAATCGGAATCATGCAGTGATACATGGGTGTTATGATCCTGATTGGAACAAAAGTATCGTTCAAATTCTTTCAAACTCATGCATTCTATTAATTCACAGCACTCTACATCATCACCTTCTTTCCCATAATATAATATCTCATAATTCTCCAATTGCATCATTCGGCAGAAAGAACGTGACAATGACGTTAAAGAACAATGGGCATATTGATCGGTGGCGCGAGTGTTTGCAAAACTTATAACATGGATACGTTTTCTTTTCAATGATTGATCCACATCTAAACCTGAACCTATTTTTGTGAGGGATAATAAGACATTGTACGTTGCGTTTATGTTAGAATCAGTATAAAATTACTTTCGCGTTCAGGTATTCATTAACTTTCACAAGAACCAGGGGTTTGATCTCTCTTAACATATTCACTCTCATCGACAAGGTAAAATATTCGCCGCTTAGATGGTGGACATCCCTCCGGATATATTTCCAGTTTGGCTCTGATCCCCTCTTTATGACACATTTCCGGACCAACAAGAATTCGTGTAGGATCGAGTTCAAATATAAATCTTTCTATTTCCTCATTAGTAATATTGGAACCTTTCTGTTTTTTTAACTCTTCAAAATTATTGTTGGGATCATTCAGGAATTCATTTAATGTATCTTTATATTCCCATTTATAATAGCGGCTTCCGATGATAACATCGATTTTTATCTTCCCTTTGTAGACAGGTTCAACGATTGTTTTCTCCTTTTTGTTGTCAGTATCAGCCATCATAAATCTCCTTCACAATATGTATTATTACCCGGAATTTCCCATTTGAGCTGGAAATGAATCCGTTTTCTTGAATCTCTCCAATTATCTCATTCAAAAATATAGAAAGTCAAGCAATTTTTTAGAAATATGTTAGTGTTTGTCTAAATTATCTTAATAGGTTGATTTAATAGCGTTTAAGTTGTTTGTAATTATTCAAAGATAACTTCATGAAACTCAGAAATCCTATATTTCAGACTTTTACCCCTCAATCTACAAGGAAAACTTCCATTTAAAAGGCTTTTGAACTCTGTAGCGTATTGACGTTTGTACATGCAGTTACAAAAAATTCCATCGGATTTTGTTTGAAATCAACATAACCGCTTAGGTCAAAGGGAATCATTACGAATCGATTTTTAAAGATCGAGATCAGAAATTACGTAAAGCAAGGGAACGAAAGAAAGTTCGTCATTATGACTTGAGTTATCTTGACGTCATTCAATATTTTTTGCATGATAAAAATTAACTAGTAAAATTGACATGGACTCGTGGCGCCACAATCCACAAGGAATAACCGGTTGGATATGCGGCGATAGGTTGCCAAGGTGAAAAACTGACTTTTCACCTTACCTGATCAAATTATTTCGAGTATTCCTCATGCCTAAAATAACTCATACAAAATTATCTTCGACTCTCACTTTCCGTGTAATAACGATTCCATCTCACGCTGAACAAGAACAGATTAGGGTGTATTCCTATCGATTATTTCTTCTTTTACTGCTTATCTTATCGTCTTTTCAATCTCTATGGGCTCAGCAAAATATGAATTGGCGTTTTTGGAGAGCCTCAGATGGATTAAAAGAATCGTATACACCATTCATCTCTTTCAGCGAAAATCGTAATGTTTGGATAAATCATGGGGATGTTAGAGAAATGAGTTGGTATGATGGTTACAAAATTAATAGAATCAAAAGTCCAGGCTCATTTCTACATGTGTATGAAGACGTTCAAGGCCATATTTGGGCTCAACACCATGATGGAAGTTGGAATTGGAATGGTATTCAAAAGTACATGAAAGATCAAGATCATTGGGAATTTTATTCTATAGAAGCGCTTAAAGATACTAAAATTGATGACATATCTCATTCCGTAAAAATTGCCGGAATCGACGAAAATTCTTATCTCTTACCTTTTTTACCTTACAAAGAGGATCAATTTATCTTTTTACTACCAGATCGTCTAATTGGATTTAACGCGAAGACAAAAATGTCGTCAGAGATTCAATCGGCAACCAATACAAGACTAGGCCGGTTTCTTGAGATCGCGAAGAATAGCAAGGGTGGATTCTGGCTAACAGGAGAAAAAGGGATTGCAAGACTGGATATAGATCTTCAAGAAAAGGAAAAGTGCACAAACTATATTGAAAGTATACTGGATAAAGAGTGGAACATAAAAGATTTGCACTCTCCCATCGAAAGCAAATCTGGTGAACTGTTTGTAGTAGGACATAAAATAGAGAAAACAAGAAAAATTTTACTACGCTTTCAAGATGAGAATTGGGAGAGAATTTATCCAGCTGACGATAACAGCAATATTAACATCATAGCTGGTTGGAGAGGTGATCAAGATTGTATTTGGGTGATGTCGAAAAATGAACTTATGCGGCTATATCCTAAAAGAGATGGAACCGGATACGATGTAAATATGATACCCGGCGAGGGAGTTTTATCGGGGAAATTTTTAGACGTTTCCATTGAATCCGAAAGAAAATTCTGGATATCTACTTCACTGGGAATCGCCCGTTGTTCTCCTTCTATATGGAGTGCGCCGAAAGAGATCAAGGAAATCCGATCTAATATTAATAGTATTTTTGAGGATAATGAAGGTAAATTATGGTTTTCCTGTGGGAATTTGCTTGAAACGTATCAAAATGGCAAATGGGAAACAATCCAACTAGAGGATGATATAGAAACAAAATCATTTCAGACAGATTCTATAGTACAACTTCCAAATAACCGTATTGCAATTGGGACTAACGCGAAAGATTATTTACAATTGTTTGATTCTAAAACCCACAAATCAGAGCATGTCAAGGCGGTAAGTGAAACAATTGGTTTAATTGCTCCGCGAAAAAATCAGACGTGCTGGATTCAATTTAAACGGGAAGACTATTATAAACATTTTCGCATAGAATATTATGATGGGACGCAATTTCACCCTTTTTTAGATAAAGGAAGTGATTGGAAAATTGGTGAATTACGTTGTATCTATGAAGATGAAGATGGAAATGTATGGTTCGGAGGAACGGGAGAAGATGGTTTAGCGGTATATCGTTCGAATGAACAATATCAGACTTTTGGACATATCGATGAGATTAAAGATGGGGGAGTCTTGAGTATTTTACAATTACATGACGGAAAAATTTGGTTTGGTGGTCGCGATAAAATCTCTAAATACGATGGAAAGAAATGGTCTGAAGTTGAATCAGAATATGAGTCATTCGATCAGGTTCGATCAATGACACAAGGACAAGATGGGACGATTTGGATTGCGTCAGGATCAGGCCTGCACCGTTATTCTGAAGGAAGTTGGGACACTTTTAATCAAGAAGATGGCTTGCCCAGTTCTTATGTAAATGATGTGCTGATTGATCGTACTGGTGATATATGGGCATGTACGACGAAAGGAATCGGGAAGTTCGACACGACAGCGGATCAAGATCCGCCCAAAGCCATCATCGATCCTAAAAATGTTCGTGAAATTGCATCAGGCGGTGAAGTCAATTTTAATTATTCAGGAACTGACAAATGGAATTACACAACTTCAAACCGGCTCTATTATTCTTATCGAATTGATGATGCTTCATGGTCACAATTCAAAGATGATACTGTTGCAAAGTGTAGTAATTTAACGCCGGGTGACCATTGTTTTCAGGTTCGAGCCATGGATCGGAATTGGAATAAAAGCGAACCAGAGTCATGGAACTTCACAGTTGATTTACCATGGTATCTGGATTATCGAATTATTACCATTCTGCTATTAGCGATTCTATCCGTTTCCTATGCTTTCAACCGTCATTTCAAACTGCGCCTGAGTTACAAAACACTCCGTCAAACTCAAAACCAACTTATCCAATCGGGAAAAATGGCGTCGCTTGGTCAACTCGTCGCCGGTGTCGCCCACGAGATCAACAATCCCATCAATTTCATAAAAAGCAATATCCAGCCGTTGAAAGAGTATATGCATGGTTTATGTAATCTTGTGAACACGGTTCGTGAGGACAAAAAGCACTTTCCTGAATCAATACGCATGCACTATGAATCCATTTTTGAAGAAGCCGATCTAGATTTTGTCACTCAGGATAGCGATAAAATCTTTCAATCCTTCGAAGAAGGTTCATTGCGTATTGCCAATATTGTCTCAGATCTTCGACAATACATCCGCATTGACCAAACGC
Organism: bacterium; assembly: GCA_963663405.2. Taxonomy (GTDB): domain Bacteria; phylum Hinthialibacterota; class Hinthialibacteria; order Hinthialibacterales; family Hinthialibacteraceae. The sequence continues at coordinate 156,900 of CAXXSM010000110.1, read as the reverse complement.
ATCAATCATCTTACGATATTCATAACGCCATTGATTCAACCCTATCTTTTCTCGAAAATCAATGCCGAGACCGTATCACTATTCACAAATATTACAGCGACATTCCAAAAATCACTTGTTCTCCTGGCCAGATCAATCAGGTTTTCATGAATGTTCTCAAAAACACAATCGAATTCATCGAAGACAAAGGAAACATCTGGATATATACTCGTATGGAAAATGAGCATGTGATTATACACATCCAGGATGACGGCAAAGGAATTCCCCAAGTAAATCTATCAAAGGTTTTCGATCCATTCTTTACGACCAAACCGGTTGGATCGGGAACCGGATTGGGCTTATCCCTTTCATACAGCATCATTGAGCAACATGGTGGAACGATAACTGTGGAAAGCGAAGAAAAAAATGGAACTACATTCACTGTAAAACTGCCGATTAAAAAGGATGCTTGGACGAAGCGGCTCCGCCGCAGAGTGTCGTACGCCGAATTTTCTAGTTGAACAATCCCCTTGCGAAATCTCCTGAGTTGTCATGTATTTCTTCTGAGAAGGCAGTGGCTGTAAGACTGCCAACCACTACTTATTTACAGGAGAAAGATCATGAAATCATTACGGAAACGCATGATCGAAGACATGACGTTAGCAGGACTGAGCGAAGGCACGCAAAAAGCATACGTCCGAGCCGTCGCCTCATTCGCTCTAGAATTTGATTGCTCGCCAGAATGCATTAGCGAGGAACTCGTCCGGGTCTATTTACTGAATTTGCGAGACGTGAAGAAAGTCGCTCTCGGAACGTTTCAGGTCCACTACAGCGCGCTGAAATTTCTTTATCAAACCACGCTGGATCTGGGGTGGCCGTTGTTTGCAAAAAAAAGATTCGTAAGCCTCGCCAAAAGCGCCTGCCGCATTCATTAACCCATTCCCAAGTTCGCGCCCTCCTGGCCGCCGTCAGGAAAACGCCCTACCGGTTGGCTCTAACGTTGATGTATGCGTGCGGCCTTCGGACCAGTGAAGTCATCTCTCTTCCGGTGCGGCAGATCGATTCCAACCAAATGAGTTTACGGATTATTGGGAAGGGCGATAAAGAGCGAATCGTTCCTCTCCCGGACACCTTGTTGGAGCCGATGCGTGAACTCTGGTTGATGCATCGCCATCCCACCTGGCTATTCCCCAACCAACAAGGCTCCAACCACATTCCCTCATCGACACTCGGCAAAGCGTTTCGCTTGGCCTGTAACGCTACCGGGCTGACAGACGATGTGAAGCCGCATTCGATGCGTCATTCGTTTGCCAGCAGATTGCTGGAGAACGGCGAAAGCCTGCGCGTTGTCCAGATTCTTCTCGGCCATTCCAGTATTCGTTCGACACAGATCTACACTCATTTGACTGAGCCGCTTCGCCACGAGGCTCAGGATCGGATCAACGCCGTGTTCGCCGATCTGATGTGAGGAGGAATCATGAATTGCACTTCATCGAACCTCGAACTCGGCGATGTGGTTCGCCGGTTTGGCCCGGCCTATATCCGGCAGCAAGGGAAGCGCCTTTTGCCCTCCCAGCGTAAAGCGCTGCACGATATCATGGCCTGTCATACGGCGGAACTGGGAGGGCATCGTTATCACTGTCAGGACTGCGGCGAAGACTTCTGGGTGTATCACGGGTGTGGCAATCGATCCTGTCCGTCCTGTCATTCCCAGGCGATGCGGCAATGGATCGAGAAGCGGGAAGACCAGATGCTTGGCTGCCGTTACTTTCATGTAATCGTAACAGTTCCGCAGTCTATCCGGGCGGCTTTCTTGGCTCATCAAAAGATTCTCTATGGGTTGCTGATGACGACGGCTGCTTCCTGTATCATGGATCTGATGCGCAATCCCCAAGTCGTTGGCGGGACCCCGGCGATCCTGGCCGTGCTGCACACTTGGCGGGGAGATCTGGAATTGCATCCACATGTCCATCTGTTGGTCAGCGCCGGCGCCGTGAGTGAGGACGGCCACTCTTGGATGGAACTCCGCCACCCGAAATGGCTTCTCCATGTGGGAACGCTCAGCTTACTCGTTCGCCGGCGCTTTAAAGAACGGCTCGAAAAAGCGGCGCCGGAGATCTTCCAAGGCATCGAGACCAAGGTCTGGAATAGAGGCTGGAACTCGTTCTGCAAACCGTATGGCAAAGGCGTGAAAGCCATCTTGAATTACCTGGGGCGCTATGTCTATCGCATCGCGATCTCCAACCACCGGCTTCTGGCAATGGACGCTACCCACGTGACGTTCCGCTACAAGACCTTCAAAGAGAAGCATTGGCGAACTCTCCGCTTGCCGGGCGAAGAATTTCTGCGGCGCTTCGTGATGCATGTGCTCCCCCGCGGCTTCCATAAAGTCCGCTACTATGGGCTGTGGCATCACTGTCATCGGGACACACGCAATCGAATCCGTTTGCTCCTCGCCCCCAAGGCGGAGAGCGTTTCTATTCCCGAATCGGTTGAGAATTCCATCGTTTCAAAAGAGACCAACGACAAAGCAGTATTCGATCGGACCGGCCAAGAATCGGCGCCGGAATGGCCTAAATGTCCGCGTTGCAAAAGCTGTAACGTGATTGTCATTGAAACCCTCAATCGGAATCGAAGCCCCTGATCGATTCCGATTGTAAGCATCGCGATGGTAATATAAAGAAATTATAACTTTACGCGGGAAGATTTTTTACTTTTCTTGCCGTGAGGGGATTTCTATAGCTTCAAGAGGATTTTCTCTTTCTAAACTATCAACTTCTCTTCCTCAATTAAGCCGTTTCGCGAATAAATGGCGTGTTATTGGTTCTCACATTCCCCCCGCACTTCGTCCAATAGAGTTTGTATCTCGGCTTCGCTCGATAAAAACTCCTATCTATTTTCACTAATTTAAGTAGATGTAAATCCTTTTGTGCTAATACTGTTCTATTCTCATATAACGATTTTAGTATAACCCCCTTAACTTGCGTTGCGGCAAGTAGAGGTTGATCTGGATGCCCCTTTTCAACTCTTTCCTTGAAAAGATATTTGACTTTTCTCTTATCCCAATGCTCAGGAATCTCTCCAAGCCATTCTACGCCCAAATCTTTGTATTTTTGATAAGGAGACAATTTCATTAATCTGCCTCCCCAATAATCTCTTCAAGCAATCCTTCCGTCTCTGATTCTAATGCGAAGATATCCGCCTTAATCTCTTCCAACGTTCTCAATGGAACGGGTTTGTAGAAATACCGGGTAAACGAAATCTCATAACCGATTTTCGTACTTGATTCATCAATCCAAGCGTCAGGAACGTAGAGCAGGACTTCACGCTCGAAAAACGCTTCAATCCCTCCCTCTTCCAACAATGACGCCTGTTCCGAATCCCTTAAGTTCGTATCCGGTTCATATTCAACGACACGGATCTTCCCATCGATTACCGTTTCAAACAGGCCGTATTTGGGATTGGGTACGGTTTTGGATGATTTATGAATCTTCTTGATAACCGGCTCCGCGCCTTCATCAATGATTGTGAGTTCCGAACGAATTGCTTTAAACCGTTTGGTCGTGAGTTTGATGTTTTGCTCTTCCGCGTCTTCTTTGATTGAACGTAAGAAATCATTGAAATTCAGATGAGGGCCAACACCAAAACGTTTAACCACTCGCTCAACGAATTCAGCGAGTGGCTCATCGTTGACGGATTCGCAGTATTGACGAAAACGTTCCATGTTTTCTTTTGAAAAATCGGCTTTGAGACGCAAAGGCCGCTCTACTGTGAATTTCCAATACCCAAACGCCTCATTAGGGAAAATCTTGGATTGTTCCGTTTCTTTCGGCTTTGAGACCAATTGACATATTTTCTGAATGTGGTCATCCGTAAATTCACAATTCTTTTTACCCAAATTCTTGCGGAGAGGGGAATACCACTCCGTAGCGTTAATGAGTTGCACTCTGCCTTTCCGATTCTTGTCTTTCTTATTGGACAGCAACCAAATATAGGTTGCTATGCCCGTGTTGTAGAACATGTTCTCAGGCAGGGCGATAATGGCTTCAAGCCAATCGTTTTCGATGATCCAACGGCGGATGTTGGATTCTCCCTGACCGGCGTCCCCCGTGAAAAGAGAAGATCCATTATGAACCGTAGCCACACGGCTTCCAAAAGGTGTTGTTTCCGGTGATTTCATCTTGCTCAACATATTCACAAGAAACATAAGTTGTCCGTCGCTAGAGCGGGTTACAAGTGAGAACTCACTGTCTCCTCCATGCTCGACCACAAAACGGTGATCTTTGATTTCTTTCTTGTTTCCGCCGCAAAGGCGGTCTAAATCTGTCTTCCAGCTTTTACCATAGGGTGGATTGGCCAACATGAAATGAAATTCGTTCGATGGGAAATTATCCGATGAAATCGTAGAGCCAAACCGGATATTATCCGCTTCGGCGCCTTCGCCTTTCAGCAGCAAATCGGCTTTGCAAATCGCGTAGGTTTCCGCGTTGATCTCTTGACCGTAAAGATGAATGGAAACATTCTTGCTATGTTCTTCGGCAAGTTCACTCAAAACCGCGTCAGATACGGTCAACATCCCGCCCGTTCCACAAGCGCAGTCATAAACAAGATAGGTGCTATTTTCGATCTTGTCCGCAATCGGCATGAAGATCAAATTGGCCATGAGTTTGACCACTTCACGTGGTGTAAAGTGCTCTCCGGCCTCTTCGTTGTTTTCTTCGTTGAACCGGCGGATCAATTCCTCAAAGACATACCCCATGCCGTGGTTGTCCAAAGCGGGGAATTTCTCGTTTCCGGCGCCATCCATGACGGGTTTAGGGCTTAGGTTGATCGCTGGAGAAATGAATTTTTCGATCAGATACCCCAAAGCATCGGCGTCTTCGAGTTTTTTGAGTTGGTTGCGGAAATCAAACTTATCGATGATTTCTTGAACGTTCCCGCTAAAACCATCAAGATAGGCGTTAAAGTTGGAGCGGAGTTGCTTGGGATTATCCAACAACGTTTTGAGGGTGAATTCAGACATATTGTAGAAAGCCTGACCGGAGGCTTGGCGCAGAGCGGCTTCTTGGTTCGCAATCCCTGCTTTATCGAGAAGTTCTTTCTGCTTTAAGACATCATCTTTCGTAGATTCAAGAAGACTATCCAAGCGGCGGATAACGGTCATCGGCAAAATCACATCACGATATTTACCCCTAACGTAGACATCACGAAGTACATCGTCCGCAATATTCCAGATAAAATTTACGATTGTATTATGGGAAGCCCCATTCATTCCATTACCTCTTCTTGAGAATCACGAGTAGAAAATCGAGTGGACATAGGATTGAATTTATTGCAAAGATCGCTTAATAAAAAGCGCTCAACATTGTTCATATTACACGAAAAACGGCGGTTTAGCGAGATAACCATGTGATGGATTCCCGCAAAAACGAATTTGAGCTTTTACGCTGTACGAGTAACCTAAAGGAGACCTGAATTATGAGTGTGATTTTCGGGTTCTTGGATTGGTAACGGTACTTTTTACGGTACAGTTCTTTTCTTGCAGTTTCGTAAGTCTAGTAAAATCAAAGCGGGAAACGGGGTTCGAACCCGCGACCCTCAGCTTGGGAATAGGGGGTGGCACTGAGGGAAGTAGACGGAATATCGATCTAAATTGTGTACTTTCAAGCCTTTTCGAGATCGAGGAATCCGTGGTCTGAATCCCTAAGACACCCTTTCGCGCCCTTAGAAACCCTCGAAAGGGTGGACAAAGGGTGGACAAGAAATTGGGGATGAAAACCTTATCCTTTCGATATAATTCTCAAACAGCATCAGACATAATAATCTAATTTCAATTCTAAAGCAGTGAAACCGAATTCCTCATTAGCACCGTATCGAATGTTGGATGAAATTGTGAAAAAAAATGATCCGGCTTATTGAAAATCAAGGATTTATAATTCGACTGAGTTTTTGGAACCTACGAGCGGTTCTATCCGCAGGCAATCCGTATCACCGCACCGTTCCGTGCATAGATCATCCATCCACCCCTTGGGAAGGAATCGAAATATGGAACTTGCCGGGCAGGGCCCATGTCGTATAACGGGCACGATCGTGGGACGTAGCAAAAGGTCTCTTTTCGATAGCGCTTCACTTTGCCAAACTTATACTCAATCTCAACCGCCGACTTGTTGGCCCACATACAGGCGAAACACCGCTTCCGCCAAAGCTTGGCATCAAGCGTACGGGCGCCACGCCACTCAAATACATCTATGGGTGGCAGGAGTCCCGCAAATGGCGGACCGGAGCTGTCAGCATGTTCGTTCACACGGGACACAACTTTGAATCCACCCGCACGATAGAAGTCGGCAATGTCATGCTTGGTCTTGATACAAGGCTAAGCCGTACCTTTGAATACATCGCCAATGCGGAATTTTAACTTTGTGTGCTGCATATCGCTGACGGCAACGATAAAACGCCACTGCCGTATACTTGCCTCACCTTTCAAGAACAGATTGAATCCGAGGTGGTGGTGCGTTCGATTGTCCTTCTTATAACGCCATACCCATGCGCGGCACTGGATCGATTCGATTTGGCCTTGCCAGCGTATACGGGAGGTAGATTGTTGTGGTGCTTTCGCGTTCATTGTTAACGTCTTTTCTTTATCTAAGTCCTCTGCAAGCGTGGAATTCGGCGGAGCGACGCGACAAAAACAATCGCGAGGAATTCACGCGGCTAAGCTCCACTCGTATCGATGATGAAGTCCACCCACTCGAGGTTAAGCAACCAGTTTGGCAGATGGCAATGCACGATTTGATACTGTACGTCCCATGGGTGTTTCTTTGCTGAGGCCCAAATGTTTTCGGTCTTGATGATAGTACTTGAAATAGGACCAAAGGATCCTGCGTAGACGGTTTTCACCAATGACAATGACATGATCAGTGCACTCGCGGCGAACGCTCTCGTTAAGCTGTTCGACCTGAGGATTTTGCCAAGGATTATTTTACCAAAGAATCCACAACCGTTCTCATAGTGAATAAGTCGGTTTGTTGTTTTTCTCTTTTTGATGACTCCGATAATTTTCCAATTCTGTTTCGAATTGGAAAATTCGATCGTGTAGAAATCGAATCTCAACTTCCCGATCCTCATATCGGCCATAGAAGTTTTTGAATTTTTCGGATCCGATTCCTACCTGACCTACCAGTAGACAATAAAAAAAGCCTTGAAGATCAATGGAATTGCTATGTGAATTATGTCTATAACGATCCCATATACGAGTCTGTATTAAAAGGGGATCGTATGATATAAAATTAATATCGTCAAGCGATTAGCCGTGGATCGATTCATGGTTGACAGTCGAACTGGATTTGATTTATTGTTGAACGGATTCCAAAGAAATGATCGTAATAAGATTTGTGAATCGCTTAAAATCATCTAAATTATGCGTCAATAAAAGTTGAATCCGATGAGTCTGCATGGTTGCCACAATATTTGCATCATGGATTTGTTTCCCCGCAATAAGGATCTCGCGAACGAGTTTATCTAAAACATTTCGATTTTCGTCAACAATATGAAATTCTTTCGTGAATTCTTGAAAGTTATTAAATATATTGTCAAATTGAGTCGTGCCTTGCATTGCATGATGTCGAGTTGTAACCGATAAATATTCCCGTAAAATCTGTGGACTGACAATCAATTCAATCCCATTGGCTCTGGCGACCGACAATGAATGGATTGCGTATTTATGCCAGGAAGATGATTCATCCGTGGCATAAATTAATATGTTGGTATCAAGGAAAAGGCGATTAACGTCCGTCAGCGCCATAAATATCTTCCCTCCTGAATGTGCAATCCTTTGGCCAGCCTTCCAATCGAACCGGTTTTAATTGAAGAGGAGGTTTGGATAATTTTTCACTCTGCGGTGAAGAAGCATCATCGATCACCAGCACGACGACATGATTGCCGGGTAAAATATCCGGCGGTACCGCGGCAATCAGTTTTCCGTCTTGCGTGACATTGGCAATCGTTTCAATTGTTTTCATGATCGAACATCCTGTGGCTGTTATGCTTAAATCGGGCCACATAATACCGATTGGAAAAAGAGATTTTAGCAGTTTTTTAGGTTGTGAATGAAGCCAGTAACAGATGTTCTTTAATTGTTTTAACAATAACGTTTTAGGTTTGATGTCTGGGGGATACACCTTCCCTGATGAATCGTTACATGATTATAGGTCAATACAATTTCAAGCCGCTTTTGAAAGACGAAAAGCCATAGTATTTGTTTCTTCGAACCGGCGTCGTTCAATAGGGAAGGGGACTGTTTTCTCGTCTCTGTTTAATTGATCTTTTTGGCGTTCTGCATGAACTTCATTGGGAGTTTTTCCCTCAAATCGATAATGTGACCGCCATTCGTTGTACCATTCCGTAAATGAATTGCAAAGAGATTCCAGATGATCAAATCCTTTGACAATCGCTACCCGGTTCAACCATTCATATTTTAGCGTCTTGTTCACTCGTTCGGTCACAGCGATCGAACCATGTTTTCCAACCGCGCCCAAACGCTGCTTCATGTTAAAATTATCAACAAATTCAGCGAAAGCGTCGCTGGTAAAAATCGGTTCTTGATCAGAGATAATATGCTTCGGAGAGCCATGGATTTCAATTGCTTGTTCCAAGGCTTCAATTGTCCAACCAGCATTGGGGCCTTCCAGGGGAGAGCAGCAAACCACCTTCCGGGAATAATGGTCAATTGCAACAAGAACGTATGTTGGCCACAATCCCCACCGAAACACAATTGTTCGATCCACACTCCACACGTGATTGGGATACCAAGCCGGGATGGACCGCTGGGAGGATTGATCACTATTTTCTCCAGCCGGATTGGGCGCCAGAGATGGTTCCCCTGGTGGATAAGGTCGTTGCAGGATATTGCGAACCGTCGAGGCCGCCAAGAAAATGTTAAGAAGGGATAACTGAAGAGAAATCCGAATCCGTCCCCAATGCGGATTGGCTTTGGCTATTTCCCAGACGAGTAGGGCCACTTCGATAGGAGTTTTGTTTGCTGGTTCGTTTTTGTTCCCACTTTGATTTTCGATATTCTTCAGCCATCGATTAATCGTTGATCGAGCCACACCGAGTCGTTTCGTCATCTCCCGAGTGGAAATTTGGAAATATTCCTTGTACCAAAGAATCCACAACCGTTCTCGAAGTGAATAGCGTGGTTTATGATTCTTATTTCTTCCTTGTTTGCGCAAAATTTCCAGTTCTGTTTCCAATTGAAAAATGCGATCACGTAAAAATTGGTTCTCGACTTCGGGATTGTTCTCCTCTTCAGCAAGATTTTTCATTTGCTTGAAACGAGTAACTCCCGCCTATCGAGCTGACAAGACGAGAGTCTTCAAAATCAAAGGAATTGCCGATTGAATTACGTCCATAGTGGTCCCGTTTATGAGTATGTATTGAATTGGGATCATATGTATTAACATCAATATTGTCAACTCTTTATCGGTGGACCGATTCTTGGATGACAGCTACAAAGTGGCTCAAAAATAAAACGCGAAATGGCTCACTTTTTGAGCGATACCAGCAGAAAAACTGTAACCAATGAACAAATGAAACAATTGAACATTGTCAAGAATCAAAATTTATGTAAATTGAACTACACTTTACATTCCTCTGAAAATGGGAATTAATTTTTACGTGATCACTAAGTCGTCCTGAGGATAATAGACATGGCCTTCGTCTGCGAATTGGTTGAGAACATAGAGAATCCCTGCTTGCGCCCTTAGTTCAGAATCCTTGGCGAATCCCAATTTTTCGGCAATCCGGTCGGCGGTAATAAAACCGATCCCAAAGATATCCGTCGCTAATCGATAGGGATTTTCCTTGACGATGGATATGGCGGCGTTTCCATATTGCTTGAAGATCTTTGTGGCGTAAGTGGAACTCACCCCGTGGGATTGGAGGAAGAGCATGACCTGCCGGATCTCCTTTTGCTCTTCCCATGCCTTGGTTATCATATCCACTCGTTTCTTGCCGATCCCATCGACTTCGATCAGTCGCTTTACATCCTCTTCGATTATGTCGAGTGTCTTGTCTCCGAATTTCTTAACGATCCTTTTGGCCATCACCGGCCCGATCCCTTTAATCAAGCCCGATCCCAAATATCTCTGGATACCGGTTACAGAGGCAGGAACTTTTGATTCGTAATATTGGATTTTGAATTGCTCACCAAACTTGGGGTGATTGCTCCACTCTCCCTTCATCTGGATGATCTCACCGGGATTCATCTCATGCATGTTGCCAACAGCGGTGACTAAATCATGGCGGCCATGGACTTTTATTCGAGCGACGGTGTAACCTGTCTCTTCGTTAAAATACGTAATACGTTCTATAAGACCTTGTAGTTCTGTAAGCATGTCATTAAATGTGCTCAAGACGAAATTAACTGTTTCGATCTATTTTAAATCCACCCGTGAGAATTCTGAAATGCATGGGCTTCAATATGTGGGAGATTAATCAAGATGGGAATTACTGAGCGAAAAATTGAATACGTCCATTATCCATTTTTAGAAGAAGATGAAATCTTCTATGTTGGAAAATCAATTGAAATCTCATCAACCGACTACGCCAAACACGGATCGGAAAAATTTATCTACGAGTTGATCAAGGAATCAATTCCGATATCGGAGACAATGGAATTGATTGAACCAATCGAGGTCTTGGAAACGCTTGACATGGCGAACAATGGAGAACTTGGTAATAATCTACTGATCCATTGTCGTTACAAAGTCCGAGTAAAAGAGGGCAGTTCAAAATAATTCATTTGGTTTGTAGAGGCAGTTAAGCCCCTGAATAAACCAGATAAATCAAGAGCTATCTTTTTGATAGAATGGAGAGAAGAACAATTGGGCAATTTTTATAAGTGGAATAGCCCTTGTTATCATGTAAATAGTTATGTTACTTATAAATCTCATAGTCTAGAATTGAACTAAATGGTTTGGGATCACCAAAAATTTTAAAATCAACTTCCGGATAGTAATGTGAAGGTCCATTAAGCAATTGGTGGTTCTGGTTTTTAACATAAGATCAAAAAAGGCGATCGCATAATCTGCAATGATTCGATGTATACGAATAGGATCATCAGTATGGCTTTCAATTGGAAATCTACCATACATACCAAGCAATTTCCAAATTAATGGTTCTTCAGAAAAATCCCAATGCATAGTATCATTGATTGTGCACTGATATCCACCACATTTTGAAACCTTATCTGCCATTCGATCAGAGATGTTTCTCTCTTGACGTAAAATATGCATAATAGGCTGATCAAAACCATACAATTCAGAACTATCGAGTGTGAGCCCAGCCTTAAATCTTCTATCTGTTTTTAATGTTATTGCTGCAGCTTTTCCACCAAGAGATAGTCCAAGAACTCCGATTTTTGAAAGATTAATTTTCCCTTCAAATCTATTATCTAATATGGTGTTATTAGTTTTTTCTAACTCGTTAAGAACAAACAGAATATCTTGAGATCGTAATGTTGGATTAAAATCCTGGTTCGTTATCACAACTCGACCATCGGGAAACGTGACAGCTGCAGCATCATAAGGGTGTTCAATACCAATTACTAAATATCCATGACTAGCAAGTTCTTCTAATAAATAAGTATTACAAAGACGAGGAGTGCCAACCCAACCTGGACTATATATCAGTACTGGAAAATGTAGAATTGAATTTAAAAAGGAAGCATCAGGGATGGCATTTGCATATACTTTATCATATTGATCCCAAAAAGAATCAGGTGGGCAATTTGGATATATTTTCTTAAGTCCTTCTTTATATACCTCCATATAAGCTTCTAAGTCGGGTGAGGGCCAATATCGTCCGGTATTTACATTTGCAGTTGTTACTGCAGGATACCAGATTTGTACCTTAATTTCTCTTTTATCATTCGGATCTGTTGTGTATTTTTCTTCTCTTGATTCATCAACTAGATATTTTTCTACAATACCAACAGCATATGCCCCAGTTAATTCGGGCAATTTCACAATTTCCTGTGTATTGCATATTACGTTTGATAGTAATAATAAACATGAAAGTGTTGTCACTAATCGTATCTTCATGGTTCTCTCCTTTTATTCTAAATAGGAAAATTCCAAAAAGTTAGTTCGTTTAGAAAGTGGTTTTATCATGTAGATTTTCATTAATTCATGTTAATAAAACTATGTTGCGAGACGTTTAGGAGGATTGCCCAGTACCATCCCACACCAGTGGCGGTTGAGTACTCCATTGGATATCGCCATTGCTCAGGATCCCGTTAGATGGATCGTATGGCATTACCCTCCACGTTGCGAGATCGAAGAATTGACTCTCCATTTTATCGGGGCCAATGCTGTACACACTCCACTGCCATAGATCCCTGTCAACGGAGGGGCTGGTCTTGTACTTCCCGTTGCATGGATCGCGTTCCAGTGCCTGCTGATACACAAACACATACGAAATCGAGTATCTGACTTCCTCTCCTGTGACTGGGACATGAAAACCGTGGAACACATCGAACGGAATCGAATAAATGTATCGAATGGGATTGATCAAATGCGGTAGTTTGTTTTCTTGTACGATCTGCGGTGTTCCTCGAACACTGCAAACAAAGTTCATCGGATCACAGTTTCTTCCATAGGGATACCATCCATGATCCACACGATAACTCTCGATGGCCATCCCCAGTATTCTTGTATCGTTGCGCATGCGAGCCACTTTTGCCCTGGTTTGAGCTTGGAGGAAATTCGGAATAGCGATGGCCGCGAGCAAGCCGAGAATGGTTATGACACACAGCAATTCGATCAACGTGAAGGCCTTCATTTTCATGAACCACCTATATCAAGGCCTGAAAGCGCCTTCTCCCTCATGTAGCCTGAATTCCCTTACTCGTGTCGAAGGGACGATCTCTGAAATATCCCAGATCCGAGCTGTCCCGTCCCAACTTCCAGTTAGCACATGTTTTCCATCCGGAGAAAACACCGAGGACCATACTTCTCCACCGTGTGCATAGGTTTGAAGAAGCGCACCGGTAGTGGTCTCCCACAGTTTCACAGTCCCCGAGCTGCTGCCCGTTACCACCATCTTGCTATCAGTAGAAAAATTCACTGCGTACACGTCGGAGTTATTCCCATTTTCGTCTTCATGTATGAAGGTGCGAATCTCAATGCCGGTTGCGGTATCCCACAGTTTGGCGCTTCGATCTTTTATTGAGCTGCCGTCTAAGCCACAACCTGTAAGCGCTTTCGTTCCATCAGACGAAAGTGCTACACACATGACTGCCCACGTGTGACCAGTGAAGCATTGGATTTCTTCACCGGTCTCGACATGCCATAGTGTCGCCGTTCCATTTGCACAACCGGTCAGAAGTCTCCTTCCATCGGTTGAAAACACCGCAGCCGTTACGTGGCTTCGATGGTTAAATTCGCGGATTTTCCGGCCATCGACAGCATCCCAGAGGATGGCTGCTTTCTGTTGAGAAGAGCGCCAGCCACAAGCCGAAACAATTTTTTCCCCATCCGGAGAAAAAGCCAAACCCATGACACGGTCTCGACTCCCACCTACGGTAATCTCTCGCAGCACCTGCCCATTGGATGTATTCCACAATGTAACCGTCCCATCATACCCGGCTGCAAACGCAGAACCGTCAGGTGAAAAGGCTAAGGACCACGCCCTGCTTTCCCCAAACGATTTGAGAAATCGCCCAGAAATACTTTCCCATAATGATATAGGTTCACTCGCTAATAAGACTTTTTCTCCACCGGGTGAATAGACCGCAGACGTTACGCCTGAGGTATGGCCTAAAAACTTCCGAACCTCTTTTCCTGTAACCGCGTCATACAGTATTGCTGCCTCTCGCCCTGCAGTTAGAACGTACAACCCGTTCGAGGAGAACGCAGCATTCCAGCACCATCCTTTACCATCAAAACTGCGGATCCTTTTCCCTGTAGCAGTGTCGAACAATGAGGCTCTGCCTCCTCTTTCAGCAGCAAAAACCTTTGCACCATCAGAAGAAAACGCCACCATGACCATACGTTCATACCCGGTCCCAAAGATTCGGATCTTCTCGCCGGTGGCGACATCCCACAACGTGACGAAACCTCCTTCGTGTCCGGTTAGGATCTGCGCCCCATCGGGAGAATAGGCGACTCGGCCTTGTGCATTTATGTGGTCATATGTTCGAAGCACCATACCACTCAACGGATCCCACACCGCGAGCACTCGACCTCTGATCAAGACTTCCGTACCATCCGGTGAGAACGCCACCGCTCCCCACCCCCAAGGACCTAGATCTCTCAGATTATAGGCTCGAAGTTGCTCGCCAGTATTAGCATCCCACAGTGTCACATTTCCATAATGGCCTGAAGTCACAATTCGAGTGCCATCCGGAGAGAAATCTATTCCATCGGCCCAGTCAAAGGTATAGAGTTTTTCTCCTGTTTCTGCATCCCATACTGTGATTGTAGATTGCATCCATATTCTGGTTTTTGCTATTACTAGTATTCCGTCGGGTGAAAAGCCCAGAAAATCAAGCCCTTCGCATGCTTCAGCAAGCCAGAATGTGCGCACCATCTCACCACTGGTGGTATCCCACATGAACGCCCCGGCTCTGCTCCCAGTTAGAGCGTATTGGCCATCGGGGCTGAGCGCAACAGCCTCTAGTTCTCCAAGCCCGAACACTATTTCCTCTGACAGCCCACGGAGTGGAGGAAAGTCTGTCACTGTTTGAGTAAGGGCAATCGCTGTTGTAATACAGATCATGATCACAACCGCTGAGAAGGTCCAAAGCCGCCCAGGCGTTGGATCGTTCCACTTACTTCTCAGAATGTGGCGGATACGCTGCTGCAGCCCATGGCGTGTAGTTCCCGTCGCAAGGATCAGGGCCGGTCTCCGATGTGGTACAAGTGCCAGAAGCGATTCTGCGTAAACGTCCGCAGAACCTCCTTTTGCCAGTGCCCAATCATCACATGCCTGTTCGCTTAATTGAATCAGACGTCTTCGTGTATACCAGCCAACCGCATTCCATGGGAACACGCAGATGAAGAATTCTCCCAGCAACTGTGCGATATGGTCCCGGCGTTTCCAATGCGCGAGTTCATGGAGGATGATTCCCTGCCATTCCCTGGGATGCTTTTTGATATTTGCCAATTTCGGTATTAACAATGCGGGACGACGCCCCCAACACCACATTGCCGGGCAGTGAATTCGATCCGATTCAACCACCCGGGGAATCGTTCTGAGTTCCAGTTCAGCTGTTGCTTGTTCGACAATTTTTCGCCATGAGGGATTCTCGCAGGGCTTTGTTTCTCTAAGGATTTGATTCTCAAGGATAAAGATGCGGACTAATCGAATTGACGCAAGAACGCTCAACGCAACCCATACTGAAACCAGATAGCCCAGCCATGAGAATGGCAAGGATCGCTGGGGAATTCTGGGAACAGATTCTTGTTTTGAGTTCGATTCTGGATATGTGGATATGGGTTTCATCAATTCCGAACCGGTGGATTGAAGCGAAACGTCAACATCGGCGGGTTGTGAAGCCGATGGAATCCAGATAGTTGGGCTCCTCAGTAAACCCCAGCCGTAGTGGTGAACGGTCTGGCTTAGCAATGGAGTCACGAACGCGGTCACAAGCGCAAACATTAACACCCGGTGAGCTCTGGCGGGCCGGGACAAGAAAAGAAAACTTGCTCCAATCCCGAGCCCAAGGCACAATGTGGTTTGCCAAACGCACTTCCATAGATAAGTCAGATCAAGGAGAGTGGGAAACATTAGACTTCTTCTTCCGCTTCGCGTTGATCATTTTGGTTAACTCTCGAAGATCTTCGTCGTCCAGCTCCTGGTCCTCGATGAAATACTGCAGTAAGAGCCGCGAGTCGCCACCGAAAACACGGTCGATGAAGCCTCTCAGGGATCGCCTGGTCTCTTGTTCACGGCCTCTTGTAACTGAATAGACATAATTGCGGCCTTCCCTCCGGTGTTTCAGCCAACCTAACTTCTCTAACCGCTGCATAATGGACAGAACCGATGTATAGACTAGTGGCTTCTTCCTGTTTTCGTTTAGGCGGTCAAGCACCTCGTAGACAGTCGCGTGGTCATGCTCCCATATTGCTTGAATGATGGCCTGCTGAAGAGGCCCAAGATCGTCAAATCCCTTTTGAGCCATGACACAATCCCAGAACGTCGGGTCCATTTGAGGTCTACTACACCGTTATTTTAATACTGCGATCACAGTATTGTCAATCCTTTTTTTACACTTTTTCAACTTCTTTGGGTAGCCTTCATTTTGGAGTTTGTTCATGGCGGGTTGGGCCTTGGATTCAACAATATACTCAAAGGAATTTGAAGACGTGCGGAGAAATGCCGATCCTTTCAGTTGATCTATAACCTGTTAACACGACTTTCAGTACTTCACTATCGATATTCCTAAGGTTGAATAAAAAATCCTATCATTTCAATCTCAACACTAATTCCCATCTCTTTTAACTTTGATCCTCGGATAAATCGAGTAAATTGATTGTTTTTCAATAAACAATCCTGATGTATGTTTCTATAATCTGTTGTGTGTGACATGATATGGAAATATCTTGTTTCGCTTTTTAATTTTCGACTGCAAATTGAGAATCGAAAATTTTATAAAGCCATAGGTATTACTACTAGCCGGAGATAACAATGCATTTCGGACCAAACCGTCAAATACCCTACGGATCGCATTATTGGTATATAGAACGATACTGGAAAAAACCTATTTACACCGCTAAACCATCGTACGATTCGAAATTGTCAGCATATCTGAATCCTCAAGACTTAGTTTTCGGACCATTAGATGTTCCTACCTTGAAAATGGATCCGTTTGTAGCTGATCCAAGAATCGGTCCACAGATAAACCGTTGACAATATTGATTTTAATACATATGATTCCATTTCAATAAATACTCATAAACGGGACCACTATGGACGTAATTCAAGCGGCAATTCCTTTAATTTTGTAGACTCTCGTCTTGTCAACTCGATGGGTGGGAATTACTCGTTTCACGCAAATGAAAAATCTTGCTGAAGAGGAGAACAATCCCGCAGTCGAAAACCAATTTCTACGGAATCGCATTTTTCAATTGGAAACGGAACTGGAAATTTTGCGCAAACAAGGAAGAGATAAGAATCATAAACCACGCTATTCAATTCGAGAACGGTTATGGATTCTCTGGTACAAGGAATATTTCCAAATTTCCACTCGGGAGATGACGAAACGACTCGGTGTGGCTCGATCAACGATTAATCGATGGCTGAAGAATATCGAAAATCAAAGTGGGAACAAAAACGAACCAGCAAACAAAACTCCTATCGAAGTAGCCCTACTCGTTTGGGAAATTGCCAAAGCCAATCCGCATTGGGGACGTATTCGGATTTCTCTCCAGTTGTCCCTTCTTAACATTTTCTTGGCGGCCTCGACGGTTCGCAACATCCTGCAACGACTTTATCCACCAGGGGAACCATCTGTACCTGTCAACTGCGAATCGGACCACCACTAAATGCTTGACAACATTATCGTTATGTCATAGTGTCACATTCTGATAAATACTCGTAAATGGGATCACTATGGATGGAATTCAAGTGGCGTTTTCATTGATCTTGAAGGCTATTATATTGTTGCTCGCTGGACGATTGAAAAGAGGTGGGGATTTTGGCCCTGTTACGCTCTCGTGATAACTTGGATAGTTTTTTACCAATGATAAATGAGTAATAATAGGGAGTAATAATAGGGAGCAATAATTTGGGCAAATTTTAGGCAAGGATCATATTGCCTATAATTGATTGATTATAATGAAGTCGAGTAAATTCAGTGGTAGGTGTGAAAAGACTCGAATCTCCAACCTACTGATTTGGAGTCCGTAACCAGCAAGTAACTATAGGTAACAATAAGTAGTTTAAAGTAAATAAATTCAAAACATTATGACCAATTCTCCTTCTTCTGAATATCACCATTTTTACCCTTGTTTACTTATTGTTCCCCGGAATTTGGGCAAAATTTGGGCAAAATAAAAATGAGAAAGTGTTCTCGGACTGGATTTAAAAGACGCTTTTTCAACCGTCATAAGCACGTGGTTTATGATTTTTCTCTTTCGTTGGCCGCTGTAAATTTTCAATTCCGTTTCCAACTGGAAAATTCGATCATGTAAAAATCGAATCTCATCTTCCCTTTACTCATGTTGTCCAAAGAAATTACGTAATCTTTGGATCAGATTCCTTCCTACTCAACGAGTTGAGAGTATAAGATCCTTGAGAATCAATGGAATTGCTACATGAATTACGTCCATCAAGGTCCCATATACGAGTCTGTATTGAAAAGGGATCATATGATATAACATCAATAACGTCAAGCGATTAGCAGTGGACCGATTCGCCCATAACAGCTGCAGAATGTCTGAAAGAAGATTGAACGACCTCCGATCTCTTATGAGTCTTGCATTAACTCTACTACGATTTCATTCGGAGAAAAGGAACCGTGGTCATTCGAGAGGATTAACTGACCGTGACCTATCCATACCGTGCTATAATCCAATCTTGAGGTAGGTTCCCTGGGAACCGCTTCCTCAGACGCATCCAGGCCTTGTATACTTGAAACTCAACCTTCGTTTTCTATAAACTGAAACATTATAATTCCTGTGTTTCTTTGATGGTGAATTCATCACATAAATCGGCGTCAAACCGGTGTTAATGGTAAAAATGAAACGCTTTGGATTTCTGCGTCTTGGAAATTGCATCGATGAATGGGAGCGTATCACCATGGACATTGAAAAAAAGCGAGAAACGAATCAAGTTCGAAATTCTGAAAACTGGGTCTTGTTCTATTATCTACTGTATTCCATCACATTTGCCTGTTTATTGATTCTACTATGGAGATTGACGAAATTCTCGATACTGGATGAGTGTCTAATTTTACTAATCCCTCCCATTCTATATTTCTCTTATCATTTCACCCGATTTTATTATGTTAGCGCCTCAGTGATCTTTTATCTGACCTGTATTGGAACGCTTTATATTATAGGGGGCGCTTTTGTGACGCAGTCTCAAACGGCTACGATCTTTATTCTCACGATCCTTTTGACATCGGAGGTTATCTATCGAAGCCGAAAAAGAGAGCTGGCTACCGTCAACAAATTAAACGATCTTAATTCATCATACCGCGCTTTGTTTGGTAATGCGGTTGAAATGATACATATCATTGACGATCAGGGATATATCATTGATTCCAACCAATCCGAACTGGATCAATTGGGATATACAAAAAAAGAGTATATCGGGAAACATCTCCTTGAGATTGTACACCCGGATTATCAGGAAAGGACTCGTGAAAAATTAAATCAAGTTTTGCAAGGAGAAAAAATACAGAACTACCGCAACCGGCTGCTCACCAAAACTGGCAGAGAAATGGATGTAGAGGTCAATGCGATTCCCAAGGTTGTATCCGGAAAAGTCGAATCGGTGATGGGAATCGTACGGGATATCACAGGGAAAAGCCGGCTCGACGAAGAATTGCGGATGAGTGAAGAGCGATATCGTACTCTCGTTGAGAATACGAGTGACTCGGTATGGAAAATTGCTCCGGACGGCATGATTATTTTTGCCAGCCATTCCGTAAGAAAGATGTTCGGCTTTGAGCCAAGCGAGGTGACGGGACAACCGATAGATTTGATACTCGACAACGAGAGCGCGGCGCTAGCCAGAGAATCGATTCAACAGAGAATTGATGGGAAATTCGGCGATCAAGGCATTTCCATGGAACTCATTTGTACAAGAAAAGACGCAACAAAATTTAATGCTGAGATCCGTACTACCCCCCTATTTGACGAGAATGGAAGGTTAAAAGAAATCATTGGTGTCGCGCGGGATATCACTGAACGGAAGCAGAAGGAACAAGAACTTCGTTTCCAATCCATGCTGTTGGATCAGATACAAGACGCAATTACGGCGACGGATTTAGAAGGCAATATCACCTACGTCAATCAAGCGCAGTGCATGAAGTTTGAAAAAACCCGGGAAGAGCTTATTGGACAACACGTTCAATTGTATGGAGAGGATTCAGCACGTGGAGCCACGCAGAAAGAGATTATTGAAACAACATTGGCACAGGGGGAGTGGAGCGGTGAAATCGTCAATTACCGGGATGACGGTCAGGAAATCATTTTTGATTGCCGGGTTCAACTCGTACGGGATGACAAAAATCAACCGGTTGGAATGGTGGGGATAAATACCGATATCACCAAACGCAAGCAAGCGGAGGAGGCGCTGCGGGAAAGCGAAAATTCACTCTCCGCTCTGCTCAACGCCAGTCCGGAATCCGCGTTTTTGATAGACACGCAAGGCGTCGTTTTAAATTGCAATCGTGTTTTTGCTGATCGCATGGGACTCCAGAGCGAAGATTTGATTGATCATTGTGTTTATGATTTTCTACCGCCGGAAATTGCTAGTGTCAGGCGTAAACACATGGAAGAAGTTATTCATTCCGGAAAGCCTCACCATTTCGAAGATATCCGAAAGGGCATATATTTCAGTAGTTATTCAGCTCCCATTCCCAATGACCTTGGACAAGTATCCCGATTGGCGATTTTTGCTCATGATATCACTCAATATAAACAGACTGAGGATACACTCCAAAAAGAAAGAAATTTATCGAATTCAATCCGCGCAGCCCAGGATCTGTTTATTTCGGGGGAGGATCCTCGTAAGGTCTATCAAGAGTTATTGCATATTCTGGTCGAATCGACAAACAGCGAATATGGTTTTTTGGATGAAGTGTTGTTTGATTCCGACGGTTCCCCGTACAAATTAAGTTTAGCCCTATCTGCTATCTCTTGGGATGATGATTCTCACCGTATATATAAAGAACTGGTTGAACGGAACCTGGAATTTCGGAATTTGGACAATCTTGCTGGAGCGCCGGTACTTGAAGGAAAGACCATAATCGCCAACGAGGCTCCGCAGCATCCTCGTTTTCGAGGAATTCCCCCAGGGCATCCATCCATAACCAGTTTCATGGGAATCCCATTATTTTTCGCCGGAAAAATCATAGGTGTGGCGGGTGTCGCCAATCGTCCGGAGGGCTATACCGAAGAAATCGCTGAGTTTGTTAGACCGTTGACTCAGACCTGCGGGGCGATGATCTGGGCGGAACGTTTGGCTAATCGCGATCGAGAGATCCGGAACGCATTGAAAGCCAGCGAAGAGAAATATCGTCAAATAGCGGAGACCGCCCACGAGGGGATTTGGGTTATAGACACGCAGCAACGTACGACGTACGTCAATCACCGAATGACTGAGATGTTAGGGTATAAAAAAGAGGAAATGCTGGGCAGGCAATTGAGTAGTTTTATGCTTCCGGAGGATCTAGCCGATCATGAAGAACAAATGACCTTGCGGGTGAATGGTCAAGACAGTGTTTATGAGAGGCGATTCAAGCGGAAGGACGGATCGATTCTTTGGGCAAATGTTTCGGCTACGGCGCAGCATGACCAACAAGGAGATTTTGTTGGCTCATTTGCGATGTTAACCGATATCACTGATCGTAAAAAAATTGAGAATGAGTTACGATCTTCAGAGGAGAAATTCTCAAAGGCTTTTCACAACGCGCCAATTCTAATGGTGATCAGTTCGTTCAAAGATGGACGCTGTCTAGACGTAAACGACACCTTCGTTCGTTTCACCGGTTACAGCCGCGATCAGACTATTGGCGCGACATCCACCGAATTGGGATTATTGAAATCCAAAGATAGGGAGATGTTTTTTACACTCCTGGAAGCGGAAGGACGCGTCAAGGATCTAGAATTAGATTTTACGAGAGCG
Source organism: bacterium (assembly GCA_963663405.2). Lineage (GTDB taxonomy): Bacteria > Hinthialibacterota > Hinthialibacteria > Hinthialibacterales > Hinthialibacteraceae. The sequence goes on along the minus strand of CAXXSM010000110.1, from coordinate 135,063 downwards.
GATGGATCTACGGGAATCTGCCTCTATTCCGCTGAATTGATTGAAATGGAAGGTCAATCTTATATACTTTCCCTCGCCACCGATATCACCGAGAAAAAAGCGGCGGAACGATCCAAGCATTTGATGGAGTATTGTATTGAAAACGCTTCTGTCAGTATTTTTTGGATTACACCGGAAGGCCGGTTTTTACATGTGAATAAAAAGGCTGCGGAAGAACTCGGTTATCCCCTTGAGGAACTTATTGGAAAGAACGTACACGACGTTGATCCGAATTATCCGGAAGAAGCGAGACAAGCGCATTGGGAAAGGCAAAAAAAGGAAGGTACGCTGATTTTTGAAACGAAGCATCAAACCTCTAGTGGGAAAACGATTTATAGAGAAGTGATAGGCCATTATATCAACTACGAGGAGGAAGAATTGGAATTCGCCTTCGCTCAGGATATCACCGCGCGGAAACAGGCGGAATTCACGTTACAAAAAAGCGAAGCGCGATTAAGAGCGCTCTGGAGCGTCGCTTCCTTATCAGAGTCTAATTTTAAAACAATCTGCGATCATGTCCTTCAAACAATTGTGGAGATGACCGGCAGTCAATTTGGATTTTACGGTTTTCTCAATGCGGATGAAACGGTAATGACCATCCACTCGTGGAATGGCGCCGCCATGGAACAATGTACAATGGTGGATAAGCCCGTCGACTTTCCTATCGGCGAAGCTGGTGTGTGGGCAGAGGCGATCCGGCATAGAAAGCCTTTTATATTAAATGATTATCCCGCCAGCCATCCAGCAAAAATGGGATTACCAGACGGTCACGTACCGTTAACCAATCTATTGGTCGTTCCTTATATCGCCAGTGGAAAAATCATCTCTGTTGCGGGTGTGGCTAACTGCCGATCGAATTACAATCAAGATGATGTCTCTCAAGTTACTTCTTTCCTAACAAGTGTAAATAGTGTTGTAAATAACAAGCGGGCTGAAACGGCTTTGCAAGAAAGTGAAGCGCGATTGAAATCGATTTACGACGGCGCGATGGATGGTTTTCTACTGGCCGATCCAAAAACAGAAAAATTTCTTGACGCCAATCACGCCATGTGTCAAATGCTTGGCTATTCCCACGCTGAACTGTTGGAACTAAGCGTTAAAGATATTCATCCAGAGGACAGTGTAGAGTATGTTCTCGAGCAGTTTAGAAAACAAGTTAATGGAGAGATTCAACTCGCCATAGATATGCCCGTAAAAAGAAAAGATGGTTCTGTTTTTTATGCGGATATCAATTGTTCTCTCCTAACGATAAATGATATACAAGGCGCCATGGGTATCTTTCGCGACGTAACCCAGCGTAAGCAAACCGAAGAGGCATTAAGAAAAAGTGAAGCACTCCTCGATGCGACCGGCCGTATGGCGCGCGTGGGTGGATGGGAAGTCGATATCCAAACGCTTGAAGTTCAATGGACAAATGAGACATACCGCATACATGAAGTCCCCATGGATCACATTCCTCCATTAGAAGAAGCCATTAACTTTTTCCATCCCGGCGATCGTGACCGATTATCACAAGCGATTCAACGGTCTATAGACCATGGTGAACCTTATGACATGGAATTACGCTTCATTAACGCAAAAGGGAATGAGTTATGGACTCGCACCATTTGCCAACCTCAAATCAAAGATGGAAAAACAGTCAAGTTAATTGGAAGTTTCCAAGACATCACGGACCGCAAACGAGCGGAGGAGCGGGAGAAAGAAACAGCCGCGCAGTTGCGGTTGACCATGGATGAACTTCGTGAAAAACATAACTTGCTCGAAATGATCACGACTACGAGCCCGGTCGCAATCACCTTCGTCGATATCGAAGGACGGATCAACTTTGCGAATTCCGAGGCAGAAACTTTGCTGGGTTTGACTCAGGATAAAATCACAAAACGCGCTTATAACGACCCCGAATGGAGGATTTCTGATCCTAAAGGGGAAGACTTTCCGGAGGAGCAACTGCCATTTAACATTGTCCGAAGGACAGGCATGCCCGTCTATGAAATTGAACACGCGATCGAGTTTCCTGGTGGCCGTCGAGTCTTACTTTCCATTAATGCCGCGCCTCTAAAAGACCTTACGGGATCGGTTATCGGCATGGTTGCGGCATTAACAGATATCACCGAGCGCAGGCGGGCGGAAGAAACCTTATTGCACGAGACTCGAAAGATGAAACTGGCTGCAGATTCCGCGGGGATTGGCGTATGGGATCTTGATATCGTTCATAATCGATTGACGTGGGATCATTGGATGTTCCAGCTGTATGGAATTTCTCCGGAGAATTTTGAAGACGTATATGAAGAATGGCAAAAGGGAGTTCATCCGGAAGATCTAGAACGAGTGAATGAGGAAGTTGAAGCGGCGGTCAAGGAAGGGCAAGAATTTGACACGGAATTCCGTATAATTCGGCCTGATGGCGATATTCGTTACATCAAGGCGAACGCCCTCGTGATAGAGGACGAAGAGGGCAATCCAGTCCGGATGATTGGAATCAATTACGACATCACAGAGCGCAAGCAGGCTGAGGAGTCCCTTCGGGAAAGTGAACGGCAGAAGAATATCATCTTAAACTCCACTTCCGAAATGGTAGCCTACTACAATCTCGATTTACGCGTCATCTGGGCCAACCGCGCCGCGGGTGAATCGGTCGGCAAAACGAAAAAAGAATTGGTTGGACTTCATTGTTATGAAATTTGGGGTCAACGCAGTGAGCCTTGCGAAGATTGTCCTGTGTTAAAAGCGCGGGATACAAAAACTCCTCAGCAAAGCGATACGCAAACTCCGGATGGACGATTTTGGCATATCCGTGGGTATCCAGTCTTAAATGAGAAGGGAGCCGTCACCGCGTTGGTTGAATTTGGACTGGATACAACCGAGCGCAAGAAAGCCGAAATAGCGCTGCGCGAAAGTGAGCGGCAATTTCATGAGATCGTCGATCATATGGCATCCGGGGTGGCTGTGTACGAAGCGATTGATAACGGGAACGATTTCACTTTCAAAGACATCAACATCGCTGGGTGTCGAATTGGAAAAAGAACCCGTGAAGATCATATCGGCAAGAGTATTCATGAGATGTATCCCAGTGTCAAAGAGATGGGGATTTTTGACGCGTTACAACGAGTGTGGAGAACCGGGAAACCGGAAACACTGCCACTCACTCAATATGAAGACGATATTATACAAATTTGGGTTGAAAACTATCTCTTCAAACTGCCTAGCGGCGAGGTCATCGCTGTTTTTGACGATATCACGGAGCAAAAGAGATACGAACAAGAATTACATGATAGCGAAAGCAAATTTCGCACGGTCGCTGATTTCACATTTGACTGGGAATATTGGATATCGCCAGATGGAAGCGTGACCTACATTTCTCCTTCGTGTGAACGAATCTCATCGTATAAACCGGAAGAGTATATCAATAATCCTGCGTTAATCGATAAGATAGTGCATCCAGAGGATAAGGAAATATGGGTGAACCATCGATGCGAACAGGAAGAAAAGAAAACGAACTATTTCATCGAGTTCCGGATCGTACGGCGGGATGGAAATGAAAGCTGGCTGGAACATGTATGTCAGCCGGTGTATGACGATAATGGAAAATATATCGGCTATCGAGCCAGCAACCGGGATATCACGGATCGCAAGCAAGTGGAAAAAGAACGGACGGAATTGGAGAAACAGTTCCTGCAAGTGCAGAAATTGGAGGCGCTGGGAACGTTGGCGGGAGGAGTCGCTCACGATTTCAATAATATACTCGCGGGTGTCATGGGATTCACGCAATTGGCGATGAATACAGACGATCGGGAGGAATTAAAAGATAATTTACAATCCGTTCTGGAGGCTTCAAAGCGGGCGAAAAACTTGGTGAAACAGATCCTGGCGTTCAGCCGGAAGAGTGAAACGCGAAAAAGTTCATTAGCCATCGCGCCCGTCATAAAAGAGGCGATTAAACTGCTGCGCTCGACCTTGCCTTCATCCATCGAAATCCAACAGCGAATCGCTAGCGAAGCGGCCATTTCAGCCGATCTAAATCAAATCCATCAAGTGATCATGAATCTTTGCACGAACGCCGCCCATGCGATGCGGGAGACCGGCGGGATCTTGGAAATCGAATTGCGGGACTACGTCATCCGTGAAAAACTACAATTGCTGCTTGCGGAATTAAAACCGGGTGAGTACGTTCGTTTATCGATTCGGGATACGGGAGATGGAATTCCGGAGGAGATCCAGACGAAGATTTTTGATCCCTTCTTTACGACCAAAGACAAAAGCGAAGGCGCTGGTTTGGGCCTTTCGGTCGTATTGGGCATTGTGAAGAATCATCAAGGTGGAATCGAATTTGAGAGTACGCTGGGCGAAGGAACTGCGTTCAACATTTATTTCCCCACATCGAAGAACCAAGAAGAAACGGTCCGCGAAGATTCTTCAATTGTACAGGGGAATCAGGAACGGATATTATTCGCGGATGACGAAGAAATGCTGCGCAAGATGGTCGGACGGATGCTCGAAACATTGGGTTATCGCCCCGTGATTTGTCACAACGGAATGGAGGCGCTGGAAACCTTCCGGGATTCTCCCAACACGTTTGATCTTGTCTTGACCGATCAAACGATGCCGGTCATGACGGGATTAAACCTTTCGAAGGAAATCTTGAAAATCAGACCTGCCATTCCCATCATTCTTTATACCGGTTATGATGAACGCATTACGCCGGAAATTGCCCTGACGGCGGGAATTAAAGAAATGCTGTACAAACCATTGACGATAGAGAAACTGTCCCAAGTATTATCAAAATTGTTAACCAAAAAGAGTGGAAACGAATAAGTAAAACCGCTATGCCACGAATTTTAGTTCTCGATGACGATAAGACAATGCGCGCGTTTCTATCCAATCTTGTTAACAATATGGGATTGGATTGTGATTGTGCGGAAACACTCTCCGAAGGCCTGACTAAGGCAAAGAATAATGCCTATGAGGTGGTCTTTTTGGATGTCGTGTTGCCGGATGGGAACGGGTTGGAGATCCTGCCACAAATCAAAGAAACCGCTTCCTCGCCGGAGATCATTATCATCACAGGATACGCCGATTCCGATGGAGCCGAATTAGCGATTCAGCATGGCGCATGGGATTACATTGAAAAAGGAGCAGAAATCGAAACAATCCAACTTCCGCTTCTGCGGGCGTTACAGCACCATGAGGAAAAACAGAAACAGAAAACGATTCCTCTGGACCGGGAAGGGATCATCGGGAACAGTCCGTTAATCAAGCAGTGTTTAAATCAATTGGCCATGGCCGCCAGCAGCGAAACGGACGTATTAATCACCGGAGAAAGCGGCACGGGCAAAGAACTGTTCGCCTGGGCGATCCATAATAATAGCCGGCGGATCGCGGGTAATTTTGTCACGGTCGATTGCGCCTCATTTCCTGAGACCTTAGCCGAGAGTCTCTTATTCGGTCATGAAAAAGGTTCGTTTACCGGGGCGGAGAAACGAAGAGAAGGCTTAATCGCGCAGGCGAACGGTGGCACACTCTTTTTGGATGAAATCGGCGAATTAACCCCCGATCTCCAGAAAACGTTTTTGCGTGTTTTGCAAGAACGGCGCTTCCGGCCTGTGGGAAGCGCACGAGAAATCCCATGTGATTTCCGGTTGGTTTCAGCGACGAATAAGAATCTTGAAGACATGGTTCAGGAGGGGAGTTTTAGAAACGATCTGTATTACCGGTTACAAACATTTATTATGCGGTTACCTCCATTGCGCGAGCGGAAGGAGGATATCCGGGATATCTCCATTCATCACGCATCCAAACTGAGCGAACAAACCGGCGTCGAATTGAAATCTTTTTCATCCGAATTTTTCGAAACATTAATGGCTTATCATTGGCCGGGTAATATACGAGAATTGAAGAATGCGATTGAGAAGGCCTTCTTTTCTTCTCTCGACGCCCCCCGGTTATACCCACAACACCTGCCCGATCGAATTCGGCTTGCGCTAAAAAAAAGGTCGTTTGATTCTCCAAAAAACAAAGACGATACTTTTCGAGTCGGAAACCATGCCAGCGAAGAAATCATGAATTTATCGGATTATAAGAACAAGATGGAAGAAGAGTATTTACGAATTGTGATGGAACGATGTCAAGGGGATATTCCAGAGGCGTGCCGGATTTCTGGTGTATCCCGTTCGGGCTTGTATAAACTCCTCCACAAATATCATTTAACAAAAGATGATTCTTAATCCCACTTCATTCTTCCTTCATTTCACACTTGTCTACGATCGTAGACTCAGTCCACGATCGTAGACAAACCTCTATTTTTCGGGATTCAATCCAGTTTAGATTTCTGTAAGTTATGAATAATCAATAACTTATTAATATCTTTCTGCAGCCTTCCCTCATTTCAAATTTGTCCTTTTTGTGAATCCTGTCCACGATCGTAGACAACCTTCGATCGTTTCGAAGGGTTTCGTTAATCTCGAAATTCTATAACTCCTTAATTATCAAGAACTTATCAATAATTGATTATTTGGTCCCTATCTTGCCATAGGGTTATAACGGGATGCAGGCGATTGAGAAAAGGAAGGAGCCTATGAACTATTATTTATTCAAACCTGAAACAATAATGTATGATCCCGGATTTCTAGCTAAGGTTATAGAAAAGAATTCCATATCGGATCTCCACATCTATCAACATCCCGCGGCTTGCGTTCGAGACATGCTTTTCAATCTTCAATCTCCAAGCGTCCTGGTTTTGTACATCGATAAGAAAAGTGATATTGAGGAGTTTGCGTCGATTAAAAACCTCATATCCGATGTTCCACTATTTGTCATCTTGTCTTCTCCAGACTCATCCTTGTTACACGCCTGTCAAAAACTGCGGCCCAAAATAGTTTGCCGTAAGGAACAGGATATCAGCGATATGTTTCAAGTCATCCAGAAGATAGCAACGAAGCAGAACATGTTAAGCGAATCATGATGTGATGAATCCATTAGAAGGAGAAAGGAATTCATGATGAAAAGCGCAAGTGAGAGCCAGCATGCAGGAATGCAATTTGTCAGTTTTACGTTGGCGAGGGAAGAATACGGGATTCCCATTTTGCGGGTGCAGGAGATTATCCGGTATAAAAAACTGACCCGGATCCCTCAATCGGCGGAGTTTATTGAGGGCGTTCTTAATCTGCGGGGACGGGTGATCCCCGTTGTAGATTTACGGCGCCGGTTTGAATTACCTGAAAATGAAAGCGATCATACCGCGCGGATTATTGTTGTGGAGATCAAAAAGGAAGTGATGGGTCTCATTGTGGATGCGGTGAGTGAGGTGCGAACCTTGGATCAAGATTGTATCGATCCGCCTCCTCCGATGGGAGCGGACATCGATACGGAATTTATTTCGGGGATGGGGAAGTTGGAAGACCGGCTGATCATCCTGCTCGAACTGGATCATATGTTTAGCGCCAGAGAGCGTGAAGAGATCGCCAAAACAGCCGCGTGATTGGATTTGCAACTAACAAAGAAAGAGGACACAAAAAAAGAGCTGAAATAGAAAAAAAAGAGGAGAGAAAAAGAATGTTTAAAAACATGAAACTCGGTCTGAAGATCGGAATCGGATTTGGATGTCTGCTGCTCATTTCTATTTTTGTCGGCGGCCTTGCGTTTGTTAAGATGGGGGGAGTCAAAACAGAAGCGGCCGTGTTAGCCAATGAATACGTTCCCGAAGTCAAAATCGCGAATGAAATCGAGCGGAATTCGTTACTGACCATGTACAACATGCGCGGGTATGGTTTGACAGAGGAGAATGCGTATCTGCAGGAAGGCCAAAAATACTTATCTGAAGTCAAGAAAAATTTAACCGAAGCGAAACAACTGGCGGAAGAATCGCCTCATCTGGTCAAACTGGCGGCCTCGATTCAGGAGGTGGAATCGCAAGTCAATGAATACGATCAATACGCCAATCAAACCGTAGAAAAAAACAAAGAGATTTCGAACAATCGCAAACAGATGGATGATACCGCGGCGGCGTATATGAAGAATTGTTCAGATTTTTTGCAGGACCAGAACGATAACATGGCACAAGAAATTGAGGCCAATTTTATTTTAATTCATGAGCGAGTGCAAAAAATCAACCTAGTCAATGAGATAATCGATTTGGGGAATGCCATTCGTTTAGCCGTATGGAAGTCGCAAGCGGAGCAGAATCCTGACTTGGCCAAGCAGGCATTAGTTCTGTTCCCTGAGACAGACAAAAAAATGGGGGAATTGACAAAAATCACACATCTCAAGGAGGATTTGGATCGTATCGAAAATACCCAGAATGCCGCGAACTCATATAAGGAAGCGATTAACGAACTCATCAATGATGGAAGCACAGAAAGCGTGAAAAAGCAGTTGGAAGACTCAGCGTTAGCGTATATGACGAATTGCAATGATTTCATCAAAGGGCAGAACCAGAAACTGGACAAGGAAATTGCGGCGTTCAAAACAACGCTCACAGAACGTCACGATAAGATCACGTACGTCAATGACATCATCGATTTAGGGAATGCGACCCGGTTGGCCGCATGGCGGTCCCAAGCCGAACGCTCTCCCGAGTTGATTCAGAACGCGCAATCCAACTTTAAAGCCATGGACAAGAAATTTGAAGACCTCCGTAAAATCACGCATTTGCAAGTCGATCTCGACCGGATCGATAATACGAAAGCGTCCGCGGCAGGTTACAAGACCGCCATGAACGCGCTGCTGACCAATTGGCTGGCCGTCCAGGAATTGGGTACGAAACGGGTGCAAGCAGGAAATACCGTTCTCGCGAAAGCGCAAGACATGTCGCAGGCTGGGATCGATCAAACCACGAATATCGCGTCTCAAACGTTGGATTCATTAACCGCGGCGTCCCAGGCAGTCGTCATCGGCCTTGTCATTGCGGTGTTGATCGGCGTCGCCTTGGCGGTGTTTATTACCCGCATGATTGTCAAGCCCCTTCAGATGGGAGTTAAATTTGCGGAATCGGTCGCGAATGGGGATTTAACCCAACAAATTACGCTCGTTCAAAAAGATGAAATCGGTCAATTGGTGGAAGCACTGAATTCCATGTCAAAGAACTTACAAAATGTGATGGCGGATATTAGACATTCGGCCGAGCAAGTGGCGTCTGGTTCGGAGGAACTTTCCGCTTCGTCACAAAATCTATCCAATGCGGCGACGGAGCAGGCGGCGAGTTTGGAAGAGACGTCGGCGTCGATCGAAGAATTGAGCACTGCGATCGAGCAAAACGCGGAGAACGCGAGAAATACAGACGATCGTGTAAATCAAGCGAGCAAACTTTCAGATGAATCCCTGGAAACAGCGAAAAAAGGGATCGAGCAAGTACAGAAATTGGGTTTCTCGATGAAAGAGATTCAGGAGAGTTCGAAAGAGATCGTGAATGTAATCGATCTTATTACCGATATTGCGGATCAAACGAATCTGTTGGCGTTGAACGCGGCGATTGAAGCGGCTCGCGCCGGGGAGGCGGGTAAGGGATTCGCCGTCGTGGCCGTCGAAGTCCGAAAATTGGCGGAACGCAGCCAGATCGCGGCGAAAGATATCGCTCAGAAAATCGAAAAATCCTCCGAAATCATCAATGAAGGCAGTCAGATGGCGGACGAGTCCAACGCGGGCTTATCGGCGATTCAAGAGAGCGCCAAACAAGTCGCCGAAGCGTTAAATGAAGCGTCGACTCTTGTACGGGATATCACAGCCTCGAGTCTGGAACAAGCGAATGGAGCCGATCAGATTCGAACCGCGATTACGCAGCTGGATGAGGTGACCCAGCAGAATTCAGCGACGAGTGAAGAATGCGCGTCAGCCAGCGAACAACTGTCCGCGCAGGCGGTGGCTCTGCAGGAACTGGTTGCGCAATTTAAGATTCACAATAGAAACGGTGATCCCAGTTCGATGCAAAGAGGTAAAACTCCGGGCTACATTGAAGCGAGAACGGCTAATCATAAAACCGTTCCATCATTGCCCAATCGGACTCACAAGATTAACTCAGATCCAGAGGCTTGTGAAACGGAATTCGAAAACGAGTTTAAGAGCATCTGAGGAATGTCAATTCCTTTTCTATGAAAATGAGTCTCGATGACTTTTTCCTTCACAATGCCTATCGCGGCTTTACAGGTTGCGATCTCAATGAAGATGGTTCAGATGAAACAAGGAGAACAATGATGATGAATTTAAACGATGTTCGAATGAAACCAAAATTAATCAGTCTATTTCTCGCGATTGGTATTATCCCATTAGCGATCGCCGTGTGGATTTCGTTTCGCAACTCAAGCGCGGCAATCCAGACGCAGGCTTTCAACCAGTTGAAAGGCGCGCGGGATATCAAAAAAGCGCAGATTGAGAAATTCTTCGCCGAACGCCAGGGAGACATGCAGGTTTTGGTCGAGACGGTCAATACACTGCGGACGGAAGCCTTCTCAAAGTTGACCGCCGTCCAGGCGGTCCGGAAAAAACAGATCGCGCAATTCTTCGCGGAGCGGAAAGGGGATATGGAAGTCCTGGCCCGGAGTGAGGATACGCATGTCATGTTTGACGTCATGAAAGAATACCATGACGAGATGAATACGCCGCCGGATGGACCTTTGGAGGTCAATACGGAGAAATACAAACAATTAAGAAAAGCCAACGCGGCGAATCTGCTCCACTATCAACAAACCTATGGGTATTACGATCTCTTCATTATCTGCGCCGCCCACGGCCATGTGATGTATTCGGGTGAACAGGAGGCCGATCTAGGGACGAACTTGGCGCATGGGCCCTATAAGGACAGCAATCTCGCTGAACTCTGGCGTACAGTCGTCCGTACGAAGCAGGTTTGTCTCGTGGATATGGCGCCCTATGCGCCGAGTAACAATGCCCCCGCCATGTTTGCGGGGGGGCCGATCTCTGACTCATCCGGCGCCCTCATTGGTGTTGTCGCGTGTCAAATCTCCCTTGATGCGATCGATACCATCATGCAGGAACGAAGCGGCCTGGGAGAGACGGGTGAGTGCTATCTGGTCGGTCCGGATAAACTGATGCGATCAGATTCGTATTTAGATCCAACAAATCACAATGTCAAAACATCCTTAAATGGAACCGTAGGTCAAAACGGTGTGGACACAAAAGCGGTTCGCGAGGCGCTGTCGGGAAAGGCGGGTACGGAAGTCATCTTGGATTACAACAACAATCCCGTGCTTTCCTGCTATGCGCCGATTGAACTCGATGGTTTTACATGGGTGGGAATCTGTGAAATCGATGTCGCCGAGGCCTTCTGTCCAAAGGACGCGGAGGGAGAGTATTACTTTAAAAAATATACAGACGCGTATGGCTATTACGATCTCTTCCTGATGAATCCGGATGGTTATGTATTCTATACGGTGGCGCAGGAATCGGACTATCAGACGAATATGCTATCGGGGAAGTATAAAGATTCGGGATTGGGCAAACTGGCGGCAAAAGTTATACAAAGCAAGGCGTTCGGATTGGCGGACTTTGAACCGTACGCGCCCAGCAACGGGGAGCCATGTTCGTTCATTGCCCAACCGGTGATCAATAATGGGGAGGTTGAACTCATTGTCGCCCTGCAGCTCTCGCTGGAGTCGATCAATTCCATTATGCAGGAACGCAGTGGCATGGGGGTGACGGGAGAGACATATCTTGTCGGAGGCGATCAGCTGATGCGGTCGGATTCTTTCCTCGATCCCGTGAATCATACCGTTCTCGCGTCGTTCAAGAATCCCACATTAGGCGCCGTCGACACGGAAGGATCAAAAGCGGCGATCGCAGGGAATACGAGTGAAAAAATCATCATTGATTACAATGGGAATCCCGTGCTTTCCGCCTACGCGCCTATAACACTGGGAGATGTTAAATGGGCGATTTTAGCGGAAATCGATCAGGCCGAAGCGTTTTCCAGCCTCGCTATCAGTGACACCTATGGCAAGAAGATCGGATTGCTGGGCTGGGCGTTAATTGTCGCCTTATCATTCGGAATCCTGATTGTATTGATCTCCTATTATATCGCTAATAGCATCTCGGCGCCTTTGATCGAAGGCGTACGATTCGCGGAGATCGTCGCGGATGGTGATTTTACGCATCACGTCGAAGTCAACCGGAAAGACGAGATTGGCTCTCTTGCAAGAGCGTTAAATTCGATGAGGGAGAAACTGAGTGATACTTTGTTGAATGTCAGCCAGGCGTCGGAACAAGTCGCGTCCGGCGCGGAGGAACTCTCCGCCTCCTCCCAAAATCTGTCGAATGCGGCGACGGAGCAGGCGGCGAGTCTAGAGGAGACGTCCGCTTCGATCGAAGAGTTGAGCAGTTCCATCCAACAGAATTCCGACAATGCGGTGAAGGCCGACACGGTTGCCACCAAGGCCGCCAGTGAAGCGGAAGAAGGAGGGGGCGCGGTGCTGAAAACCGTGGAAGCGATGAAAAAGATCGCGGAACAGATCGGGATCATCGGTGATATTTCCGATCAGACCAACTTGTTAGCGTTAAATGCGGCCATCGAGGCGGCGCGCGCAGGCGAGATGGGTAAAGGATTCGCCGTAGTCGCCGTGGAAGTGCGCAAATTGGCGGAACGCAGCCAGCAGGCGGCGAAAGAGATCAGCGAACTGGCCAAGAACAGTGTGAGTCAAGCGGAAAACGCGGGACAACTGATTCAGCAGATTGTTCCAGCGATTCAAGAGACATCACAACTCGTGCAAGATATCGCCGCGTCGAGTGTGGAACAAACCAATGGGGCCGATCAGATTCGAACCGCGATCACGCAGCTGGATGAGGTGACCCAGCAAAATTCGGCGACGAGTGAAGAATGCGCGTCAGCCAGCGAACAACTCTCCGCGCAGGCGGTGGCTCTGCAGGAACTGGTCAGCCAATTTAAAATTCACAATGGAAACGGTGATCCCAGTTCAATGCAGAGCGGGAGAACTCCGGGATACATTGAAGCGAGAACGGCTACTAACAAAACCGTTCCCTCATTGCCCAATCGGCCTCACAAGTTTGACTCAGAACCAGAGACTTGTGAAACGGAATTCGAGAACGCATTTAAAAGCGTCTAAGGAACGTCCATTCCTTTTCTATGAAAATGAGTCTCGACGACTTTATCCTTCACAATGCTTATCGTGGCTCATTTTCATTTGCAGGTTGCGATCTTAATGGAGGTAATTCAGATGAAACAAGGAGAGTGGTCATAATGAATTTAAACGATATCCGGATGAAACCGAAATTAATCAGCTTGTTTCTCATGGTTGGCATTATTCCTTTGGCGATCGCCGTTTGGATTTCGTTTCGTAATTCAAGCGCGGCGATTCAAGCGCAGGCGTTTAATCAATTAAAAGGCGTAAGGGATATCAAAAAAGCGCAGATTGAAAAATTTTTCGGGGAACGACAGGGGGATATGCAGGTTCTGACGGAAACCGTTAACACCCTGCGGGAGGAAGCGTTCGCGAAGTTGACCGCCGTTCGGGAGATTAAGCGGTCTGCAGTGGAACGTTATTTCCAAACCATCCACGATCAGATCCATACGTTTTCAGAAAATAAAATGGTGGTCGACGCTGTCCAGCAATTTCGAGATGCTTTTAATAACTACTATGATGAGAATTCAATCATGGATACAGATATTGAAAGCATGAAACAGCAGCTTGCCACCTATTATACGGGGGAATTCAGGGACGAATATGCGCGGCAGAATGAGGGGAATTCACCGGGAGCGCAATCCATTGTCCAGCAGCTCGATCGAGAATCCATTGCGCTTCAATACCGTTACATCCGGGCCAACCGGAATCCACTTGGATCCAAACATCTTCTGGATTCCGCTGATGATGGATCCCGGTATAGTGAGTTGCACGCTCAAATCCATCCGATCGTCCGGAATTACTTGGAAAAATTTGGGTATTATGATATCTTCCTCGTTGATCCAGAAACAGGGGATATTGTCTATTCTGTTTTCAAAGAACTGGATTACAGCACGTCACTGATCGATGGTCCCTACGCGCAGACCAATTTCGGTGAAGCGTTTCGCATGGCCAATGCCGCCACGGACAAGGACGCCGTTTTTTTAGTCGACTATATGCCCTATAAACCCTCCTATGAAGCGCCGGCCAGTTTTATCGCGTCTCCAATATTTGATGGTGAAGAAAAAGTGGGTGTGGCCATTTTTCAAATGCCCATCGATCGCCTGATCACGATCATGAGCGAACGCGCGGGTCTTGGTGAAACGGGTGAGACGTATCTGGTGGGACCGGATGGATTGATGCGCTCCGATTCCTATCTCGATCCGGAGAATCACTCGGTGACGGCCGCGTTCAAGAATCCCACGAAAAACAAAGTGGATACAATGGCGGTTCAATCCGCTCTTGCCGGTGGAACGGGGGCGGATGTGATTATGGACTACAATGGCAATCCTGTGCTTTCCGCATGGATTCCCGTACGTGTGGGAAATTTTGTATGGGCTCTCTTGGCGGAGATCGATGTCGCTGAAGCCTTTAGTCCAAAAGATTCAAGCGGAGAGTATTTCTTTAAAAAATATACGGAAGCGTATGGTTATTATGACCTGTTTCTGATGAATCCGGATGGGTATGTTTTCTACACCGTCACGCAAGAAGCCGATTATCAGACGAACATGGTGAGTGGTAAGTATAAAGACTCAGGGCTCGGGAAACTTGCAAGGAAAGTTCTCCAGTCGAAACAATTCGCATTGGCGGATTTTGAACCATACGCGCCCAGCAATAATGAACCAGCCGCTTTTATCGCGCAACCAGTAGTCATTAATGGAAAAGTGGAGCTCGTTGTGGCCCTGCAACTGTCTCTCGAAGCGATCAATTCCATTATGCAGGAACGCAGTGGCATGGGAGTGACGGGAGAGACATATCTTGTCGGAAGCGATCAGCTGATGCGGTCAGATTCTTTCCTCGATCCCGTGAATCATACCGTGGCCGCTTCGTTTAAAAATCCGTCGTTAGGGAAAGTGGACACAGAAGGATCGAAGGAGGCGATCGCAGGGAAAACAGGTAAAAAAATCATCATCGATTACAATGGGAATCCTGTGCTTTCGGCTTATGCGCCTATCACTTTGGGAGATACAAAGTGGGTGGTTCTAGCGGAAATCGATCAGGCCGAAGCGTTCTCTAACCTTGCCATCCGTGATACGTATGGAAAGCAAATCGGACTCTTGGGTTGGGCGCTGATCGTCGCTTTGAGTTTCGCCATATTGATTTTATGTATCGCGTACTTTATCGCCAATAGTATCTCGTCTCCTCTGGTTAATGGTGTGCGGTTCGCGGAGATTATTGCAGAGGGAGACTTTACACAGCACGTAGACGCCAATCGTAAAGACGAGATTGGCGCGCTCTCAAAAGCGTTAAACCGGATGCGGGAAAAATTGAGTGAGACGTTGTTAAACGTCAGCCAAGCGACCGAGCAAGTGTCATCGAGTTCGGAGGAACTTGCCGCGTCATCCCAAAATCTCTCCAATGCGGCGACGGAGCAGGCGGCGAGTTTGGAAGAGACGTCGGCTTCGATCGAAGAGTTGAGCACTGCGATCGAGCAAAACGCGGAGAACGCGAGAAATACAGACGATCGTGTAAATCAAGCGAGCAAACTTTCGGATGAATCCCTGGAAACAGCGAAAAAAGGGATCGAGCAAGTGCAGAAATTAGGCTTCTCGATGAAAGAGATCCAGGAGAGTTCGAAAGAGATCGTGAATGTAATCGATCTAATTACTGATATCGCGGATCAAACAAATCTTTTGGCGTTGAACGCGGCGATTGAAGCGGCTCGAGCGGGGGAGGCGGGAAAAGGATTCGCTGTTGTAGCCGTCGAAGTCCGAAAATTGGCGGAACGCAGCCAGATCGCGGCGAAAGATATCGCTCAGAAAATCGAAAAATCCTCCGAAATCATCAATGAAGGCAGTCAGATGGCGGACGAGTCCAACGCGGGCTTGTCGGCGATTCAAGAGAGCGCCAAACAAGTCGCCGAAGCGTTGAATGAAGCGTCGACTCTTGTACGGGATATCACAGCCTCGAGTCTGGAACAAGCGAATGGAGCCGATCAGATTCGAACCGCGATTACGCAATTGGATGAGGTGACCCAGCAAAATTCGGCGACGAGTGAAGAGTGCGCGTCAGCCAGCGAACAACTCTCCGCGCAGGCGGCGGCTCTACAGGAATTGGTCAGCCAATTTAAGATCCACAATGGGAGTGGTCAGCAGAGTATGGCGTCAACCCCGTCGAATCGAGAACTGATTCACGCGCAATCGTTTACGCGCGAAACAACTGCGCCATTACCAGACCGATCATCTTCCTCCAAAACCCATGAATCGACATTTGATGATGAGTTCAAGAGTGTTTAAACGAGGGCATTCTCATTGTTGTTGTTTTTCTTTAAAAGAAAGAGAAAGTCAAAAATGGAGATGACGATTAACACATCTCAATTGACAGTTTCAAGTTCAAGAAGTCATTCGATGTGAAGAGAGCGCACTTTGGAACCAGGAGAGAGCGTCAATATGAGCAAACGCTTCCTCCCGGTAAAAAATCTGATGGGCATGAGGAACGAATTCAGCCGGGTTTTCAGTATGGATGAATTCATCGTTCCACGCTTTTTACAAGACGCTGCTCGTAGAGGAGGAAATTATGCCGGTGGAACAGACAGCGATAACGCAATCCAATCACGGATCCAACGGCTCCATTCTAATCGTGGACAATGACCGGAATTCACGAGGAATGGTCGAATCGATGCTCAAGGAAGAGAATTACAATCTCGTCTTTGCGGCCAACGGATCAGAAGCGCTGCGAAACGCAGAAGCGTTTTCGCCTGACGCGGTCTTGCTGGACGTGACGGCGCCGGAGATGAACGGGTACGAGGTTTGCCGCCGGCTGCGCGCCAGCCCAACGGCGAAGAACAGCGCCGTTCTCATACTGGCAAATGCGGACGATTGTCATTCGTCCTTGAAAATCATCCAAGAAGGTGTGGATGATTTCATCACGAAACCTGTCGAGCGGGAGATACTGCGGATACGTTTGAGGAATATTATTCGCCGAAAGTTCGCCGAAAAAGCGCTGCGAATCGCGCTTGACGAATTAGTACGGCGGAAGGAAGAAGGCATCGCTGGCTTAGCGCATACTACCGCCAAATTACAGCAATTACATAAAGAACTTGAAGCGCAGGAACAAATCGAAGAAAAATGGAGGGGGCTATTAGAGGTGGCTGAGTTTATTTCAGACACGATCGTCATCACTGATTCCAACGGAGTGATCCAATATGTCAATCCTGCCTTCCAGCGCATGACAGGATTCTCTCTCCATGAACTGACAGGCCAAACACCGTATCTTTTTCGGAGTGGAAAACACGACGAATCCTTTGGGCGCGCTCTGTGGGATACGATTGCGCAGGGAAAGATTTGGAGAGGTTGGTTCGCAAATAAAAAAAAGGATCAATCCATTTACGAAGAAGAAGCCGTAATCGCGCCCATTCGAAATCGGACGGGCGCGATTATTTATTATGTCAAAGTAGGCCGCGGCGTCCCGGGCGGAATCGAACATGAATTTCTTCCACTCCATCCCCAGGAGATGGAGACGAGGAGTAACCAGGCCGGGAAAATCGCTCATGACTTAAATAATATATTGACTGCGATTTTAGGCTATACCTGTCTCGCGATGAACGATGTTCATGAAAACGGCCCCACCTATCAAAAACTCATCCAAATCGATGAAGCCGGAAAACGCGCCACCAGTTTAATCAAGGAATTAGGCGCGCTGAAGCCAAAAACAGAAGAGAAGCAGGTGTTCGGATAACCATTCAATCAGGATTGTCTTACTATGAATTGGCGGCAAAGAGGATTCTTTTTTCTAATAGTTATAACGGGTTGGCTCTTTATTTGTTGGCAAGTTCAGATAACCGGCCGGCAACTGCGTAAGGAAGCGCTCCAGGAGGCGCGGGCCGCCGTGGGAGCCGTGGATCTAAAACGTGTCCAGACGCTATCCGGCGCAACGGTTGACCTTAACTCACCGGATTATTTAAAACTCAAGGAACGATTAGCGCGCGCCAAACAAGCGAATGAGAAATGCCGGCTTATTTATCTCCTGGGCCTTCAACCGGATGGGAAGGCTTACTTCATCGAGGACAGTGAACCGGAGAATTCGAAAGAAGATTCGTCCACCGGACAGATTCACGAAGGGATAATCCCAGAAACCGATCATACCGGCGATACTCTAACGGCGTATGTGGCAGGTCCTGTCACCGATCGATCAGGGACGTGGATCGCGGCGCAGATCCCTCTACTCGATCCAGAAACCGGCGAGCCGATGGCAATATTCGTCATGGAGAGCAAGGCGGAGGACTGGATGTGGGATATTGCCGCTCGTATATCTCCGCCTGCCGGCTTGGTGTTGATCGTGTTGATTCTGTTGGCTTCTGGACTCGTGGCTCCACAATCCAGCGCTTCTATCTCTGTCAAGCCGGTTCAACGCCGTTTACTGATCCCGTTATCAACCGTATTGTTTCTTCTCGTCGCTGGTTTCGGCATCATTTTAATCAAGTTACAGTACAGAAATCTGGATCAATCTTGCCAACAAACATTGAAAACCACTTCAGCCCAGCTGAAGAAATCACTCGCGAATCAATCGGAAGAGTTGTCCGCCTTGGGGCAGGTTCTGGTCAACGAAAATAAACTGCGCGGCTCGCTCAAAGCGCAGGATCGGGAACGGCTGCTTGCGGAATACAAACCGCTTTTCGCTCAGTTACGAGAACACTATGGTATTACACATTTCTATTTCCATTCTCCCGGCCGGATCAACCTGCTCCGCGTTCATAAACCGGAAACGTACGGCGACCGGATCGAACGTTACACAGCGCTTGAGGCGGAGCATACTGGGATAACGGTTTCCGGTATCGAATTGGGGCCATTGGGCACTTTTACACTGCGAGCCGTACGGCCCGTTTTCGACGGTGGCGCTCTCCTAGGATACTTAGAACTGGGTAAAGAGATCGAGGACGCTTTGGCCGGTATTCACGCCGAACCGGATCTCGAACTGGCGGTGGCTATTCGAAAGACCGCATTGCATCGAGAGCAGTGGCAAAAGGGGATGAAGATGCTCGGACGGGACGCCGATTGGGATCGGTACCCCGATGTTGTATTCATCTATTCATCCCTGCCGCATTTTCCATCCGCATGCGATCGTTTCGTTGATGAAGAAGGCCATATCCATCGGACTGTGAACGTTGAAACTGAATTCAACGATAAACAATGGCGCGTCATGGTCAGCCCGATCGAGGATGTCTCCGGCGCCGCAGTGGGGGATCTGATCGTCCTGTATGATATCAGCCAAGAAAAAAAAACCTTAAACCAGCTTCTTGCCATCGTGCCGGGGGGAGCGCTTGTTCTTTTTTCAGCTCTGATGTGTTTTCTGTATATCGTGTTGCGCCGAACGGATCTGGGGATCCAAAAACAACAAACCGAGTTAGCCGAGAGCGAAAGACGTTTACGGAGTGTTCTCGATTCCGCTTTGCAGGTTTCAATCATCGCGTCTGATCCGGAGGGATTGATCACAATATTCAATACCGGCGCAGAACGTATGTTGGGGTACAGCGCGGATGAAATGGCCGGCAAACAGACCCCCGCCATTTTTCATCTGGAATCGGAAATCAGAACTCGTGGGAGGGAACTGAGCCAGGAGTACGGCCGGCCTGTAACCGGTTTCGAAGTCTTTGTTTTGAAAGCGCGGGAAAACGGTAGTGAGGAAAGCGAGTGGACTTATAGAAAAAAAAATGGGGAGTTGATCTATGTCAGCCTGAACGTGACGGCCATTCGCAATAAAAAAGGGGAAATCACTGGATTTCTGGGGATCGCGGTGGACATCACAAGACGAAAACAAGTGGAGAAAGAATTACGCGAGAGCGAAGAGCGTTTTCGGGATATCGCGCAAAGCACCTCGGATTGGATCTGGGAAACCGGCGCGCAAGGCCGTTATACCTATGTCTCGAGTGGAATGGATACAATCATGGGCTACGCGCCCGAAGAACTGTTAGGGAAAACGCCATTTGACTTCATGCCGGAAAAAGAGATCGAGCGCGTATCCACGATATACACACAAATTATAGAAGAAGAAAAACCTATTGTTGAATTGGAGAATTTGAACCGTTCGAAAGATGGACGGGAAGTCTACCTGTTGACAAACGGCGTTCCTCGTTTTGACAACGAAGGAAACCTTATGGGGTATCGCGGTGTAGACAAAGATATTACAGCGAGTAAACGAGCCGAGGAGGAACTGCGGGAGAGGGAAACGGTATTATCCGCGATTAGCCAATCGGCGCAGGAAGCGATTGTGATGATTGACAACGATGGCAAAGTCATCCATTGGAACAAGAGCGCTGAACGGATTTTCGGATACACCGCGGAAGAAACGCTGCATCTGGTTCTCCACGAGGTTCTCGCTCCAGATAACTACCGATCGGCCTATCAAGAAGCCTTCGCCCAATTCCGCGTTAGTGGTCAGGGCGCGGCCATTGGGAAAACAGTGGAACTGTACGGGTTGCACAAAAACGGCGCACAAATCCCTGTGGAACTCTCTCTTTCAGCGGCCCGAATCAAAGGCCAATGGCACGCCATCGGTATCCTGCGTGACATTTCGGACCGCAAGCGTATCGAGCATGAGCGCCGCGCCGCGCAGAATTTTCAGCGGCGCATACTGGATACCGCCGCCACAGCCGTCTTCACAGTCGATCCTAACATGATCATCACAAGCGTCAATCGTGAGTTCTCTACCCTGACGGGATACAGTGAAGAAGAAACAGTAGGGCGGCATTGCCAGATGTTAAGGGGAGAGCCCTGCATGACGATGTGTGGACTTTATAATCCCGATCGTATAGATCCGATCTACCGCAAACAATGCTCGATTCGCGCGAAAGACGGCCGCCGTCTGATCATCCTTAAAAACGCGGATCTGATCCATGACGAAGCGGGGCATAGTACAGGGGGGATTGAATCCTTCATCGATGTGACGGAATTGGTCGAGGCGCGGGAAGAAGCGGAGAAGGTGTCTCAGAACCTGGACGCGTTTGCGCGCGAAATGGAATTGAAAAACATCGAATTGGATTATGCGCGTAACAAGGCGGAAAAAGCGACTCAAGCGAAGAGTGTGTTCCTAGCCAATATGAGCCACGAGATTCGCACCCCCATGAACGCGGTCATTGGGATGACGGGTTTATTACTGGAAACAGAACTCACCAAGGAGCAATATCGTTACGCCGAAATCGTGCGCTCCAGCGGCGAATCGCTGCTGAGGCTGATTAACGACATTCTAGATTTTTCAAAAATTGAAGCGGGGAAGATCGAATTGGAGACTTTGAATTTCGATCTTCGGCTTACCATTGAAGACGTGGTGGAGATGCAGGCCTTGCGGGCGCAGGAAAAAGGATTGGAGTTTACATATCTAATCAAACCTGAAATTCCTTCCCTTCTCCGTGGGGATCCAGGCCGGTTACGGCAGATTCTGATTAACCTATGCGGCAATGCAATAAAATTCACGTCTGTTGGGGAAGTTTCTTTAGCGGTGGAATTAGAAGAAGAAACCGCGGAATCGGTCACTGTGCGTTTCACGATCACGGATACGGGGATTGGCATCCCTCTTCACCGCCGGGAATCGTTGTTTTCCCCTTTCACGCAAGCCGATCAATCCACGACGCGTAAACATGGGGGGACGGGATTGGGGCTCAGCATTTCCAAAGAATTAACCCGGCTGATGGGGGGGCAGATCGGCGTGGAGAGCGAGCAAGGAAACGGATCGGCTTTTTGGTTTACGGCGGTGTTTGAGAAACAGACAGAGAAGGAACCAACCAGCGAATCCCATTTTTCTGAACTCCGCGGCGTCAAAGTCTTAATTATTGACGACCATGAATCGAACCGGCTTTTAGTCTCGACACTGCTTCAGTCCTGGGGCTGTCAATACGGCGAAGCGGTGAACGGCGAGGAAGCGCTTACCCAGCTTCGAAAAGCGGCCGAATCGGGAATCCCGTATCAAGTTGCTCTGATTGATTATCAAATGCCGGTCATGGATGGGAAAACATTGGGCGTTCAAATCAAATCCGAACCGGCGATCGAGAAAACCATATTGATCATGCTGACCTCGATCGCCGGGAGAGGAGACGCCAAAGAATTCGAACGGATTGGATTTACGGGTTATCTCCCCAAACCGATTCGTCAAACTCAACTTCACGATTGCCTGGCGTTGGCGCTGGGTTTACAAAAACAAGAGCGGCCGGAAGTAAGAGATGGCATAATCACCAAACACACAATCGCCGAAGCGAAAAAACAACACCGCCGTATTTTGCTCGTCGAAGACGACCGGACCAACCAGCTGGTCGCCTCATCGATCCTGAAAAAATATGGCTTTCAGGTGGAGATCGCTTCGAATGGCAAGGAAGCGATCGATCGCTTAAGCGCCCATTCCTATGAAATCGTTCTCATGGATTGTCAAATGCCCGTCATGGATGGCTACGAAGCCACGCGGACGATCCGGCGCACGGAGTCTCCGGTCCTCAATCATCAGATTCCCATTATCGCAATGACGGCGAACGCCATGGACGAAAGCCGGGATGAATGCATCCGCGCTGGGATGGATGATTTTTTGACCAAACCCGTGAATCCCCACGATTTAGTTGAAAAGATCGAATCGTTTTTGAAACAAACCAATCATGAAGTTTCTCCGATTTCCCTCCAATCGGCATCTATAACAGAGAAAATCTCTCCGGATTCTCCCCTGGATCAGTTTGATAAATTGAGAACGCGTGATGACAGTATGACAGGAAAAAATACATCCAGCCAACCAGTCCTAAATTGGGAGGAAGCCGTACGGAATGCGGGAGGCGATGAAGAAACCGCCCGGGAAGTCATCTCTTTGGTATTGGAGGATCTTCCGGAAATCGTGCAGGCCTTGAAAACAAGCTTAGATCGGGACGAGAAAAAAGACGTGGAACGTTACGCGCATACGATCAAAGGGGAGGCGGCCAATATTGGGGCGAGTTTGTTGCGAGAGATCGCTCAAACAATGGAACGCAATGCGCGGGAGAATGCGATGGATCAAGTCCAGAAACAGGTAAAGCGGCTCGAAACCGCCTGTCAGGAATTGTGCGGCGCTATTCAAGACCAATTCAACGAGAACGAGTCCGATCAAAATTAGAAGGAGAAATCGTGTCAAATCCCTATCGAATCTTGGTGGCCGATGATTTTGAGGATATTCGGAAATGCCATAGCAACAATTTGAGACAATGTGGAATTATTGAAATCGAGGAAGCGTGTAATGGAAAAGAATTGCTTGAAAAAGCGTTGTCCAAACCGTTCGACTTGGTGTTAACCGATTGGCATATGCCGGAACTGACGGGATATGAAGCTACGGTCATTCTCCGGGCAAGAGGATTTATTCAGCCCATCATTCTTTGCACGGACGAGTCGGACGAAAGAAAAATCGAACGCGCGATCGAGAATGGAGTGACGGATATTATCAAAAAACCGTATTCGCCCTCCTATTTCAGAGCCCAAATTACAAAACGATTACAGGGAAACGAATCAGCAGGAAAAAAATATGCGGAAACAGATCTTAGTCGCGGATGACAGCCGTTCGATTCGCCATATGCTCAAAAAAAAGCTGACGGAATGGGGTTATGAGGTGATTGAAGCCGCTTCGGGTGAAGCCGCCTGGGCTCTCTATGAGAATAACGAGTTTCCGCCTTTGGCGATCATCGACTGGATGATGCCGGGGATGGAGGGGATCGAAATCTGCCGAAATATCGCGCAGGCGTCATCCCGGAATATTCCCTACCGGATACTTGTCACGTCCCGCGATAACAAAGCGGACATTGTTCATGGGCTACAAGCGGGCGCGCACGATTACATTACGAAACCGTTTGATATCCAGGAATTGTTGTCGAGGATCCAAGTCGGCGAGCAGGTCGTCGCTTTAGAAATGGCGCTGGAGGAACGCATTCAGGAACTCGAAGAAGCCATGGAGCATATCAAAACTCTCCAGGGCCTTTTACCGATCTGTATGCACTGTCATAAAATCCGCAACGACCATGAATGTTGGGAACGGTTGGAGGATTATTTGAGCAAGAATTTGGATGTGATGTTGAGCCATAGCCTGTGTCCGGAATGCGCGGAGAAGCATTACTCGCACTTGCTCAATCCAAATCGTAAGTATCAGCAGGCCATGAAGGAATAAAATATCGGGAAGAATGCGAAGTTGATTCATACGATGCCAAATGGGAAGCAACGGATTCATGGATAGATTCGCAGGAGTTTGTAATGAGGAATTAAAATGGAGAGTATAAATCGCCATCCAAACAATGGCAATACAATTTCTTACTATCGGCTTATTATCTCCGTCTTGTTTGGCCTTATCGGCTTCGCCGTCAATTTCTTGGATTTGAAACTGTTCGAATCCGCTGATTTTAAAGTCAGTATATTAGCCGGTCTCTTTTTCCCCTTGATTGTGGCTCTGGCATGGGGGTGGCGTTATGGTTTCTTATCCGCATTGGCCGGTGGTTGTCAGAGTATGTGGTGGCTTTGGAAATCCGACGGCTGGGGGATTTTGTATGCTGTGCCGGTATTCACCTTATGGATACTGTGGCATGGTTGGTGGGCCGATCGCCGTCAAGAGAATCATCCCTGGTATGAATCCGCGCTGGTCGTGGAAATCCCTTTCCGGCTTATCATCGAATTCGGATTCTATACGGTTTTCCCTTGGCTCGTCTCCTTAAATCCACCCCCCTGGAATCCAGCGATTATCTTGAATGATGTTCCTAGCGCCTGGATTCACACGGTCGTCATAAAACATTCTCTCTCGGCTTATATTTTGCTTTTGACCGCCTATGCCACGATTAACTTAGGCCCTGTACGCCGCTTCTTTGGATTGCGGGCAAGGCCCGGTCAGTCTGAGACTACATTGATAATCACTTACGGCATACTAGCCGGAGCCATTTTATGGTTAATCGATTCAGTCATTGATTACCTTATTTTCAGTCCGGGGAAAACCTTTTGGAAAGTGGCCATTCTTGAGGCGGGACAGCATGAATTCATCATGCGGTTTCTGTATGTGATCATATCACTCATCGGTGCAGTGATCATCGCGCGCTTTATCAGACAACGAGCCCATCTTACCGAACGTTTAAACCACCAGAATCGAGTGCTCGCGGCGATTCGCAACATCAATCAACTCATTGTCAACGAGAGCGAGCCAAGACGGTTGGTGGAACGAGCCTGCGCGAATATGACTGAAACGCGAGGATTCTATAACGCCTGGATCGTTCTATTTAACGAAACCGGCTCTACAGTGAAAGAGGTGGTTTCCTCTGGATTCAACGGAGATTTTAATGGTATGAAGGAATGTCTCGAACGAGGAGAACTCCCTTTTTGTATAACCCAAGCACAAAAACAAGACGATCTTATAATTGTGAAGGATCCATCCTCTGAATGTTTCAACTGCCCACTGGCCTGCACCTATGCGGATCGGGCTGGGCTGACTAGCCGTCTCGCTTTTGAAGGCCATGTATCCGGAACTCTCGTCGTATCGGTTCCCAAAACGTATGCCTCTGACACAGAAGAACAGCGACTCCTAAAAGAAATCGCTGATGATCTCTCTTTTGCGCTACATAAGATTGAAATCGAGAAACGGTTCCACGTTAACCAGAAGCGCTATCGAGAGATTTTTGAAAGTAGCCGGGATGGGTATGTGATGGTCGATACGAACGGTCGTATTATCGATGCGAATCAGGCCTATTGTGACATGCTGGGTTATTCTCTGGACGAACTTAGAGATTTAGAGAATTTCTATCAGATTACTCCCGCTCGTTGGCGTGAATGGGAACGAACAGAGATATGGGAACAGCGGTTGCTGAAAAAACATCATTCTGGCATCTATGAAAAAGAGTACATCCGCAAAGATGGACGTTTTTTTCCGGTCGAATTGCAGTCGTATGTAGCGACAAACGAAAATGGGGGGATTGAGTTTTTGTGGGGGATCGCTCGTGATATTACAGACCGGAAACAGGCGGAGCAATCGTTACAAAACTCAGAGGCGCTCTATTCCTCCCTGGTTGAAAACCTGCCTCAGAATATTTTCCGCAAGGACGTAAAAGGGAGATTTACTTATGTAAACAATAATTTCTGTCAAATCGTGGGATTGTCGAAAGGCGACATCATCGGCCGTACTGACTTCGATATTTTCCCTTCTGAACTGGCGGAGAAGTATCAGCGAGATGATCGAAGGGTCATGGAATCAGAAGAATTGTTTGAAACTGTTGAAGAAAATGTATCGACCGGGGGGGAACAAACATTTGTTCAAGTAATCAAATCTCCGTTGCGGAATTCAGAAGGAGCCATGATCGGTCTGCAAGGCATTTTTTGGGATATTACGGAGAATAAAAAAGCCGGAGAAATACTACAGGAAAGTGAAGAACGGCTGCGAATTTTGTTTGAAAAAGCCGCGGATCCAATCTACATATCGAAACTGGATGGCCAGCTGATTCAAGTGAACGAGCAGGCATGCCGTGTGACGGGTTATACCCGTGAGGAACTCCTTCGTATGAACGTTACTGATATTGATTCCGAAACGACTCCTGATACTCTCACGAAATTTTATGAATCCATTGCGCCAGACCAGCCAGTGGCTATTGAGTCGTATCACAAGCGAAAAGATGGCGCGCTCTATCCAGTGGAGATCACGATTTCTCGTATGGAAATCCCAAACACAATACAGTTTATGGGCTTCGCCCGGGATATCACGGACCGGAAGCGGGCTGAGGAAGCGTTACGAGAAGGTGAGTTGCGTTTTCGAATGATTATCGAAAGCTTGCCGGTTGGCGTCTTCGCGCATGACATGGATGGCCGCTTGATCCTGATTAACGAAGTCTCCTGCCAAGACACAGGTTACTCAAGGGACGAACTGTTGAGCATGACTGTAAACGATATAGATCATTCCAGTCTTTCGAGAGACGCCCGGATCGATCTTTGGCATAAACTCAAGACAGGACAAGCCAGGATGATTGGAACAAAACACACAAGAAAAGATGGTTCGCGCTACCCCACTGAAATTTACCGCAGCGCGGTCATTCTTAGTGGAAAACGGATCGTTCTGGCTATCGCCTTTGATATTTCTGACCAGGTTGAGCGGGAAACTATCTACGCCAAGATTCTTGAAACAACTAACGATGGCTTCTGGATCGTCAATGAAGAGGGATGTGTGCTGGAAGCCAATCCCGCCGCGGCCAAGATGCTGGGGTATAGTGTCGAGGAAATGAAAGCACTTTCGATCGGTGATATCAATCCGCTCGAAACCTGCGATGATACGAAAAGGCGTATGGACTATTTACGAGATCAAGGATATCAACGATTCGAGACTCGTCATCGACATAAAGACGGTAATTTAATCGATGTGGAAGTCAGCGTCAGCTTTTCGCACTTTGGAAAAGACCGATTTGTTGTATTTATCCGAGACATCACAGATCGCAAACACGCCGAAAAAGAATTGCTATACCATCAACGAACGATTTCGTTGAACAATCGCATCGCGAATGTTTTTCTGACGTCCGGGCAGGAAGACATGTATGCGGAAGCGCTGGACGTGATCCTTAACGCGCTGGAAAGCCGTTTCGGCTATTTTGGCTATATCGATGATTCCGGTGACTTGATCTGTCCATCCGTCACACGGGATGGTTGGAATTCATCTCAAAAGAACAACAAACATTTCGTTTACCCGAAATCCTCATGGGGCGGTTTTTGGGTACAGTCCCTGATTGAAAAGAAACCGTTTCTGAAAAATGAGTCTCTCCATTCACCGGTTGGAAATATGGAGTTGGAAAATGTACTGTCGGAGCCGATCATTCACCGCGATAAACTGATCGGTCATTATCTCATCGCCAATAAACCGGGGGGCTATAGTCCAGAAGACCAGGCATTGTTGGAAAGCGTGGCGGTACAAACTGCTCCCGTATTAAGCGCATTGTTGGAGGAGAATCGCCAGAAACAGGAGCATGAAAAACTCGAAGCGCAGTACCGGCAAGCGCAAAAAATGGAAGCCGTTGGACGTTTGGCCGGTGGAATCGCGCATGATTTTAATAATATGCTGATGGTGATTAACGGGCATGCGGAGATCGCTCAGACCAACGTGTCTCCCTCCCAACCACTTTATGAAAATCTTCAGGAAATCAAAAAAGCCGCACAGCGATCGGCGGATCTCACCCGGCAATTACTGGCCTTCGCTAGGAAACAAACCGTTTCTCCTAAGGTGTTAAATCTCAATGACACCGTTGAAGGCATGCTCAAGATGCTGCAACGATTGATCGGTGAAGATATCGACCTGGCCTGGGCGCCAGGAACGGATCTATGGCAGGTCAAAATGGATACCAGCCAGATCGATCAGATCCTGGCCAATCTATGCGTCAACGCCCGCGACGCCATTGCAGGGATCGGCAAGGTCACGATTGAAACCGGCAACGTTCGTTTTGATGAAGAATATTGCAGTGAACATGCGGGATTTACCTTGGGTGAATACGTGCAACTGGCCGTCAGTGACAATGGCTGCGGGATGGATAAAGACACTCTCGCGCAGGTATTCGATCCATTTTTCACTACGAAAAAACATGGTGAAGGCACGGGCTTAGGATTGGCGACAGTATATGGCGTAGTGAAACAGAATGGTGGTTTTATCAATGTGTACAGCGAACCGGGCCAGGGAACGGCGTTCAAAATTTACTTCCCCCGTCATACCGGTGAGGAGGACGCTCTCCAGGTAAAAAGAGACATCAAAACGGATAGCCGTGGTTCTGAAACGGTGTTGCTGGTCGAGGATGAACCTTCCCTCCAAAATCTCGGCGCCAAAGTGCTGGAAAGACTTGGTTATCGAGTGTTGGCCACCAGCAATCCCCTCCACGCCATCGAACTGGCGGAGAACCATTCGGGCGAGATCGACCTGTTATTGACGGATGTCATCATGCCCGAAATGAATGGCCGGGATTTGGCGGATACGTTGAAAGCGCAGTTCCCCAACCTAAAAATCTTGTTCATGTCCGGCTATCCAGATAATGTGATCGATCATCATGGGATCCTCGACAAAGGCGTGAATTTTCTCGAGAAACCGTTTATGCCGGAATCGCTGACAATGAAAGTCCGGGGAATATTGGATAGTCCATAACAGCCATGTAAATCTCTACCCGGGGAAACGGATGACCGTAGTATGGGAAGGAATCGTAGAGAATGAAATTACAGTTTCCATTTGAGATGAAGCCCTTGTTACAATGGATAGAGACTACATCCGCTTTGACCGTACTGGGCCTGATTGTTGTGGCCGGGATTCTGGTCACGTATGGGTCGATACGGCGAGCGGACCGTTTCATGCGCGAGGATCTGGTCGAACAAACCAAGTTGGTGGCGCAAGGGCTTCAAAATAATGGTTGCAAAGGATCGCTCTCGTCTCATCACGTATAAAAAGGCCATTAAAAATATACTCCAAAAGATTGAGGAATATCTGAATCTCGACTTGAAGAGTGAATTATGATCGAGGACAATTCCGATCGCTGAATCGAGCAAGCAGAGGATACAACCATGTTTATATCCTTCATCAACAACATCTCACTCCTGCTGGCGTTGAGCGTCTGTCACTTTTTTATTGTGAAGCGATGGAAACCGGATTCGATTCCCTATCAAATCAGCTGTGGTATCTTATTCGGATGTATCACGGTTGCGGGAATGATGAATCCATTTGTGCTGACCGAAGGGATTATTTTTGATGGCCGGTCGTTTGTCGCCAGTATTGCCGGATTCGCAGGAGGGTCCATCACAGCGGTTCTTGTCGTTCTCATCGGTGGCATGTACCGGGTGTGGGGAGTGGGAGGCATTGGCGTGTTAACCGGTGTTTGCGTTCTGGTGACCTCCGCAGGCTTCGGCGTATTGTACCGCTATATAGGACGCGATAAGCCGGAATTCAGCCGTCCTCTCTACCTTTTCGGTTTTGGCGTTCTGGTCCACGTCAACATGTTATTGTGGATGTTTACATTGCCTAAGGGGGAGGCTTGGTCCGTCATTTCCACAATCGCATTGCCTGTCATGATTTTTTTCCCGGTCTGTACAATCATTTTTGAGAGAGTCCTTCGAGAACAGATCCGGTCGTTATCCACCAAGGCGGCTTTGGTAAAAAGTGAAGAGAAATACCGCGAACTCGTGGAAAACGCCAATAGCATCATCCTGAGAATGGATAGAGAAGGAAAAATCACTTTTTTTAATGAATATGCGCAACGTTTCTTTGGTTATTCAGAAAAAGAAATCATTGGCCGCTCTGCCGTTGGAAGCATCGTCCCGGAAAAAGAAAGTACCGGACGTAATCTTCAGGATATTATCCAACTTATAACCGAAAATCCGGAAAAATACTCCTTGAATGAAAATGAGAACCTGCGGAAGAACGGCGAGCGGGTTTGGGTGTCGTGGACGAACAAAGTCATTCTTGATGAAACTGATTCGCCAATGGAAATCCTCTGCATTGGAACGGATATCACAGAGCGTAAACAGTTCGAGAATGCGCTGGGGAAGAGTGAAGAGCGCTATCGAGCGATTGCGGAAGACATGCCCGTCTTGATTTGTTGTTTTTTACCTGGAGGAAAAATTACGTTTGCGAATCGGAACTATTGTGAGTATTTCAGTAAAACATTGGAGGATTTAACCGGCGCATCAATCTTCTCGTTCATCCCGGAGGAAGACCGCGAGACCGTTATGGCCAACATCAACACCATGTCGGTGAATTCATCAACGCAGTCGTATGAACATCGAGTCATCAAACCTTCGGGAGATATTGGCTGGCAACGTTGGACGAATCGCGCGCTCTTCGATGAAAAGGGAACCATTATTAGTTACCAGTCAATTGGTGAGGACATCACTGGGCAGAAACAATATGAAATCGCATTAGAAGAGAAGAATCAGCTGATCGGTGATATCATCGACAGCGTCCAGGAAGGAGTGATTGTTTATGATTGCGATTTGCGCTATCAACTCTGGAATCCTTTCATGGAACGCTTGTCCGGTATTCCCGCATCTAAGGTCTTGGGCCGCCATCCTTTGGAACTCTTTCCTTTTTTGCAAGAAGCGGGAGTCATAGAACGGTTAGAACGAATACTCGCCGGAGAATCGCCGGAAACAATTGATTTTCCTTATTATTCAACCATAACCGGCCGTTCTGGTTGGACCTCTGACACAAGCAGTCCGTTACGGAATGCCAAAGGAGAGATGATAGGGATTATCGCCGCTGTGCGCGATATGACTGAAAGAAAACGGCTCGAAGACACATTGACTCAACGCGTTGCTTTTGACCGGATCATTAATGACGTCTCATCGAACCTGGTCCGGTTAAATATAGAGCAATTGGACGCTGGAATGGAAGACGCGCTCGCTTCCATCGCGCTTTTCACGCATGCGGACCGCGCTTACGTGTTTCTCTTCCGAGAGGATAATGTCCACATGGACAATACGCATGAATGGTGCGCCGAAGGCGTCACATCAGAACGCATGCGCCTCCAAGATATATCCTTTAAACAAGAACTGCCGTGGTTTACAGAATGTATCAACACTGGAGAGAACGTCCACGTCCCGGATGTAGCAGCCCTGCCGCCCGAAGCCCGCTTCGAACGTGAGCACTTTGAATCACAACACATCAAGTCTCTGATAGCCGTTCCGATGCAGTCGGGAAATTCGATTCTGGGCTTCCTTGGCTTCGATGCGGTAACTGAATGTCGAACCTGGTCGGCAAGCGAACAAGACGCGCTGCGCAGGGTCGGCGAAATGTTCGCGCATTTGCTAGAGCGCAAAACAGCCGAAATGAAAGTACGCCGAAGCAACGAGAAATACAAGCGCCTTGTGAGCAACTTGACCGGAACTTTTTTATACCGCCATGATACGGATGGGATTTTCGAGTATGTCTCACCATCCATCACACAAGTGCTCGGTTATCAACCGGAGGAATTTCTCACCCATTTCACGACGTATTTGACCGGCAATCCAATCAATCAAAAAGCAGTTGAAAACACGGCGCTGTGCCTTCAAGGAAAAGTACAACCCAGGTACGAAGTTGAAATTTTCTCGAAAAATGGAGACGTCCACTGGCTGGAAGTGTCGGAAACAGCTGTGCCCGGTGAAAGTGGACAAATCATCGCTGTCGAAGGAGTGGCTCATGACATCACTAACCGTAAGCGGATAGAAATGGAACTCGACAAGCAGCGCTATTACCTTCAAAAAGCGCAAGAAATTGGAACAATTGGGACTTGGGAACTAGATATCAATCAAAATAAATTAGTGTGGACGGATGAGAATTACCGGATTTTTGGGACGCCTTTAGGCGCCGAACTAACATATGAAACATTCTTGGAATGTGTCCATCCCGGCGATCGAGATTATGTAGATGCGCAATGGAAAACAGCCCTGCATACAGGAACGTATGACATTGAGCATCGTCTGCTCGTCAAGGGTGAAGTGAAATGGGTGCGGGAAAAAGCGGAATTGGAGTATGACGGCGCTGGAAATTGTATTCGCGCGGTTGGTTTTACTCAGGATATCACGGAACAAAGAAAGGCCAAAGAGCGGATCCACCTCCAGGCTCTGGTACTCGACCAGATTGAGGATCGCGTAACGATAACGGATCTGAAGGGCGTGATTACGTATATCAACGAAGCGGGAACGCGATCGTTGGGATATAGCCGCAACGAGCTCATCGGCGGTACGACCGAGAAATACGGCGAGGATCCCGAACGTGGGGCGGCACAGAAGAAAATACTTGAAAGAACGCTTGAAGACGGACAGTGGCGAGGAGAAGTGATTAACTTCGCCGCTGATGGAAGCGAGATTGTCATGGACTGTCGTACCCAGTTGATTCATGATACAGATGGTGTACCACTGGCCCTGGCCGGTATCGCCACCGATATTACCAAGCGCAAAAAAGCCGAGGCAGCGCTGCGAAAAAGGGAGAATCAGCTTTCCGAAGCCATGAAAATGGCCCGTGCAGGCTATTGGGATTACGACGTGGACAGCGATACCTTCACGTTCAACGACAATTTCTATCAGATCTTCAGAACGACAGCCGGGGAGGCCGGCGGGTATCAAATGTCCTCTTCCGAGTACGCGAGACGCTTCTGTCATCCCGATGACGCCCATCTTGTAGCCGAGGAGAACCGGGCAATCATCCAAACCACCGATTCCAATTACAGCCGCCAGATCGAGCACCGGATACTCTACGCCGATGGAGAAGTTGGTCATATCTCGGTACGATTCTTCATCGTCAAGGACAGTCAAGGACGCACGATCAAAACCTATGGCGTCAACCAGGATATCACCGAGCGCAAGCGTGCGGAGGAAAAAGAGCGCCTGACGTTGGAACGCCGGGAGCGGGAGGCGGAGGTAATGGCCGCCGTGGCGTCGAGCGGGCATCTATCCCAGGGCGCCGTGCCGGAACTGGCCCGGGAATTGACTGAGGCGGCTGCGCGCGCGCTCAAGGTGGAGAGGGCGGGTGTTTGGCTTTTCGATAAAGAACAAAGCGAACTGGTCAACGTGGATAATTACGTGTTTTCTACAGGAGAGCATTCCTCCGGGGCCGTGCTGCTGGAGCGCGAGTATCGGAATGAATTTGATACGCTGAAGGAATCTAGGTATGTGGACGCCGGCGATCCGTTGACCGATCCGCGTACTGCGGGATATGTGGAAGGATACCTGAAACCGAACCGGATCACCGCCTTGCTGGACGCCGTGATCCGCCGGGGGGGCCGGAATCTGGGAACACTCTGCTTCGAGCATGTGGATAGATCCCACCACTGGGAAGAGGACGAGATCAGTTTCGCTTGCCACCTTGCCGACCAGGTGGCTTTGGCCGTTTCGAACCGCGAGTATCGCCAGATGCAGGAGGAGAACTCGCGGCTTGAAGAACAGTATCATCAGGCTCAGAAAATGGAAGCCGTTGGACGGTTGGCCGGTGGAATCGCGCATGATTTTAACAATATGCTGATGGTGATCATCGGACATGTGGGAATCGCTCAAACGAATGTGGAATCTTCCCAACCACTCTACGAAAGTCTACAGGAGATCAAAAAAGCCGCGGAGCGATCGGCGGATCTCACCCGTCAATTACTGGCCTTCGCCCGGAAACAGACCGTTTCCCCCAAAGTATTAAATCTCAATGACACCGTTAAGGGCATGCTCAAGATGTTGCAACGATTGATCGGTGAAGATATTGACCTGGCCTGGGCGCCAGGAACGGATTTATGGCAGGTCAAAATGGATACCAGCCAGATCGATCAGATCCTGGCCAATCTATGCGTCAACGCCCGCGACGCCATTGCGGGAGTCGGCAAGGTCACGCTTGAAACCGGCAACGTTCGTTTTGATGAAGAATATTGCAGTGAACATACGGGATTTACCATGGGTGAATACGTGCAACTGGCCGTCAGTGACAACGGCTGCGGAATGGATAAAGAAACGCTTGCGCAGGTATTCGATCCCTTTTTCACAACGAAAAAGCAAGGCGAAGGCACGGGATTGGGATTGGCGACAGTGTATGGCGTTGTCAAACAGAACCGTGGATTTATCAATGTATATAGCGAACCGGGCCAGGGAACGGCGTTCAAAATCTATCTCCCCCGGCATACAGGTGATGAAGAGGCGCTTCAGGTGAAAAGAGAGATCAAACCGGAGAGCAGGGGCTCTGAAACCGTGTTATTTGTCGAGGATGAACCCTCTCTACAAAAACTCGGGACAAAGATATTGGAAAGACTTGGCTATCGAGTGCTCACCACTAGTAATCCAATGCACGCCATCGAACTGGCGGACAACCATTCGGGCGAAATTGATTTATTGTTGACGGATGTCATCATGCCCGAAATGAACGGACGGGATTTGGCGGATACGTTGAAAGCGCAGTATCCCAACCTGAAAATTTTATTCTTATCCGGCTATCCGGATAATGTGATTGCCCATCACGGTATCCTTGACAAAGGTGTGAATTTTCTGCAAAAGCCGCTCATGCCGGAGACGCTGGCGATGAAAGTCCGTGAGGTTTTGGATTCCCATTAATAGCAGTTTTTGAATTCGAGATTCGATAGTAAAGAGAAATCCAGTGTGATTATACAATTCAATCATAACATACATTCCATTTACTTCACTCTGTTGATACGCAGGAAAAGAGAGTATGAACGATCAAAATCGAAACCGTAAAAACGAGACACAAAATAGCAAGGAACCTCTTTTTTATGTGGGCATCGGGGCTTCAGCCGGAGGATTGGAGGCGCTGGAATCGTTTTTTACGCAGATGCCCTCAAAAAGCGGATTAGCCTTTGTCGTCATCCAACATTTATCTCCCGATTACAAAAGCATGATGGTCGAATTGTTGTCGAAACGGACCGAAATGCCAGTCTATCGCGCGGAAGAAGGAATGCGGGTCAATCCGGATACGATTTACCTCATCCCCCCCAAAAAGAATTTGACCATTTTTCATGGGAAATTGCTTCTCAATGATTACGACCATTCGAAAGGATTGAACTTGCCGATCGATATTTTTCTTTGTTCGCTGGCGGAAGACCAAGGAGAAAAATCGATTGGCGTCATTCTCTCCGGAACGGGAAGCGATGGGATGCGGGGGATTCGGAAGATCAAAGAATCCGGTGGAATGGTAATCGTGCAGGATGAGGAATCCGCCAAATTTGACGGGATGCCTCGCAGCGCCATCTCCACTGGGTTGGCTGATTTTATACTGCCGCCATCGGACATGCCAAAGCAATTGCTCGCTTTCGTTAAACACCCTCACTCGGCTCGAACGGAACTGATTGATTCTCTGTTGACGAATGAAGACGGGTTGAACCGCATCTTCGCTGTGTTGCGGGAAAAAACGAAAGTCGATTTTACATTTTACAAACCCAGCACCGTCGTCCGCCGCATCGAACGCCGTAT
This sequence comes from bacterium, assembly GCA_963663405.2. Classification (GTDB taxonomy): domain Bacteria; phylum Hinthialibacterota; class Hinthialibacteria; order Hinthialibacterales; family Hinthialibacteraceae. Next base: position 99,062 of record CAXXSM010000110.1, on the reverse strand, counting down.
GACCATCAACCAGATCAATGAATTGCGGGATTACGTACATTTCATCGAGAGCAATCCGCGGGAAGCCACGACTCTCTACCGGGAAATGTTGATCGGGGTGACCAATTTTTTCCGCGATCCGGAACTGTTCGAGGTGTTGTTAGAAAATTGGCTTCCCAAACTCTTGGCCCCAGAGGAACAAAGAGAACACCGGTTTTGGGTGGCGGGATGTTCAACCGGGGAGGAAGCGTATAGCCTGGCCATCTACTGTCAGGAATGTATGGAACGGTTGGGCAAGACACACGATATCAAAATCTTTGCCACCGACGTGGATGGGGACGCCATCATGAAGGCGGGGATCGGCAGTTTCCCAGAAAGTATCGTTTCCGATGTGTCGCCCCGCTTGTTATCGAAATATTTCATTCGCAAAGAAGATAACTTTCAAATTGTCCGCAGTATCCGGGAAATGGTGGTTTTCGCGCAGCATAATTTGATCAAAGATCCACCGTTTACGAATATCAACCTGGTTAGCTGCCGTAATCTCCTGATTTATTTGCAACCCGTTTTACAAGTCAAAGCATTGGAGATGTTTAATTTTTCTCTCAATCCAGATGGCCTTTTAATTTTGGGCACCAGTGAAACCATCGGTGAAATGACGGATTATTATGAACCGGTTCATCACAAACTTAAAATCTACCGTTTAAAAGGAAAACGAAAACACTTAACCAATACACCCGAATTCCAGGTCTCCGAGAAAGCCAGAAATCCTTTATACAGACCAGCCCGAATTTATGGACAGTATCAGCGTTCCCAGGAAGAAGAGCGCGTGCTCGAACGATTCATCCAAGCTATGTCGGATGATTACTTCCCAGCGGCCTTAATAGTGAATGAACAATTGGAATTGCTGCATGCTTTCGGAAACGTAAACGAATTGTTGTGTATTCCAACGGGGAAAATGATTAACGATATCACCAAAATGGCGAGCAAGGATATTGCGATCCCGCTTTCAACCGGGATACAAAAAGTTCTCAAACAGCAAGTGGAAATCAAGTATTCAAATATCCGCGTTCAGCGGGATGATAAGTCACAAACCATTCATATGCGGATGAAACCACTGCCCGTGAAGAAAGGGCGGGATTTACTGATCGCCATCATTTTTGAAATCCATGAAAAGAGCGTAACACCATTTACAGATAACGAACACGACACCTACGATATTACCCAGGAAGCGGAGCAGCGCATCCAGGATTTGGAACAGGAACTCCAGTTCACACGGGAAAATCTGCAAGCCACTATCGAAGAGTTGGAAACCGCGAATGAAGAGTTGCAAGCGACCAATCAAGAACTGCTATCCAGCAACGAAGAATTGCAAAGCACGAATGAAGAACTTCAATCCGTCAATGAAGAATTGTATACCGTCAACGCGGAACACCAACGGAAAATCATCGAGTTGACGGAACTCAACAACGATATGGATAATTTACAGGCGAGCACTCAAATCGGCACGATTTTTCTAGATGAAAATTTGAATGTCCGTAAATTCACACCTTTGATACCAAATCTTTTCAAAATTATAGACAACGATATTGGCCGGCCATTCCACCATTTGTCTCACAATCTTCGATGCGGGAATCTTGTTGTGATGATTAACCAAGTGTTGCGATCGAATTTATCGGTTGAACGAGAACTACAGACAAACGAGGACGACTGGTATTTACTCAGGATTCTTCCCTATCACATTTCTCCCGAAGTTTTTTCCGGAGTGATTCTCACCTTTATCAATATCACTCAACTAAAGAAAACGCAGCATGAATTGAAACGATTGGAATGGCAACTCACTAAAAATGTGAGTTCTGAAGGCGCTCATATTGAAATCAAAGAGCAACCCTACGGTGATCTTGCCGCCCTTAACACCAACCGGTTGATCTATGACGGTGTGGGTGAAAATGTATTGAAAGACATTGTTAAGGATATTCATGACCTGCTGGAGACTTCGGCCGCAATTTATGAAAGCAACGGTGATTATGCGCTGGGAATCATGTCTTCCGGTTGGTGCCGGTTATTGGATAATCAGTCTCGGAATTTATGTAAAACCAGTGATAATGCGGCCGCTCTTGCCTCTGGGAATTGGCACTGCCATGAATCCTGTTGGTCGGACGCTTCTAAGATCGCCATCGAAACGGGAAATGAGGTGGATATCGAGTGCCGGGGCGGGCTTCGCATCTACGCCCTTCCTATTTTCGCAGGAGAAAAAGCGATCGGCTCCATCAATTTTGGGTATGGGGATCCTCCAAAAGATGAAAGCAAACTCCAGGAGATTGCCGAGCGATATCAGTTGAGTATCCATGAATTAAAAGAAAGAGCGCATAAATATGAATCGCGCTCGAAATTTATAATCGATATCGCAAAACAACGATTGCACACTTCCGCCAAGCTGATCGGCGCCTTAGTCGTGAGCAAACAAATCGCCGGTTCGAATTCATCTACCCACGATTTCTATAATCCGGGATCATCCCAATGAATCCCTGTTTTTCATGCATGCGATACAATCAGTTGATTCCGTTTGATCTTTATTCTACACAATAGCAATTTGATTGATATGAGGAGAATGTAACAATGTCTAGCCGAATGAACACTCCGCTCGAAAAATTACGGGATATGGCGGAGCAACTTATCAACCAATCGCCAAAGAGCGATCGTAATACGACAACCAAGGAAGTCGAAGAACTTCTTCATGAACTGCAGGTTCATCAAGCCGAGTTGGAAATTCAAAACGAGGAACTTCGCGACACGCAACACGAATTGGAAATTTCCCGGAATTGTTATACATACCTTTTTCATAACGCGCCGGTTGGATATCTGACATTAAACCGTTCCGGCATGATCTATCACGCCAATCAAACCTTTGCGAACATGCTGGGTGTGGATCTGACGGATGTGTATATGAAACCATTCAATGACTATCTCGATAGGCAAGACGGAAAAGTATTTCTGGCGCGTTTCCGGGCTTTTTTTGAATCCCCGGAACATAAAACGTTTATTGCCCGTCTCGATCCTCCCAGAGGGTCAAAAAAGGTTATTGTTAGTATTACTGGCCGGGTCAGCGAATTTCCGATTCAAAAACAAGGTGTCAAAGAATCTCCTCTCTTGTTAATTACCTTGACGGATATTACAGAGCAAAAACAGATCGAGGCGGAATTGAAACAGGCGTTAAATGATTCCCAGCAAAGGGAAAATGAAATCTCCGCCTTGCTTGATTCCGCCAAATCCGCGTTGGAATGTCAGACTTTCGAACAAGCCGCCAGGGGGATTTTTGACGCGTGCTGCAAAGCGATCGGCGCCAAATCCGGTTATGTGGCGCTTCTCTCTGAAGATGGCAAAGAAAATGAAGTGCTTTTTTTAGAGGATGGTGGATTGCCATGCACGGTCGATCCAGAATTGCCTATGCCGATTCGCGGTTTGAGAGCGGAAGCGTACCAGCTGAATCAGGTGGTTTACGATAATGATTTCATGCGCAGTGAATGGGCGAAATTCATGCCAGAGGGACATGTTGATTTGGAAAACGTTATGTTCGCCCCCTTAATTCTTGAAGGAAAAACTGTGGGAATAATGGGATTGGCCAACAAATCGGGAGGCTTTGACGAGCGGGATGCGAATTTGGCCGCCGCGTTCGGGAGCCAAGCGGCGATATCCCTGCGGTCGGCTCGCGATCTTGACGCCCTGCGGAATAGTGAACAACGATTCCGTGAGTTATTCGACCACATGGGAAGCGGAGTCATTATTTATGAAGCGGTTGATGATGGAAGAGATTTTGTTATCAAAGACATCAATCCAGCGGGTCTTCGGATCGGTGAATTAAAACGGGAAGAACAAATTGGCCGCCGCATAACGGATGTCTATCCCGGCGCAATGAAAATCGGTCTACAGAAAGTTCTGCAACGAGTCTGGAAAACAGAACAAGCTGAACGATTGCCTATTCAAGAATATAAAGACGAACGGATCTCACTCTGGGTGGATAACTACATTACAAAAACGCCGGGCGGTCAGCTGATCGTTGTCTTCAATGATGTCACCCAGCAGATTCTGGCTGAACGAAAGATCCATGAATCGGAAACCAAGATAAAACATATAATCGATCACAGCACGAATTTGTTTTATAGCCACAACACCGATCATGAGATCACGTATCTTAGTCCGCAAGTCAAACAGATTCTTGGTTACGAACCGGAAGAAGCGAAAATCAAATGGACTGAATTGTTGACAGATAATCCGATTAATGTGAACGGCATCGAAATTACAAATCAAGCGATTCGTACTGGAGAAACACAAAAACCTTACGAATTGGAACTTCGGCATAAATCCGGAAAGTCCGTCTGGGTCGAAGTGCGGGAAGCGCCTGTTCTCGAAGAGGGGAAAACCGTTGGTATCGTCGGCGCGCTTACCGAAATAACCGCGCAGAAATACGAACGGGAAGAGCGGCAAAAGCTGGAAGCCAAGATGCAACACGCTCAAAAATTGGAAAGTTTGGGGGTGTTGGCCGGCGGAATCGCCCATGACTTCAACAATTTGTTGATGGCGATCCTTGGTAACGCCGATTTGGCGCTGCACAACTTATCCAGTGTGTCTCCCGCGCATGAAAACATTCAAGAAATCATAACCGCCTCCAGGCGGGCCGCCGAACTGTGCAACCAGATGCTCGCGTATTCCGGCAAAGGACAGTTTCTTGTAAAAGAACTGAATATTTCTGAAGTGGTCAAAGAGATGAGCCATATTCTCGAAGTGTCGATTTCTAAAAAAGCGGTGCTTCGGTATAACTTCGGGGATTTGGTTCCACGGATCGAAGCGGACGCCACACAAATTCGTCAGATCATCATGAACTTGATCACAAACGCTTCGGAAGCGATCGGCGATCGAAGTGGGGTGATTTGTATTACTACCGGCGCGATGGAATGCAGCCGCAACTATTTAGACCAATATGAAGATTTTTATTTTGGAGAGAATTTGAGTGAAGGGATTTACACCTATATCGAAGTGGCGGATACCGGTTGTGGAATGACGGAAAAAGTGAAAAAGAAAATCTTCGATCCGTTCTTCACGACAAAATTTACCGGCAGAGGATTGGGGATGGCTGCGGTATTAGGCATTGTCCGGGGCCATAAAGGAGCCGTTCGTGTATACAGTGAAGAAGGGCAAGGCACTACCATCAAAATACTCTTCCCCATCATTGACCACACCAAGGATCCTTATATAGAGAATGAAGAGAAACTTACAACGTGGCGGGGACACGGCACGATATTACTGGTGGATGACGAAGAAACGGTCCGCGCGGTCGCCCGGAAAATGCTGGAAGCGTTGAATTTCAACGTGATTACCGCGTCGGATGGCCGGGAAGCGGTAGAACGTTATAAGGAAAAACACGATACGATTGCCGCAGTGATTCTCGATTATACGATGCCTCACATGGATGGAGAAACGTGTTTTCGCGAATTACGTCAAATGGATAAAGACGTTAAAGTGATTATTTCCAGTGGCTATACCTCCCAAGAAATCAAAGAACGGTTTGCTGGAAAAGGATTACTCGGGTGTATCCAAAAACCCTATCAAATAAACGATTTACGGCAAAAACTTGAATTTTTGAATCCCAATAAAGGATCTTGAATACATAACATCTCTTCATAACTGATGGGATCCTGACCGAAATGAATGGCCGAGTCACGATCGAAGGATGATCTACGATCCATCTGAAATGAAAAGTTGCGCCGGTTTGCACGATCGGCGTTTTCGTACACCCCAGTGTATTGAATGTCCGTGTCAATTACATGCCGTAGCCGTTTATATAGATGGATCATATAAACGAGGTACACAGTCGATCCGGCTGTTGTATTCATCAGAATCTTGAGATACATCAATTGCTTTTGAATGCGCTATCCTTTTCGATGTCTCGTTTTGAATGGGCTGTTATAGATAAATCAATAGGAATAATTCTATGTCGAAATTTGTGTCAATTTTACTATTCCTTTTTCTGGCCGGCGTGGAAAACAATCTCGCGCAGGAAAGAGACGATTGGCGTTTCTATACGTCCTTAGACGGTTTGAGAGAGTCATGGATAAGTTCCATTTCCATTGGGCCTACCGGAAAAATTTGGATCAATCACGGCGCTGTTGACCAAATGTCCATGTATGATGGATACACTTTCCATCGATACCCCAGCCCGGAACCGAGTGTGCGCGTCATCGTATTGCGCAACGTGGAAAAACAGGGCCGCTTCGTGCGGGACCTGGAGGTTCTCAAATCACGGGGCTGCGCCCATTCAAACCGCAATCACGAGTTCCGGATCTCGGACAACGGCATCGAAATCGACGGAAAGGAGGCGGTCCATGCGAATAGCATTAAAACCCAAACCCCTGCGATCCACCGTTGCGCGGCCCGGCTTTTTGTCTGCGGTGACGCCCCCAACTCACGGAAGGCCCAGGAAAACCTTCAGCGACTGCGGAAGACGCTTCCTCACGTTGAATTCGAGGTGGAGGTTATCGATGTTGACAAAATTCCGCAAACGGCCCTGGACCAGGGAATTTTCGTCTATCCCGCCTTCCAGGTGATCGAACCTGCGCCGGGAATGCTGATTTACGACGATTTGAGCGATTTATCGGCCCTAGAGGCCGTATTTATCAAAGGTGACAGCCATGAGTAGTTCGGAATCACCGTCATACGGGGAGTTGAAGCAGCGTCTGGAGGCCGCGGAATCGGCGCTGAAGGCCATCCGTGAGGGCCGAGTGGACATCATATGGGGCGAACACGAGACTTTTGTGGTACGCTTGGCCAAGGCCGAAGCCCAGCAATCTCACCTGAAGCAGACGCTGTTGGCCATTCGTAAGGTCAACCAACTTATCTTCAACGCCCAGGATAGTACGGCTCTCGCTCATAGGACGTGTGCGATTGCCTCATCGAGACACGGGGGTATCGCAATGCCTGGATTGCCCTTCAGGAAGAAGGGCAGGAGAGTTACAAAAGTTTTGCATCAAATCGAGAAGCGGTTGTTCGAGCTCATAGCTGCCCGGCTGCATGATGGACACCTCACCCGCTGCGCACGCAGGGCCCTTGCATCACCGGGAGTCATCGTGACCGCCGATCCGTTGACGGAGTGCGATGATTGCCCCCTCTCCAGCGGCTACGCCGGGCGTAGCGGTATGCGGTCCGCTTGGCCCATGACGAGTATATCGATGTCTTCTTGGACAAGGGATCGCTTTTCTCAACAAACCAGCTTCACTCGATGAGATAGGATCAAAAATACGTTGAATACTTAACATTAAATCAAGGATAGTATTTTTTTAATTAAAATACAACAATCTAAACAAACACGTTGAATATTGTGTATCTCCTGTATGTCTTTTAAGAGTTATGAGGTTATAGAGATGGCTGATAAACCAACCCGTGAAGAGATCAAGAACAAACTAAGAGAACTTGCATTAACCGATTTCGAGCAGAAAGACTTGCTAAAGTCTCTTTTAATGGAGGAAGAGACATACCGGCATTTGTTTGAGAACATGTTGCATGAAGTCCATATTTGGGAAGTCATCTACGATGAACACGGTTCAATTAAGACCTGGAAATTAGTGGACGCTAATCCTGGCGCCCTTCGATCTTGGGGCAAGTCTCTATCAACAATAATAGGTAAAACAACAGATGAAATATTCCCTGATTCAAATGCAACAGAACTCTTCATGCCCATTGTTAAAAAGATATTCGAAGAAGGAACACCTCACGAGTGGGAGGTTTATTTTCCAGCGACAGACCAATTTCTCCACATGATTAGTATTCCGTTTAAGAATTTCTTTATCAGTACCGGATTAGATGTTACGCAGCATAAACGGAATGAAATTTACTTGAAACAAAGCCTTGAAATGCACAAACGCACTGAGGCCATTGCTCATATCGGAAGTTGGGAATGGGATATTCAAAAAGACAGTGTATTTTGGTCCGAAGAGATGTTTCGGATATTTCAACGAGATCCTTCTGAGGGGGCTCCCTCGTATGCCGAACACCCAAGTTTCTACGCCGCCGAGGACATGCAACGATTAGATAATGCTGTTCAACTCTGCATTTCAGAGGGTACACCATATGCATTAGAACTACGGATTATTCGAACGGATGGTGATATTCGGTATTGCGTTGCTAGAGGGCAATCACAAACCGATGAAAATGGGGAGATTGCTCGGTTGGTTGGCAGTTTACAAGACATCACCGAACGCAAGGTGATGGAGGATAATCTTCGTAAAAGTGAGGCCCGTTACCGGGGCGTTGTCGAAGATCAGACCGAGATAATCTCGCGGTTCCAGATTGACGGAACCTTTACCTGGGTAAACGAGTTTTCGGCTCAGTATATAGGCAAGACGGTTGATGAACTGATTGGTAGCAGTTTTATGGACTTCCTAAGTCCGGAAGAACAGGTCAAGGTGCGCGAGAATTTGGACCAGATCACGGTTGATAACCCTGTGTTGGAGAGCACACAGCAGTTTCGGCTTCCCAATGGTGAGACAAGATATCTCCAATGGAGAAACCGGGGGATCTTCGATAAACATGGTGAAGTTGTTGAATTCCAGGGCGTGGGTCGCGACATCACCGAACGCAAGGCGGCCGAAGAGGCTCTCAATGAAGCTCTTTTGCGGCAACAGGAAGCCGTGAAAGCTGGCAATGTCGGGCTCTGGGATTGGGATCTCGAGACTAACAACGTCCGATATTCTGCTGAATGGAAACGCCAGATCGGCTACGAAGAGGACGAGATCGGTGACAACTTCGATGAGTGGGAAAGCCGTGTGCATCCAGATGATCTTTCGAGAATTTTAGGACGAATAAAGCAGTATATCCGAGATAGGGCGAGTGCCTATAAGGTTGAGTTTCGCTTCCGGCATAAGGATGGTTCGTATCGCTGGATCCTGGCGCAGGCGTCTGTCTTGACGGACGAAAACGGTGAACCTTACCGCGTTCTCGGCTCACACATCGACATCACCGAGCACAAGACGGTCGAGGAGGCTCTGCGAGAAAGTGAAGAACGTTTTAGTAAAATCTTCGAGATGTCGCTAGATTTGATTTGCATCGCGGATATCAACACAACTTCATTCCTAACCGTTAATCCTTCTTTCAAGCGTGTACTAGGTTATGAACAGCATGAACTTGTTGGACGCAGTTTCTTAGAATTTATTCACCCTGAAGATGTTGATAAAACGAAAACAATTGTTGAAACTCACCTCAAAAAAGGCCTATTCGTAATTGAATTTGAAAATCGCTACCGCCATAAAAAAGGATTTTATTTGACTTTAGATTGGGTCTCTCATCCGCTGCTGGAAAAAGGTGTAACCTACGCCATCGCACGCGACATTACAGAACGCAAGAAGGCTGAACTCGCCCTGCGCGAAAGCGAACACAGAGTGCGGACCAAATTGAACGCCCTTCTCGATCCAGAAGGCGATCTTGGGATGCTGAATCTCGCCGACGTAATGGATTGCGATGAGATTCAATCTCTGATGGACGATTTCCATGCATTGACCGATATCGGCATCGGCATCCTCGATCTGGATGGGAACATCCTTGTCAGAACCGGCTGGCAGGATGTCTGCACGAAATTCCACCGGGTTCACCCCGAGACGGAAAAACTCTGCCGGGAGAGCGACTCGAAACTCACATCCGGCGTGGAGCTGGGAACCTTTGAAATCTACAAATGCAAGAACAACCTGTGGGACATGGTGACCCCGATAATGGTTGGCGGGAAACACGTGGGCAATCTCTTCCTCGGCCAGTTCTTCATCGAGGATGAAACGCCCGACATCGCGACTTTCCGCGAACAGGCGCGTCGCTACAAATTCGACGAGGAGGCATACCTAAAGGCCTACCATGCCATCCCACGCTGGTCCCGCGAAACCATCGATCGGGTTCATGACCTTCTACTGCAACCTAATCAATGTCATCTCCCGCCTGTCCTACGCCCACATCAAACTGGCCCAGACTACCGAGGCGCTGCGGAGAAGCGAGGGGAAATTCCGGGCGCTTATTGAAAACACAATTGATTGGATCTGGGAAACCGGCGCCAATGGCACGTATACCTACGCAAGCGAGAATGCATATGAACTACTGGGATATACCAACGTGGAATTACTGGGCAGAACCCCATTCGATTTAATGGATAACGAAGAGGCCGATCGTGTCCGGAGCATCTTCCAAGAGGTTGCGCAGAAGTATGATAGGATTCTTCATTTGGAAGATACCTTGCTTCATAAAGATGGACATCCTGTCATTTTCGAGACGAATGCAACGCCTCTTATTGATGAAAATGGTGATTTGCTGGGGTATTTTGGTACTTGTCGCGACATCACCGAAAGTAAGCAAGCTGAGGATGCCCTGCGAAAAATAGAGAAACGCTATCGATCTTTGGTCGATCACTCGCCGGTGTGTCACAAGATCGTAGACCTCGATTTCAATCTCCAATACATGAGCGCCAATGGTTTCCGGATGCTGAAACTGGAGATTACCAACGAGTATTACGGAAAGCCATATCCGTTCGATTTCTTCCCAAAATTGGCTTATGAGAAGATGGTTGACGCCCTTTCGACAGTTAAAGCATCAGGGAAGATCATGGACTTCGGTCACAGGCAAGCGATGCGGAAGGTAACACGTCTGGTTGCATCACACCATTATTCCGGTTTTCACAGATGACAACATTATTAATTTCATCACCGTAGTATCGGCGGATATCACCGAACAGAAACAGGCTGAGGAAGAGCGTGTACGCCTTAACACCCAGCTTCAGCAGGCCCAGAAAATGGAAGCCGTGGGCCGCCTGGCAGGCGGCGTGGCCCACGACTTCAACAACATGCTGGGGATTATTATCGGCAATGTGGATTTGATCCTGATGGAGATGGAACCGGATCATCTGCTTTATGACGATCTAATGGAAATCAAACAAGCCGGAAAGCGCTCCGCCGACCTAACCCGGCAGTTGCTGGCCTTTGCCCGTAAACAGACCGTGGCCCCCAAGGTCATCGACCTCGACAAGACCATAGCAGGCATGCTCAAGATGCTGCAGCGTCTAATCGGTGAAGATATCGATATGGCCTGGATTCCGAGTGGGAAGGTGTGGCCGGTGAAGATCGATCCCGGCCAGATCGATCAAATTCTGGCCAACCTGTGCGTCAACGCGCGGGACGCAATCACCGGTGTCGGTAAAGTGACCATCGAAACCGGAAACGCCGTTTTCAACGAGGATTACTGCAAGGTTCATGCGGGATTTGCGCCCGGAGAGTACGTCATGCTGGCCGTGAGCGACAACGGCTGCGGCATGGATTCAGAAACGCTGACGCAAGTATTTGAACCCTTTTTTACCACCAAGGAATTGGGTAAAGGTACCGGCCTGGGCCTAGCCACGGTCTATGGCGTGGTGAAACAAAACAATGGTCTCATCAACGTGTACAGCGAACTTGGCCAGGGTACGACTTTCAAAATATACCTGCCGCGCTACAATGCCAAACCGGCTTCATTGCTGGATAAGGAACCGGGCAAACCGAGTCAACCAGGCCGCGAGACGATCCTGCTGGTGGAGGACGAGCCATCGATCATGAAAATCACCACCAAGATGCTCGCGCAGCAAGGGTACACCGTTGTGGGGGCTTCCAGGCCAGGCGAGGCCATTCGTCTTGCGATAGAACATGAAGGTGATATCCAGTTACTCATGACTGACGTGGTGATGCCCGAAATGAATGGCCGCGACTTGGCCAAGAACATTTTATCTCTCTATCCAGGAGTGAAGTGCCTGTTCATGTCGGGTTATACCGCCAATGTGATCGCCCACCATGGCGTCCTGGACGAAGGCGTAAATTTCATCCAGAAACCATTCTTAATAGAAGACCTAACCGTCAAATTGCGGGAGGTGCTGGATCAAAAATAAGGCAACTGTTGCTCGGAGTAAGATGCAAGAAAGCCGAAAAAGGTATAGGAACAAATGCCCAACAAGGCGCTGCGTGGTTCGTGTCTTTGCTCCCTCGTTACGTTTCGGGAGAACTAAAGCGCTCGAACGGATCCCCTTCGGGCGCCGCTCAACGCCGCATTAGCCATGTAAAAGCATACTGATTATCTCGATGAAGGCCTATGGATCCACAACTAATCTCAATCCAATACAGTGATCCTCTATGGATAGCCATCGCCTTCCTCTGTGGCCTAGTTTTCAGGATAGTGGGTCTACCACCGATGGTCGGTTTCCTGATGGCTGGTTTCATGCTTAACGGACTGGGTGTGCAGGGTGGCGAGTTTCTTAATGCGATGGCTGACCTGGGTATCACCCTTTTGCTTTTTTCCATCGGACTCAAACTCAAGTTGAATTCATTGGTGAAGCCCGAGGTGTGGGGAGTGGCAACCTTGCATATTGTAATAGTCACTCTTCTGATTGCCGCAATGGTGCTCTTGTTATCGACTACCAGTCTGCCTTTGCTGTCAGGTCTTGAATTCGAGACTGCTCTGCTTATTGGTTTCGCCATGACGTTCTCAAGCACTGTATTCGCGGTGAAGATACTCGATGAACTGGGAACCACCAGTGCAAGGGACGGCAAGACGGCAATCGGTGTATTGGTCGTTCAGGATATTGCAGCAGTGGTATTTATTGCTGTCTCACTAGGCAAACTACCGAATCTGTTCGTTTTAGGATTGGTCGCATTAATACCACTTCGGTATCTCTTGAATTGGATTTTTGACAAGGTAGGACATGGTGAACTGCTGATTCTGTTTGGTATCGTGCTTGCCTTAATCGGCGCTGATGTCTTTGAATTGGTCGGAATCAAGGAGGATGTTGGAGCCCTCGTATTTGGTATGCTGCTCGCATACCATCCCAAGGCAAACGAACTAGCAAAAGCCCTGCTTGGTTTCAAAGAACTATTCCTGGTCGGCTTCTTTCTCAGTGTTGGTATGGCCTCTGTACCGGGCATAATGGAAATACTGATCGCACTGTTGTTCATCCTGTTTCTGCCTGTCAAGGTGGCTATGTATTTTGGTCTATTCAACCTTTTCCATCTGAGGTCTAACACATCATGGCGAACATCTTTTAACTTGGCGAATTACAGTGAATTCGGCCTGATCGTTGGTGCACTAGCCGTCTCTGCGGGCTGGTTAACAAATGAATGGTTGTCTGTGTTTGCTGTCGTGATGTCAATCTCCTTTATACTTTCAGCGCCTCAGTAAATATTCGGGACGAGCTGTATCAGACATGGCGATCCAGACTAAAGCGGTTTGAGCGTTCAAAACGCTTATCCGGCGAACAGAATTTGGACCTTGAACATATCAAGTTGGTGGTTTTTGGTATGGGACGGATGGGCACAGCAGTCTATGATGCGATGGAAACATATTATCCGGGGAGCTTGGTTGGAGTGGAAATCGATCATGTGAAGGCTGAGCGACATAGTGCCGCAGACAGGAATGTAGTCTGTGGAGATGCAACCAACCCAGATTTCTGGATCCGCGCTCCCGAATTGATCGATGACCTTGAATGGGTTCTACTGACCTTACCAGTTCACAAAGCCAATGTTTTTTCAGCATTACGACTCAAAGAGATGGGATATCGTGGAAAAATCGCCGCAACGAGTAAATTTCAAGATGAGGAAGATGCCCTGAAAGCAATTGGTGTGGAGCATACTTTCAATATCTACTCAGAAGCCGGCCTTGGTTTTGCCAATGAACTGCGAAATTTTATGGGGCAAACGAATGGATGAATTTGAATCGTCCAATAACATCATTGGAAGAAGATTTAGAAGAATCGTTGTCATCAAAGACCTAAGAAGAAATTTCATGGACAACAAAATATAATTCCATGAAACAATCATGGAAGAAGAAAAATGAGAATATACTGAAATTGGTCACGATGCAAAATCTAATATTCCTCATCTGTGTATTCCATTTAAATAGACCGCTGAATCCAGGAGAAAGCAGTCGTTTGTTCGAATTGTTTTCCAATTATTCGCATACGACAGAGGCCAAGTCAGTGGTTTTGAGTTCCGCGGATGGTTTGCTACCTTCAGATTTTCCGTATTCGTGGGCAAGGGTTTGGAAGGTTTAAGCGCTCATATAACGAATCGTTGCAGGGATTCTTGGACGACCGAGTTTCTTCAGTTTGGAATCCGGATCATTCAACTCACACAACCAACACTGAAGGATATTGTCTGAAACGATATATAAGTTATATTAAAGAAAGTCACTATGGGGAAAACAATAATGCATTAGCGTAATATGTTCTTTAGGTTCATTATTATCTTGGAATCGAATCGGTTACGCGGAATTTGGTTTTCTACATTGAAATACTAGATCTTTGCGGACCGATTTTGTTTGCGTGTTTTTCACTCAATCTCAACTTATGCTGAAAGAGAGTACTATGACCAGTTACGCCCTTCTTTTGTATCTATTCGTTTCGCTTTTTAGTTTGACAACGCCTTGCGCGGACGCCTCAAGCCATGCCGCTCCCATCAAGGTGATATTCGACACCGACATGGGCTCGGACTGTGACGACGCCGGGGCGCTGGCATTGCTTCATAATTATGCTGATAGAGGAATGGCTGAAATCATCGGCTGCGTCTACAGTTCGGGTAAGGTTCCTTACGGAGCCGCGGTGGTCGAAGCGATCAATGTCTATTATGGACGTCCCGGCATTCCCGTCGGCGCCAGCCATGATGACATCGTAGGAGACCCAGTCGACAAAATGCAGGCGGAAAAGCTCGCCCGCGATCGGACGGCCTATGGACATAGCATCGTTCACAACCACGACGCGCCCGAAATGACCTTGCTGAATCGCCGTCTGCTGGCCGTACAACCTGACCAAAGCATCACATACATCACGGTTGGGCACACCAAAGGTCTTCATGATTTGCTGGTTTCATCACCGGACGAAATATCTTCGCTTTCTGGCGAAGAATTGATCCGGAAAAAGATATCCCGTTGGGTGGCGCTCGGCGCGTTAAGCGCCATGAATCCTCAAAACCAGTTCGCCAAAGACTGGAATTTCTTCCACAATGGAACTGCGCCCTACACCAGCGAATTGATCAAGCGCTTTCCCGTGCCTGCGTATTTCATAGACGCTGGCAGTGATGTCATGACTGGACGCGCGCTGAAACAAACGCAGCCTGGTAACATCGTACGCGACGCCTATCGTGACTGGCTCTGGAATTACAGCCAACGCACACTTGACAATCAGCGTCCCAGTTGGGATCTTGCTGCGGTCTATTTCTCGGTCGAAGGCACAGGCGAATATCTCCGTGATATCGGGCCAGGGCATCTTAAGTTTGATGTGGAAAAAGGTTCTCTC
This sequence comes from bacterium, assembly GCA_963663405.2. Lineage (GTDB taxonomy): Bacteria > Hinthialibacterota > Hinthialibacteria > Hinthialibacterales > Hinthialibacteraceae. The sequence goes on along the minus strand of CAXXSM010000110.1, from coordinate 83,755 downwards.
TGGGTAGCTGGCGAAAACAATATGCGGCGCCACTACATTAAGCAGAAAGATAACATAAGTTTTTTATTCGCCGGCTATTTGAATCAATGTATTGCAACGGCGCCGAAACATCGCCCGGATCCTGACAGACTAAGGAATGAAAGCAGCGAGAAGAAATCAGATTATGTTGGGAATCATTGAAATTTCATTCAGGGGAAAAAGTATATCCGGATAGCAGCGTTCGGTTTGCTTTTAATCAATTGTAGCGCCGCATTCGACTGGGCATTCGGCGGAAGAGGACGTAATGCTATAAGACTCAGTGGATGTGGAGGAATCTATTTCTACGCGCCACCCGGAGAACTGTGGATTGAGGTGCAAAAGCAAATCTCAACATACGCGGAAACATGACGGATTTGTTTGCACTGCTTTTTGCTCCGGATCGAAAGGTTGTCGACCAGGCATGGATAAGCGATTACGGAAGAACTACTAGTGAAGTGCCCCTCAAAATTTTGACAGTGGTTTAAGGTGGAAATCCGCCGAGTCGACAACTTGGCTTGGAGGATTAACCATAAAGAAAAAACGCAACTAATTCAGCGGCGCGTTCAAAGCGAAAGTGGCTTTGAGCGAGATCAAGAGACAGAAAACCCTGTCCAAACTCCCCAGTCTGCACGAAGCGCATCCGAACCAGATACGGCAATGGAAAAAGAAAGTCATTGATGAGTTACCTCATCTCTTTTCACTTAAGCGCAAGAAAGCGGACCGGGATCAGGAAACGCTCATCGATGAGTTGTACAAACAGATCGGGGAGTTGAAAGTGAAACTCGACTGGCTTAAAAAAAATCTGCTCCTTTCGGTTGAGATTAAACGCTCGTGGATCGATCCTGACCATCCCCACATTTCCATTTCACGTCAATGCGAACTCGTGGGGCTCCCCCGGTCAGGCTATTACTATCAATCCAAAGGCGAGACCCGTTGCAACGTGAGTTTGATGAATATGATCAACACCGATTTTCGCGCGACACTCCCCCCGAACGAGTTTCATCCCAAAAAAAACTTATGGATTCAGGGAACAAGTCCCTTTTTAAAGGCTTTTTCATCATGATTGGTAAAACCTAAAGGCAACAGACTCTTATACCCTATGACGTATATAAAATACATCTACACAAGTTAAAACATTTTCTAGTTGCGCTCTGCTTCATGCTCATCTCCCTTTGAATTTCCTAAAAACCCTATAAATAAAGACTATAATCACGATTTCAATGCTTGCGCTTGCCGTAGCCTCGTTATTTTTACAATGTTTTAACATTTTTTGTATTGACTTTATTCCGTCATATTATATAATAGATAATATCATGGACCCTAACTTTTTCCTCCATCCAACTCATGACTGGCAGCGGCGCTACGAAGCCTTGCGCGCCTCCATTGTGGACCGCTTGCCCGCGAAAACCGTCGCGGAGCGCTTCGGGTATACGCCTGGCTACGTTCACCTTCTCCGCCACCTCTTCAAACAGGGGAAAATCGATTTCGCCGAACCGGTTCCCGAAGGCCGCGCCGCTCGCCGCCGCGTCACAGCCAAAGTGCGAAAAACCATCCGCGCTTGGCGGGAAAAACGATTGTCGGCGGGAGAGATCACCGAACTCTTGTCCGAAGACGGGATTGAGATCTCCGTGCGGACGGTCGAACGCGTGCTGGCCGAAGAAGGATTTTCCAAGTTGCCCCGGCGCACGCGCCTGAAAATTGGCCGAACCGTCAAAGGAACTGTCGTGCCGGAACGAAGCGAACCGGTCCGCGCCGCTCAAGTGGATGGGCTTCACGTAGATTCCACGGCGGCGGGGATTTATTTATTCGCTCCGTTTCTCGCTCAACTGAACCTGCCGCAACTGATTCGCGCCGCCGGCTTGCCCGGAACGAAAGTGATTCCGGCCCTCAGTTATTTTCTCTCCTTTCTCTCGCTGAAACTTCTGGGCACGGAGCGGTACGCCCATGTGGGCGATCATGCGTTCGATCCCCTGCTGGGACTGTTCGCCGGGCTGAATGCGCTGCCCAAGTGCACGGCCTTATCGACCTACTCGTATTCGCTGGATGAAGTCCATGTCATGCGTCTGCAACAGGCGTTTTTAAAACAGACCTCCTCGCTTGGGCTATACGACAACCGAATTATCAACCTTGATTTCCATACCATCCCCCATTATGGAGAAGACGCCGTATTGGAGGAGCATTGGGCGGGGGCCCATGGCAAAGTGATGAAAGGAGCCCTGACCCTTGTGGCGCAGGACGCGGAATCGAAACTCATGCTATACACGGCGGCGGACATCCAACGGAGTGAGGCGGACGATCAGGTTCTTCAGTTCTTGGCATACTGGAAGCGAATCCAGCGGCAAGTGAAACCGACGTTGGTATTCGATTCCAAATTGACCGGTTACGAGCGTCTTTCCGAATTTGACGAACAGGGAATTAAATTTATTACATTGCGGCGGCGGGGGAAGAAACTACTGGATGCGGTGGATTCACTGACGCCTTGGAGGAAAATCCATATTCCTCATGCCAAGCGGAAATATCCCAATCCTTATATCCACGAATCCACCATCCAGTTGCGGCATTATCAAGGCGACCTGCGCCAGTTGATTGTTCGGGGGAATGGCCGCGAACAACCGGCTTTTCTCATCACCAACGATTTCGACTCGTCCGCTGAACTGATCGTTGGCAATTATTCCCGGCGGTGGCGGGTGGAGAACGGACTGGCCGAGGCAGTGAAATTCTTTCATCTCAACGCGCTCTCGTCTCCGATTCTGATCAAGGTTCATTTCGATGTCGTGATGACGATGATCGCCGACACGTTGTATGGAATGTTAGCCAACCATTTACGCGGATTTGAACGCTGTGACGCGCCCAAACTCTACCGCCATTTTATTCAGGGAAAAGGAACGGTGGCCATCCGTGAGAATGAACTGACCGTAACCTATCCACGCCGCGCTCATAATCCTATCTTGAGGCAGGTCCCGTGGGAACAACTTCCCCAGACACTTCCAGGCCTAAAATCCCTGAAACTCAACCTTCGTTTCCTATAAGCTGAAACCTTGTAATTCTTATACTTCTATGACGGTTAAAACCTACGCGAAAATCGGTGATCAATGAACAATACACCCTGTATCGTTCTATGGTGTACGCCGTATGACCAAGTGGCTTTGGCTTTTAAGGCTACGCCGTGAACAAAAAGCGCGTCAGCCGTTTAATGTCTTCTCAGAATACCAGTCTATTATCCACTGCCAAATTCAGCGATATTATAGTAACTACTCCGAACGACAGCGAAAACAATAAAACATTAATCGCCGATTTGGTCGATCGGGCGATCAATCAAAAGCAACTTGATGCATTGGAAGAATATCTCGCGGAAGACGTTGTGCATCACACATTCGGCAGTGTGGATGGAGTGGGTATGGAATCTTACAAGAAAATTATTGAAGGATTAATAACAGCGTTTCCTGATTTAGAAGTTACGATCGAAGCCGACTATGCTAAAGAGGACAAGGTCGCGCTTCGTTTGACCTATCGGGGAACGCATCTAGGCGATTATATAGGAATCCCACCAACTGGCAAAGAAATTGTTTTTACCGGATCGTGTATTGATCGCATCAACGATGGAAAAGTAGTGGAAGAGTGGATGGAATATGACGCATTAGCCGTTATGCTGCAAATTGGAGCAATGGAATCCATTCAGGGAATGTCGTTTACAGAGCGAACCGGGGATGATTTTTTGTGGTCGAACGACTCATCCGTTTTGGGAGCTCTCGTCGATTCGGAAACTGCAAAAGATATCGTAACGCAAAATACTCTAGAAGTTACAAACAATAAAAATATTGATTTTATCGATGAGATCTATTCACCGCTGTTTGTTAATCACGATCCCCTCAATCCAACAATTACAGGCGAACTGGCTTCATTTAAAGAGTGGTATCAACAAACCGATGATAAACAGGACGGTGCGGAAGTGATAGAAGATATATTATGTGAGGGGGATACTGTTATTTCGCGTTGGCGATATACATGGAAAGAACCTGAATTTGGAAATCAGATATTTTACTTATCCGGTCATGACTTCTGGCGCTTGGCTGATGGAGTTATTGTAGAGAGATGGTCTAGCAAGGATTACTTGACAATGTTGAATCAGTATCCAAAGACATCTTATGTGAGTATTTGGCCGTTGTACGATTAAGACTAAGCATCGAGGGAGAATTTTTCCCTTTTTCTGGAAGTTCATCGATCTAGAGACAAGCCAGGCGGTTGATAGTTCGTAAATAATTCATTCTCTGAGTGGAGGCGCCAAATGTTTTCATTATAAGTAATAATCGCTTATCCCTACGACTGTAAATTCGATATACCGTCCATGAATCTCAGTCGGTGAAAGTGCTCGATCATAGATTCTCACATCATCAATGAATCCATTAAAAAACCGATATTGCCAGTTTCGACAACCAATGAGCCAGCCTGTACATGTCAACCGCGAATCGGACCGCCGTAAACTATTTGACAATAAATCGATTATTATCCCTTAATTGAATTGAATGTCTAATTCTGGTGAGTATCAGACATCCACACAACAGGAACGAGGATTTTGCATCCGCTTACCTTATGCCCTAAGCTCTTGATATTACTTTATTTGAGAAAGCAATGTCTTCGAAATATAAAGTTCATCTAACAAATCACTCTTTTTCGATCTCCAAAAACGGCGTGTTTGACTGCTACACGTTAATCATTGACTTCTATACTCAACGCTACTCGATATTATCCAACCGCCATTTAAATCCTACTTTTTCGAGATTAACGGAGACGAAACGAAAGTAAAGCAAGAATTCCTTGTAGTGACAAAACACTTACATACAAGCTCCCCTTTACACCATTGGTATGTAATCTGGAACACACCGACTATTAGAAAATCATTAGGAATGGATGCGAAAGTCTTGAAGAACGTTTCGCTCATATCGATTGCCGATTGATTTGGATCAATTCAAGCAATCCAGAAAAAGTTCTGTCGTTATTTCCCCCCAAATCAAAAAGATCATCGCTCAGCCCAATTTCCCAGAACTATTGAGCAACCACTGCGCCGCCTTTGCCTCGAACTAAAATCCAACCGTCATTTGCTGGTATAGGGATATAGTAAATGAGGCTAAAAAACAAAAATTCATCAAATGCTTACTCTATTCAATATCTCTACCCCGTCTTGGAATGATGCCAAAGTGAAAGCAACAACGCTGTAGTTCGTTGTTACACGATGCTATTCTTAAAATAAGTACCTTTAACCTATACCAAATACGAGGGGAAATCATGAAAAAACGATTAGGGATGTTTTTATTTGTCTTGTGCCTGTCCAACGCTTTTGCCGATACATTTGATATTTGGTAAACCCGAGCAAGTGGGAATTTCATCGGAGCGGTTAGAACGTCTAGATTCAGTTATGCAAGGCTTTATCGACAATGGCGAGCTCGCTGGTTTTGTTACACTCATCGCCCGGCATGGACACATTGTACAATTCAAAACCTACGGTTATCGCGATCTGGAAAATCAAGCCTCGATGGAAAAGGATGCTTTATTCCGCTTGTATTCAATGACTAAGCCGGTTACGTGTACCGCAATGATGATTCTCGTGGAAGAAGGTGAATTTCTTCTCAGCGATCCGATATCCAAGTATCTTCCCCAGTTCAAAAACCGAAGAGTCCTTATAGAAGAAAAAGGCGGTGAAATCGTTACTGTTCCCGCCGAATCAGAAATCACGATCCAGCAATTGGCCACGCACACTTCAGGACTTGCTTATGAAATTTCCAAAGACATTAGCCCAACGTTATTCAAGAAAGTAAGAAACAAAGACGTTTATAATCCGAACCATACTATCGAAGAACTCGCTGAATTCAGCGCTTCATTGCCATTGCTTCATCAACCTGGTACGCATTGGCAATATTGCGACGCTTCCATGGATTTGATCGCCTGTTTAGTGGAAGTGATTTCCGGTCAAAAATACGGAGATTTTTTGCATGAACGGATTTTCAAACCGCTGAAGATGAACGACACAGCATACGCCGCACCGGAAGAAAATTGGGATCGTGTAGCTTGTCTTTATGAAGTCAAAGATGGAAAACTTGTTCGGAATCTTTATCATGAAGATTATTATAAATTGAACATCCGCCAAGGAGGCGGCGATAACTTGGTCTCAAGTACTATGGATTATGCCCGGTTTGCGCAGATGCTCGCCAATGGAGGAGAATTGGAAGGCGTACGTATTTTATCGCCGCAATCCGTCAAGCGTATGTCCACCGATCTCATTCGCAATGAAAAAAATGTAACCCCCTGGCATAACGATCGAGCATTTGGTTTTGGGCTGGGAGTCAGCGTCGTCAAAGATCCAGCCTATATGGAAAACCTGTCTTCCGTAGGAACATATGGTTGGAGTGGTTACGCTCGCACGTATTTCTTTATCGATCCCAAAGAAGACGTGATCGGAGTGTTCATGACGCAGCGATTATCTCCCAATCCTGTGCCTTGGTGGCATATATTTACAAATCTGGTTTACCAAGCAATTGTTGATTGAAAATTAGCTGAAGCATGGATTTGAGTAAAATCTTGTTTTTGATTATACCATTAGTCTTTCCATTCTAAAACTTGGTTGTCTTCAAGGAGGCGAAGGTGAAGTTTATCGTATTCGACATCCTGCACGGCAATGTTTTCGTCAATCGCCATTGAGGCTGCTGTCGCGGCGGATTGCCCTAAAACCATGAAGACGGGTTCCATGCGAATCGAACCGAAAGCGATATGTGAAGAGGAGACGCAAACGGGAACCAGAAGATTTTCGCATTCACTTTTCTTCGGGCGAATGGCGCGATAGGAAATCGGGTATGGTTTTGGGACGCCGACTTCAACATTACCTTCGTTTCGTACGATACCATAGGCCATAAAACGTTGGACATTGTGCGAATCCATTCCATAAGCAGCCATGCCGACGGGATCATCAACGATTTCTTTTCCCTCACAATGATGTTGGGTAATAACAAGATCGGATATCATACGGCGCGCTTCACGGACGTAGAGTTGATGCGGCCAATGATTGGTATCCAGGAACTCATCTTTGCACAGCCCCCAGCGATTGACTTGGTTGCGAACCTCTTCCGGGATACGAGGATCGTTGCATAAAAACCACATCATGCCCAGCTGGTAGTCAACATGATCTTGAATGATGCGGTCGCGTATCTCATAATCACAATCCGGGTAGTCGTAATTCATGCCAATATTGTCACTGGAAAAACCGCCGTTATTGTTGGTGTCGGTTTTTCGATTCGGCATGGGGGTACTTAGGTTGAGGGCGTCGAACACTCCCTCCTTGATATATCGGAGCAGAAGTTCATAACGAAGTGGATTGTATTTTTGGGGCTTGGGAAAAGGCAAGCGATTTTCAGGCGCGTCGGTCAGGCAAAGGCGGAAGTTATACGCTTGGATGCGATGGTCGCCTTCCCCCGCTTTGCCGGGATCACCGCCATTTATACTGGGCAGCAATCCACTCGACGGATCACCCAACACGACATAAGGACTGATGGGGCGAGTGAAATTATTATACTCGTTGCAATAAGTATCTCCCCGGTCAGTGCGGTAGTACATATTGAAGAAAACGCCGTTGAGCGTCTCGTCGTAAGTCGCATTACTTTCACGTCCAACATGATAGGATACGCCCGCTTTAGCCATCAAGTCGCCTTCATAAGTCGTATCGATAAATATTTTCCCGGAAAATACTTTGCCGCTTTCCATTTTGATGGAGACGATACGTCCGCTCTTTTTGACAACACCGTCTTTTAAGTCAAGACGTTCATTGAAGATAACATCGACGTCCGCTTCGGAGACCATTTGATTCATGATGGCTTCGGCGACATGCGGTTCAAACGTCCACATCGAATTATCGTCCGGCGTTTGGTATAGGCCTCGAGTATTGTATAGGCTTCGATATTCATCACGTTTTTGGAAAATCCAGGCGTCAGCGTTGGCGTAATGGTCGTACACACGTCGATAAAATTCGCGCGAGATACCGCCAATCGCGCCTTTGTTACCAATATCGGTTGCGCCCAATCCGCCAGAGGTCAACCCGCCCAGATGGGTATTGTGCTGGATAATGACGCAACTTTTATCCATGCGAGACGCTTGTACGGCGGCGGCCACACCTGCTGAAGTTCCTCCATAAATAACAATGTCATACTCAACTGACCATGCGATCGAAACGCTAACGCAAAAAACCATAGCAAAAAGAAAGAAATTTGATTTCATAATTCACCTCTTTTCAATAACATGAATACTCATATTCAATTCTTCTTAGAAACAATATAACTGATTTGTTTAGTCAATACGAAACTCCAGAAACGTCGGATTTTTCTTGCTGTGATGGATTCGATGCGTCTGCTTACGATACGAATCATCCGGCGCGAACATAATCGAATCGACATAGGTTTGGGGATTGCGGTCATACTTTGGAAACCACGTGCTTTGAATCTGCACCATAAAACGATGGCCTTCTTTAAAGGTGTGATTTAAATGCGGCATGGGGATTGTATATTTGAAGACCTCGTTCGGCTTAATAGGATGCGGTTCCTCATAATCTTCACGATACCGGCCTCGAAAAATATCCGCGCTTACCATCAACTGATAACCTGACATATCGACATCGCGATAAATATCGGGATAGACATCGATGAATTTCACCACCCAATCCGCGTCTGTCCCCGTCGTTTCCGCAAATACATGAGCGGTCACCGGCCCACGCACACTAATCGGTTCCGAAAGCGGTTCACTGACCCACGTCAACACATCGGGACGGTTATGCACGAAACGTTGATCTTCGACCTGCCATCGTTGATCCCTTTCATCACCCCAATGTGGACGCGGCGCATAAGGGATGGGTTTGGCTGGATCGGATATATACTCTGTGAAAGATTTGTTAATTGTAGGTTTTTTAAACGCTACACCCGCTTCCGGTTGTAAGTAAAGGCGAGCGGTTTTTCCTTCCGGCGGCCATGCGTCAAAATGACGCCAGCGATTCATGCCCGTATCAAATACAGTGACTGGACTGAGTGACAGTTCTTCGTTATGCATAAATTTGCGCAGAAAAGGTTTCAATACATCTTCTGTATAACGAGTTGTCGTGTCTTCTCCAAACTGTAAAGAGCCCAATTCGCGCCCATTTTTCCAATATAGATCGTGACAACTTGGAGTGGCTGCAAAGAAAATTTTATCGTTCTTCTTGTCATGTTTTTCCATTGCCGCATAAGCTGCGGGTGTACCGTTAATATTACACTGATCAAATAGTCCATGTACGAACAGTGTAGGCACAATACGAGAGGGTGAGTCGAACCATCGATCCGCGGCAAGTTCGCGCCAATAAGGTCCATAGTTTGGGTATTTCATCAGAGCCTTCCACATCTCATACCGTTCGTCCAAATTCGGGCTGAGGTTTGTTCCAACTGATCCTTGCCTCAACATCCAATCATACTTGTCTCGAGTTGGATAAGAAAAGTCGGTAAATGACTTTACATTCGACTCCAAACAAATACTGAATTCGAATGATTCCAATCCCTTAAATGCGCCCCAATGAAAAAATGTATCTTTCCAAAAATCCGCATCCGTGTGAGTGACGACGCTTGCTGTGATAGCTGGATGGGGATCGCGCAAAGCTGCAAGCGCCAACCAACCTCCATACGATTCGCCTAAAATACCCACATGGCCATTACACGAAACGTTTTTCAGCAACCATTCAATCGAGTCCCAAGCGTCTGTGGCTTCGTCCGTTTCAGTTTTATTAAATCGTCCACGCAGTGGACGATACATAGAAAAATCTCCTTCAGACTTGCAGCGTCCTCGAATGTCCTGAATGGCATAAATGTAGTCTTTGTCAATGTATTTATCACCCAACATATCTTTGAGTTTTGGGGTGGAATCGTTTGCGATTATTTTTCCAGATGCATCCCAGGGTGTACGCTCAAACAGTATGGGGAGAGAACCATTGGAAACTTTGGGAAAAACAATCACAGTATATAACCGGACGCCATCACGCATGGGAATCATCTCTTCCCGAATCACGAAATCATCATATGGTGTGCTTTCACGAAGAGAGGGATGTGCTGGCGCAACTGGATTGGTTATTAATAAAAAGACAAAACAAAGGGAAATCCAGGATTTCCTAACACAATCGTTCATCATGGAAACGTTATTCCTTTCTTCAATCTCAAATAATAATCAAGTTCTTATTTCACTTTTGCATAGGAGAACGAATTGTGTCAAGAAGTGATTTGTTTCTTTAATTCAAAATATACTGATGATTTATAAAACCTTTCTTCCGATCATTTTTGACTGAAGGTGTGATTCATTTAGTACAGCGTTTTTGCATCCGTGTCCCAAATGTACCAAACGCCTGAAATTACAATATTTATGAAACCAGAATATTTGAATTATAATATTCGTACAACAATTCACTTTTTTTCGATCCCCAAAAACGGTATGATTGACTGATTCACGTTAATCATTGGTATCCATACTCAACACTACTCGATATTATTATCCAACCGAAATTTTTATCCTACTTTTTCGAGATTAAGGGAGACGAAATGAAAGTAATGCAAGAATTCCTTGTATTGGCAAAACGCATTCATACATGCACTACTCTACACCTTTGGTATGTAATCTGGAACACACCGACTATGAGAAAATCACTCGGAATGGATGCGAAAACCTGGAAGAACGTTTCTCGCAGATCGATTGCTGGTTGATATGGGACCAATTCTAGCAATCCTGCAAAAGTTCTGTCGTTATTTCCCCTCAAATCAAAAAAATTATGGCTCAGCCCAATTTCCCAGAACAACTGAACCATCACTACGCCGTTTTCGTCTCAATCTAAAATTCAACCTGCATTTGCGGGCATAGTTTGGTCTCTAAAAAGGTCATTATTAACTGTTTCATTAAAACAGCTAACATTCTAACTTAATTTAATTCGATATTAAACCAATCGCCATTTTCAATTCTGCTTTTTTGAGATTAAGGTGAAATGTAGTCGAAGGCTATTACAAAAATATCTTTCTTTATGAATATTTTCCATTATCAACAATAAAAAAATAGTACTCACACTTTGGATATATCTTTATCCAATTCTTATCAGAAATTGTCATCATCAGTAGAAATTTTTTAGTTGATTTCTCTAAAGTAATTCCGTCTATCCAGCACTTCGGGCTCCCGTACTTGTGGGAGCCCGACAGAGACGGTAAATCATCGAATAGAATTACAAGTCAAAACGGTCTAGTCTCATTACCTTCACCCAAGCGTCGACAAAGTCACTCACAAACTTCTCTTTCGAATCGTCAAATGCGTAAACCTCTACTACCGCTCGCAATTCAGAGTTTGATCCGAAGATCAGATCAACAGACGTTGCCGTCCATTTCAGTTTACCTGTCTTACGATCATACCCTTCGTAAATACCCTCAGATTTCGATGATTTCTTCCATTCTGTAGACATATCTAGTAAGTTCACAAAGAAATCATTGCTTAACACGCCAGGACGATTGGTAAAGACGCCTTGATTAGATTGTCCAGTATTGGCATTTAGCGCGCGCATCCCCCCCACCAAAACGGTCATCTCTGGGACGTTCAGATTTAACAAACTCGCCTTGTCAACCAGCATATCAGCCGGGGAACGAGAGCAAGCCTTGCTGTGGTAATTCCGAAATCCATCTGCGGTCGGCTCGAGCAAGGAAAAGGAATTTACATCCGTTTGTTCCTGTGACGCGTCTGTGCGGCCCGGAATAAAAGGAACCTGAACTTTAAAACCAGCATCCTTTGCCGCCTTCTCGACTGCAGCCGCCCCACCCAATACAATCAGATCGGAAAGCGAAACTTTCGTATTATCAGAACGCGAGTTGTTGAAGTCTTTCTGAATCTTCTCCAAGCGTTCCAGCGCTTTCCCCAGCTCTTTAGGATTGTTCACTTCCCAGTTTCTTTGCGGATCAAGACGCACACGTGCTCCGTTAGCGCCTCCACGCATATCGCTGCCACGGAAGCTGGCCGCCGACGCCCAAGCCGTTCTGACAAGTTCAGGTACGGTCAATCCGGATTTAAGGATCTCAGATTTCAATTTTTTAGCGTCATTTTCATTAATCAACTTATAATCGGCTTCTGGGATCGGATCTTGCCAAATCATAGTCAATTTAGGCACATCCGGACCGAGATAACGAGCGCGTGGTCCCATATCACGGTGCGTTAATTTGAACCAGGCTCGGGCGAATGCATCCTGAAATTCTTGTGGATTTTCTAGGAAGCGTTTCGCGATCTTTCTATATTCTGGATCCTCTTTAAGAGCAAGATCGGTAGTGAACATCATAGGTGGATGAAACTTACCTTTTATATGCGCGTCAGGAACCAAATTCGCAGCGGATTCATCGGTTGGAATCCATACGGTCCCACCCGCCGGACTCTTAAACTTTTTCCATTCAAACCTGAATAAAAAATCGAGATACATATGAGACCACTTAACCGGAGACGCTGTCCAAGCGCCTTCTAGACCACTGGTAGTCGTATCTTCCGCCTTCCCTTTACCGTATGTGTTTATCCAGCCCAAGCCCTGTTCTTCAATCGGCGCAGCGGCTGGCTCAGGGCCAACATATGCAGATGGAGGATGAGCGCCGTGTGATTTACCAAAAGTATGTCCCCCGGCAATAAGCGCGACCGTCTCTTCGTCATTCATTGCCATGCGGCCGAATGACTCACGTATAGCCTTTGCAGACGCAATCGGATCAAGGTTGCCATTCGGCCCCTCAGGATTGACGTAGATCAAACCCATTTGAACGGCGGCGAGAGGCCCTTCCAGTTTTCCTTCTTCATCGCGGCGTTCTTCGGTTTTATCAAGCATCATGCTTTCGGGACCCCAATAGACCAATTCAGGTTCCCAATCATCCACACGGCCACCGGCAAAACCAAGGGTTTTAAAGCCCATGTTTTCCATTGCCACATTGCCTGTTAAAACCATCAGGTCAGCCCATGATATCTTTCTTCCATATTTCTGCTTAATCGGCCAAAGCAACCGGCGCGCCTTGTCTAGATTCGCATTGTCAGGCCAGCTGTTGAGCGGATCAAAGCGCTGTTGACCGCCGTCGGCTCCACCACGCCCGTCGACTGTGCGGTAAGTGCCTGCGCTGTGCCAGGCCATACGAATGAACAATGGGCCATAGTTTCCGTAGTCTGCCGGCCACCAGTCTTGTGAGGTGGTTAACAAACTATCAATATCCTTCTTCAGGGCTTGGAGATCGAGTTTCTTGAATTCTTCCGCATAGTTGAAAAAATTGCCGAACGGATTCGATTCCGGACTATGCGCCCGTAGCGGGGAAAGGTCTAACTGTTCAGGCCACCAAAACCGGTTTGGTTTCGCTTTTCCCTCTTCCGCCGATGGAATCAAAGACGTGACAACCAACATAACCATAATCGCTACAGCCACTTGCATGTTGCGTGTCTTCATGGGTTTGATCCTCCTTTTTCAAGGTTCTTTTTTTCGCACCAAGAGATTGATAAAGCGCCGCGCAAAATCACAACGAGAACAAAATTGTCCCTAAAATGGATATATGAATATTATTCTCGTCATGGTGAAAACGGCATTTATTATTGTTCTGATTTCCACAGGATGGTCATCAAATCAATAATTTTTTTTATTGTATCAAAAACCATTTTCAATTACAAATACATTTTTCCTATCCTGCAATAGGAGAAAACTATGGTTGCTTTAGAAAGGTGTCAGTGCTTGAAAAGTATTTGAGGTTATTGTATTTACGATAATTCGAAATCGATGATATCGAAGTTTGTTTTCTTTCGGGAAGATATTTCTTTGGGCAATCCCTGAACAATTTCTTGCTCCAACGCTCCTATAATATCTTGTTTCAGAAAACTGCGGCTATACACAAGACTCACTTCTCGGGTCGGAATATGGTTGTGAAATGGTTTTAACAAGTTTTTTTTTTCTTTCTCTTGCAGTTGCAATGTAGCGAGGTATGGAAGCAACGTGTAACCACGCCCTTTCCGAACCAAGTTGATCAACGTTTCTAAATTTCCACTGGCAAAATTTACGTTTTTTAAGACCTGACATTTGTCTTTCGTAGAACAGAGTTTTAGAACCTGCTCCCGAAAACAGTGGCCTTCTTCCAATAACCAAATCGATTCCGTCTCTAAGTCTTTTTCAGTAATCCGTCTCATTTTTAAAAAATCATGATTTTGTGAGACAAACAGATAGAACGGCTCATAGAACAAGGCTCTCTCAATGAGATGATCGTCTTTCAGAGGTGTTACCAACAGACCAGCGTCAAGCGCATCGTCATGCAATGCGCGTATTGCATCTAGTGTTTTATATTCATTGATTGTGAGTTGTACTTTTGGGTATTTAATTGAAAACCGTTCAATGAAAAGAGGAAGTAAATAAGACGCCAAGGTTGGAATGATACCAAGTTGAAATTCTCCAGAAATATCGTCTTGGTTTTGATTGACTTCCAAAAGTTTTTTGTATTCGGTCACAATCCTTTTGGATTGTTCTATGATCTTTTTTCCTTTTTCCGTTATTAACACTGGTTTTTTAGAGCGGTCGAAAATAACGACTCCTAGTTCCTCTTCCACTTTTTGAACTTGCGCCGAAAGAGAAGGTTGGCTCACAAAACAGTCGGCTGCGGCACGGCCAAAATGTTTGGTTTTGTGCACAGCCAATATGTACTGCAATTGAGTTATGGTCGGCATAAGAATCTCCCAATATCCTTTGATAACTCAAAACAATGATGATCATATTCTATTAGCACTTTTCTATAATAACATTGTCAATCATCAAATGGAATGGATTAATATATGGTTTGTGGTATCAGGTCAGTCATGTGAAGTGATAGCGGGTAGGAAAGGGAGCAATTTTTCGGTTAGAATAAAATCGCTGAGAGCCGAGACGAGCGTCTGGATTGGATTATAGCCTCGCCGTTTGAGAGTACGAAACACGGTCATTAAAACGGATTGAGTCAATGCGCCATCGGCGCTGCGGTTCCCATAAATGACTTTCCGCATCAACACGGCCGAACGGATGTCTCGTTCCGCATGATTGTTGTCGCTCGGAACGTTTGGGTGAGTTAAGAAAGTGAACAACTCGTCCCGGTATTTCTCCAAGCGCTTCGCCAAACGGCGGGTATCAGGATCCGTGTAAGAGGCCAACGCCAAATCCAACAAGCGTTCATAGAGCCGGTCGATTCGGGACGCATAGGTATCGGGAGAGAAATCCTCCTGCGCGCGTAACCGAAGAGCGTCTTTGATCAAACGCTTTGTCTTTTTGGAAAACGCCTGCCACTCATCCGCGGCATTCCGCTGGTTCACCTTTTCCAACTCGCGCAGCAGATGAACCAGGCAGAACTGCCGGTCTCCATTCGTGACCGCATCGTAAGCCGCCCAAAAGTCCGTGACCAGAATCCCATTGAATTCTTCTTGGAAGAATCGTTTCAGGGCCGGACTGCCCCGGCTGCGATCCACCATATAGAAGGTCGTGTGATCGTTGGTGAAGCACCATAACCAATGGGTCTGTCCGTTCACGCGCCAGCCAGTTTCATCCGCATGCAACACCGCCGATTGTTGGACCTCGGCAGCCAACGCTTCATACCAGACAAGCAAGATCATTCGTAACTGATGCCACTTCTGGATCAAGCCTCCCTTGCTTAATTGAAAGTGCAAATGGTAATTCAGGGTGTCCAGAATTTGCGCAATGGTCATCCCCAGCGCATAATGCCAGTAGGCCGTCAAACACAACAAGCGATTGCCAATCGTTGATTTTCGGCAAGCAGTATCGATCTTCGGTTCAACGTGTTTTTGGCAGGCCGGACAATAATCTCTATGAATGATGTGTTCCGTTACTATGGGCTGAATGTCTTCTGGAATATCCTCGATGATTCGAGAACGAGTGCTTTGCTCTCCCTCGCATCGCTGGAGAGGCCCGCCGTAATCAGGACAGCGGTCGAGCCGATGGTCTTTTTGGTGGTCAATTTTATCGGGTTTGGGACGGCAGGAACCGGGATGGCCCTTTTGCGCGCCTGCCTTCTTTTTTTCTTTTTCGTTTGCGCAGAGGCTTTTTGATAAGGAGGAATCATACCAGAAGGCGTTGAGGGAGTGATCGATGATGGGAGTCCCTTCTCCAATTATTGAATTCGTTTGGAGCATTGGAGAAGAAGAAATAGAATGCCGTCTTCTCCATTTTCCATGAGAGTGCGAGCTAAGTTTTTGATCTCATTTTCTGAAACAGACACCGATTGATTTAAAAAATCTTCAATCTGTTTCCGAATGACTTCTGTGGGCATTTTCCCTCAACCAAATTCGCATTATAGACTACATCTGTAGTCAATCTAAAGTAGAGGGATTTGTAAAGGGGGATATTACACAATATATAATTTAGTGGGATTTTCCACTTCAGGAGGCTGACCAATTACCAGAAAATTAAGCATTCAATTTCTTGGAATATACACTATGACCCTTTTTTCAACTTCTAATAATCTTGATTTTTTATTTATTTCTCCTAATCTTTATATTAAAATATATAGCATTCTATTGCCAATTTTTTTTTGAGGTGAAATCATGAAACGTTTCAGAAAAATACTTGTGTTTTTAGGGGAATTAGATCGAGCCAAAACAGCGGTTCAATTTGCCATGGATTTGAGTGAGCGCAATCAGGCAGAATTGAATGTGTATTCCGTGATTGAAGATTACTCAATACCATGGCTTGGATCTGGTTCTATAGAAGGTCTTATCGAAGATAAAGGCGCCCAGATCAGAGATTTCATAATGTCCATAGCCGGGGATCGTTTTAAAGGAAAAATCGAAGTGCTAACCGGCACTCCTTTTTTAGAGATTGTACGAAAGGTTCAACAACAAAGATATGACCTAGTGATTAAACCAGCTTGTGGCGTGGATGGACCGGTTCGTTCCATGTTGTTCGGTAGCACGGCCATGCATTTGATCCGAAAATGCCCATGTCCAGTTTGGGTTGTGAAAGATCAAAAAGAAACCGGCTTAAGCAAAGTACTAATTGCCTTGTCCGCCTCAAGAAATCATGGACAGAATGATGAACTTGACAAACAATTATTACAGCTGGGGACTTCCCTGGCGGAACGGTATCAAGCAAAATGGGAAATAGCGCATGCGTGGCGATTGTTTGGGGAGTCTTTGCTAAAATCCGGTCGTGGTAATATCAAAGCCGAAGAATTAGAAATGCATCTTAATAAGGAAAAATTAGCGTCATGGGACCGGGTTCAAAAACTCATAGAAAGTTGTGACTTTACGAGTGCTCCTGCTGAGATCCACATAAAAAAAGGTTATCCATCTGATGTGATACCCGCCGTAGCCGAGTCAACAAACGCTGATGTTGTCGTTATGGGTAGTTTAGGCAGAACCGGAATTGCTGGCCTCTTTATGAGCAATACTGCTGAAGAAATTCTGAATCAAATTAATTGTTCGGTGATGACAATAAAACCAAGTGGTTTTATCAGTCCGGTTAAGGAATAAAAAGACTTTCGTACATCATTCTTAATCCAGATCCTCTTTTGTAATTTGCCGATTCTCCAAAAACTCAAAGAGTATAACAATCCAAAAGGCTACGATAGATACTACTAGGATTTGTATCCATGCACCGAGCCGAATTGGCGCACTGTGAAAAATATGATTCATCCAAGGGGAATAGATGTAAAACAACTGGACAATAAACATCGCAATAGAACCAACAATCGCCAATTTATTAGAAAAGAAATTCATTTTTAGTGTGGGGATTGTCAGGGAGCGGCAGTTAAATAGATAGGCCAATTCTACAAAAACGAACACACTGACAGCAATGGTACGGGCCTCTTCCAGACCAACACCAACCGAGCGATTCCAAAGGAAAAGCCCAAGCGCTCCACACAGCATAAGAAAACTGACCAGCAAAATACGCGCGATTAAATTGCGGGTTAAAATTGGGCTATTGGATTCACGGGGCGGACGTGTCATAATGCCTTGTTCATTCGGTTCGAATGCAAGCATTAATCCCAAGAGCAAAGCGGTCGTAATATTGATCCACAATATTTGAACTGGTAAGATCGGCAGGGTGATCCCGGCTATTATTGCCGCTAAGATGACAAGTCCTTCTCCCATGTTGGTCGGAAGAGTCCATGCAATGAATTTTGTGAGGTTATCAAAAACACCTCTTCCTTCTTCTACAGCGGATTCGATCGTCGCAAAATTATCATCGGTCAGTAACATATCTCCCGCTTCTTTTGAAACTTCCGTTCCAGTAATGCCCATGGCGATACCAATATCCGCCTGTTTTAAAGCTGGGGCGTCATTCACGCCGTCTCCCGTCATGGCGACGACATGGTTTTTCGCTTGCAACGCTTCGACTAGTTTGAGTTTCTGCTCGGGAGCCACTCTTGCAAAGACAACCGCTTTTTGTGCTAATTCGACTAATTCCTCGTCAGAATATTGAATTAATTCCGCTCCCGTGACGGTAGGAATAGTCTCAGAATCGTATCCATGAGTGGCGCTCAATCCCAATTGCTTGGCGATGGCCGAAGCCGTGAGAACATGATCACCTGTTATCATCTTTACCCGAATGCCGGCGCTCTTACACGCTTGAATCGCACTTTCCACTTCAGGCCGTGGTGGATCGATCATGGCTTGTAATCCCAAGAAACATAATCCTCCATCCAGTTCATTTTTATGGAAATGATTATGATCCTCAGGATGAAATCGTTTCGCCAGCGCAAGCACACGCATACCACGGCTGGCGAACTCATTCGTCTTATTAATGATTAACTCTGAATCGAGTTCACTTTCGTTTCCATCCATCATCATCGAATCACACATTGATAGCAGTTTCTCGACGGCTCCTTTTACGTAAACCACACGTTCTCCACTATCCTGGTTATGGTGCAAAGTCGCCATATACTGCCGTTGTGATTCAAAAGGAATGATATCGCAGGTTGGCAGAGTTGACTCGATTTCGTCTTTGTTCAATCCAGATTTAATGGCGGATACAACTAAAGCGCCTTCTGTCGGATCTCCTTGAATTTCCCATCTTCCATCATTTTGTGAGATCTCCGATTCGTTGCATAAAAGACCGGCCGTCAGACAATCTTGCAACACATCATTCTCGTCAACACGGATGGGTTGATCGTCCTTTGTGATTTCACCTTCCGGCTGGTAACCAATCCCACTCACGTCGAACACTTGCCCGTCACAGAAGAGATGTTGAACCGTCATTTGATTTTGGGTTAATGTGCCGGTTTTATCCGAACAAATGACCGTCGTGCTTCCCAGCGTCTCTACAGCCGGTAATTTTCGAATGATGGCTTTTCGATTCGCCATTCGGCGAACCCCAATGGCTAGCATAATCGTGACAGCCGCAGGTAATCCTTCCGGGATCGCTCCCACCGCCAAAGCGACGGACGCCATGAACATTTCAATGGCGGATTCACCTCGAAAAACACCAACCGCGAAAGTCAAAAAAGCCAATGCAAGAATCACATAAAGCAAAACATGGCTGAATTTTGTAATTTTCTTAGTTAATGGCGTTGCCAGATCGACTGCTTCTGAGATTAACCGTGAAATACGTCCCGTTTCGGTTTTGTCGCCGATGGCTACCACTATACCTTGGCCTTGTCCATAGGTTACCAGCGTACCGTTATACGCCATATTTTTTCGATCGGCTAAAATCGTCTCCGGCGTAAATAAATCATCTTCTTTTTGAACCGAAACCGATTCACCGGTTAAGGCTGATTCATCGATCTTCAATTCTCGTACTTGCGATAGCCGCATATCCGCAGGTACTTTATCCCCGGATTGCAACAACACGAGATCACCTGGAACGATCTCTCTTGATGGAATCCGTGTTTTTTTTCCAGCACGAAAGACGGTCGCTTCAGTCGTTACCATCTCTCTTAATGATTCAATAGCTTTTTCGGCTTTGGATTCTTGGATAAAACCGATAATGGCATTTATAACTACTACTGCTAAAATTACAACAGCGTCTATCCATTCCTTTAAAAAAAAGGTCACAAATCCTGCGGCCAGAAGAACGTAAACAAGTGGTTGGTGAAACTGGAGTATAAAACGTTTAATAGGGCCCATTTTTTTCTGAGCGGAGACTACGTTTGGACCAAATAAACCTTGACGTCTTGTAACTTCAATATTGGATAATCCTTTTTGCAGATCGGTTTCGACTAAATTCGCAAGCTGTTCAATCGAAATATGGTGCCAATGACGATTTAAAAGCCTCTCCATATTGGTATCTCCTCTCAAAATATTTTACAATAAAAAAACAATACGTGATAATTGAATTACAATTTTTAAATCAATTTACTTGATTGGGAAGTATATAAAGCAAAACAAAAAAAACAAGATATTTTTTATTGATTCAACACATTCCTTTGGTCCATATGATACTAAATTACTCTTATTTTTTTCGTAAACCATAAGAGGCATGTATACTATTTTCATACATTTTAGCGCTTTAACTGTTTCACGTTACGCTTTTTTCGGACAAACACTTTTGTTACTTATTATTTTCTTTTTTTTAAATATATCTCGTTTAATACCAATTAAAGATACACTTCAAATTGAAGAGACCTAAACAATCCTCAGAATGCAATTATTAATTATTTTCTAATATACGGTTCAAAATTTCATTTAAAATGATACAATTATTATCAATAAATTTAATTTTCTAGTTTTCATACAGAGGATATCGATGTTAACAAAACAAAATGAAAAGACCATGAATGGAGAAGAATCAAAAGAGATTTCAAAAGATGCCGGTTCCATAAATGTCTTATCAAAACTCATCCACTATCCTATGAGCATCGCGGCCTATATTTCATTCGCGGTCATGGGTATATTGATGTTACTAGCGTTTACTGATTTTTTCCTCTCAATTATTCACTTCACTACAAATTCACTGTTTAATTTTTCCAGTGATTTTTTTGCGTTAAAATCAGAAAATAACGAAATGCGAATCTTATTAAAACGTGTAGTACTAGGCTTGGAGTTATTGATGTTAGCTCCCTTGCCATTCGTTTTAATTTTGGGATTAAACAACTATATCACCTCCATTATTACTGGCCGTAACAGTCATTCAGCAAAATCCAAACTTGCAGGAGTTAAAGCCTTGTGGATATCACTATTAATCGGGGTTTTTTCGACGACCTTGCTCGAAAAAGCCATGCAAATGGGATTATCCTATGAAATCGCGATTTCCTTTTTCTTAATTTTGTTAATCTTGATGGTCTATTATTTCGGTCTTGAGAAATTGGCGACCTTTTTAGATCCAGATAAAAACAAACATAATCTAGAATCGGCTGAAACCAAGGGGATCAAAACACCGGAAGGATAATCTCAAGTAACATTTTTTAGTATTATGAAAAAAAATATAAATCTTGTTTGATCAATATTATCTACTATACATATTCAACTAGATTGGATTGGATTCTTTGATCCTAGGAGGTAGCCATTTATGCTGCTCAAAGTTGGTGAAAAAATTCATGTGATCACGCGCCGATTGTTTGAGGGAGAGGTTCGCCGTCATTTTGCGGGTGAAGTGAAAGACACGACTGAACGCAACGCGCGTCTTGAGGGATACGTCTATGTATTCGATAGCACCCGGAACGAATTTGTACGTAAAAGTGATAAACGAGTGAAACTGGTGACGATTGGTGATAGTGGTTACATCATGAATGTGATTCCTGAAACCGTATCGATTGAAGATTTGGTCTATGTAAACACTGAAGATAACAAATTGATCGTTAGCGATGGGAAAGAATTCAAATTAGATATTAACGAATTCGGAGTAAATCGATAGAAAAAGTATTTCGAATTCTAATGGGGCAATCCAAAAGGCCTTGCATGACCGAACATACCTCGATACTGTGCATGACATATGAATCAGCGCCTTATAACGAGGGGATATCTATTTTTACTATTGAATTATTGCCGTTTCTTTCCTGAATAGAATCGATTGGAAGCAGCGTAGGTTTTTAACATGAAGAATACTGATGAACCAATTATGAAAAACGAAAGTTCTTTTGGTTTTCATGTTTCTAAGGAATCCTCCTCTATTCCTAAACAAATTCGTAAATTATTGACGGATCAACTGTATGGAGTGTTATGCACGCAAGGTGAAGGTCAACCTTATGGTTCCCTTATCGCGTTCGCAACGACGGACGATCTTACTCAGATTGTCTTCGGCACTCCTGTTTCAACGCGTAAATATCACTTACTTTGTAATTGTGATCACGTTGCGCTCTTGATCGATAATCGAGCCCAAAAAATCGACAATATGATGGAGATTGAAGCCATTACAGCCACTGGTAGAGCGATTCAAGTTGACGAGCAAAAGGCATTCAATTATTGGGCGAACGTTCTAATTTCTAAACACCCGCATTTGAAGACATTTGTATATTCATCCTCCACCGCATTATTCCGCATACAAATCATCCGGTATTTCCATGTATCTAGTTTTCAGGTGGTCCATGAATGGATACCTCAGGAAAATGGGTAATCTCTTTCTCGAATACGGAGGAATTCAACAACACTCAATAGGGAAAAAAGACACGCGGTTGGTGCTGAAGAAACTGGGGCAGGAGGGAGATGAAAGAGCGTCTTCTTTGTAAGATGGACGCCCAATTTATGACTGCCCGCTAGAGACGGATGCAGGAAACTTGACCCTTAGTTTTTCTGAGGATTCTTGGATTCGTCTACGCACATTTTCTGCAGAACATCTCCACTGAGAATGTCGATTCTACTAAGCGCGCCTAAAGGACACAGATACGTTGTTCCCGAATCGGCCTTGATCCACTGCAAATTGATTTCTCGTTTAACTGTGTTGTTCATGATAAACCTTCAAATTGTGTTATATGATTTGACGTACAAGATGTTCGCTCTTTAATCCTTATGAAAACAGTAAAGGGCAATGATAACTCATAAAAAACGCCTTACATCAAGCGCATATTTTAACCGTTTTTTCATACTCAATTTCTGAACGCACAAGATCGATATCGAAAAATTCTGCTTGGTGGATGATGTCCGATAACTGTTCCTCGGTGAATGAACCGGGCTGAATGTAGAGCAAGATTCCTTGCCGATATACAAACAGAGTGGGAACATGGGTAATTTAAAGTGTCGAAGCCAATTCTTTATCAATGATTTTGATTTGACGTATGGAATTGAACGCGCCCAAAGGATTGAAACGGTGAATTTTTATCTCTCACCAAAAGATTTATCCCAAGCCATCGATTTAAGCGAATCCTCGATCAAACGCTGGATGGACAATGGTAAGATCCGTGCGGATAAAACGGAGGGCGGACATCGCAAGATCGAGGTAGACACAGCGATTCAGTTTATCCGCGCGCAGCGAATTCCTTTAGTGAAACCAGAAATACTCGGGTTTCCAGATCTCGCCTATCTCACCGGTGATCCAGTAACAAAAGAATCCGCCCCGGATCGATTGTATGAGTTTTTACTCGAAGGACAGACGGAGCAAGTCAGAGCGCTTTTGATCTATCTCTATTTGAATGGTCAGAGTGTAGCCGAAATCTGTGATGGCCCTATTCGACAATCCATGTCACGAATCGGTGAATTATGGCGGCATGAAGAAGCGGGAATCGGTTTGGAACATCGGGCGACGGATATATGTTTGGATGTGTTGAATCGAATTCGAGCGATCTTCAGGCCTGAACACGATGCGCCGATCGCTCTGGGAGGAGCGCCACCGGGAGATCCATATTTCTTACCTTCTCTATCAGTGGCGGCGGTACTTGCGTCGGAAGGGATGAGGTCCATCAATTATGGACCGAATACTCCCTTCGAAGTCTTTTACACGGCGATAGAACAATACCAACTCGCTCTGGTGTGGCTAAGTATCAGTTATAAAAAGCATGGAATGAAATTGCACGGGGTGATCGAAGAACTGGCTGCGTTCTCTAACCAGTTTGGAATAAAATTAATCATTGGTGGAAAAGAGGCGGAAAGCATAAGGTTTCCTTTGTTCTCAAACGTTCAATGGATTGCCTCGATGGTTGAATTGGTCGCTTTCGTGAAAGGATTGCAAGCGAATCGAATTGAAAAAACGCATTAATTGGGATATTGCAGGGGCTGGTTTTGATCCCCTTCATTATTGTTTATAAAATAACAATAAAAGAGATCGCAGTATTCCCATGAAAGGAATCCAATGCATAGAAATATACTCGCTAGCCAATGGTTCTCACTTATATTCTGGGTAGGGATTTGTATTCTCGTTCAAGTCATTGCTTCACTATTGACTTTCGTTTCGGTCAATAATTGGTATACAACACTTGAGAAGCCGTCTTGGACACCGCCGGGATGGATGTTTGGGCCGGTTTGGACCTTTCTCTATACCTGTATGGGAGTGGCGGCGTGGTTGGTATGGCGCAGACGCCAAAGCGTGAAGATCAAGCCTGCGCTCATTGTTTTCGGGATTCAACTTCTTTTGAATGGTTTATGGCCGGGATTGTTCTTCACGCTCAAAAATATCGAAGCGGCGTTGATAGAAATTATACTGTTGTGGATCTCTATACTGATTACAATGATTCTCTTTTGGAAGATTCATAGAATGGCCGGAGGAATATTGGTTCCATATCTCATTTGGGTTAGCTACGCCGCCTCGCTCAATTTTTCGATCTGGAGGCTAAATCCGTAACATCCGGTTTCAACGACCGCGATAAGGAAGTGAATGATAGTACAAAATATCTGATGTTGGCTGGATACACAAAAGTATAATAATATAAATATTATGTTCACGATACAGTATCTGAGTTTATTCGTTCAATGATTCAGATGTGAAAAAGGAAAAAATCATGAAAAAAAGAATAGTGGTTTTAGGAACGATGATAATGAGTTTTACTCTCGCATTTGGAGGTACCACCGCCATGATTTCCAAAGAAAAAGAAATAACGCTGTTTCACTTTGCTAAAAAGGAATCAGCCAAACAGTGGGCAATCATCAACGACACGGTAATGGGTGGACGTTCTCAAAGTTTCATGAAAACAAATGAAAAAGGGATCGGGATTTTTGAAGGATTCGTCTCTCTTGAAAACAATGGCGGTTTCGCCTCGGTTCGCTCCCAAGACGCTCTGTTTGATCTTCGTGATTACCAAGGGATTGCGGTTCGCCTCAAGGGAGATGGGAAACGCTATAAACTCTCAATTAAAAACAATACACAATGGGATGGAATTTATTATTATTATGAATTCATAACTAAAAAAGATCAGTGGAACACGGTTTTCGCTCCATTTACCGAATTCGTTCCCATGTTTCGAGGGAGAATCGTTCCGGAAGCTCCTTCGTTGGATCCAAAAAAGGTGGCGTCTCTCGGCTTCATGATTTCCGGGAAACAAGAAGGAGCCTTTACACTCATGATAGATTGGATCAAAGCGGTGACAACGAGCGAGAAGAACGCCGGTTGAAAACATCAATAGGTATATATAGCGATTTTTATGAAGAAAATTGTCGCCGTCTCATGTAACAAACCACACTTTGCCTTCATCCCAAATCGGATAGTAAACGAAAATCTTGAAAGATGAAGCGGTACCATCCAGGATATTAAAAAGTCATGCTGATCTTCTGAATGAGAAACCTATACTGAAAAGGTTCAATCAAATTACGTTTTATCCAGCTAAAAACCTGTATACCCGTTTGATTATGTCCAGGCTAGTCGTATATGGAGGATAGCGAAATGGAAGATCGGGGAAAAAGCCTCGGCGAAGGACTGATTTCGCATGACTGAGCCGATCAAAACCCGCCCGGCCGTGATAGTTCCCGTAACCGCTCGCGCCCACACCGCCGAATGGCAAATCCGGGGGTAAAACCTGACTGATGGTGTCATTGACGCAAATTCCACCGGCGGTGACGCGCTCTTGAAACATACGCATCGTCTTCCTGTCGCTGGTAAACAAGTAGGCCGCGAGGGGAGTGGGGAGTGCGCGCATATTCTGCATCAGATCGTCCAACGAATGGAAAGGTAAGACGGGAAGTAAAGGGCCGAATATCTCTTCTTGCATCACCGGGTGACATGAATCGATTTCAGTGAGAATGGCCGGGGAAAAAATCAAAGACTCACGATCGCGTTCACCTCCGTCATAGATGATGGCGCCATCCAGGAGTTTCTCCAGCCGGTCAAAATGCCGTTCGTTGATGAGCCGTCCATAATCACCCGGATTTGGATCGGGTGGGCGAACCGGAATCATCGCTCGCGCGGCGATCTTGAGTTCTTCCAGTAAGGCGTCCTTGATAGAATGATGAGCCCACACGTGATCGGGCGCCACGCAGGTCTGGCCCGCGTTGAGGCATTTCCCCCACACAATCCGGCGGGCGGTTTGCCGTAACGGAGCGTCAGCGCAAACTATACAGGGAGATTTTCCTCCCAGTTCCAGAGTTACAGGAATCAGGTGTTTGGACGCGGATTGAGCGACCTTACGCCCTATTTCCGTGGAACCAGTGAAGAAGATATGATCGAAAGGCAGCGTAACCAGTTCTGCGCTGATTCGGTGGTCTCCCTCCACAACGCAAACCATCTCTTCTGGAAAGATGTTCTGGCACAAGTCATGGATCGCCCGAGCGGTGGCCGGCGCGAATTCAGATGGTTTCAAACAGACCGCATTGCCTGCGGCGAGGGCTGCCACCAAGGGCGAGATAAGCAGTTGGAAGGGATAGTTCCAGGGACCGATAATTAGAACCACACCGATCGGCTCCGGACACACGCAGGCCCGGCCTGGTGAGACAATCCATGGAGTTCGGGTACGGCGGGGTTTCATCCATCTTCGTAAGTTCTTGACAGCAAAACGAATGTCACGAAGGACGAAACCAACTTCGGTCGCGTATGCCTCAGTAGGACATTTTCCGAGATCTTGAAACAGCGCGTCGAGTAGAATATAAGTCCGAGTTTCGATTTCATGGGCCAATCGAAGCAAGTGACGACGGCGTTGGCCAGCATCGGGAAACGGGTGGCCAGCTGCGAAGGCTTTCTGTTTTTTCAGTAGAAATTCCAAATTCGGTTCAGATGTGTTCATGCCGAACCTCCCGGGGTGTACGCTTGAGAGCAATGCGCCGCAAACGGCCGCGGTTGTAACGTTGGATAATAATACAGGGGAAATTGGCCACAATACCGTAAACGACCATGAGCCAACCCACCCAAGCTTCGTTCCACAGAAAGAATAATCCCGAAGCCAAACACACGATCCAGTGAACCAGTTCACCACGACAGGTTTCCACTATAAAGCGATTCATGTAAACAGGATCGGCTTGGGCCAGTTTTTTTTTGGGAAAACCGGATTTGAACCAGGCTGCGCCGTCGGGTAGCTTGTCTTTCCAGATTTTTACACGAAACACACTCTCGTAGAATCTGCCACTTCGTTCAAAAGCATACGTTCGAAAAAGCCAAGCGCGCGGTTTAAAACAGGCGATCGGCGCCCTTGTACCCAGCCAGGCAAATCCCATGTGAATGACTAGCCAAGCCAGAACATTAATGGCGGCCAGTGTAATCTCTTGGGTCGTCATACTAACCATCCTCCCGGCGTGAGGTGTCAATCGTACGCCCTTTCCAGGTGACTTGACCGCCGGATTGTCTAAGCAGCGCCGAACGAGCAAAGATGATGAAGAAAACGAGCATCAACAATGGGTAGAGCGCGCAGGACCAAATGGGGAATCGCCCGATGGGACGCAGCATGAAGTATAGACTCACAGCATAGGCTGCGTAGGTGATCGCGCTCATAGGAGAAAGAGAGGAAACCATAGGTGACATTACAGAGAAGCTAAACGCCAGCATGCCCCCAGTAATCCAAGCGGCCGAGAGCGCCAGTGTGAGAGGGCTGGTTTTCGACGCGCCTGACGCGAAGGCCTTCGTCCAACCTTCCACCAGGGAAGCCAGCCCATTCGGATACATACGGATGTGAACCACACCCTGTCCACCGAGACATCGCATCTTTACTCGACGCTGCCGGAGCAGGGCGCACAGGCTCATATGTTCCAAAATCTCCGCGCATACTACCTTATGCCCACCGATCGCTTCGTAGGTATGGCGATCGATGAGAAGGAAAGGTCCGAATAAGCCACGCGGATCGTCTGGAGAACCCGTCAGCGAAAACGATCCCATGCCCATAAAGGTCAAGAGATTGAACATTGCGGAAAATTGCTCGTAGGGCTTTTCCACCTCGTGGTACGGTCCAAGGGAGAGGACACGACAGTCATCCTTATTATAGGCATGATGAATGCGTTCAATAGCGTCATGCTTCAATACTAGGTCTGCGTCCAGAAACAAAAAGGTCTCGCCCTGTGCGCGCAGAGATCCGTTCCAGCAGGCCCAGGTTTTGCCTCGCCAGCCATCGGGCAGTGGTGGAGCGGGAAGTACGAGCGCGCCATATTCGCGCGCGATTTCCGGCGTTCGGTCGGTAGAGCCGTCGTCAACAACAATCACTTCGAAGGGCTGCAGCGACAAGGTGGAAATGGAATCCAATAGGCGTTTAATATTGTGTTCTTCGTTACGCGCGGGGATGATTAGAGAGATTTTAAGCGGTGTATTCTTCACTGATCCTCTGGGGCAGACGGGAACTCGCCATAACAACACAAAGCCCAGAGTCCACAAGGCAAAGATGATCCAAATCATGTGTCTTTATCCTGTCTCCATTTGACAATGGTTTTCGCCACGTTCTGCCCGCAGAGAAAGACCATTGGCATGCCGCCTCCTGGATTGACGGATCCACCGGTGAAAAACAATCCCTGATACTTCTGGCTGGCTTTAGGAGCCTTGAAGGCCAAGTTTTTAAATCGATCGCTGACCACCCCATAGATGGAGCCACAGTTTGAGTAATACTGGTTCTCGATGTCGCGTGGTGTCCAGAAATGTTCGTAAACAATGTGTTTTCGGAGATCCGGGCATCCCATGCGCTCCATCTTATCGAGGATCCGTTCTTTGAGGGCTTTGTATTCCTCCAGGGAAACTGGATTCTTCGAATTCAGGTATGGTATGTGGGGGAGGATCTTGAGGCAATCGCAGCCTTCAGGCGCAACCGATGGATCTGTGCGTGAAGCAGCCACTACGTACAAGGTGGGATCATGGGGGAGTTTTCTTTTTTTGAACACATCATGGAAATGTTTTTTTTGATCCCCTGAGAAGAAGAAATTGTGATGCGCCAAGTTTTCGTATTTACAATCCAATCCAAGATCGATGACCAAGCCGGAACAGGCAGGCTCCAGCCACTTTTGCATTTTCTTCAGCGCCGCTTCGTTCTCACCGAGAAGACGCCGATAAGCCGGGATGACCTCCATATTCGACACGACCGTATCCGCCTTTATTTCTCGGCCATCGGCCAACCGGACACCGCGCACTTTCCGGCGGTCCTCTGTCAAGATCAACTTCTGGACCTCTGTATTGAGTTCAATGCGAATGCCGAGTTCACACATGAGCCGTTCCAGACCCTGCGCCAACCGGTACATCCCGCCCATGACATACCACAAATCATAGCGAAACTGGATGGTGGGCATACAATTCATAAAGGCGGGGGCGTGATAGGCTGATGAGCCGACATACTTAATGAAGAAATCAAAGATATCAATAAAATAACGGGTTTTAAAATGACGGCGGACGCTTTGATGCATACTGCGGAGAAGATCGAATTGCGGGAATGCTGCCAATCCATAGAACTTGCGGAAATCAGCGGCGGTATCCAGTCCTTCCTCGAAATAACCTTTATTTACCAGATCGTATAACTTTTCGGAATAGGCCAGAAACGCGCGCACGTTCTCCGGCGGTTCGCAGGCTTTCCTCGCCTCGGCGTCCATCCGTTCGCGTTCCGGGTAAAGGTCGATCACCATTCCATCTTCGAACAAATTGCGCCAGTGCGGGCGTACCGTGCGCATCGGAACATAGTCTTCGATGCGCTTACCTGCTCGCTCAAACGTGCGTGCAAAAATATGCGGCAAGGTAAGAATGGAAGGCCCCAGGTCGAATTGATAGCCCTCGGCGGAAAGCACGTTCAGTTTTCCACCGACACAGCGGTTTTTCTCGAAGACGGTGACTTCGTATCCTTCCAAGGCCAGCGACAAAGCCGCTGACATGCCACCGAGACCGGCTCCGATGACGATTACTGGTTTTCCATTTTTTTCCGGCATCGTTCATATCCTTCTTTAGCGCGTGAGGATGTGGGATTCGCGCGCAATGCGCGTTCAAACCAAACCATGGCCTCTTCAGAGTTGTCAAGTTTTTCATACGCTTCGCCGATGAAAATCAGATTCTGTGAACGTCCCCAATCCGCATCCCAGGAAGTTTTTGTAGCAAAGGCTTCTTCGGCGAACAGGCGCTCCGCTTGAAGCAATATATCCAAGGCCGTGGAAATATCGCGAGAATCGCGAGCCCGGTTGAGAGCGCCAGCGCCCTCAAGGTAGCGTACACGGGGATTGTCTGGCTCCGCAATTTTCGCGGCCTTCTGATGCTTCTGAACGAGTGGGCCTAACCAGACTGCAGTCAATGGCCGCCGGCTAATTCTGATACCATAAAGGGTAGCGAGCATGGCGTGGCTGTCACCGTCTTCGGGGCGTTGCGCCACCGCTGCCTTGAGCGTCTTTACCGCTTCCTGGACAACAGTTTCAAACTGGTCCGCATTATCTGTGTTGATGTTGGGATCTTGCAGAGCCAGGATCACATGAAACAGCGCTACGCCGCGCCAGTAATCCCGATAGAAAGTCTCGGTCTCATCCGTAGATTTGGCCCATTGAATCTGCTGAGCCACCTTGTTCATAAGTTCTAAATCCCAATTCAGAAGCGCATGTCGTACATTCCCGATAGCGGTCAGTAGCGGAACCTCTATCGGAG
Organism: bacterium; assembly: GCA_963663405.2. Lineage (GTDB taxonomy): Bacteria > Hinthialibacterota > Hinthialibacteria > Hinthialibacterales > Hinthialibacteraceae. Next base: position 52,866 of record CAXXSM010000110.1, on the reverse strand, counting down.
CGCAGGTTGGATCACTGGGAATGGGAGATTGGATCGCGCAGCTGGCGAATAGGATCGCCAGGAAGATCAACGAAAGCGGCCCAAAACACTCAAAGAGTTTAAAAACACGCGTCCATTTCATAATCCTAAATCCTTTTCGACCAGACGGGAGGTGATGCGCGCGGATTCATAGATGACCGGCAATCCGCTCCCCGGATGTGTGCCACCACCAACCAGATACACACCGTCCAGTTCCTTAAAACGGTTCGGGGGACGCAGAAACAACATCTGGTCTAAAGAATGGGCTAAGTTAAACACCGCGCCCTTGTGAATCGCATATTCAGATTCCCACCTGGAAGGAGTCAACACACGTTCGTATTCAATGGCGGATTCGAGATTGGTGATTCCGATCTTCGATAGCTGACGTAATATCAGGTCGCGGTAACGCCGCTCCTCGGTCTCCCAATCGATATTTTCATGCAGATGGGTGACGGGAACAAGGATGTAGAGAGCCGACTTTCCTTCTGGAGCCATGCTAGAATCGGACGCGGCGGGATGACAAACGTAAAAAGAGGGATTGACCGATAGATGGTGATCCCGTTCGATATCGGTGAGGTTCTCACGGTAATTCTCTGAGAGAAAAATGGTGTGATGCTGCAAATCAGGGAATTGGCGATTGATACCCAGATAGATCATGAAGGTCGAACAGGAGTATTTCTTCTTCCGTAAGATCTCGTCCGACCACCCTTTGCGCAAAGTATTGGGAACAAGTTCCTTCATTGCATGGGAAAAGTCGGCGTTAATCACTAGCGCGTCACAGGAATAGACGCCGGATTGGGTGACCACTCCCTGAGCCCGTTTGCCATTGAACTGTATCCCGATGACCGGCTCAGACAGATGGATTTCAGCGCCTAGTTTTTCGGCCATTCTGGCCATAGCCATAGAAACGGCTCCACAGCCGCCGATAGGGTGATAGATCCCGTACTCATATTCAAAAAAGGAAAGGATCGTGAAAATGCTTGGACAGGTAAACGGTGACATCCCTAGATATTTGCTTTGAAATGCGCAGGCCAACCGCATACGTTCATCTTTGAAAAACGAACGTAAATCCCCTTCCACGCTTTTCGTCGGTCTAAAATAGGGGAGCATTTTGAGCATTTTGGGATCTAGCAGGTCCAGAATGGAAGAATAAGGTTTCTGGAGCGCCGGAGCGAGTGAAGCGAATTTTCTCCGGTTATCTTCGAGAAACCGTTGAAAACCACCCACATCCTCTGGGGACAGGCGGATCACTTCGTTTTCCATATCCACCGGATTTGAACGCGTCATTAAGGAGCCATCGTCCTCAAAAAACAATTGATAGTGGGGATCCAGGCGTTTAAGTTCAACACGGTCTTCCAGCCTTTCACCACATGCCGTAAAGATTTCCTGAAGGATTTGCGGGTACATAAAGAAAGTCGGACCGAGGTCGAATCGAAAGCCCAGCGCTTCCATAGTAGACGTCCGCCCACCTACGCGATCCTGGCGTTCCAACACCCTAACTCGCGCGCCTGCCTTGCTCAAGAGCATTGCGGCCGCGAGACCACCTGGTCCAGCTCCGATTATCACAATATTGGAAGACATAGTCCTGGTTCCTTCTTTGAATTCTAGAAAATCTTGTAATAATGCCGTAGGATTAAAAAGTTGATAGAACTGTACCGTCTAAAAACTCAATAAACTCAATCAACACATGTCGCGGAGAGTAGAGTATATCCATGAGTTAATTGTACTATGATCGATATTACTCTCACAGAGCCTCAAAAATAGTTTTTGTCGCAGATGAAATCTGAATGATTAGATAAAAGTCGATTGCAAATTATGAGTTTTATGAATACAGCCATCCGGTTTGGAGGCTGAATTCCATCAAAAGGCATGTAAATTGTATATGGGTGATACACAGGTATCGAACAGCTACGAATCGCTTTGCGCTATCGATTTTATATCAGATATTCCCCTTTCAATAAATTCTCGTAAATAGAATCTTTATCGACTTAATTCATGCAGCAATTTAATTGATCCTCAAGACTCTTATAATGTATGCTTATTGGGTAGTATCTATTATCACAATTTCATGAATATCATCGATTAAAAGATCGATGCTTTTATCCGATGTTTGTTTCAACTCAGTTGTGTCATTGTAACACGCAGCATTCTTGATTGGATTCTTCAACGCAATAGATGCCCGATACAATGGTTTATCTTCGATCAATGTCGGCAGCGCATAGGGGCGATTCACCGACGGTGTCCAGCCGGCGGGCGTTTGGCGCCCAAGAAAATGAATGCGATATCGATTGTCTTGCTTTGTTGTCACCGTTTCAACAATCACAGGCGCATCGATCAAAATCTCCGGTTTTTCATTTAAATAGCGAATGGCGTTGCGTAACAAATAGCGATCTTCGGTCATGCGATGTTCGCTGGCGGTGGCATACCCTGGTGAGCAGGTAATGGTTAGAACGTTTCCTTTTCCATAGGAGTTGATCAGGATGGCTGGGCCAACGGATCGATCCGCTGACATGGGCATGTCAGTTCCTTCTTTGCCTTGTTGTTGTCGAATGGTACGATGCGGTTTCATTAAATCACCAATGGCTGATGCTTTAGTTGGATGATACGCGACAGCAGGTCCTTTAACGAGAAATGGCCAATCCAATGGAATCTGCTTAAGTAATAACGCTTTTTGCTCATCAAGTTTGTGTAAACAAACATGGTTGTCAATTGAAGGAAGTATTTCAACCGCTTTGGCGCCAATCAAATCAGACAATGAATTTTCTTGTTGTGGGCGTCCTAGCCAACCATACATGCCCGTTGCGCCAGTGACGATTAGATTACCGCCGTTATTGACAAATTGTTTGAAGATAGCAATTTCCCGTGGGGAAAGAATCGCCGCGTTTGGCAGAATCAATGTGGATATTTTTTCTAATGTATTCAGTGCAAGATTTTCATCCAGGACAACCTTATACGGGATATGCTCGTATACGCACGCCACATGAGATCCATTAAAACTCTGCTGATAGCGCCAGGCTTCTTCCTTCGCGTACCAATCCCGAGTCCGGTGTGAATAATAGAGCCCAACTTCCGCGTAATGTGGTTGACCAAAATGTTCACGCTTTGCCAAGGCTTCGTTGAACAGTATCTCAAATCGTTGATATGCTACACGATCTAGCGAACCGTCATACGGCGTTTTGTCGACCATGGTGACTTGCCCGCCGTGCGCTAGTAGCGTAAACATCTCCCAACGCATATCATTAAGAGGACGTGTCGTCTGATCGTGGTACATCCGTACGCCGCGTTGCATCACGACTTGATACCGTTGACCTGGTGTCGACGCGGCGAGGAAGCGTGTTGTTTGGCTGACGCCTGAAGCGCTGAATCCCCAAACACCAGTTTCCCCTGTTACAAAATCTCCATTATCCGAATGCTGCACAGGTCGCTGGCCCAATTCAAAAGAGAAGGGAGGATAACCATGATAATTAAAATCAACAGTCACATTGGGTTTGATCGATTTGACATAACGATATAATTCCTTCTCAAAGCGGTCACTTGTATTGTAACGGAATTCCAACATCCGATCCCAGTCTTCATCCCAAGTAACACTGGATGGGATTTCTTTCCCATATTCGATTTTAAATAGCTTCTTACACGATTCACACCAGCATCCATACGGTGGGCCGAATCCCTGATCGAGCATGTCAATATGCAATCCATCAATATCATATGCGAGCATTTCATTCAAGACAGCTTTCGCATGTTCAATATAATTGGAATTAAAACAAATTCTCCCAAGACGGGCGCCATCGATGCCTTTCATATCATACTCGGGATGATTGCGCAGTGGATAACCATTTCCTTGGACGACACAATAGACAATCACAGGTATGTTATATGGTTTAGCAATGTCGATCGTTTCCTGAATTACATCTCGGCCATATAAACCGGGGCATCGTGGAGCGACATTTGAATTGTAATAAGCGTACTCACTATCCTTGCCCCAAATCACAATATATTGAGAACCGGTTTGCTGTAGCGTTTGAACAATATCCTTACCAGAAAAGTTGACGGCGTAACCAACATCACTCGGATCGCTGCCGAATTGTGAACCACTTGGGCCAACCTCCATACCAATAAGTAAGCGTTCATACCATGGTTCTTGCTTTTCAGCAGATTCTGTAATTGACAAGATACAAATTGTCAAAAGGAAAGGGATAGATTTTATTGTTTTCATTTTTAACCTCGATTCGATGATAGGGAATTCTGTACACCTAGTATTTAACGAAAATTCACTAGATTGATTAACGGTGTTTGCTCAATCATTTTATGTTGACTAAAATATGTACGAGTTAGAACCATCTAGAAGAGGATATATCAAGTTTTATACAACTTGGATAGGCGCCATTTGAAAAACATTGGTCAAGATTGTTTCCATGCCCATATATTTAATCAAGATCAAGTGAATTTTCTTTCTAAGTCATCCAACGCAGTCTTCTTCTCCTTTTGAAGAACATTCAAATATCGGCTGGTCGTCACGATAGTCGTATGCCCAAGAATCTCCTTCACGACTGCGAGATCGGCGCCATTTCGTAACAAATTTGATGCACACCAGTGGCGAGCATCATGGAAGCGAAAGTTGTCTATCTTACTAGCTTTCAATAGCGCTGTCCAACGATTCCATATCTTTTTTCGTGGTTGCTCTGGATTCCTTGGTGACGCAAAGATGTATTCAGAATTCCTTTTGATCTTTCTCAATTCCTTCCATACGATATCGGGGATTGGAAGCCTCCGGCGTTTTCCATTTTTGGTTTTGAGTAGATCGAATTCTTGTTTCGTTTCATCAACATCCGACCATTTCAAATTAATGATCTCGCCCCGCCGCATCCCCATATACAACGCAATCAACACAATTGGACGAAAATCCGAGAATTCTTTCTTCTTGAGAGTCGCAAGTAAGCGTTGTAATTCTTCATCCGTTAAAATTCTCTCCCGGTGGTTTTCTTCTTTGAGTAGTTTAAATCCAAGAAATGGATTTCTCTCAATGAGGTCAACTTGCAAAGCCCAATTAAGAATCCTTCGTAATTCTGATAGTTCTCTGTTGATTGTTGCGTTTGAACGAATCGTACCACGGGATGATGGACTTTTGCGTTCTTCCACGTATTGACCAAGCGATTCATGTGTAATATCACGAATATGAGTAAAGCGTTTCGTAAACCGCCCTATGACATTCCGGTGATGGACTCTTCGTTTTTCATCCCATTGTTCTTCAAACGCCTGACAATAAGCTTCATCAAGTTCTTGGAGTAAAATCAAATTCTTTTTCTTAATCCGATCTTCCAATGCGCCTTTTTCGCCATGGGAAATTCGATACATCATTTCCTGAGCCCATTTTTCGGCTTGTATTTTATTCACCGCCCGCCGTTTCGTACTCGGCTCTACAACCGCGCGAACCAACTGTTTACCTTCATGACGAAAACTGACATACCAAAACCCATTCCTCTGATAAAGACAACCGGTTCCATAGACTCTCTTAATCTTCTTTTTTCGGGTTTGATCAGCCATGATTTTCCTCCAAAATCACTCCGAAATATACGTATAAGATATCACAACAAATTTTTGATTTAAGGGGAAAATTGCTTGAATTGAGAATACACAAGGTTAGAGTATTTTTTGAATAATTTAGTATTATATATACCCTATTATAAAAAGTTTAACTCATTAATTATTAAATTTGATCTCATATAATATCTATATATGTATGCCGATTTTGCATCCGTGTACCTTATATTTCAAAGAAATGAACGCTCAAATCACTCAAAAACAAAGGTTTATGACGATTTATTGAAAATAATCAGTCATTCAAACTAAAAAGGTCAATGAATGCAAGACTTGAGAAAATCATCATACCACGAATTCCACCGAATAGACACAATCCTGTTTACCATCCTGACCGGCATCGATTACTCAATCAATCGAGTTATGAATACACACCTTGTAAAATCCAAAGTTTTATAAATCATACATTCTTACTTTGGTCTCATGAGAAAATGCCTTCCACAAAAGACCATCAACACGCCGCATTTACACAGAATTTCATTGAGGCGATGAAGTTAAAACATTACTCCCTGGTTGGCTGTGAGATCATGTACAACCATTATGGGGATCGGGGCGTGATTGATGTTGTGCTTCGGAAAGATTCTGCGGATCAGAAAAGATCGACATGGTTGATCTGTGAAATGAAACCTCGACTCTACGATATTGGGGAAGCCATCCGGCAAGTTCACCGGGCGGAGGAGTATTTCCTCCGCGCCCGGCCACATATGAAGATACAAGGTTGGGAGAATGAATATCGTTTTGTCCTAGTTCTGGAAGCGGATAAGCAGAATCTGTATCAAGTGGAAAGTCTTCATCGGAATCTCTTTGCTGGGATTGATGTGATGTATCATCACAGGGATTCTCATCAGGTCGATACAATTGAACGCATGCGTGAGATCATGAATGCGATTTTGACCGTGCAAAACCGCTGATTTACTAACCAGTTAAATTTTCGTTCGATCGATATCCAAAAGGCTTATCCTCAAAATTTTCTTTTCCAAATCCTGAATCCGCTGGGCGATCAAATAGCCTTCTTTCTTCCAGACTCTCGCTATTCGAATCTTCTTGAGCGCTTCCTCTATTCTTCCAGCCAGTAGATTTCTCATGGAATCACGCAACGATTGATTAATCGCGATTTCCCGATTCTCAATCCTCGTTTCTAACTCCTCGATCTCCGATTCCAATCCAACCTTTTGCTGTTCATCCAGTATCTCTTTCTTCAATTTCCTCCGTTCTTTTAGACTCATTTTGTCCATCAGTTGGCGCTGTTTTGCAGAAAACAGACTGGAATCCAGAGCCAGGAGACGTTCATTGAGTGTTTTAAGAGAATCCAGTGATTTTTTCAAATAACGGTTCGATTGAAACGTCATTTGTATTTTCTGAGCGAGCAAGGATCGGGCCCGAGGATTCCCTCCGTAATGTTGAATGGAAGAATCCAGTTCATCAAACGATGTCTTCATCTGTTTCATGCTAGACTGCATTTTTTTGATTCCAGGAATACCGACTTTCTTCAAAGAATTCGCTTCATCGGATAATTTCTTGTTGGTGATTCGATCGGGATCGTTGTAGGAGAGTTTATGTAATTTGACTTTCAGAGCTTCACTCGGACTCCTGGCACTAATCTTTGCAAGCGCTTTCACCAAAGAGACAAGAAATGCGATTACGAGCAATGGATACAAAAAAGGAATGATAGCGCTTGCCAGATCATTCAAATAAGGATCGATGGTTGTAACTACCAACATCATCACAACCAAGGTTAAAAGAAAAGATAGAATCGAACTTATTTTTAAATACGAAAAAATCTGGTAGACCATAATCCCAAACAGAAGAGTTAAAATGACAATTGCCACCGTACCAAATGAAGTGAGAGTAAATTGATATCTCTTTTCCGCAGAAATCATAGAAAAGGCCAGAACCAATCCAATCCCCAAACTGACCGCTCTTCCTGCTCTACCAGGAAATCTCTTTCGGAGACTGAAATGAGCGATTCCGATGAAAATAAGAGCAAAAATGAAAAAATCGATGATGTTAGAATGACGAAGATAAACATGGGTTGGATCGAGGATAGTATCCCACTGAGTCAAAGCAGAGAATCCATTGGGAACTGACGATCTTGTGAATGTCCACGCGTGATGATCTATCCCATTTGCCATTCGATTTCCAATCATGGATTCATATTTGTTCCTACTCAAATATAAATGTTACGATTGGAAATTCATTGGAAATTGGTCGAACCATGAGAGGAGATTTCCTGTGGAAACTCATTTTCAATTGTGATATGTATGAAAATTTTTGAATTTGAATGTTTGTTTTTGTTTTCTATATAGTATGTAATAAAAGAAGTAATAAACAACTTATTTTAGGCTCATCCGGAAATTGGGCGCATTGCGTTTTTTCTTAGGAAATTTCACCATTTTTTGTAAGTTTTATCATTGTGATACCTCAAATTTCCTAGGAAAAAAGCATCGATACTCCGTGATCTGTTAAATGTCAAAAGTAATCTGTCAAATATTTGTGTATCTTATTCTATGATTATCTAATCTTTGAATAGACTATCGGAATATTGATTATTGGGTGTTTTGCAATCTGTTTTTTAAAATGATCAATACAAGGATTTCTTTAAATCTTAGCAAGTTTTTCAAGATTCTTAAGTATAGAATATTCAATCAGTTATTAACAAAGAAAAAAATAGAATTGGTATTATCCGTATAACTGTGGAGCGTGTGGATAACGGCTTTATCGTTATCCAAGTGGCTGTGGGCAATATCGATAGATTTGTCCACAGACACGTCACGATCCATAGGGCTTTCGATTACACTTTTTATTAAAAATTCAATCGATGTGCCCAATTTCCGGATGAACCTTATTTTATAATTGCGTTCCACAGGAAATCTTCCCTCCCAGTTCTCTGTTATCACTCCTTCAGGACAAGAAAAAATTTAAATATTGAAAGAGGCCTTCCTATACGGCATGAGTCAGAAGATTTCCTATGGAACCGAACCATCCACCTCGACAACGAGCACAGAATCCCTGATTCAAGAAGCGTTTCTTCATATCGAAGACAAGAAAATCACGCTGAATCCTTCCTATCTCGATGATGAAAAACTGACGGAATCCGAACGGGTAACGGTTCTAAAAGAGATCTTTCAACGCAACATTCGCCAACAACAACTGCATCGATTAGCCAAATACTTATCACCCGTTCTGGCCGGTGATTCGCCGGCCAATCTCCTGATCTACGGCCCTTCCGGCGCGGGCAAATCGGTCACCTGCTTACATTTCCTCAACGCTCTGGCTTCCATGTGCGGCGCCAAACAGATTCAGTTTCAGTATTATTACGTCGATCTCACCACTCCGAAAACCTGTTTTGGCGCGTTGAACGAGCTGGCCTTATCCTTGGATGGGACAACCAAACGGTACCGCAAAGGCATCGCGTTAGACCAGATGCAAGAGACCGTCATCCGGGCGCTGACGGCCCGCCATAACTTGGTCTGCATTGTGATGGACGAGGTCGACAATGTCACCTCCAACAGCGATCTCTTTTACACGTTTTTAGCCAAAACATTGCCCAAACGGGTTCCCGTCCGCTTATTTTATCTCTTGCTGACCAATCGAATCGAATGGGACAAAACCTTGGATCCTCGAATTCTCTCCGTGCTCAAAAAGACGGATATTATTTTTGAGCCCTACGACGCCATGGATCTGATTGAAATCTTAAATCTCCGGGTGGAGAAAGCCCTCGACATCCGGAAAGTCGATCCCGCGTCGATCCGCAAAATCGCCGCATACGCGTCACGGGAGAATGGAGACGCGCGCAAAGCCATCGAGTTGTTAGTCAAAGGAGTCAAAATCGCCGAAGATTCGACCGGTTATCTGGGTGTGCGTGAAGTGGATGAGGCGGATTCCTTGTTGGAGATCGACAAGACCGAGCAGTTAATCCAAGCTCTCGCGCCTCAACAGAAATGCGCTCTCTTGGCTTGCTATACTGGCTTGCATAACTCACGAGAAAAACTCTGGACCGGGCCCGCTTATGATATTTATCGATCCATCTGTGACCAGCGGAATGTGCGGACACTCACACAGCGGCGATTCTCTGATATCGTCAGTTTTTTGGACATCTACGGTTTAATCAACGCCAGGGTAATCTCAAAGGGGCGGTACGGAAAAAACCCGGGAACTGTCTTCCTCTCTTCCAGAAAAAGTCGTCCAAAAGGTCTTCAAGACCTGCGGGCAAAATCTTTAGTCATTCCTTTCCAGAAACAATGAATGTTCCATTTTCTCAATCGTTCGTAAGGTCGAATGAAGAACAGTTTCTTCAAACCGGATCTCCAAAGAATTCTTTTGGGGCTCCCGTCGTAATTCTCTCAATCGATCATGGCTCGCATCAGCAAGATTTCGCAGATCTCTGATTCTTTGAATCATAATCCAATCCAGTGGTTCACTCGCCAAGAAAGTCCGATCTTCAAAGCGGGGATTCATGGTAGACGGTTAGGGATCGATGGATGGAGAGAAGACTGTGTCGGCTGATATCCTGGCTCCGGTTTTTTGAGCGTAAGCACTTCGAACGCCTTTTTGAGAACCAGGATCGCCTTGGGGATATCATTGGTATCGAGACGGTGTGTGCTTTTAAAATGGCCGCTCTCATCCTTGTAGATCCGTTCCACCACGACTTTCGCGCTGGTAAACAATTTCCCATCGGCGGATTGATGTGGATTCATCCAGATAGCGGCGCGAACCGCGCCGGCTTTGAATTCCATCTCCGGTTTAGCGGCTATTCCATTCATGGTTCATCACCATATTCCGGTTGTTTTCTGGGAGTGAATCGCCGCTTACAGGATTTGCATTGGCGAATTCTGACTCGCCCTTCTTTCAATTTACGATAACCCCGCCAAATTGTGTTAGACGATGTACAATAAGGACATTCAAATAGTTCTTCCATACTTGATCACCTGTAAAACAATAGGTCTCGACATCTATATAAACCTTTCGTTTTTCCAACCGAAACATCTATATGCTTTGCGCATATCCCCAATGGCATGCTCATTCCACGAAGGAATCCAAATCCTCTGATTGCGGCGATCGACCGTGTTCACGATCGAGTGACAACAATCCAGACTATTGCGCGGGATTTTTACGTGGCGGTGCTGCGGATGCGCTACCGGTGCCCCCAATGCGGCCAAAAGATGAAGGTTCTCTCTCCTACGACATGGCGATGTTCCTGCGGTGTTCAACTCGATCCGACAATCGAATTTCAATCAAGCCCCTGCTGCAAAGCCAGGCTAACGAAGAAAGTGTATCATTACGCCTGTACGCAATGCGGCGCTACCGTTCCGTCCAGATTTCTCTTTGATGAACGGCTGTTCGACGCGGATTATTTTAGAGAGCGAATGAAAGAATCACGCGAACGGAAACAACTGTACCGCGACAGGATGAGAAAACAGCTAAGGGATTCTCATTCGAAAGAACTGGAATTGGAGGACTATCCCCAATTGGACACCATCCCAGGATTGGAACAAGATTTGGATCGGTTGATCGGCGCCGAAACGGGGAATGATGAGTTTGCATATGACCGTTCGGAAACGTTCTGCATGACCGATTACCAGCGCGCCATCTCTGCTCTTGTAAACCAGCGCAGTGTGCTCTTTTCACAGATACCGGCGTTGCATCCTTCCACACCGAAGGATCGAATCTGGCGGTTTATTACACTGATATTCATGGAACATGACCGGCAAGTCCATTTGCGGCAAGAGGGGAACGATATCTGGGTGTTTAAACGGGATTTCGATGAGGAGATCGAAAACCTTAAATAGAACATCAATCCTTAAAAGAAAAGTGAAACTGACACAAAAGGATTTGGAGTTCATCCAACGGTTGAAAGGTCTGTTTGAGGAGAACGATCTATCCATTGAACTGAAGAAGACCGATCCAAAAACATTGGTATTGCACAAGAATTACGGGATGAAAATAGAGCGCGTGTTTGGCATGACCCGCCAGGGAGTCCGCTGGAGATTCCAACGGTTATTCAACGATATTTACGTGAACGCGTATACAACGATCTATTGGTTGGAATCCAATTTTGGCTCATACCTACGATCTCAGGCGCTTGAAATCGCGAAAGAACGAGTGACATTACGCAAACGAGTCAATCAAGCTAATCGATCCTACCGCCCTAAATAAAATGGCTTCCACAAAAATCGAGACTAACCATAACACGATATCCCGGTTGGAATCCGCGGATGAGTTGGCGAGAATTCTCTTTCCGGATAACTCTAATCATCAAAAGATTTTTCTCTCGATCTTCGTGGAACTGAAATGGGCCAAGGATCAGTTCTTACCGGTCCTGGATCCGATTGTAGATCAACTGGGATTGAGCCGCCGGAGTTTGGAAACGGTTCGCGCCAAAATGCGGCGGATGGGGCTGATCGATCACGTCTCCCGGTTTAACAAGACATACGGCTATCGGGAAGGCTGGGTGTTTTCCAACAAGTTTCCCCGGGCGTTAGTGAAAGTGGCCAATCTGGTTCTGAATTTCCGACAGAAGAAGGATTCCGTCCAGGAACAGAAAGAACGGGATTTGATATTTTACCTTTGAGAATTCTCTTTTGATTGCTGTAAAATAACCAAAAAATGAGTTCAATTCATGTTTCTCGTCGAGAAAGTCATATGCATAAGTTCAATGGACAGCCTACACGATAGTAAAGGTATATACCCTCCTAAAATTTCATCCCATTCCGCAAGAAAACTGCATATTTTTCAATCTTTTAGTTGGAGTTCGCTTGTCCCCCTGCCCCATTGAACTCAAATTCCACGCTTTCGCACGGTTTTTGGTAGGAGGTCATTTTTGGATGGTCCTCATATGATAAGTCACGAAATTTTAACAAGGAAGAAAAAATGAATTCGTTCAGAAACCGTCTATTTTGATCGAAAAGGCAGGGGTGAAAAAACAATCCCATCCAGAGATTAATATTTCTTTAGGTTCTTATCTTTTCGCTCGTTCTCAGCCAACCAAATGCGTGGATCTTCATACCGCAGCCGGTAAATAATGTGTTCGACTTTTAGGTTGACTTCTTTGAGCTGTTCTTCAATCCAATCGGCGATTTCTTCATCCGGTGTGTGGGGTGTGATTCGTTTCATGGAGCAAGGAGAATTGTCACTACTATTTAAAGGTTACGGTTTGCAGTCACTCAAGAGGTACAACAATCCTCTCAAAAGAGAGTTGTCCAAACGCTCAAAACCGGAAGATTTATAAACCGGAGGGAATTCACTTCTGCGCAAGAACAACAAAACACCATCCGAAAGTAGAATCTTTTCCGCCAGGAAAATGAGATGACTTTCAGGTTGGAAGACCAAAAAAAGACCGCATGAAACCTTTGTCCGTATCCGGTTTGTCCCAACAAACCGTTGAACAGCGAACGAACGGTCTGTGGTCAAGACATGAAATCCATACGGGACATTCCCGTCGAGAAACGTAAAATGGCGAGATTCGCCTAGTGAATACTCTCTGCATCTCTTCTCGATCAATCCGATCGCATTTTCTATTCAAAACCGAATCCAAATAGCAAAACAACCAGGCAGGGCAGATACTGGCCTGCCAGGCCGTTTTGCCTCAACCATAACAATGGAGGTTCCAAAATGAAAGAAACCAATCGAACAAGCAGTACCGTAGAAGTCCAATCCCAAACTGTTGTGTCACGAGCTGTATACGAAACATTGACACCAGAAGAAATCCATCACGCGTTCACGATTCTCTTTGAGAAGATGAAGGTTCCCGATCCAGCCAATCCCAACCTGTGGATCGTCCAGATCAACGGGCGCCGGTTGTGGGGCATCCTGGATGAAGGAGCCGGAACCGATGGCCAAAATCTGGTGTCGTTGATTTTTCCAGAGGATTACTAGTTCAATGAAAAAAAAGAAGGAGGTATCAAAACAATGAAAAACACCACAAGAAAAGAAAATCGAACGATGAAGGTCCATTACACTATCGTGGATGGAGAACACGAGTACTGTGAGACGATCTTCATAAAATCGGATGGTGAAAACAAAGAAGATCAAGCTTACAAGGAACTCGCTGCGATGTACGCGGATGATGCGGAGGACGAACGCGAAATCATGGCTGCCTTTCACAACGAAGGAATAGCGATGATAGGTTGCCGGGCTATCAAGAATGTTACAGTCATCGAATTGGATGAAGTGACCGTCTTTGTGCGCGGCGGTGTTATCCAGGATATCCAAAACATCCCCGCTGGCGTAAGAATCCGTGTCCAGGATTACGACGTGGACAATCTCACCGAGCAAGAGCTACGCGAGGAAACGGAGATGGACGAAGAAGGCGATCCCTGCATGGTTTCCGTCTGGGAAAGTGAGTAATTCTCTTTCCTTTTTCTCATTCCTCGATTCATCCTACAAGTTATCCTTCCCCCGCAAAGATGATGCGCTAACTCAACATCAATGACATCGATGTTGATTAGTTCTATTTGAATCAATTCATAGGCAAAAGGCCGGATGGAACCAAGTTCTGTCCGGTCTTTTTCAATTTAACCGTAAACCACATCAATCAAAGAAAGGAAAAATGAAATGTGTATCAAAGAAATCCAATGCCCGCATTGTGGAAATGAAGATGTGAAACGCATCCAGCTCTGTGTCGTGCTTCCCTCCAGCATCTATCGCAATCTCTACCAGGATGATTGCGGTTTGATTTGGGCGGAAGAGGAAATCGAGTCTGTCGAGGATGGAATCAATCCGGTAATGGAATATCTCTACTGTCAAAACTGTGAGAAAAATTTCACCGATCCTGGAATCAAGATCCAATGATCCGATTCCACAGTTCAAACAAATGAAAAAGGGCGTAAAGCCTGCAAACGAAACAGCCCCGGCGTCTGCCGGGATTTTTTTATTAGAAAGGAAAACGAGATGAATACTATCACCTGTCAACTTTGTGGAGAGTCAATCCATGGCGCTTTGTATGGTCACCTCGGTGAATGTCACCGCACAACGGCGCAAGAGTACCTGAAGCAATACCCTGGCGCGCCTCTGGTGGCTCCGGCATTGCTCAATCAGATCCAATCCGGCAAAACCGTCAAACGAACACCGATACAAGCCACAGCAGAGTTCCGGATTCATGACGCGGCGCTCAAAAAGAGAAATGGCGCAAATCCGATAGTGCCTAACTCTGATCCGCATTACCAATTCCCGCCCGAGGCCGCTTACCTGATCCACTCCATTAACCACCAGGAAAACGTGATGATCGTCGGTCCGACCGGCACAGGAAAAAGTTCGCTGGTCATGCAGCTCGCCGCCCAGACCAATACTCCTTTGCGGCGCTGCAACCTGAATGGCGAGACTACGGTCTCTGATTTCTTGGGCCGCTGGACCGTTCGTGGCAAAGAAATGGTTTACAGCGAGGGCATCCTGCCCACTGCCATGAAAAACGGTGATTGGCTGCTGCTCGATGAGATCGACGCGGCTCTGCCAAATATTTTATTTGTGCTCCAAAGCGTGCTCGAAGAATGCGGCAAACTCACGCTTCTCGAAAAAGACGGCGAGATAATCGCTCCCCATCCCGATTTTCGCATCATCGCCACCGCCAATACGATCGGTAATGGAGATGAGTCTGGATTGTACGCTGGAACGCAGATTTTGAACGAAGCCTTCAAAGACCGGTTTGACACAGTCATCTATCTGGACTACCCAGATGAGAAAACCGAGACCGAAATCCTCTCTCAAAAAGTCTCCAGCCTGAAAAAGACCGACATCAGACGTCTGGTGAAATACGCCCGCCAGGTCCGCGAAGCGGCGGAACGCGAAGAGTGTTATTGCAGTTTTTCCACCCGTCGCTTGCTCGCTTTCGCCAGGAAATACGATCAACTCGGTAACCTGACCAAAGCGTTGGAACTCACCGTTCTCAACAAGCTCTCCCGAGATGACCGGCGCGTCGTTGAAGAAATCGCGCAGCGGCGCCTGGGAGATCTCATGAATCCTACACAGAAAGGAGCGAATGAATCATGAAGAATCAATACGGATTAGAAACCACCTTGGAACGCGTTGGACGAATCTTGTCCCGTAAGTACAACATCTCAGTCCAA
Source organism: bacterium (assembly GCA_963663405.2). Taxonomy (GTDB): domain Bacteria; phylum Hinthialibacterota; class Hinthialibacteria; order Hinthialibacterales; family Hinthialibacteraceae. Next base: position 37,189 of record CAXXSM010000110.1, on the reverse strand, counting down.
TGCAAAGGAAACGAATGCAAGACCGACGGCCGGACCATCTGGCTGCCGGCGTTGCCAGACGAGATCTCTGAGTCGTTATGGAGTTTGGTCCGTGGTGAGTTGGATCATGAGACCGCCCATATCCTCTTCAGCGACTTTGATGGCCGCATGAAGAATTTCAAACAGAAATGGGGCGATTTCGGATTTGATACGCTTAATGTCATCGAAGATGTGCGCGTCAATTACGCCATGCAGAAGGAATATCCGGGCTCACGTCACAACATCCTGCACAGCGTCGCAGAGATCACTCGCACTCATCCCATCGATCAAATGCCTCTCCCAGTCCGGTTCTTGTGTGGTCTGTTCCTTACTGGAATGGATCTGCCCTATGACCAGTATGGCGAAGACGCGATCGGAATGGTGGAACAATTCAAGAACGAAGCGGAGCGGTTCAAATCCCTCCATAACACTGACGAAGCCTGCGCAATGGCGGAAAGTATCCTGGAACGCCTCAAGTATAAAGCTGAGCAAGAAAGTCAACCTTCAAATTCAAAACAACCAAATAGTACGGAAAAGAATCGAGAATCACAGTTACAATCCTCATCTGGTGAATCCAAGCAAGAACCAATAGACAAGGATCAGCGATCAACAAAATCCTCTTCCTCTGGTGGTCAAGAAGAATCTGACAATCGGCAAAACGGTTCCGAGGGACAAAAGGATGATTCTATGGATCAACAAGATGGTTCGAACTCGGATGAACACTCGAACTCGAAAAGTAGTCCATCAGATGATTCTGAGAATGGAAATAAAGGCGCGATGGATCAGGCCTTAGCCGGACAATACTCATCCACCGGCCATCCATTCGAGCTCCAGAGAACTATCAGAGAGCAAGTCCAAGAAGAATTCAGTGATGGAACAAACCAAGCCTACCGGGTATACGATCCATCGCTGGATAAAGCTGTTACGCCTCTATCATTGGATAACGGTGAAACTTATCAAAACTTGAGCAATGCTGTTCGGCCTCATGTCGGCGCTCTTCGGCAACAGTTGATTCGAACTCTCCGTTCGCGCGATACCCGGTTCTGGGTCAACGATCGGGAAGAAGGCCAGGTCAACAGCAAAAAGCTTTATGCGCTGCTCAATCAGGGCTCGAACAAAGTCTTTCGGCAAATCCAAGAATGCGAATCCGATTCGGTAGCGGTGTCGCTTCTTGTTGATCTGTCCGGTTCGATGAATGGCCCACGCATCTACCTGGCTCGCCAAGTCGCCATCCTATTCGCTGAAACACTCAACCAGCTGCGTATCCCCTCCGAGGTAATCGGCTTCACGACTGAGCCTTCCAAACGGGCCTTCGCCCGATTGACACGGGAAACGGGGATGGATTTGCAGCAACTCTCCAAACTCTATACCCGCTTCTTTCCCTGCGTCTATTCCATCTTTAAGGCGTTCGACGAACCATTCCGGGCGCTGAAGCCTCGCGTTCCTGCTATGAACGCCCTGGAATACACACCCATCGATGACGCCATTATTTTCACTGCAAAACGTATCGTCATCCGGAAGGAAACCCGAAAGATCATCCTTGTTCTCACGGATGGAGAACCATACAGCGGGAATCCAACGATGCAGATAGCTGTCATTAAACATCTCGAAGAGAACCTGCGTAAATGTGAAAAGGCCGGAATCGAGTGTGTGGCCGTTGGCATCCAAGCGGATTACGTAAAGAATTTCTTCAAAGAGAACGTAGTCGTTCAAAACCTGCCAGAACTTCCTAAAGCGTTCTACACGAAGTTTTCTGAATTACTCCGCAGAAACCGCAAATAACCAGCAACAAATAACCATTCAATATCGAAAGGAGATTTATCAATGGATACCTGTGTCCAAAATCCATCCTGTTTCGCCCTGTTTGATCCCATCGCTCCGGAATGCGCGAGCTGTGGCATCCAAACCGATTGCATACGTGAACAAGAAAGACGTCTCATCGATTGTGATTCGAACAAATCACAACCAAGTGTCAAATCACCGCCAACACTGAATCAAAGTTCAAAGCCAAAAAGAAAGGAGAAAATCCAAACCAAGATTCCAAACCAAACCGGCGATGAGCAATACATCCCCGAACACACCCGCAAACCATTGGAAATCCCACCGGTTGGTTCAACAATTCAAACCACCTATCGGGGCCAAACCTACGAAGCCGTCATCGTGGACGATCCATCCAACAAACGCTCCGATGGTCGATCCATCCTGTTCAATGGGACAGTCTATCGAACGCTGACAGCCGCCGCGCACGCCATTGCCCCCGGCATCAATTCCGGATCGGTCTGGCAAGAAATCTAAAAAACCAGAAAGGAACAAAATCATGAATAATAACGGTAGTAAAACAGCTAACGCAAAATCGAATCGAAATGTAGGCCGAGGACTGCGAGATATCCTGACCGAACAATCGATTTTCGATAGTCACTTCAACGATCTCCAAGAGCATGTCAAAGCTGCTCGAATCGGCGCAGCAATCCTCGAACTGATCGATATCGTCGAAGCCAAGTATCAACCGGTCATCTTCAAAAGCGTCACCGCCTATCGCGCTGTTGCTCAGGAAGAAACCACAGAAGAAATCGGTCATAAGCTTTCAGAACTGGAACGTCAGCGTATTCATCGTGAAACGGAAAACCAGAAGTCAAAACGACGCTGGTATTTTCTATTCTTACGGTAGGATTGATTGCGATGAATTGAAGGGGAGAAATCCCCTTTTTTTGAGGAATTATCTTTCATATAGAAAATTATTCGTGGACATAATCCAGCTGGATTCTCTGAATTATTTCATGCTTTTACTTACTTCGATGAGATCCTCCAGCCAACTGGTCCAAGGGTGGCCAGTTAGCCGGAGGATACAAATGAAACCAAACCAAAATACTAAAGATCGGATCCAACAAAGCCGGAAAATCATCCAGGAGACCATCACCAAATTGGGGGAGCAGCTGGAAAAAGGATACTCAGCAGAAATGACTCGATACCTGAAAACCATGTCGCTTTTCCATACGTACTCCACCTCCAATCAATTTCTCATTTTGGCCCAACGCCCTGAAGCCACGCAAGTCGCCGGATTTCAAACCTGGAAACGTCTCCATCGATCCATTAAACGCGGCGAGAAAGCCATCCGCATCCTCGCTCCGGTTTGCTACAAAAAGAAAACAGCTTCAATACAGTCAAAAGAAACAAAGCAAGAAGACTCGAAAGAGCCATTTGAAGAAGACACAATATATTCGTTCCGCGTGGTCTGTGTTTTCGATCTAGCGCAGACACACGGCTCAAAATTACCCGAACCGTTTCGAGCACAAGGTGAAGCGAGACAATATCTTTCCATGCTGGAGCAAGCTGTTCGTAAAAATGGAATCCAGCTCGATTATGGGTACACAGGCCGGGCGTTTGGCTATTCCAAAAAAGGATCCATAACGATTAAAAAGGGAATGGATTCCGCGGAAACCTTCGCTGTGCTCGCGCATGAATTCGCCCATGAAATTCTCCATCAAAGACAAACAACCAACGATTCCCGTTCGCTGCGTGAATTGGAGGCCGAAGCTGTCGCCTGTGTTGTCTGTGAGCGGTTCAGCGTACAGGCTATCCAAGCGTCGTCCGATTACATCCGCCTGTGGGAAGGCGATAAAAACAAACTGCTCAATCGTCTGGAGAAGATCCGCCGATGCGCATCCACCATCATTACTCAGATTGAATCTCTCACAAAAGAGGGGAAGAAATCACAGCCCATGGTTGTTGATTGAAGATCAATTATCCCATGCATTGCATGATTATGAATCTTGGAATTATCCAACGGATTCTTCCGAATGAAGATATTCCAAGATTCTATTTATCCTGGAATGAAATAGGCTCTATAGAGGGTCAATTGAAATATGAAAGGTAAATACTCCTGGAATCACTGAAATCGGATTCCTTTGACACGGTGTTTCACTCCAGAGATTTTATTTTTCCTTATTTCACGAAATCTTGGACTTGTTTCACTTTGATGGGGATCTTGGTTTCCATTTCATCGATCACTTTTAGAATCTGATTCTGCGTTTCTGGTTTGGTAGTTAGGATGAAAATCCCTCGATAATCTCCCGCTAGATTCTTCCGGATATTTTCCCTCCAATTTGATTTTCCCGTTTCAATCTCCACCGCAATTTTTTGGCCGTTCTTTTCCGCCACAAGATCTGTGTATCCATGACCGGATTCTTCTTTCCTGACAGTCCAACCCAAAAGAACGAATTGTTGCGCGGCTTTTTCTTTCCAAAATTCATGATCCAGACTGCCCCAACGAGATTTATTCGGAACGTCATAATTCATATTTCGTAGACAGGCTCTCCCCTTTGGCGTTAATCCCAGCAGAACTGTTTTCCCGCTGTGTGTCCGGATCTCTTCCGGCTCGATCAAATCTTTTTCGATACACGATTCCCGAATCGCGTTTCCTTTTCGTCGGCTCAAATGAAGATGCCGGTACCGCTCCACCGCGCCAAACAGTGGATTCTGAAACACATCGATCAAAAAGGTTTTTTCTTTCTCATTCAATTGGATAGTGATAGGGTTCTCAGTACCATGTACGACCTCATCATATTCCGCATAAGGATTGAGGATATTCCGTTCTACCATGTGCTGCGCCAAAGCGGTATCGTTCACAGATCCTTTAGGGATTTTTCGATGGGGAATCGAGATCTCAAACGGTTGCAGCCAGCGGCCCTGCAGTTTGACGACCGCCCGTCCAATTGGCAGCCGCCCCAATAATTCCCGCTCTTCATTGTCAATCAGCATCGCCCCACCCGCCGCGTTGACATCGGACCGGTGTTTCAGATTCATGCAGATCGTGGCGTAGGTGTTGCCCATGGCGGGAATCGAGATCAAACTCGGATGCTGATCCACCAACACGATCCCTTCTCCCAACTCCCGGATTTCACGGAGAATGGTGTCCGTGATCGCTTCCCCGCCGCTGCCGGCGCCGGAACGTTTCAGTAAAATGTGATGCGCTTCCTCGATGATCATGGCGTGTTTGAAGGTCTCTCGATCCGGCTGTGTCAAACGGTAATGATGAATCCACAGCAAGAGCGACTCGATCGTGAATGTTTTATCCGCGTTCGTCAGACTATCCAATTCCAGGATTACGTTCCTGGTCAATAGATCGCCAACGTTCGATTGAACGCTGGTATTCATCACGTTCCCCATATGCCCAAAACAGATCGATCGAACACCCCGCAAAGCGGAATCCATCCATTGCGCTTTACGTCCTTTGACTGGATGTTTTTCGAGCCATTCCAGAACATCTTTAAAGGTGGGGTATTTAGGAGGATTTCCTTTGTACACATTGAAGGAGTGATACACCGCATCGATCGCTTCCTGGAGAAGATACATGACGCCCTCTCCCAAGTAGTAGGAGTGAGCGATGATTTCGATCATTTTTTTGAGCCAGACCGCCGCGCTGGTTCCTTCCGGAGGAATCAATGGATTGAACGCAAAGGGAACGGTCTGTCCTCCAACTGTATAAACCAAGATTTCATCTTTCCGTACGGATAAAAGATCTCGATAATTTCGCTTCCAGTCGAACAAAAGAAACGGCTTTTTTTGATCCAGCAAACTCTCCAGAAGGACAAACACCGTATTGGTTTTGCCTGCTCCCGACCGGCCAAAGATCGCGGTATGTTGAATCAGTTCATCTTCCCGGAGCCCAAATGGATGAAGCGGCCGATCGCAATAGACCACCGAACCGAGGTTATACTTTCCATGAGATTTATCCTGTGGTGGAGCGGATAGATGAACATCAGGAAACTGAACGTTTACGCCCAGATGTTGAGCGGCTAACAACTGTAATGCGATCTCCAATTCCTGTTTCCCGCGATTATCCTCGGCCAGATAGGCCAACCACAATCGATCCGCTCGATCGCCTAACACGGGTTTCAGCTTCCGGCACAATTCATAAACCTCCATTTTTATCGATCACCTGACAGCAGATAACCTTTACGATTTTCTTGGGAAAACTCGCGCATGACTTCGCGCAGATCGTTTTTTAAGCGAGTGATATCCCGCCAGCACGCCACCGATTCCATCCGCTTCTCACGTTCAAACGCAATCATCTCCCGTTCGAGATTGGAGCGCAGTTTATCGATGTTGGGATTCAGGCCGATGGGAATGTAGTAGATTTCATACAGTTTCTGGGAGATGTAACAGGAATCCCGATCGATCCGGTAACAGTTCGTATCCCGTAAATATTCTCGTTCATAAATCATCCCCAAAATATCTTCCACGCTTTTCGATAAAAACGCTTTCTTATCCGCCAGAAAATGGTTGATCGGATCCCTCGTTTTTTCAGATCGGATTCCATCAGTCAGCGCATCCAGATGAGTGGGGGACAAAACTTTGTCCGAGTCAATCTCTCCAGAGTAAGTTTCCGGTTGTTTAAGGGACAAGGATTTAGATTGGGAATAAACCGATGAAGAAGGATTCAAATAATCCGTTCTCGATTCCAAGCCCATATAAGGCGTATGTTGATTGTAGTTTGGTTGTCCGAAATTCAATGCAATCACCACGGGTGTTGTTTCTATAAAGTAGTGATGAACCTGTATTTAAATGTTTCGGTTTTTAAATGAATCAAATTTGCTACAAACAGGTTTTGCTGATCTCGCTTATCATAGATTTCCAATCCAATCCTCAGCAATAGAGAATTCCTTCGTGTGGATTTGCTCAATTGAAATATCTGGTCATTTCTTCCCGCTTCTTTTTATAAATAAAGATGGAGGAAACATCATGACTCAAAAAATCGATTCGAAAGACCTGAAATTAGCGTACTTGATTGCGGAATACCGGCTTTTGACGGTCAAGCAAATCGCCGTTCTGGAAGGCGCCCATGTTCGGACTGTCCGCAGGCGGATGGCGAAACTGTTTTGCATGGATTACGCGATCGAAAGAAAGCGAGTTGTGCGAGGGCAGTCAGGACGGCCGGAATTCATTTATTCACTCTCCCAGAAAGGCGTTCAATGCCTGCATGAAAAAGGCGCGTTGGAAGAAGAACATTCGTATGAGAAGATCGGGTGGAAAAGTCCGGTGAGTATCGAACATCAACTGAGCGTGAATTGGATCCAGATCGCCGCGCAAATCCTACAAAGAAATTCAGCGATTTCCATTGAATTCCTCTCTCAAACATCCCCGTTTTTACCGCCTACGCAAAATGGAAAACCTTTCATCTACGATCAAGTGCCTGTGGATGGAATGGGCGATATGAAAGCCAGTTTCATCCCTGACGCGGTCATGGCAATCACTAATTCCGGCTTGGGGAAAACGTACCTGTTTTTCTTAGAAGTCGATCGTTCCACGGAACCTCTTGCCAGCGAAAATGGCAACTCAAGATCGATTCATCACAAATTCTATCGGTACCAGCTCTACTTTCATTCCCAAGGATACAAACGGTATGAGCGTTTTTTCAAGGCGCCATTGAACGGATTTGTTTTGTTAGTGGTTTGTAATTCTGACCGCCGGTTGAAACAAATACATAATCTCGCACAACAAATTCCGGACGACTCTTTCGTCTGGCTCACGACCGAACAACGGATTCTCAACCGGGGATTGGGCGCTTCTATCTGGGTCCAGGATGATGGTTCCCTTGCCGATCGAGTGTCGGTCCTAGGCCGCCAGTTCGCATTGGAAGACTCAAGCATACTATCCCGCATGAAAGACTGAAATCCATAAGCCCTTATTTGTAATCGTTAAACGGGAAAAAAGAAGAAGGATTGCCGTATTCAATAATGGTGAGACTCTGGTTGGTATTTTGATCGATCAAATAGACTTCGGGGTATCCATTCTGATTCGCGTCCCCAAAAACAGCGGTTTTATAGGATGGAGGAATTGGAATGGAGGTTTTTTCGTTCAGATCTGTATCCAGGACAATCAATTCAAACTCATCCGAGGCATTACTCATAACAACAATATCATACTCACCGCCGCCATCCATATCCGCCGTCCCAATCAGTTCGAGTTGAACGATGGAATTATCGGATAATTCTACAATTTTATTTTCGCCGTTTTGGATATTGTATTGGACTAGATGAGGAAGTTCGTAAATTCGAGTGTAAATCCTATCGCTATGGGGTGGAGCGATAATGTGTTCAAACGATAATCCCTCATCGGCTTGAAATTCATTAATTGTCTCTCCTGTCTCCAAATCAAAAATGCGTATTCCTCCAGGGGATAGCGGATCCCATGCGCGAATGACATGCCATAAATCTACGGTAAGGTTTCTATTCTGAGAGTCTTGAATAATTGCAGAATTGATGGAACAGTAATCCGCATTTTTTGAATACCAACGTAATTGGAGCGCGTCTTCGTTCAGCGAGCCATCATAGTTCAAACAGATACTATACCCTTCTTTATCGGTTACGACCTTTTCATCCAAAATCTCACTTACATTAATCGCGCTTCCATCTTCATCGTATTGAATCTCTCCGTTGATCCGTATCCAGTTATCAGGGGTGTGAGACCAAAGCGTCATCAATATTTCGTCGCTTTCCGTTTTAAGCAATGAAATCATCCGTGTGCTCGTGGCCGTATGAAATTGCGCCTCCAGCTGACCGCTTTCAATGTTGTATATATTGATCGATCTTGGTTTGTAATCCTCATGCCCGGCAGACATGTATGCGGCCATTTTCCATTGATCCGTTTGGTCCTTGAATAAAATGGAAGCGCTTTCGCACCCGCTCCACATTCCATCCCCACTCCGGTCTTCAATGGTAATACCAGAAAACCTATGGATGACCTTCTTCAAACGGGGAGAAACAATCTGGTAAAATGTCGGTTTGCCATCATAATACGATCCGGGAACAACTGGCAGGACTTCGCAGAAAATCTCCAATCCAGGTTCGTCATCATAATCCACAAGTTGATTAATCGCATATTCGATTTCAGCATTCTCTTCTGTCAGATGAGGACTCTTTTCTAATGGAATCTGTTCGTATGATTCATTCGTAAGATCCACGATCAAAATCGAAGGTGGATCGTGAATCAACGAGACGAACTCGGCTTTTCCATCTCCAGTAACGTCCGCCGTATAGAAAAATTCTTCAATTGGGAATGGCAATTGAATTGTTCTTTTTGTCAATCGGGTGGCTTTTTGAGAAGGTATATGGTCCGACGAAAAATACCGAGTCCTTTGGGGATTTCCCCATTGCGTGAGCCATTGGTTAGCCGTGTGTGAATAAGAGATTGTGCTGAATAGAAACAAGAACAGAAGACAAGTCAATCGATTTAGTGAGTTCATTTAACATTCCAATTTCTCAATAGGATGAATTATTCTATAAAATTATTGAACAAATGAATAATTGCCAAGGAAATTCAATACTCGCTCTTTCACCTATTCAATCCAATGAGCAATTTCGGGGTATCGATACTACGAATCCGCGCGTTTTTTTGAGATAAACCAGCCGAATGCAAAAAACTATAGTCTTTTTTCATATCACTAGTAAAGTGTTATGAAAGGCATTTTGGAGGATGAAGGCGTTTCTTCGATCTTTTTTTTCTGGATGAAAAAAGCATTTTGATGACCAAGTGAGTATGAAAAATCGACTATACTAAAGAAAACGATTTTGAATTCGATATTGAATCCGAATGATTTATTTCTTTGTTTTATTGATGGGTTTACTCACTACTCCAATTCCTGCGAATCCGGAGAGTGAGTGGGATCATCCTTTTGCCAACAGGAGATCCAGCGCATTTTTAGAATTTCCCTTCACTGAAACGAACATACAGAATTTCTTGAATGTTGACTCCATTCGAATCCCATCAGTCCTTGAAAATCTATTGTGCGCCGATTTGGATCAAGATGGGATTCAAGAAGTGATCGGTCAATCAGTCGATCGTGATAACATTTATTTTATTGATTTTACAATCCAATCCATTGATACGATCCCAATAATTGGCTCCCCAAAACCATCGATTTACCTAAGCGCTTTGGTTGATGTTGATAACGATCATTTAAAAGACGTCTTATACTCGGCCTATTTCAACGGTAAAACAGAACATCGAGCCTATAGCGTCTTAAATGAAAGTCATCTCTTTCAAATTCCTGGGAAAGATGGTACTGCAAACGAGAAGATTTTTACGGCAGTGGATATCAATTACGATGGTTCTCTCGAATTGATTACTTACGAGAATACGGAGAACGCTAATAGCTTTGTGAGAATGTATGATATATCACGAAAAAACCATGAAACAACAATCGATTTTCCCGCTCCCATTTCACCGGCGGTTATGGCGATCACTCAAGATGATCTGTTCAAGGAATCGTATCTGATTCTAGCGGCGACCAATTTACCCGATCTCTCTCAATCTACATCTTCTACCTCTATATACGCCTATCTGTTCAGCCAAGAATCGGATGAGCCTGTTTTGCTGTGGGAGCAGCCGATTCGGTCTGATCTGTTTATCTCTCGTTTAGCCATCGGTCAATCCAATAGCGGCGATCCCATTGTGATCGCGGGAACCGCGCTTAATCAAAATTCCGATGCGAGTATTCCGCGGTCGGTTTTCCTGTTGGATCTTTTTGACGGCCGGTTTATTCGCGAATTTGTACTGCAACAGGAAGATTGCCTGACTCTTTCGGTTGGCAACTGGGATGAAGATGTGGAATCGGAAATCGTTTTTTTCACAAGCGGTTCGAATCTCAACTGGATGAATCCATCCCAGAATCGTGTCCGGGTTTTCACTGTCTTGAACGCCGAACCGTTTTCTGGAGCGGCCAATATGCAATGGAATTCATTTGCTGAAATCCCAACCGTACAAAAAGTAGGAGAGCGATTCATTCTATATATTTTTACGGAAGATTTATCGACCGCCGGAATCCCTCCTTACTATATTCCAGGAACGCTCAAGGGTACACCGATATTGGGTGACACCGATGGCAATAGAGCCGCAGAGGTCATTTTTGTGACTGAAAATCAATCCAGTTTCTTAAACCGAATTTACTTCAATGACCCAAACATAATACCGGCGCCCACACCGACTTCAGTGAACAGCGCGGTTGAGAATTGGAAAATTCATTAATTTTTTTGACCAAATTTTGATTGGAAGTCGACTATTCAATATGGATTGGTGTAATCGTTTTTATATACGAATAAAACTAATAGTCGAAGTGCCCTTTATTGATCGCGTTACTCATATTGGTCTTTAGAATGGAAACGAATCCGAAATTTCATGAGGAAACTATTCAATCATCACATTTGAGCCTGGAAAAGCTGTTAGGCGCAGGATCTGAATATGCGTTCCGGAAAATAATCGGTTTGTACCAGGATTCAATGCGGAAATATGTGGTTGCACAAACTGGGAATATTGAAGAAGTGGATGATATAGTGCATGACTCGTTTCTGTCGCTGTGGACCAATTATGTGTTGAAAGGAAAGACCATCTTCAATGTTCGCGCTCTTCTGTTCCAAATTGCGCGTCATTTGAGTATCAACCATATCCGGCGGGAGCGCATTATCCGGATATTTCGCCGTAAAGGAAATGACGCGGAACCGGTTACGACTCCGTGCGAAAGACTCGATGAGAAGGAGAAAAATTATTTAGCCCTACAAATATTTTTCCGGTTGTCGAGAAAAGACCGGGAAATTTTAACGTTATACTATATCGAACAAATTCCAAGAGAAGAAATCGCAAGCATTCTTTCGATCCATTTTGAGGCTGTGAATAGTCGTCTGCGGCGCGCGCGCTCAAAATTGAAAACCCTTTTTCATCAAAAATGGAGTTATTCCGATGAATAAAAACATAGACGATTCCATCGTTGATTCTTTGATGGATGAAGTTTCAAATGAAATACAATCTCTGATCCCAACACAGAATTTGGAGTTCAGAATTCTGCGTTCCATTCATACTATTGAGTCGAAACCGCGATTCTCATGGCGAACGGCGCCCATTACAGTGTCCGTTTCGATCTTCATTCTTTTTGCGATTACTATTTATTGCTTCTATGCGCCACAATCAAGTCTAAGAATGAAGATAATACACGGACAAGGAGTTATTCATATCGATGACAAAGAACAGATCGCCGGCGCCAATGAATTCAAATTACCTGTCCATTAGCGTACTCGCCACTCTGAACAATCAAATGTATGCGCAACTGAATCAAGAGACCGCCATAATTCTCGATCGAAATACAACGATTCAGCATGAAGAGAATCAGCGCATTCGATTGATAGGAGGCCGAGCGCAGTATATGCACACGGATGATACTGAACCAGAATGGAGTATCAGAACATCGATTGCGGATATCCAAGTGTTGGGAACGGAATATTGTATTGCGCTTGAAAATCAGAAATTGTTTTTGGATGTATTCGAGGGAAGGGTGCAAATTCAAACTCAATCCTATCGGAAAGAAATTCAATCCGGAGAGTCATTCACTATTGATCGCGACCAATGCGTCAAACGGAACCAATTCGTGAATCAGAAAGTCTGGTGGACTGAGTCAGGAAGCATTCCTTGGACTCAGGTCTTGAGAAGATCGAAAAAATGAGAGGATGGTTATATCTCTCTTGACAAAAGTATCTGTGATTCGATAGAGTGAAAAATGATACATCGCAGGGTGGATAAGTATAATAATTTAGCGAAATCATTCAGATGCGTGATTTATTTGCCGGTAAATCATCCTTCACTCTTCCTGAACTCATTATCGCGATCTCAATTCTATCGATTTTGAGTCTGATAACGATTGCTTCCTATCATCACATTGTATCCCGCGCCAAAATCGCTCAATTGCATTCGAAATGTCACGTTCTCTCACAGCGGTATATTGAATTCTATACGACAAATCAACACTACCCTGAAGATCTCGTATTTATTCCTCCTCCTACATGGGGAGATGGTTCCATTGAATGGACAAGCGCATTTAACGCGTATAATTTCTTTTACCTATCCTTATCAAAGGACCTGGGCCAGATCTTTTTCCACGATCCTTTCCCAGATCGCTATGAGGACGGATATTTCCTTGTCGCCTCCTCAAAAGAAGAACTCAACGATCAATTCACATTCCGAGGGGGCAATCAAAAAGGATGCGTAATCGTCAGCCGCGGCCCCAATTCATTCATGGAAAAAACGCCATCTTTCAGTATCGAATCAAAACAGATAATTTTCGATCCAACAAACGGTATAAACAGCGCAGGCGACCTCTTCATCACCATCCCAGAGAATTCCACTCCTGAATTTTGTGAGTTCCAGTGACAATAGGTGTCGCTCACGCCTTATCAAGAATTGTCCAATACTTGATAAGGCCGTGGATACGGATGAGACCGGCCATAAAGAGAACGGGGAACGATTTTAAACCGGGATGATGGTTCCATTATCACCCGGGCCTCGATCCTGAAATCCCATCACGCGGCAGTGGAAGATTCAAGTATCCAATCCTTCGTGGAATCCTGAAATCCATGACCCTTACCAGTGGATCATCGTCCTCAATCTATATCTTTTTTGTCCTCATTCATCCCAAACCCTAACCGGATTATCCGCAAACGCTTCAATCCTGTCCCCAACGAAAAGAAAGCGCGTCCTAAACCCACCCCCAATTACGGACAGGGAAGCCCGTTGATATTCCACGACTTAAGCCCCGTGTCCCTAAAACGACTATTATCATTTTCTCATCACAGGAGGTCACGCTAATCCCATACGTAAACCTTTTCCCCTTCGGGGCCGGCCCAAGGGCCTAAAGGTTTATCGAGGGATTCGCTTAAAGACCCCCCATGATGAGAAAATGATAATTTTGGAAGAACGGCCAAAGAGTCATTCTCCAGAGGTAACAAAAATGAAAACCCCAAAAACCATGAATACATGGAAAGACACCGAACAGACCCGAGACGTCTTGCGCTACTTGAGTGATTTGTATTGGACATCACGAAGAACCCAGTCATTGGTGGGAAGCGCAGCAAGGCATCCGGCATTGGTTCGACATATCGATTCCTACTATCAAATGAAGATGGCGATGGAAATGACCTTCAATGGGATTAACACAGACACACATAAGCGGATCAAAGAAGAGTGGTTGCAACTTCGAGAATCTCTTGCGCTCCTTGATTCGTTGTACAGAGATCAGGAATTCATGACGTTTTGCATGGATTGAATTTCTTTCTTTTTTTTCTTTTGTTGTTGTTTCTTTGGCTTCCTATTTCAGGTTGTTGTTTCGTGTGAGTGTCAGGAGGATTTGGATCGAGAATAGTTGGGATTTGGATTGAATCGAGGATTTGTCGGTGTAATTCCTGTTTTCGAGATGGATTGGTTGTTGGTAGGATCGAGAGTGTGGAAGAGATCAAGTTGAATTTTCGGTTAGAGACGGGCTGGGAGTTTGCCTGATGAGAATGGAACGATAGGTTTTGAGAATGGAACGGTTGGGATTGCAGAGATGACGAGGAGTGTTCAACAAGCGGAAGTTCTATTGGATTTTTGGAGAGGAAGATGTCAAGCCTGTTATGATCGGTAAAAAGGGAATTGGTTTTGTGTGGAGTAGCGTGAAGAGAAAATGGTTGAGAATGGAGTAGAGTTTTTCGTTTGGATTTCACAGATAGAGGATTTTGTTCTTTTCATTTTCTTCTCTTGTTTTTGTCTTGCGTTGGTTGTTGGCGGGATCGAGAGTTCGGATGAGTTCAAGTTATAGTGATAGGCAGAGATGGATTGGTGGTTTTGTCTGAGGAGAATGGTTTTGGTAAAGGGACGGTTGGGATTGTGGGAATGAAGGTGCGATGTTCAGCAGACGGAAAAACAATTCGATATAGTTGAGTGAGATCACGCGTGTTAGAATGGGGAGAAAGTGAGTTGATTTTGTGTTGGGGAAGATGAAGAAAATATTGAAATATGGATTTGTGAGTTGCGCAAGATTTTGAATGCAAGGAGAGAAGAAAGAATTGGTCTGTTTTTGTGGAATGTTTGTGGAGCCGATAACAGGATTTTGAGGCGCGGTTGGTTGCGTTGGTTTGAATGAGAAAATGGTTTTTCGCTCCGCGCTGACGAGCTCAGGAAAATCCGGGGGACGCGTCCCCCGCGCCCCCTGCTATTATCGTTTTACGCGAGTTGGTATATGGCCGTGGTTTGATCACAGCCTAGAATCAACGGAGTCTTGAATGGAATGAATCGTCTACTCATTCAACCTCCAAGACATCATCTGTCTGACTATCGCAATCGCTACAAAATTCACATTTGCTTTTAATTCGTTCATTCAAAGAACAAACGTTTATCACCATTACAAGTCATAGATTATCTCTTCATTTTTTTGACCAATTTATTCCACAATCATAAAACAAGCTGTTGCAGTATCGCTGTCATGATTCGCTGCACGCGGGCGGCCACGCAAATCCCTTACGTAAATCTTTTCCCGCCAAGGCGGGCCGGCCTTCCGGCCTAAAGATTTATCGAGGGATTCGCTCACAGCCACCCGCTATCCCGCTTTCATTAAGGTGGTTCTCCGGCAATGGAGAGAACCACCAACTGGTGGTAAGGAGGTACGAAAATGAATAACACAATGAAATCTGAGGAAGAACAATCAAGCCTAAGTAGCGTCCGGTTTACCAGACGATGTGTTTGTGGAAATGAACTCCAAGCCGCGTACAACGCTGAACTGGATATCGTATTCTGGAATTGCTTCGAATGTTTCCCGATCTACCCGAAAGCGAATCCCCAACAGGAAGAACAGTTGCGGAAGGAATTCGGGATTGTAAGCGATAGTCACCGAAAGATGAACGAAACCGAAGAACAAGAGGACTCAAGCCTTCTTGACGCAAATGAGTGTCTCGACCAGGCGGAATTAAATCGCCTGGCGTATGTAGCCGAATGTCCGGAACGAATGGATCCGGTTTTCCTGTTTGTTCGGGAGTCTTCGTAGGCTCCTTTTCATTTCATCTCTAGGCCTGTTGCGGGGGCTTTGAGAACGCATGTTTTCGGACAATCTTTCTTTCAAGCGTGTAACGAAGATGAGTAGTTCTCATGTCATCGAAATACTGAAGAAACTGCGTCTCAAGAACGCTATCGAGAGAATGACACCATAATGAATCAGGATCAATCGTCGTCTTCTCTTTTTCTCTTGGTTGGAATGAACCGATCAGCGTTATGGAGAGGAGGGAAGCGCGGGGATCTGTTTCGCAAGATAGTGGTCTACGCTTCGCGCCAAATTCAGCGCCCTATCGTGATCCCCATTGTCCAGACACAGATTGATTCGACGGCGTGTAGGTTCGATCGTTTGTTGGATGTTGTTGACGAATCGTTTGGCTTTCACGATCTCGATCGCGCCTGGATTGTATCGATCGGCTTTCTCAAACCACGAATACGCTTCGTCCCATTCATGCCGCAGCACAGCCGTAAGGCCTTCTTCCATTGCTTGCCTGTAGCGCTCTGTTTTTTGTTCGAGCAGGATCTGAACCGTCTGTCCCGCTGGATGTTCAGGGAATATTTCGACGGCGGCGTTCAGCAGCGCGTTCAATTCGTGAAGACTGAGCCGATCCAATCCCTGTTCCATCGCGGTATAGATTGATTGAGCCTGCTGAAACCGTTCTTGAATCTGGTCAAGGATTTCCCGCGCGTCCGTCCAGGAAGGATCGTCCTGAAGGATGAGTTGGCAGAGGCGCCTCGCGGGGGAAAGGCGCCCTCGTTCGATGTGAGTCAGGATGTCTTGCCACATTACGTTCCTTTGATCTTCCATTTCAGAATGACGATATCCACATTCGAGATCGCGCATCAGTTCTTCGACGCGTTGATACCGTTTGGCGGGATCTTTTTCCAGGCATCGCTGGATAATGGCGGCGAGATCGGGATGTTCGATGGGGTAGAGTAATGGAGAAACGCTTGTGTGTAATTCACGAAGACGCTCGTACGAGCCTGCGAAAGGCGGGCGGCATTGGGGATGTGCGAGTTCGTATAAAATCACCCCCAGACTATAGAGATCCGATCGGATATCCAAATCACCGGGATCGATGGCGATAAACTGTTCCGGGGCCATATACGCCGGCGTAAAACAGCGGGATGAAATCGCCTCATCGTTCACCAGCGCTTGGCTCATCGGTTGATTGAGAAACCCCGCCGAGGAACTATAGTCCCCCCACTTTTATACACACCCTCCACACAGAGGCAATTCTCCGGTTTGAGATCCAAGTGGAGAACGCCGGCGTTGTGACTTGCCGCAACTCCCTGGCAGATCTGTTTGAAATATTCCAAGCCTTGAAAATAGCGGGTCTCTTCATCACCCCGGCGCTCGTTCAACCAATTCCGAAGCGTTCCACCCTCCGCGTATTCCATGGACAGAATCAGGAACGCGGCTCCGCCCCAAGTCACGGAATGAAGATCAAACGCTTGCAGGACATGGCGGTGGTCTTGAATGTGGTGATACGCCTGATGTTCTCTCTGCAACTGAATGGCGGCGTTGGGAGAACTGTTGGAGCCAATGTCAACCACTTTGATCGTAACATCGCTATCGAGGATTTGGTCGTTAGCGAGATAGACGCTTGCGGAATTTCCGTGGGCTAAGAGTCTTTTGATGATAAAGCGATCGAGTTGGAATCCGGGCTCCATATCCAAACTCGCTTTTCGCCGCTCCGGGAAATCAGAAATATAGAGTTCATTTTCACCAGGAAATGGGCGCCGGGCTTTCTCTTCTTATGATGGATTGAGTTGCGCAGTTTATTGTCATTCTATGCGATCCTTTCTTGCCGCTGGGATGAGAGGGAAAGGTTTCGAAGCCGCCGTAAAGCCAATCCAATCGTCTGGCGGATTTTGGGGGACCAGAAATCCTCGGCCTGGCGCTGACTCACGCTTTCATACACGCGAAGGACATGAGCGTTATGCGCGCGCCAAGACCGGCCTGGCTCTATTCCCTCGGCGTGAAACAGAGCCACCGGCTGGATCCGAATTTGAAACTCATTTTGAATCAGCAAGAGCGCTCGTTGAATTTCCACTGATTCCGGTTGGATGGAATCATGGAAAATGACGGCTTCGAACGGCTGGATTGTATTCCGCACGATCCATTGCATCCTGCAAGGCTCCGCGCCGGGGAGATTCTCTTGTTGATCATCCGCTTTGATTTGTTCGTATTTTTCGGCCAAAACGGCGGCGGAGAGAGTGGATTCGGGGAATGGGATCGGATTCGAACTGTTGAACAGCCACCGGCCTGTAAACGGCTCTTCCAGCGCGTTTGCGGCTTCAATCAACAGCGGGAATGGAATGTCCGGTTCGATCGTCCACAGGTCCCCCTTCCATGGCGCCGCAGGCGCGGTCAAGCCATGGAAGGAATTGGCAACCATCTCTCGACTTATCAATTGATTGATAGACCGATCGGGCTTCCCGCAATCGCCAGGTTCTTTCCAGCGTATCGGCGTAACATCGAAGAGAGTCAGACGCCTGTGGATCTTCGCTGGACAATTGGGACGTCAGACGGCGCCGTATTTTCAGTTCTTCGATCGGATCCTGCCGTTGCGCCGCCTGGCGCGCCCGGAACGCCAACGAGACCGTCTCGAAGCCTAAATCCACCAGTTCTTGATGTAATGCGTTCAAACCTTCAACTTGGTTAAGATCCATCTTGGACTGAATTTCGGTTTTCAACTGCTGGAAACGGGATACCCGCCATTGAGCGGCAAGCGCCTGGCGGACGGAATGGGAAGGCCCGGCCACGCTCCGGTAGGCCTCCCCATCCAACTTTTGAACCGGCTGCAGGGCATCGTCATGAAGGTCGTAAATCATAGCGTGGCCCTGATCATTGATGAGAAGCAGCCGGTTTGTCCCATCCACCAGAAATTCTCCCGCGACGATCCCGGTTGGACACCGACGTTGGTGAATGACAGTCCCCGAAGCGTCCCATGTTTTCATACGGCCGTCTTTATGACCAATCGTATGGAGATACTCCCCATCGCAGAGGCAGGCATAGAATTCCCCGTGATGCGCTTCCCAGACACAAACGCTGGAATCTTCTGGTTTGCAGTGGACCAAGGAACCATCCGCAGCTGGATAGACGAGCGCCTGCGGCGAAGGCCAAGACACAAGGTTGACAAGCGCCAGCTGTTTGGGCGGCTCGGGACCGGATATGATTCGCAAGAGCCGGCCGGTGGATAGTTCCCATATCAGAATCTTCCCTTGCGAAGAGAGACCCACGGCGTGTGTCTCATCCAGACGGTTGATCGATCCAACCAATTCACCCGTCGTATCAAGCGAGACCGGAGAGGATGGATTATCGAAAGGACGCCACAGCAAGACGCGCCCGGTGGTGTCCGCCGATAAGATCCGTTGATGGGGAAGGACACATACCGGCAACACCGGCGCGCCTTGCAGGAGAGAATGAAGCCGCTCGCAGGATTCATTCTCATGGTTTGGATACGAAAACAGTTCAATACGGCCCGCCCGCGTTCCGATCGCGATGAGATCCCTCTCCCCGTCCACATCGATGGAATAGACGCTATGACCCAGCGGCAGTTCGATCTCGATCCGGGGTGAATCCGCGCCAGGCCAGAGAATCCGAAGCCCCGGCCGGGGGCCTCCCGCGCCAAGGCAGAGGGGATGAACCAGACTTTTCTCATTCATGGCTTTTCTTTCTTGTCCATGATGGATGGATCAATGCCAAACGCAGCGGCGACATGATTCCGCATAGCGGCGTCCGAAAGGGTGTCGATTTCTTTTGAGGGCTCTCTTGGCGCCGTTATTGACGCCGGGGGAGGGGATTCGCTGGGGGGAGAGGGCGGTCCAAGAGAGGGCGTCGAATCAACGAATCCCCCCAATTCAATCAGCGTGCCCTGAATAGAGCGATCGATTTCTTTAATTTGCTCACATATATCTTTCCGCAGGGAAAGGTAGTGTTCGTATTGGGCGGCTAAATCCGATTCCGCGTGGAAATAATGCTCTCTCGCGTCGTCACTGTTGATTTCCTCCTCGTGTTGGGCGACCGTTCGCAGGTTGTTCTTGCAATACTGAATCTCTTTCTCTACAAGACGCAGGCATTGCGAGAATTTGCCAGGTAAACTCTGGATGACGGAATGGATATCATACCCGCTGGCGTATTGGTTCTCGATCCCCGTGAAATCCGGGTTGACGCTTCCCGCCACGCGGGGTAAGGTTTGCCCCGCTTGGTGTGGATTCGCATTTGAAGGGCCGGTTGAAGAATCGGCGCCGGTTCCTAAAACTGTGACGGTTGAATTGCGATTGTTTCGCATGGTCTTATCTCCTTGCCTGGCTCGCGCGATTTTCATGTTCCTGGTGGAGCCGTTCGCTCTCCTGCCGGGCCTGCTCTGAGCGTTGCTCGTGTTCGGTCAGGAACTCGATATCCTGTTCCGCAGCCTCTCTGGCCCGTTCCAATTCACTGTTCGCGTTGTCACTATGGATTGCCGATTGAGCGTCCGCTATTTTCGTTTGATCCATCGTGGCCGCTTCCGAGCGTTCGTTCAGATCCGTCTCGTGTTCTTCCGTCTCTGAATGGACTTCCTCCAATTCGTGGCTCTCCTCTTCGAATTCGCCGCCACTCACATCTTGCGCGGTGTCAATATTCTGCTCGATCTCGTCCGTTCCTTCCGCCGTGCCTCGCCGTTCCAACGCTTCCAGCGTTTCACGCTCCAATTCCAGGTCGGAAACTGTCAATTCAATTTCTTCTCCTTTGTCGTTCATCTCATTCTGATGCAAGTCGACTGTGTCGGTCACTTCGATTCGGGTTGGCATATCGCTTCGATTGTTCATTTTGTTTTTCTCCTGATATCATTCGTTAATAGTGGATTTTTCCAGTAGATTGCGCAGGATACCTAGACACGACTGGGTATCCGGTTCTATCACAGTTTCAAATCGATGAATGGCGTTGTTTCGGAGCGAGTGGAGACCGCTGTCGAGAGATTCCCCTGGCTCCTCACCCAGCAAGGGGCGATACGCGCCGCGTTGAAAATCCTCAAAACCTTTCGTAAGACGGGTAAGAAGCGTTTGGGCTTTGCGAACACACTGACTCAATCCTTTCCCCTGATCCTGGGAGGAGGGGGTGAGAATTCGCGTATAATCCGTCAACAGTTTCTTGGTTTGTTGAACGATTTGTGTCCGGAACTCGTCAAATTCATCCATCGCATTCTTGAGACGCTTCAATTCCGCTGTCATCCTGGCCTCCGCCGTTTCGATGAACCAGGCCTCGTCACGGAGATACGAATGGAGGGAGTCGCCCGCGGGGGGGATTGGAAGATCGAACTCCGCTTGGAGATTCGGCGTTACAATCCGCCGGGGGCCGAAGTAATTCTCGGTCATGAAGAACGCTTCACCGGGCCGTAAACGGGCGATCTCTTCCAGTTCAAGGGGTCCAAACAACATAGCCCCGCCAAGGTCTTCCCGGTCGGCGGTGTCGACCTGGCGAAACGCTAGTTTAGATCCGGTGTTTTTGACGACTTGCGGGGCGACCGTGGAGGGGAGTTGATCCACGATCACGATCGCAACACCGTGGGCTCGTAATTCGGCCAGCATGTTACAAACAAATTCCGAGGCGAACGCTGTGGGATCGGCGTTCGTTTCCGAAGCGGCGGCCGGATTTGTCCGGGCTACGATATTATGCGCTTCTTCCAACACAATCACGATCCGGATTCCTTCGTGGGTATAGGGGATGGAAGCGATCGTTTCCCGCAAGAGCATTAAGCTGAATAGGGTTACCAGGCACGCGTGATCCCGCGGCAGCGCCGCGAGTTCAATCAACGAGAATCCTTCCAACAGCTGTTTGATAGCCTCATTATCATTTGGACATTGAAAGATCCGGCCCATCGCGCGCCGGGTCAGCGCGCCCAGCCGTGTATCTAGTCCGCCTCTGATATTGGAATGGACTTCGGCGGAGTATCCCTTCGCGGCTAACACACGTTCAGCCGCATGATGGAGATCCGCCATCCGGGGTGGATGATCCGGATCCGGATTAAGTTCATATACCCGTTCTAACGCTTCCTCTAAAAGAGAGGGCAAAGGGGCGCTGAGGGGCATGGCCGCTTTGAAACAGGTGGAAAGGTTTTCGATGTGTTGATAGGTTGAGATCCCCGGGGGAATCTGGAGTGGATTCAGGCGCCAGGGAGAGATCCGTTCATTGCCCGGCGTATAGACGCGCAGTTCCTGCGCCAATTGACGCAGCTGGGCGTTGGGATGATTCTTAAGCCGCTTGAGCAGCCGGTATTCCGCTTTTCCCGGCTCGAACACAATGAACGGGATCTTCAGTTTGCTGAGTTGAAGCAGCAAATTGATGATGGCGATGGTTTTCCCTGAACCGGGCATCCCCGCGATAAAGAGATGTTTGGCGAGGTTCTTGATGGAAATCCCCCGGTACACAGGATTCCAAGGTTCGCTGGTTTGACTGTTGGCAGTCTGTTCGTCGATCCCCAGGATAATGTCAGGACATTCCGCCGGTGGATCGGTGTTCTTCCGGATCGTTTTGGGGGAGGCGTTCCCGGCGAGAGGCAGGCGGAAAACGCTGGTTAACTGATCCACTGGAGCGAGATGGTTGAGCCGCTCCAATTCCCGGTACAGCTCCAGCTGGGAGTTATTCCCGCTTTCTCTGCTATCCAGGACAGGCGGAACAGGGCGACAATCCACATTCTGAGCTGTTTCTTCCCAACCCGATTCGCCCGTGTCCGTAACCTGCAACCGGTAGCTCCCCTCCTGGAAAGCGGATTCGGCGATCACCGAACCCAGCAGACGGGCCAGGGCTTGGGATCGCGCGAAAATCCGGATCTGGAACCGCAGATGAGGCTGCGTAAGCGTTTCGTGGAACCGCTGCTGACGGCGGCGGCAGTCATCAGCGAGCGGTTCTTTCTTTTGGAGGGATTTTAAAGCCATCCGCCATTCGCCCGCGTGGCTGGAACCGATCGGATCGCCGATTACGTCCTCATCATCCCACGTCCGGTTGACGCGCTGCAACAGAGAAAGATACCTGGTGTGAAGAGCCAGCTCGCGGGAACTATCCGCCGGTTCAAAGCGCCGTTCAATCAGGACCGGTTCTTCAATCCGGTCAAGAAAATTGTCCAACGGCATTTCGTCATTGGTCGGATTGGGTTGAAACGATTGGATCATGAGATAGGCGGGCAGAGCTTTGGGATTGAATTCCGGCGTGACGGTTGGTTCAAGGAGGATTTGCCGGCGTGCGATCGTACAAACCGCCTGATACGTGTCCCACGGGATTTGCATGGATTCTACCTTGCACAGGGGATAAAACCGGCGCAGAGGCCCCCGATCGAGCAACAGAGAGAGCGCGGCCGAGTAGTCCTCGTTGTACGCCTGAGCTGAGAGAAAGATGTTCAGCCGTTCCTGAGGCGTCTGACCGTTATGGGAGGGATTGAAAAGATAGCGCGTCGACAGGGAGACCGAATCAGGTGGAAATTCCGCCAGCGCCCGGAGGAGATGTTCGCAATCCGCCTGGACGGCGGACCGGACATCCCCACCCGCCTTTACGAAGAAAGGAGGGTAGGAGCGGTCGGGAATCTCAGCAAGGCGATAGGTGAATTGGGCGGATTCCATCATTCCGCTTCCCTTTCTCCAAACGCCGCGGTGTCTTCCGGGTGGAGGACGAGTTCTTCTTTGCCGGCGATGTATTGCTCGAAATCGCCGCAACAGGGGCAGGCGGGATTGCGGGGGAGATCCACGCCATACCAGCGCAGGATGCTCATACCGTTGACGCCGCATTGCAGCGGTTTCAGTTGTTCGTAACTCGTGTCTTCTTCCCGCCGGTTGAGCCAAAGAAACCAGGACGCGGTCAGATCCTCATCCAAGGAGCGCAGGGAGGTGGGGCGCCCTTGCAGCAGATTCTGCACGGTCAGTTTCTCGACCATATGACTGATCGGGGCGATATCGATCGAGAGACCGGGTTCAATGGCGGCCGGCCGGTCGGTGTACGCCAAGCCCTCCGCGGCCCGGGAACTGGAGATTTCCCGATCGCAGACCGTATCGGGCAAAGCCTGCGTGAAACATTGGTAACAGGGCGTCTCGCCGGGACGGACATAGAGAACTTGGCCTCCATACGCCCGCCGGAAGACTCCCGCCAGGATCAACGGGGTTTTGAGTTCCACACACGCCCGGTTAATCCGCATTCGGGCGTCGTGATCGTCCACAGCGCCAATCACCAAATCGCTTTTTTCGACGATTTCCAACAGGAGATCCTGCGTGGAGGCGTCCATCATCATTTCCCAGGTTTCAAGGGAGGCGTACGGATTGATATCCAGGATTCTCTCTTTCATGATTTTGGTTTTATAGCGCCCCACATCGGACAGCCCGCCGATGTGACGGACCACGTTGTGGATTTCCAGGCGGTCTCCATCCACGAGAATTTGCCGCAATCCCAATTTGCCCAATTCCCAGGCGATTTGCGCGCCTCCCGATCCCAGGCCCAACACCGCCACACATTGATCCGCGAGGACGCTGGTTTCAAGGATGCCCCGCGTTCGAGAGTAGAGATCGTCCTTGATCGGCGCGAATTGCACATCCGCCTCGATCCAGCCTTCCCGCTGTAATACATACCCCCGTGGGCGCTCATTCCCATTGGAGTTGGATCGATCGAGAGCGGCCGGATTTGATAGGGAATCCCGGTTCAAGATGACACGCACTCGATCGTGGGGCCGTCCGCATTCGTCGACCGGCGTATTCGTGTCTGACGCGGTCAGGCAGACACTGCCTTGTACGGCCGTTCCCGCCTGTTCCGTGTGAATATCGGAGTACGCGTCTCCTTCATCGAGACAACGGAACGCGTGTGGAAAGCAGCCGGCTCCGGTATGCCCGGCCATATTCTCGGCGGACAGGACAATGACAGGCGCGGGATTCGATTCCGCAAAATGCCCCATGTCGGACGGTTCAATGATCAGTTTTTGATCCAGTTGTTTCGGATCCTTCGAAGCCGCTGGATCGATCGTTTCGATCATCTTGGTCTCCGGATTCCAGACCAGTTTGGCGCCGGTCTGATCTCCCCGGACATGGTTTTCCATAATCTGACGCACTCGTTCTTCTTCCGTCATTGACATGATGTTCTCCTTTGCATGGGTAAAGATCCATCGTAAACAATGGTCTTGGATTCACAATCGTTTCGTCGTCACGATTCCGGCTTGCCGAGATACCGCGCGACCGGTTCGCCTGTCTGAAGATGCTGTTCGTAGGCCACAAGCCATAACCGGGCCATGAGAATCGCTTTGACACAGGTGATCGAGGCGTCCCAATGGGATAGATAACAAATTTGGACGACGCCGTTAGGCCCGTTCTCCAACGTGTGGAAATCGTGGGATGTGGAGAGGGAGTTGACAGTATCTTGGCCGCCAAAAAGCCGAAGAATCTCGGGTCGGATGATATACACCTTCGGTTTACTGAAGGGAAAATCCAGGGGGAGAGGGATCATGACGGTGTAGTCCTGCGTTACCTGGGGCCCGTTGACGATCCCGGCGATATACGTGTTTTGTGTCCGGTCGTAAAACTTGAAATCGGGCATGTATTTTTGCAGTAATTTTTCTTCGATCGCCAACCGCGTTCTCTGTTGTTGTGTCCACATCGTTTAGGTCTCCTTTACAAAGTTCATTTGGTGTACCTTCCCAAATGGGAATTGGATTTAGGATTGCACGGCGCTCCACGGCCGCCAGAACCTCGTTATCAGCGGCCGCAGTTTCGACCAGGTATCCACGTTGTGTTGGCGCGCCGCTTGGGCGTGAAGCCGTTCATAGAGTGGCCCAAGCCGGATCGAACGGCCGTTCGCGCCATACGCGGAGGTGAGATCGCGCGTTTCATCGGTCCTCATGTCTTTGACAAGAATCCTGAGAATGGAGGTGGGATTGTTTTCCTTCAAACCAATCACCGCGATGTAAGAGGCTGTAATGGGGATGGTCAGGATCAGAAGGCCAGGCGCGCGCCTTATCTCGATCGACTGTTGCGCCGCTTCGGGAAGCTCACGTATTTGAGCCGCCAGGATATCATTCTTTTCGCTTCTGTGATGAAATCGCTCTGTTGTGTCCGCGTTCGATTCGCAGCGAATCCGTTCCATGGGCGCCTGAGGAACGTTGGAACTCGAATGGCATAGCTGGAGAGAGTTTCTGGAGACCAGCGCCGAACGCAACGGGCTCATTCCTGGCAAGACCCGGAGAGGCGTTCGTAACGCCTGGCCCTGTTGTGGGTCGGGATACAGGAACGCGTTGATGGACACAGCGTTAGTCGCCGGGTGTAAGCTGGCGGGGAAGAACCGGTTATAAGCGCGGTTCCGTTCAAAACTGACGATAATATCGAGCCAGCGCTCAATCTGGGGATTCCGGCGGGTGAGTGTCATGACCTGATTCAAATCGCCCCGGCTGGGCTCGTTGGCGCCGGGATGGGGATGCGAATGCCAATCGCCAATCCACTCGATTCCAAATTCCGCATGGAAGAACTGGTTGGCGCGCAGGAAGAACGCATAATCCTGGGCGAAATGGAAACGTTCACACGTGGCGTTCGGGCCGGGGCCTGTCAGCAGGGAGATCACGGGACAGCGATCCCGTGTATAAAAGCCAAACAGATTGCCCCCGCATTCGTACGGATAGCCTCGTAAGGCCAAACCGCCCATCACTCGCAGTTCAGACTCGTAAATGGCGGGAACATGACTGATATTGTTGACCGGCGCTGGATTCAAGGTTCGGATCCTTTCCATCATAGGCTAAAGACAGCAAACAAATTGTTTTGTGCCTCTTCGCGTGTGATTTTGCAAAACAGAGGCCAATCTCTTTGCCTGTCGTCCTGGTGATGGCGGCGCCGCTGGATCGAATGTAGAAAATTCCCTTTAGATAAAGGTGATATTGATGTTTTCGTGCAGAAACACAATAATTTTCGAATGCCGGAAGGGTAGACAGACACCCGCCCGATGAATAAGAATATTTATAAAAATATAAATCTGGTTCTATCATGAAAAAAAACCATCGAAAACTTCTGTTCGTCTGGATCGGTCATAATGACCTTCGGGGGATGGCCAAAACACTTCCGCCCAAGAAACAACAAGCCGTGCTGGACGCGTGTCCACCCGGTCCTCCATTGGATGAGATTCAAAGCCCCATCAAAGTCTTGGTGGATCAGGTCTCGTTCGATGCAATTCATTTATTGAGCAACTGCGGCGCCAAATTGACCGGCCAGTTCTGCCGGTGGCTTGGATCGAATGCGATCGCGCATCCCGTGAAGATTGCCAATCCCACGGACTACAAGGGGATTTTCACCGTGGTTGACCAGGAATTGGGGACGGTCCTGAACGAACGGCCGAACGCCGATGCGGAATTGTGCATCCATCTCAGTCCCGGCACGCCCGCGATGGCCGCTGTCTGGGTGCTGTTGGGTAAGAGCAAGTATCCCGCCACGTTTTATCAGACGCATCGAGACCGGTACTGGGAGACCGAAATCCCGTTTGATCTCGCGGTGGATTTTGTCCCGGAACTGCTGCGGAAGCCGGACGCGTATTGGCAGCGTCTGGCCAGTAAAAGTCCCCAGGAAATAGAAGGATTTCAACGTATTGTGGGGAATAGCAAGAGCATACGTTATGTGGCCGGACGGGCGAAGAGAGCGGCCATGCGTGATGTGCCCGTGCTTCTGTTGGGAGAATGCGGCACAGGGAAAGAACTGTTCGCCCGGGCGATTCATCAAGCCAGTCATCGAAAAGAGAATCCTTTTGTCGCCATCAATTGTGGAGCGATCCCCAAGGATTTACTCGAATCGGAATTGTTCGGTCATGTGAAAGGCGCGTTTACCGGCGCGCACAAGGATAAGGATGGCGCATTCAAAACCGCGGACACCGGGACCTTGTTTTTAGATGAAATCGGGGAATTGGCGCCGGAACTCCAAGTGAAACTGCTGCGCGTTTTGCAGCCGCTCGATCTCCAGACTCCCTGGCGCCGGGAATTTTCTCCCGTCGGCGGCGAGGCAGTGATCCAAAGTGATGTGCGGGTTATCGCCGCGACCAATAAAGATATATTGCAGGCGGTGGTGAATGGTGAATTTCGAGAGGATCTGTATTACCGGTTGGCGGTGATCGCCATCAAACTGCCTCCGTTGCGGGAACGGCGAGACGACATTCCCCTGCTGGCCCAACATTTTTTAGAGGAAATCAATCAGCAATTCACAACCGCCGATGAACCGGGGTATAAAAAGAAAAAATTTTCTGACAAAGCCAAAAAATTTCTCAAAGAACAACCCTGGCCCGGGAATATACGAGAGTTGTATAACGTGATCTTACAGGCGATGGTGATGGCGGAAGGCTCGGTGTTGAAGGAAAACGATTTCGCCGCCGCCATCATGGAGATGCCGAGTTTCCAAGGAAGTCTGCTGGACCAACCCTTGGGCGATGGGTTTAAACTATCCCTGTTGTTGGATGATATCCAACGGATTTACTTACGGAGAGCGATGACCGAAGCGCGCGGCTCGAAAACTATAGCGTCGAAATTGTTAGGCTTTAATAATTACCAAACCTTGTCGAATCAATTGGAACGGTTGAATGTACGATACGACGGATCGGACGATTAGAGCCGCTGTTTGACAGAACATACCATTTACGTGGATTTGATTGTTATGATAGAATGGTGTTGATTTGTTTTCAGTAGTATTACTGTTCTGTGATTCTGTATAGTGAAGTTGGGGATATTGTTTGTTTAGTAAGAAAAAGCCAAACCTGTTGTGAGACAGGGACGGAAAGCCACGGGTCTAATTTTTGAAGAGACAGCCGGGCCGCCTGGGAGTAATTATTGGTGGTCCGGTTTTTTTGTATTTTTATTACATCAATATTTCTAATACGAGGAGGCTAGTAATGTTTGGTAAATCGGTTCGTGTCATCATTGGTTTATTTGTTCTTGCGTCTATAGCGAGCGCGGAGGTGCCGGGGATTATTGGATACCAGGGACGGGTAACAGTGAACGGCGCGCCCTATGATGGGATGGGCTGTTTTAAATTCGCGATTGTCACTTCCAACTCGGAGATTTTATGGAGTAACGATGGGACAATCGGGACGAACCTTATCCCTGGAAGCGCGGTTTCGCTTCCCGTGAACGAAGGAATGTTCTCGGTCGGATTGGGGGATACTAAAATCACAAACATGAATGTGGAAATTACGCCGGATGTGTTTGAGAATTCCGAAGTCTATCTTCGGATCTGGTTCAGTTCTGATGGAGTCACGTTCAATCAATTCGCGCCCGATCGGCGGATTCTTGTTGTTGGTTATGCAATGGAAGCGGCGCATGCAAATGAAACCGATCACGCCGATGTAGCGGATACCCTAACCGGTTTCGATCCTGCTTTGAAATGGGGACTTTCCGGCAACGTGGGAACAACGGCAGGGACTGATTTTCTGGGAACAACGGATAATCAAGCGCTCGAACTGAAAGTCAGCAATCAACGCGCGATGCGGTTGGAACCGAACACCGAGTCTCCTAATGTGATAGGCGGTCATAACAGCAATAGCGTCACCGCGGGGAAATACGGCGCGACAATAAGCGGTGGGCGTAACAATAGAATCACAGAGAATTATGGAACCGTCAGTGGAGGGTATATCAATGAGGTTACTGCCAGTTTTGGAGTTGTCTCAGGAGGTAAAGAAAATAAGGTTGGTGTACTATTTGGAACAGTCGCGGGAGGATATTCTAATTACGCGGGAGGAAACTATAGTACAATCGCTGGTGGATATGATAATTACATTGGAGCAAACTATGGAACAGTCGCAGGAGGATATCATAATTCCGCGGGAGGTAACTATGGTACAGTCGCGGGAGGATATTATAATTCGGCGGGAGGAAACTTTGGAACAGTCGCAGGAGGATATCTAAATCTCACTTATGGAGACTATAGTTTTGCGGCGGGGCGAAGGGCACAGGCGTTGCATGATGGCAGTTTTGTATGGGGAGACAGCACGGATGCGGATGTCCGGTCGACGGGAGCGAACCAGTTTGTGGTTCGGGCCAATGGGGGGACGTTTATTCATGGTGATCTGGATGTTTCCGGTGGAGCCGAGGTTGGGAATCTAAATTTTGGGACTGGTTTTTTTGGGACGAGTAATAACCAAGCGTTAGACTTCCGGGTCAATAATCAACGCGCGATGCGGTTGGAACCGAACACCGAGTCTCCTAATGTGATAGGCGGTCATAACAGCAATAGCGTCACCGCGGGGAAATACGGCGCGTCAATAGGCGGTGGGTGTAACAATAGAATTACAGAGAATTATGGAACCGTCAGTGGAGGGTATATCAATTCGGTTACTGCCAGTTTTGGAGTTGTCTCAGGAGGAGATCATAATCGTGTTAATGGTCTGTATGGGACAATCGCGGGAGGACAATATAATTACGATGATGGAAACTATAGTACAATCGCGGGAGGATACTCTAATTACGTTGAAGGAGACTATAGTATAATCGGGGGAGGATATTCTAATTACGTTGAAGGAGACTATAGTATAATCGGGGGAGGACGTAATAATAACGCTAGAGGATACTATAGTACAGTCGCGGGAGGATATGACAATTACGCTCATGGAGACTATAGTTTCGCGGCGGGGCGAAGGGCAAAATCCATGCATGATGGCAGTTTTGTTTGGGGAGACAGAACGAATGCGGATATCCAGTCGACGGGAGCGAATCAGTTTGTGGTTCGGGCCAATGGGGGGACGTTTATTCATGGTGATCTGGATGTTTCGGGGACGGCTGAGGTTGGGAATCTTACGGTTACGGGGACATTAACCGCCGATACATTCAAAGCGAAAGATTCCGATCATGCAGACAACGCCGATCAAGCGACGAATTCAGACCACGCGGTAAACGCTGACCATGCGACAAACGCCGATCAAGCGACGAATGCAGGTCATGCCGATGTTGCGGATGCCCTAACCGGTTTCGATCCCAATTCAAAATGGGGGCTGACAGGCAACTCAGGAACGACGCCGGGAACCGATTTTCTTGGAACGACTGATAATCAGGCTCTCGAACTGAAAGTGAACGGTCAACGTGCGATGCGGCTGGAACCGAACAGCCTTGGACCCAATGTCATTGGAGGCTTTAGCGGGAATAGTGTCACATCAGGATTGCATAGTGCGACCATAGCTGGTGGGTATTTAAACCAAGTGACTAAAAATTATGGGACTATCGCAGGAGGAGTAGGTAATACAGTTTCAGGTGCAAGATCATTCGTTGGCGGAGGTAATGACAACATCGCGAGCGGTGATTATGGGACCGTCGCAGGAGGTCTTTGGAATACAGCCTCAGGTGAGAAATCCACTGTCGGTGGAGGATTAAATAACACCGCTAGTGGTTTATCTTCGACAATCGGCGGAGGGTATACAAACACTGCTTCAGGTGAAAAAGCCACCGTCGGGGGAGGATTAAATAACACCGCTAGTGGTTTAGCTTCGACAGTTACGGGAGGATCTACGAATTCCGCTGAAGGAACCACTTCTTTCGCGGCGGGGAATCGGGCGAAAGCGTTGCATAATGGCTGTTTTGTTTGGGGAGATAATACAGCTGCGGATGTCGCCTCAACCGGCACAAAACAGTTTATCGTCAGAAGCGCAGGAGGCGTATTTTTCTATACTAATTCGGCCTTGACATCGGGCGTTCAACTAGCGGCTGGGGGAGGTTCGTGGAGTTCGGTCAGTGACCGTGATATGAAAGAGAACTTCGTTCCTATCGATGGGGAAGAATTGCTTACA
Source organism: bacterium (assembly GCA_963663405.2). Taxonomy (GTDB): domain Bacteria; phylum Hinthialibacterota; class Hinthialibacteria; order Hinthialibacterales; family Hinthialibacteraceae. Next base: position 5,580 of record CAXXSM010000110.1, on the reverse strand, counting down.
AAACTCGATTCCATGCCCATTACTGAATACAATCTCATCACACAAGATGACTCGATCGTCCACATCGGCCCGGTTTCACAGGACTTCGCCGCCATCTTCGGCTATGGAGAGAACAACGAACGGAGAATCAACAACCTCGACGCCATCGGTGTCTCCCTCGCCGCCAACCAAGCGAACTACCGTCTATTGAAACAAAAAGACATCGAGTTAAAACAAAAAGATCAAGAGATCCAAGATCTAAAACAACGGCTGTCGGAATTGGAATCACTCGTGCATTCGTTGGCCAATAAAATCGATCCATAAGAGCATCCAATCATCCTGCAAAGCGCTCAGCGCCGTTCTATTCAATCGGGGATGGAACGGACAAGATCGCTGGTTTTAAGATGATTGAAGGAGAAAAACGAATGAACATAAAAATAAGAGTATTACTATCTATTCTTCTTTTCCCGCTCTGCGCTCTGGCTGATTCGGAGATCCTACCCAGTGGGCTTGTGTCGGGGGGGCAGTCCTTTATCGGGAATGCCGTTTCGATGATTGACGCGCTGGAAGCGGATACGGGGCCGTCTCAGTCCGAGAATGGTCAAATGACGCTCTATTCCGGATTTGTCGGACAACTGTCATTCAGCCAAAGCGTCAACACCGCTCCCAGCGTCGATCCGGATATCCAAGTCCTCATATCGGGATTTCAAGCGGAACTGACAGCATCGTTCACCGATCCGGATACGCTGGACACACACACCGCGACAATTGATTGGGGGGACGGTTTCACATTCCCCGGCTCCGTGACGCAAGGAACCGGGGGAGGAACCGTTTCGGGGAACCATACCTACGCGGATAATGGAATCTATACAATCACAGTCACGGTTTTTGACAACGCTGGGTATTCTGGTTCATCCGCTACAACGATCCATCTCTTCTCGTACATGGTGAACGGCGATGGGTCAGGAGACGGAGATTATTGGCCTGGATTCGGCGGATATTTCAATGGTTGGCTGGCCGTGACGGACCTGTACACGATTATCTATCCCGCCTGGTGCGCGGATATGGATACGATCATTCGCCTGGGCGTATGGTATCACAACGTGGGCGTGTATTCCTCCAAGACATCGGTCTGTTCCCTCGTCAACAATCCAGATAATTTCGACCTGGTCAATTTCTTGTTGGTCAATTACCGCTCAGGTAGATTCATTGATCTCGGCGCCACACACAACGAAATCCAAGCGGTCATCTGGATGCTGCTGTTCAACGGAACGCCGGTCATTGGAGGCAACGGAATCAACCGGGGAGGCTTCATCTCGTGGGATCAGGCGATCGCCGCTCAGATCTATGATTATGTGACTACGAACGGCCCATCCAATCCACCGGATTATACAAAATATCCAGTCCTCCCGATCACAATCGTGATCGACTGCGGAGATCAGGTCAATCTGCTGGAAATCCCCTATTCGATCTATCTAGATTTGCTGGATCTGGGAATAATCGGCGCCTGTCCATAGAATGACCAATGGATTCTCTCTTGGATCCTTGTTGATTCGGAAATCAGATCATTGTTGATTCGATTCGCTCCAGTTTCTGAAAACACAATAATCCGTGAATCGGATTGAGTTCCTCGGATCTGGATACAACGTTTCGTATGGATCAGCGAAGATAAAATGCGGCAATTCCATTTCAGCGATGGCGTTTCGCATTCACCCTATTCATGATCTCTTTCTTGAAAATCCTCTTCTAAAATCTACTTTTTTTCGTATTCCAATCCAAAATCGAAAAAAAATTTGACCAAAATTCGAAGACCAAGCGACTTCAATAATAAACCGGACAAATAGTTGAATCCGAATGTGGAACCGAATTGGCGCGATCCATGCGCTCTACCCAACGGAATCACAACAACGTTTCTATCAAGAAAGGAAACTCGAATGGAAACTGGCAGCAAAATGAAATCATTCGTTCCCCCCTCTGTCCGGCCGCTTCCCGTGTTTTTACTGTTGGATATTAGTGGCAGTATGGATGGTGAAAAGATCGACACACTCAACAAGGCCGTGCAAGACATGATCGAAATCTTGAAAAAAGACGATGGCATGCGTGCGGAGATTCATATGTCGGTCATCACGTTCGGAGGGGAAGGAGGGAAATTGCACCTGCCGCTGCAGCCAGTCAAATCTCTTCAATGGAAGGATATGACGGCCAGCGGACATACACCGATGGGCGAGGCGTTTACGATCGCCGCGGATACGATCGAGGACCGCTCTATTGTGAGCAGCCGGGGATACCGGCCGGTTTTAGCGCTGATTTCTGATGGGCAGCCCAACGGGGGTGACTGGCAAACGCCTCTCAAACGTCTGCTCACAGCGGAACGAGCCCTAAAAGGGGATCGTTTTGCGTTATCCGTCGGCAGCGACACGGACGTGAATGTGCTAAAAGATTTTGTCAATAAAGCGGAAGGAGGCGCCGTCTTCCAAGCCGATGACGCCAAGCAGATTATCGAATTCATCAAATTCCTGACGATGAGTATTGGCTTCCGAAGCAAGAGCGTCAATCCCGATGACCATGCTACGGGTATTTCCACAGATCTCAAGCAGCTTGGCTAGATGGAGAATGGAGTGATTGGCAGCCGAATCACACAATCGATTCGAATCCATTTCTTGATGGAATTCAAAGGAACATGATTTGATGACGTCCATGTTACTCCGCCGTTTTCCCGTCATTCTCCTGCTCGATTCGAGCGCGGCAGCATGTCGATGAAAGGGAAGATCGACACACTCAATCAAGCCGTCAACGAGACCCTGGATACCTTTAAACGAGGGATCGATGAGCAGACCGAGATCTACGTGGCTGCGATCGTGTTTGGCGGTGAGAGGAAGGCGGCATTGTGGCAGCCCTTTCAACCGGCGGCCGTGTTTCCGTGGCGAGGACCTGACCGGGTATGGCTGCACCCACCTCGGTGGAGCGTTTACATTGGCGGCTGAGACATTGGAGGATTTCTTTCGCAACGACATCTATGGTTACAAACCCATTTTGATCCTTTTTTCGGATGGATCGGCCTCGGATGATTGGAGAGCGCCGTTACAACGTCTCTTGGAAGTGGCGCGGGCGAAGAAAGTCGATCATTTTGCGTTGCGGATTGGATGTGGACGTGGATGAGGAGATCCTGAAACAAATTTGTTGGGGATGGGGCAAGAGGGCGAGCTGTTTCCCGCCAGCGAAGCCTGTCAACTCGTCAAATTTTTCCGTATCGTCACGACCCGCGGGGTTGAGCCAGAGCGCCGGGAGTGGTTCTGATTTGGACAGACTGGGATAATCGAGAGATGGAAACGAATTCGTTAATCCATTCCTGGCGGTGGTTTGGCGTATCAGTGCGAGGCCCTGGGCATATGGAAGAAGGCCGGCCCAATCAAGACGCCTGGGCCGGCGCGCGCGGCGCGTTTGGGACAGCGATCGCCGTCTGCGATGGATTGGGATCGAAACCGAACTCAGCGGTGGGATCGAAGATGGGCTGCAAGGCGGTCATGGACGCGCTTCGCTACTGGTCGAGATACAACGGCGCGCCGCCTGATTTGGCGATCCGGCTGCTCCATACCATGTGGGGCGTACGAGTCCATCCCCGCGGAACCGCGGGAGAGCGCGGCAACCTGCCTGTTCGCCGCCGCGATCGAGAACGGCCCGTTGTGGGTGGCGCAGCTGGGAGATGGATTAATTTTAATCCAAAACGAAGAAGGCGTCATCACACCGTTGAAAGAGGAATCGAAAGATTTCACCAACGAGACGACAGGCCTGGGGATCGCAGCCGATCTAACGGAATGGAAGATTGAGAAAATCCCCGATCCAAAACCGGGTACTATGGTTGTCCTATTGACGGACGGTGTATCAGCCGATCTTCTGCCGGATAAGTATGATGAATTGCTCCGGTATCTCCAAGAAGACGTGGCGCCGCTTCCACCCGGCGCCGGTGGATGGAATTGGCCTATGAATTACGCCCACTGGCCCGTCCCCAACCACGCCGATGACAAAACCATCGCCCTGCTGTGGTATGAAAAAAGAAAGGATTGATGATGGAAGAATTTCCACCAGTCGCGATCGACGAACGAGGCGGCTCACACCGGCTGACCGAGAAGATCGGGGAGGGGGGGCAGGGCGCTGTCTATCTCACAAACAATGAGCGGATCGCCGTAAAACTGGCGTCTCATTCGACGTCCGAAGCCCGTGAACAACTCGAGTCGCAATTACAAGCGATCCAACTCTTACCGCTCGATCGGATCCCCATCGCCCATCCATTGGAAACGCTGCGCGCTCCCCATCTCGGTTACGTGATGGAATTTCTGACCGGTTATGACGCCTCTGTTGACGTTGATGAATCTGCCGGGTTGACCATGCGTCGCCAGCGGAGTGGTACCCTGGAAGGCGGGGGGATGGCCCGGCGGCTGCGGCTCTTAGCGCGCGCCGCGGAAGCGCTGCTGGAACTCCACAGCCAGGCGTTGGTCTACGCCGATCCGTCACCCAATAACATCTTCGTCTCAGAAGACGTATCCGCTCACGAAGTGTGGTTCATTGACGCGGATAACCTGCGCTACCAAAGTGAAGCCGGCCGCTACGGCTTCTATACTTTTGGTTATGGCGCGCCGGAGTTGGTCAACAAAAAAAGTGGGGTGACCACCCTGACCGACGCGCACGCGTTCGCCGTGCTCGCGTTTGAAACGCTGACAATGCAGCACCCATTACTGGGCGACGCTGTACAGGACGGTGAAGCGGAATTGGAGGACCAAGCCCTGGCGGGTAAATGGCCCTGGATAGACGATCCAGCGGACGATCGGAATCATTCGGCCCGTAGAATTCCACGAGAGTGGGTATTAACCCGGGATCTGCGCGCGCTATGCCAAGAGACCTTTGGTGAAGGGCTCAACCATCCCCGCAAACGGCCGGGGATGGCGCGGTGGGTGGAATTGCTGCACAAGGCGGCGGATATTGCGCTCCCCTGTCCCCCATTGTGGATCGACGTTTTATCCCCGGATGTCCTAATGCCCCTGGCGCCATCATCCCCGCGCCGAATTTGTACGGATCATAATGCGGCGATGGATTCGGCATTCCAAGTATGGCGATGGATTCAATGATTCGAGCCAAAAAGATTTGGTGTTAGCCGATTCCCCCCTGCGGATCACCGATCGAATCACGAACGCCCGCCTCTGTCATCGCTGAGAACAAAGACGGCCTGTCGGGCTTGATTTTACTCAGCAGTTTTCAGCATGACGCGGGTGGAGAGAACGCGGCGGCGAAGACGAGTAGTGAATGGACTGCCCGCGATGAAAGTGGGGCGGCGCCGGGGGGAATCCAATGAGGACGATCCCAATCGAACCGCGTCTCGATGGGCGCAAGAACGGATTCATCATGTTCAATCCCAGTGGGAGGCCCATGCGCCGCATACCGCCTATCGCGAGGTCCAAAACTCGTGCAAGGGTATCTGCTGGAGCCGGATGACCTCGCGCAAACCATCAATCTGTTAGCGGCTATTGAACGCGTAACAGTGGAATCCATTCCATATGAACTCACCGATCGGTTATGGCATTGGCAGACCGAACTACGCCGCCAAAT
>CAXXSM010000109.1:0-72631 GCA_963663405.2 bacterium | reverse complement strand
GTGATAATTGACATTTCTGCCACTGAGCCGTATGGCCATGCACAAAAAATTGGTGATCTTTTCAATGACTTTCTCGTTTTGTTGTAATAATCCTCGATAGAGTACATCGAGAGCGCCATAGGATTGGTAATGAATGAATTGTTCGTGGAGAGCGAGACGTTGGCTTAATTCAAGTGTTGAATAAATGTTCCAAAAGATATCTTCACCCAAAGGCGCCACTGTGAAAAGAAATTGGAGCGCTTGGTAACGGTTGCGCCGTTTGGAAATATTGAGGATTTGCATCAACGCCCGAATCGCGTCTTCTGTCTCTTCCCGCGGAAGTTCTCCTTTCTGCTTCCGGATTTTTGCATTGTCGATTAACAGGGGAAAGGCCTTTCATCGTCTCCGCCGCTACGCTTCTATGGTAATCATCACAACCAGCAAGCATTCTGCGAACCGCGTCGAGACGGCCTGTCTTCGCAAGCAGGCGAATCGCTCCAATGCGTGTCTGCCACAAGGGGCAGGAGAGTTCGTTGACAAGGAGATCAAAATCACCGGTTTGTTTTTCTAGAATGGACCAAGCGTGTTCTCGTGTCGCCGGATTCTTATCCGCCAGAGTCCATAATAATAAGCGCAGTTTCCAAACCGAGGGCGTTACGGCGGCGATTCGATCGAGGGCCTCACCGCGTTTATCAACGTTGGATTTTCCAAACAGAACTTCCGAGAAAAAATCCCGTTTGCCGGCGCCCGTGACCGGTTTTTTTCTCCATAAAACCGAGTATAGTTTTTTTTAAAACGTTATCTTTCATCTCATGAGATTCCTTGCAGGTTGAAATCCCTTGAAGATGTTTGTCATTGTATATCCTGTTTCACTCGCTTCACGATCTAGAGAATATCATAGTCAGTGAAGGTTTAATAAATTGTCATTTCCAGCCTAAAATCATCTTGCAGGGCCTTTTGGCCGCTACATCATACATGATGAAATATAATTTGATAGTAACATAGATATATGTTTTATGCAAATATCACTCCAATATTTATCCATGCCATATTACGCATTGGATTGTTTCATGACGATTTGGAAGGGATTTAAAGAATACAAAATGTCATCTAGTGTGACAAGAATTGAAAGGGGAGAAGGGCGGTAAGATTTGCCCGTTTAGGATTAGGAATGCCTACCGTCGAGGAGAGGTTCCACCAGAGGAACGGCTGGGACTGGAACTTCTTCCCATCGACCGGCTAGCCGAACCGCCTCCACTGCTTCGTGGAGCGGAATACGATCTCGATCCGCTGGAAGAAGAACTCTGGGGAGCGGAATAGGAACTCGAACTGCCAGAAGAACTTCGCGGTGAGGAATAGGAACTTGAAGACCTTGAAGTAGAACCGCTGGAATTGCGAGAGGGAGAACTGTAACTATCCGATGAGGAGGATGACCCGGATGAAGATGTCCATGATCGCGGCGTTGAATAACTGTTTCCGCTTTGAGATGGTGTGGAATAGGATTGATTCCTCGCGGGCGAATACGACCGGTAGGACTCAGTCCGGGGTGATGAGGAACGGGATTGTCCTAGGATTGTTGAACGGCCGTTGTATGTATTGTTGGCGTCATATGTCCGGCTTGGGGAAATATACAACTTGGAGTTGGAATTCGTCCGGGCTGGCTGGTAATTTTGGCTAGTCCGTGGTGGTGAAACCTGAATCGAATTCGAACGCCGGTTGGAATTGCTTGGCAAAACGATTGTTCCCGGTCTCCTTGCATTGTAAGAATCTGTATACCGGCTGCTTTCCCGTGGCCGGAGAGATGGCGATTCAACCGCGTTTCTGCGAAGGCTGTTGTTTCGGAGAGATTCCGCTGTGAGCCCAGACGTTCGGGTGGGTGTGTTGGTTTCAACGCGGCTACCTGGAGAGACGGCGGAATTACCGGTTTGAGACACGGCTGTATTTGCTGTAGGAGTGGTGGATCTTGAACGAGTCTGGTTTGCCATGCCTGGAACCACCATGAGTTCTGAATAACGGGATCGTGGTGTTCGTTCCCGGCGGCTGGCGGATCGTGTGGACTCGCGGCGGGTGGATTCGTTCCGGTCCGTGAGTGACGAAGCGCTTTTTTTAACGGAGATCGCGTTCGCGTCTGGCCGAAGCGATGGGGAACCGGCGGGATTCGTCACCAATCGCGGCTCGGAATAGCGGGATGTGATGGCAGGCCTGCTTTGGCGTCTAGGCTCTGTTGTGGGATCATTCGCACCGCCATTATCGGGATGGCCGGGATGGGGGCGCCAATCGTGATGTCGATGGCGATGCCGCCAATCCCAGTAGGCGAGATGATATCCACCATACCAGCCGTAATGCCCTCCCCACGCCCAATAGGGAGATGGATGGTAATAGGGAGCGTATCCGCCGACCGCAAGTCCCCAATCCCCATCCCAATACGAAAAGGATAAATAGGAATGATAGGGATACGGATCCCACCAATACCAACGGGGTCCGTACCAATAAGGGTAGGGATACTGATGATAGACGGTCACGGTATGTGAATAGCCATACGGATCGCTATCCCAATACTCGAAGCTGGGTGTGTAAAGCCGATCCGTATAGAAATTGTAATTATGATACAACACGTCATCATAGGTGATGTAGGTTGTCGTTGTCCGCGTCACTTTTTTTGACGAGTTGTGGTTCGACTTCCTCGGTTGAGGAGAGCACTTCTTCATTCCAATAGGTGTCAACATCATCGGAGTAATAATCCGTGACCGATGTTGTTTCATCCGGGACGTTATACCGGTATTCCGTCTCTTCTGTGGAGGGAGATATCGGATAGGAGCGGTACGTAGTCGTCGTCCGTGTAGTGGTTTGATAGGTGCGGCTTCCAGCGCAGCCGAATAAGCCGATGAGTAAAGCGCAGCAAGTGATTAATTGGATCCCACGATTCATGATCATCCACCCTTTCAGAAACACTAGCCAACAAGGCCTGTTGGAATCAAGGCGGCCGAGCTCATATTAAAATGCATAACATATTTTACACCGAAAAGCATATCGGTCCCAAGCTTCTTTCTAAAACTCTAATCGTTAATGAACGTGGGCCGGCTATTTTTGGGGGAGGGAATGTACTAAAAAAATACATAATAACCATCATGATTGAGATCACAACCTGCGAATGATAATGAGTTATAGAAGAAATCTAGGATAAGTAAGTCTCGGAAACTCATTTTCATTTTAATGAATTCTGATTGTGGGTGTGGTGTGAGAAAATGGATGAGACAAGGTTGTGTAACTTATGTATATTGAGATAGATTTAGATTTTTGTCATGGATGATCGTTCATTTCGGTGTAGAGAAGAGAGTAGTTTTTAACTTGACGTATTCGAGCGCTTCTTCTTTCGGCCCTTTTATTTTGAGCAGGTTGGCGCGGGAGATGATAAATTGATCTTTCAAGTCTTCTTGTAATTCAATGATACTGTTCGTAATCATATACTGGATCGCTGAGGCCGCTCTCTGTTTTTGCATGGAGGGGCGTAGGGATTTCCATAAATTAGCGGTGATGAGGAATTTAAGCAATTCTTCCTTTGAAAGCGCAATTGTGTTATCTTCACTTTTTGATTGGCGGATTCGATTAAAGAGATATTGCGCGATTTCGGATAGTTTGAGAGGCGTGGGAGAGGGATATTTTGCATTCGAAAACTCCTCCGTACAATATTCGATAAATTTATTGATCTGAGGAAGGTCTACGCTGAGAGATTGATACTCATCAATTATAAGAAGAGAGGCCTTTTCCAGCCGGTTTAAAATTTCTTTGCTGCGAGAGAAAGATATTCCATTGAACAGCCGCAAATTGTCAATAAAAGAAACGTAGATCAGTTTCGGATCTGATTTGTTTTGCGCGCATAGCCGGAGCAAGGCGCAGATTTTTAACCAGCATACCGGTTGGCTTAAATCATTGTCCTGCATAAGACGGTCGTGTATTTTCCGCAGTTTGTAGCAGAGTAATTTAAGAATCACTTCGGCGAAGTGGGGCGCGCGGCGAATCAGGGTCTTGATCCGTGATTTGTCCAGTGTAATCAAGATGGAATCTTCAATGGCCGTTACGGTCGCGGACCGGGGCGCGTCGTCTAGAATAGCGATTTCACCAACGATATCCATCCTGTGGACTTCACCGAGAACGACATTTTCTCCGTTCATCTCCCGTTCGATCAGCAACCGGCCCTTTACGACAAAATAGGCGCATTGACCGATCTCGTCTTGCCGCATCAATACTGTTCCTTTTTTCACACGAACGGTGTCATCGGCAAAATCCGCCAGTGAAATAACCGTCATCGGTATCGCCTTTTTTAGAGGAGTGGATTTTTTAAAATGCGCTATTCCAAGATTAATTATATAGTGTGACGCTGGGGGGAAAAGGTTTTTGTGAGGGGGAGAAGATTTTGGGAGTTATTATTGTTATTCCTGTCTTAGAAATTGAGTCTTTTTAATGATGGCTTGCATTACTTGATAAAGAATGAATGGCTTAGCCAATTTTACTTCAATGCTGTCGCTTGTTGATCCGTTGCGTATTCCACGAGATCCGCTTCTGCGTGTAATCTCATGCCTAACGCTTTTATAACTTTAAGGATGGTGTCAAAACTCGGAATTCGTTCGCCCGAGAGCGCTTTGTAGAGACTTTCTCGGGACAAACCCGTGTCAAGCGCCACTTGAGACATGCCTTTAGCTCGCGCAATATCGCCTAGCGCTTTGGCGATGAATGCGGCGTCTTCGTTTGCATCTTCGAGGCATGCTTCAAGATAAGCCGCCATTTCCTCAGGAGTGCGAAGGTGTTCGGCGACATCGTATCGAGTGGTGATGGTTTTTGGCATATTAATCTCCTATACGTTTCGTGCCAGACGCAAGGCCGTTTTGATGTCACTTGATTGAGTGCGTTTATCTCCGCCTGATAGCAGGATTATTATTTTCTCTTCACGCTTTATGAAATAAATTCGATATCCAGGTCCGTAATCGATCCGCAATTCTGAAACGCCTTCACCAACAGGTTTTACATCACCCAGATTTCCAGCTGCTAAGCGCTCAATACGAACTAGAATACGAGCTCGCGCCTTGATATCGCTCAAACTATTAATCCATTTTTTAAAGGTCTCAGTTTTATAGATCTCGATCATGTAATCATTGTAGTCTGCTGGATACGCATCGTCAATTTTCCTTATTATATTTCTATCTAAAGATTTTGTTAAACAATTAGGAAAAAAGTCTTCAGAACCCGTTTTTATTAATGATTTATTGACGGATGTGGAGAATGGGTGTCTTCTGATAGGATGTTGTTTGAGTGTTTATAAAATTTCATCTTTACATTATCTCTACTCAAAATATAAAAAGGGATACCGAACCATAATGTAAAACAGATCCCTAGAAGAATATGGATTGGTAATGATGGTGAGGTGATCTGAATTAAAAAACCGAGTGAATACTGCACTCCTTTTCCGTTTGTAAGGATTCCCCCGAGTAGAACAATGGTAGATAGGAATGCCGCGCTTGCGGATAATAACATTACAATTCTTCTCGCATACAATTTCTTCTTAAGAATCAGATAACCAAAAAGAATGCCAAATAAAGCAACGGCAATCACTTCTTTTTCCTGGCTTAAAACGATCAAGAACAGAGATGACGCTATGATGTAATAACCAGTAAATTGTGTTGATCGTATTTTCATCTTGCTGTGACCTCGCACAAAAAATGAATAGTGACCAGATATTTCGAAAGAACAGGTTTTATCTTCAGATTACGGACGAATCAGGCGCTATAGCATTTTCTTATTATAATCCAATTGCAAACAGAATTATACACTAAATATACCGATAATGTACCATGAATCAAAAAGTAGCAGTTGATGGTCTGTTATCGCCATTTAATGAACGCTAATTGGAATTGAATATATATCCGTTTCCGCTCATTGAGAATGAGCGCGCGATCGTCTATACTATATTGTTTGGGTTGTTTTACACGGATAGCGCACTATCTACAACGCGAAGGATTCTATCATGCCAGTAGTCGTTACGGTCGGAGCGCAATGGGGGGATGAAGGAAAAGGGAAGATTATTGATTATCTCTGCGAAGACGCCGATGTCGTTTCCCGTCATCAAGGGGGGAATAATGCGGGACATACGGTGTATGTTGAAGATAAGCAGTATATTTTTCACATTGTGCCGAGTGGGATTTTAAAACCGGATACGGTGAATGTCATCGGCAATGGCGTTGTTATCGATCCGTTTGTTCTCATTGAAGAATTGGACGATCTCACGTCACAAGGGCTTACCGTTACGCCGGATCGGTTGAAGATCAGCGGGCAGGCGCATTTAATTATGCCCTATCACCGGATTTTAGATGGTTTGGAAGAAGAGCGCCGGGGGGGAAAGGGACTCGGTACGACGAAACGGGGAATCGGTCCCGCTTATATGGATAAAGTGGCCCGGTATGGTCTGCGTATGTTCGACCTGCTCGATCGAGAGATTTTACGGAAACGGCTGGAAGCGGTTCTTCCGTTGAAAAATGCGATGATCGAAAACGTCTATAACGGGGAACCGTTGGATATAGAGAGTGTCTTTACTGATCTCATCGCGTGTGGAGACCGGCTGGCTCCCTTTATTACAGATACTACGGAAGTGATGGCTGACGTTCTCGCTGAAGATAAAAATGTATTGTGCGAAGGCGCGCAGGGCACGTTTTTGGATATTGATTACGGCACGTATCCTTATCTGACGTCCTCGAATACAACTGTCGGCGGCGTCTGCACCGGCAGTTCGATCCCCCCGCGGAGCATTTCATTTGTAGTGGGGATCGCGAAGGCTTATACAACCCGCGTTGGGGAAGGGCCGTTCCCAACTGAACTGCATGGTGAGGACGCTGATCGAATTCGCAACGCCGGGCCGGTGGGAGAATTCGGCGCCACGACGGGCCGCCCGCGCCGGTGTGGGTGGCTGGATATCGCGTTGCTTCGTTATTCCCGCCGAATCTCTGGATTTGACGGAATCGCGCTGACGCGGTTGGATATTTTGAACTCTGTTCCAGAGATTAAAGTATGCACGGCCTACAACGTGAACGGAACGAAGCGGGATGTGATTTCCGCCAATATGAATGAACTCGGCGCCTGTGAGCCGGTTTACGAAACCTTACCCAGCTGGAAGGAAGATATCAGTGGGATTACACAATTCGAGGATCTGCCTCAGGCGGCGCAGGATTATGTTTTGGCCATCGAACAATGGCTGGGCGCGCCGGTTGTCATCATCTCTGTTGGACCCGCCCGTCATCAGACGATCGTTCGAAAGAAATTATTTGCCTAGACGTGTTGTTTTGGATAACACTTGCGTTAATCCATTTTGTTTCTAATCGGCGTTACGATGCTTGAATCCTTTCGTTTTGTAGAAAAATGAGGGGAGCCTTCCATGAATCCAAACGCGTTCTTCATAGCCCTGCCTGCCGCGGGGCTATTTTTACGTATGATGAAAGGGTATGTTGAATAAACGAATGGAATGAATAGAAAGGATCAGTTCGATGGCGCTTCGAATTCTCATGATTGCCGTTTTTACGCTCTTTCTCTCTATTGGATTGGAGAAAGAGGTTTATAGCGAGATTCAAGTCACATTCCACCCTGGACCGGATCCAATCGATCAGGAGATCAACGAGTATCTCACGCGGCCGGATTGGGAGATTGATATCGCGAAAGCGGCGTTGCTGATCACTAAAAAAGTGAATCCTGATATCGACGTTGACGCCTGTCTCGCGCAGTATGACAAACTGGCGGGGGAACTCTATTGGCATGTTCCTATTACAGATTTTCCGGTAGAGATTTATCAATCCATCAGCCGTTTTATTTTGTGGGAGAAGCATTTTCCGGTTCAAAGGAAGGATCCGGATAATTCATTTGAAAAAATCGGACTGCGGGATTTGGAAAACGAGGAAGGGAACTGTTTCCCACTGACAATTTTGTATATGGCGTTGGGCCAGAGGTTGGGTTATCAAACACAGATGTCTTTAAGTCCCCGGCATGCGATGGTCCGTTGTATGGATACGGATGATACACTCTTCGTGGAAGCGACCGCTTCGCATTTGATCTATCCTGGAACGAGTTTTGTGAGGGCGGAATATCCCCATCAGTTTTTTCAAAACCTGGATAACCGGCGGACGGCGGCGGCTGTATTTAACCAATACGGAATTAAATACTCTAACCAAAAAGATTTACTAAAGGCTCGTGAGTTTTGGGAACAAGCAAACACCATTGATCCAGGATTGGTGATTGCGCTAACGAACACCGCCTCGGCGCAGTTGGATGCAGGGGAAATTGAAGAAGCGCTGGAGACCTGCGAAAAGGCGCTGGAGGTGGCGCCGGGAAACGCGGATGTGCTTTATATTATGGGCCGTGCCAATTGGATGCGAAACAAGTTTACGCTGGCTGTCGACGCTCTTCGTCAATCCGTGGATAGCGATCCCGAAAAGGCGCATGCGTTTTATTTGCTTGGTATGTCCCTCACAATGCAGGATAAAAAAGAGGAAGCGGAAACAGCGTTCCAAAAAAGTTTGAGTTTGAAATTGAAGCAGCCTGTTAAATGGAAGGCGACGTATGAGGGGGATAAAGCTTGGTATAAAAGAGGAACGCGGACTTGGAAGGATCAAGGATTCTTTTTCATGGATCGTCCTCAGAAATAATATTCTTGCGTAATTTTTGCATTCTCTTATGGTATTCCTGCGAGCAGACAGTGAACAGTATGAGTACTCGTATCACCCTATCAATGAAAGAGCGCCTGCACGGCGCTTTCATCACTCTGAATCCCTTTTTGGCGCCCGATTTTTTGATGCGGATCCGGAAGGATTGGCTGTTTTTCCGGATTGTACGCTGGTTGTTTGTTTTAAGCGCGTTTCTCTCCTTGACATGGATTGGATTGGAATCCCGGACTGGCGCGCGGTTTCTTTCCTCTCAAACAATTCTTGTAACGTTGACATTCATTTATGGAATTGCGTTGGTTTCTCTGATTGCATTGTTTGCGGGATCTCAGATCAATTATGAACGCGAGCGGGATACGCTGGGTGTGCTGCTGGCGGCTCCGATGACACTGGGGAGGATTCTTAGGGGGAAAGTGTTTTCTTGCATTCTTCTGGCTTGGTATAGTACTGGTTTCCTGCTTCCTTTGTATGGTATCGTTCTTATCCGCGATGATATTTCCTATTTGCAATGGCTCTCTGTTCTCTTTTTTTTGAGTGAACTGAGTCTATTTGCCGGGTATGTGAGTTTGTGCTTCTCCATCCAATGTAAGCGAGTTGTTTACTCGATCTGCGCGAGTTTGATCTGTCTGTTTCTATACGTATTTCTATGTCTTGTCCCCTATGGACTCGGAGACACTTCTTTTTTTGTTTCTCCGCTTTCACTGCTTAGCAATTACGCCGTCTTGGTAGTGTTGTTTTATTGTAATTCTCTACCATACGAATTGATCTTGCCGTTGATGTATAGTATAGGATTCGTTTTCCTTTTTCTTTTGCTGCACAATGTTTGTACGATTTATTTTAAGCGCCGGAAAGAGGGTGGCTTTCCTCCATGCTTTATATTAACGATGGGTTCTCTTTTATTTATCGAGTTGCGGCATTCTTGGCTTTACCGCACGTTCGTTCCTTCCACGGAAACGCATATCGCCGATCGTCTCAATCCAATTTTCTGGAAGGAACAAAGGCGATTCGCTACCCATTATGCAGTTTTTATTGGTTTGCTTGTTCCTGTTGTCTTTTTCTTGACCTGTTATTTGTTGTATGCGCATACATTTTTTATAAACGAAAACAATCTTTATCAGCGTAAATTTCAGGTGAATGAACTGCTGCAGTATTGGCCTTTGCTGCTAGTCCCCTTCCTGACGCTTCCCTACGCGCTTTTCGCCTTTGTCAATGATTGGAGTGAGTTGAGAACCCATTTGCTGCCACTCGCGCTGCTTCGTCCCGGACAGATCGTGAGGGGGAAATTGCTGGCGGGGATGTCGGTCTTCAATCTTCTTTTTGCTTGCGTGATAACGCCTATTTTGTTTGTTGGATTGTTTGATAATGGAAAGGATATTCCACTGCGGTTTGATCCTCCCTTGTTTTCGGTGGTCACGCTGGCTGGGTATGTGTCCGCTTTGTTTTATTTTCTCTGGGGATTCGCCTTATCGACCTGCGCGTTGGCTGGACGCCGAATGATTTCGATTGGATTAAGCGCCGCGCTGGTATTGATTCATTGTGGGATTTTCTATCCGATTGTTATAGAGCCGGAAAGCGGATTGTTTTTTACTGTCTTTCTTCCTTTGGTATCGTTGCGGCATCTCTTCGGCGTGTATACAAATTATGTTTCCTATCATGTGAATTTAACGTGGATGGATGTTTACACATGGCATCTCACATGGAAACTGATCTGCGCGTTCTGTCTGTATTGGTTGACGGTTTGGAATGTGAAGAAACGGATGTATGGTGAAAGTCAGTTTTAAGGCGCGTGTTTGTTGGGATTAATTGTGTATTCATCCGATTTGTGAATGTACTTGTCTTTTTCTATCCATTGCATTACCTATGACAACTTGATATCGTGTAGGATTAATGTTTCTCATAATTGAGTGATGGAGTATCAATAATCGATTGGTTGGAGCTGAACTTTGAATGAATCTCCCAAAGAATTGACAATCCCTGGGTTCCATAATTATATTGAGAAATTGATTCGCCGCCGTTTTGATGATGTCCATCTGGAGCGTGTTTTAGACGCAGGCGCTGGAACGGGCGCTTTTAGTCAGCGGTTGAAGAATATGGGATATGAGGTGAACGCTTGCGATCTTCATTCGGAATTGTTTCAACTGCCCGGCGTTGAATTCCGCCCAGCGAATCTGGCGAGTCATATTCCTTGGGATGATGATACTTTCGATCTATTGACTGCTTTGGAAGTGACCGAGCATATAGACGGTGTGCAAACCTTTTTTTTCGAAGTTGCCCGTGTGCTTAAATCCGGTGGATACTTTCTTTTTTCCACGCCTAATATTCTTTCGCTGAAGTCACGGCTTCGTTTTCTTCTCAGCGGTAATTTTTACTCGTTCCCTCCGCTCTATAACATGGAGGGGAATGAAGTCTCACTTCATATTACTCCTTTGACGCTGGATCAATATGAATACCGCCTTCGGGAATCTGGTTTTTCTTCGATTGAAGTGGAAACGGATAAATGGCAGCGGTCGTCTATGAGCGGATTGATTTTCTATCCAATTCTTTATCTACGATCTTGGATTAAAAACGCCGATCGGGATTCCTGGAGAAAACAGAATAGTCTCAATGCGCTGTTAGGGCGTAAATTAATTGTTCTCGCGCGGAAAGAATAGGGGGTTTTGACTAACCAATGTTCGGGGGGAAGACAAAATGATCGCCGGTCTCTTCGATCCATTGTTTCAGTTGCGCGCGATGTTGAGCGATCGTGTTTTGAAGCGAAGGTTCTGCGATTCGGTTTTGCTTCTCCCACGGATCGGTTTGGTGATCGAAGAACATTTCGGGATTTTTTCCTTCTGAAAAAACGATGTATTTATAGCGGTCTGTACGGATCATTCTTCCAAGCATGCTGTGATTGTATTTATCCGATCCAAGTTCGACCACGATCGAGTCTCTCCCCGGTGATTCGGGCGATTCGATCATGGGGCGCAGGCTGGTACCAGTTACTGGTTTGGGGAGAGGTACGTTCGCGTATTCGCAGATCGTTGGAAGAATATCCATACCAGATATAAAGTGTTTCCGATTGATGGCTCCTTCGGGGATTGTGCCTTTCCATTGTATTGCGAAAGGAACGAGAATGGGTTCTTCGTAGAGCATCAATTTGACAACCCATTCGTGAGCCGCCATACCTTCACCGTGGTCGCTGGTAAATACAATCAGCGTGTCATCTTCCAATCCGTTTTCCCGCAGGGTATGTAGAAGCCGCCCGATGGTCCGGTCGACTCGTTCCGTCATGCGGAAATATTCATAGAGATAGATCCGCCAGCGGGTTTCATCCCACTCTGTTGTATAGGTGTTTTCGGGGCCGTATTTTTCGCGGCGGCGGCAGATCGAGATGAATTCCGGTTCCTTTGGATCGCGTTTGAAGTTGGGGGGAAGCGATGGATACGAATCATAACGATCCGGTTCTTCGGTCCGGTAACTTGGATGATCGGGGATCAGTTTTCCCATGACCTGATGGCAGATATCGTGTGGATTGTGCAGAGACACACCGAGTAGAAACGGGCGGTCCCGTTTCCGGCTCATGAATTCGATCGCGCTATCGGCTACGGGATCGTCGGCGAAATCTCCAAACGTGATCGTTTTTTTGATGTCTCCCCCAATCGGCAGCATTTCAATCCGGGGATTGAACCGAGTTTTGGTTCCTTTTGCCAATGTTTCAGGATGGCCGGGTATGAGTCCGGCAAGTGCCATTTCCCCGCCCATCCTGTGTCGTAACCGGCGTTTTGGAAGATGAATCCCATTGTGGGGATTCCATCCTTGATTGAATCTCCGTTGTAATTCACGCCCGATTGATGGGGATGCAAACCTGTGATCCAACTGCTTCTCGAAGGTCCGCAGACCGGCGCTGAGCAGTAGGAACGAGTGAAATAGACGCCTTGCTTCGCGATGGAATCCATATTGGGTGTTTGGAGATAGGGATTGCCCGCTACACTCATCGCCCGGCCGCATTGTTGATCGGTGAAGATTAAGAGAATGTTCGGTCTCTTCTTTTTGTTTGTGATCACATTTGGAAATGAGACCGCTTGACGCGGCGCGGAGGCTCCCAAGAGGCCGATTTGGCAGAACGCGCGCCGGGAGACTTGATTCGATTTCATGATGGGATCTCCTTTCCGCAGTGGATTTGGCGCCCGATGTTATTTTCCGCCTGTTACACGTTGAATGAGTAAATCTTTGAAGGCGTCCATGTCTTTCCATTCCAGGGCGCTGTTGATTGTTTTCGCTTTAGGATCAATGACAGTATAGCCATCGTCTGTCACACGGATACCTAGTTTTTCCATTTTGAGAAAGCGGTCGGAGAATCCCAGATAAACGGCGACTGTGTCAAAGAGTGTGGAACTCCGTTGGTCTGCGACTTTTTCATCCCCATTTTGTTGGTTCTTACACCATAACCGATAGTTTGTAATGATTGCGGAAGCGATGGGATCGTTGGAATCATGGACTTTTTTATACCGCTCTCCCTGCAAAACGACGAGTCCACAGGTGTCTAATGGAGTGATCGTGATATCCCACGGAGCGGTGAAAACGGTTTGGCAGGCTTTAGCGTTGGCGCGGACATTATACTCAGCGGAGATTTTTTTACTGCCTCCATAACCAAGCCGGACGCTGCCATGCATGCCTACAAAACGGGCTTTTTTGGCGATCGCGGGTTCCCGTTTTAGTGCCTCAGCGATATTGGGAACCGGTCCGACGGCGATGAGTGTGATCGATTCGGGGGATTTCATGATGGTATCAATAATCGCTTGCACCCCGTCTTTATACACTTTACCCGGATAGGTTTTAAGATCGTATTGTTTCACCCATTCGGCTTGTCCACCTACTCCCTGCGGTTTGATATCTAAGCCGATGCCCACGGGGATATCGGTTCTTCCCGCTGTTTCAAGAAATTTAGCGAGTATCTTGGCCCGGTATTCCGATTTGCCTTGATCGCCAACGACTAACTTGACGTCCAGTTCGGGAGAGCGGAGAAGAAATCCAAGCGCCCATGTGTCATCGATATCGTCTCCAATATCCGTATCGAAAATCACAGGGATCTTCGACACGGTGTTTATATCGGAAGCCTGCGCGATTAGTCCGCAGCCAATTAGAAGGCAGATCGAGGCTGTTTGGACATACCAATTCATGATAACGGTTGTTTTCATTTTTAATTTCCTTTTCTGTTTGGATTTCTCATACAAGTTTTTTGGTTCATCCAGTAAGTGAGTACTTTTTATTTACGATCTCAGTCGATGGTGATCACTATGAATCAGAGGGATACAAGTTATTGCGCTATTCGAACGTGGTTTGGAATAAGGCAAAGGCAGATGAAAAACCTTGCCTTTGCTACCCTCTCGTTTCTTTTCTAAAATACGGATCGTTTTTTAGTAAAATACTCACTTACTGGATAAACCAGTTTTTTTAAATACATCATATCATCCTGGGCCAACTACGATGATATCTCCATCGCTGATGACGCCGTTTGATGATTGGTAGTGAGGATGTTGATCCGCTTGGGAGGGACTTGTGGGCGTAAAGGTCGTGTGATATTGATCCGGACCGTAGCTCCAGGCTAACTGCGCATCCTTTTTACCTAGGTTCAGCGCCTTCTGGGCGAGGGCCGGGGTATTGAATAGACGCCCATATAGCGAACCTTGGTTTTCGTCTCCAAAGACCGCGTCCGCGTGATATTCGCCGAATGTGTACAATTTCACGGGGCCTGATAACCGATCAGGACCGTTAAATGTTTGAAACGGATCTTTGGGAGAAACGGTCATATACGCGACAGGTGTTGTAAGATACCGATTCTGCCAGGGGAAATGCCCGTTTAGGTGATTGGGGAGTCCCGGCCAATCAATTCGGTAGGTTGCGATCGCTGACATATACGCTTTGAGACCCGCTTGCGCATTGGCGATTTTCGCCCGGACCTGCGCGTTCAGGAAATTAGGAACGGCGATCGCCGCTAGAATCCCGATGATCGCTACAACGATTAGTAACTCAATGAGCGTAAATCCATAATTTTTAGGCACTTGAATCGCTCCTTATATAATTCAGTAAAGAATCGTGAGCAGGATCGAATCTTCGCTAAAATCACGAATTAATCGTCCGGAATGGGTGTCCATTGTTTATCATCAGCCGACGCGCAGACGGCGTCGAGAACTTGCTGACAGCGATATCCATCATAGAAATCGGGCGCGACGGATTCGTTTGTGTGAATCGCGGAAAGAAAATCCCGAATTTCATGGATGAAGGTATGCTCCCAACCGATAATGTGGCCGGGGGGCCACCATGCGTTCAAGTAAGGATGGGCGGATTCGGTGACGAGAATAGTGCGAAAACCTTGTTCCACCGGGGTGTCTTTCCGGGAGTAGTATTCGAGTTCGTTCAACCGTTCTAGATTGAAAAGAAGACTTCCTTCTGAACTGAATATCTCCAGACGGAGGAAATTCTTACGCCCTGTGGCGAAGCGGGTGGCGGAAAACGAACCTAGAGCCCCATTGTGAAAACGCGCCAAGAAGAACATCGCATCATCCGCTGATACAGTACCCGTTCCGGTTTTATCAGCCAATGGGCGTTCGCGGATGAAGATTTCCTGCGCTCCGCAGACCGCTTCCACTTCCCCGCATAAGAAGCGCGCTAAGTCGACAATATGCGCGTTCATATCCCCATGCGCGCCCGAACCGGCTTCTTTGCTGTCGTGGCGCCAAACGATTGGAAACTCTGGATCAACTAACCAATCTTGATAGTAGACGGCGTTGAAATGAAAGATCCGCCCGATTTTCCCTTCATCAATGAGTTGTTTGGCGAGAGCGATGGCGGGGACACGGCGGTAATTGAAGGCGGTCATATGGCGGACATTTGCGCGTTGGGCCGCTTCAAGCATGGCGCGGGCTTCCTGAGTGTTCCGCGCAATGGGTTTTTCGCAGATCACATGTTTTCCCGCATCCGCCGCGGCTATGGCGATCGGCATATGAGAACTGTTGGAGACGCAGATATCGATCGCGTGGATATCATCGCGGGCGATTAAACGTTCCCACGATGTCTCCGTGGTTTGCCAACCATATTTCTTTGCGAACGGATGCAAAATCGATTCGTTCACATCACAGGCGGCGCGTAACACAGGGCTTGCAGGCAGATCGAACGAGTGCGTCACATCGATCCAGGCGTTGCTATGCGCTCTTCCCATGAATCCAGCGCCGACGATCCCGATGTTGATTTCATTTGACATCGTTTCTTCTCCCCCATTTGTATGTTAGAGTTACGATGGTCTTCAGTCGGCGAAAGCGGCGAAGATCCGCCGGACGTAGGCGCTGCTTTTTTGATGAACGGTTACTGGATCCATCGTTTTCGGCGTTCCTTTTTCCACCGCTTGTTCAAGAACAAGGTGAGGTTTGATATTCAGGTTTAAGAGGTACCGCGCCAGGGCAGGATAATCGATGTCACCTTCGCCGAATGTTTCAGCCCATACGTTATTGATCGACTGGCGGAGGTGCAGCTCCGTGATTCGCGTAGCGTATAGTTTTTCAATATCGAATAAGGCGACCGAGGAATTGCCCGCGCCCCGGTAAACCCAGTGCGCGTCCAAGCATAAGGTTACGTATCGTGGATCGGTTCCCACCATCATATGGTGAAATTCACGCGCCGCGTTTTGTAGTTCCATATCGTGGTTGTGATAAGCCAGGATCAAGCCCATTGATGAGAGTTCCCGTCCCAATCTGTTCATCGCGTTCGCTTGTGTGATGAGTTGCTTATCGTCCTTGGCTTCTTGACCGCCCCATTGGATGGGGCTGGGATTAGTGACGAAGATGTTTACGCCGATTTCTTTCGCCTTCTTCGCGATCGTAAGGATCTGTTCGATGCTTTTTTCAGCCTGCGCTGGATCATGCAGAACACTGTTAACATAGATGGATCGCATTTCAAGGTTGTGTTTACGCAGCAGTGGCGCTAACTGAGTGATTTGATCCGGTGTAGTAATGCTGGCTTCATAACCGTTGATTCCGCTTGCGGCGACGTCTTTTAATCCATCATCAAGCGACGCGGCGAAATCACGTCCGTCCCGCTGATAGTATACATGCCATGAGTATTGATTCGACGCAAGATGCAAAGCGGAGGAAGGTTTGGTTTCTTCCGCTCCGCTTAAACTACCGCTTAGGCAAAGCGCGCCTGTAGTGATCGCCGCGTTCTTAAGCATAGTTCTGCGGGAAAATGATTGTTCTTTCATCATGGAACGCTCCCTTCCATTCGTTTTCATTCGCTGTCAGTGTTGGGAAATGAATATAGGTATAGAGAGACTTTACCATGAATCTATCGCGTTGTAATGTCCGATGCAAAGGTCATTTCATTCAAAATGATACAAGTGGAATGGAGGGATTAGCGGGTATGATTGATCCAGTCTTTCACGTTTGTATCCGGTGGTGTAGGGGTGGGTGTTAAGTTGGCGAATAGGTCAATGATGTAGGGATCACCCGCGCCCATATCGTTCCCATTGCCGCAGCTGTTCCCGGCCGGTTTCCTGTCCCCCAATCGGAAGCGAAGAGGATATAACGGCCGTCGCTGGAGGCGCTGGCCCGTGGCTGCACCCAATAGCCACAGCCGCTGGAGCGATGATGGACCAATCGCTTGACCGATCCATCCGTTTGGATGAAAAAGAGTTCCAATTCAAAGGGCGTCCATGCTCCTTCCCAACCGCCGTACGAGACTAATGCGGTTCCGTGGGGACCTTGGCAGGAGAGATGATCAATATCGGCCCAGTCGATGGGCAATAAGTAGTTGGGAGGACTGGATGGGATTGTGCCAGGGAGTTCGTAGTATACAATCGCGGGCCTGTTCTGATCCATTGGAGAAGAGCCGCTGGTTGTCATGAAGATCTCGGTGACGCCATCAGGCAGTATCCCAAGGTCACCATGTGAATGACCTTCCATGACACGGCCCAGGAAATCTCCCGTCTCGATATCGTAGGTCTCTAAACTGCTGCAGTTTTGCGTTCCATCCCGCTTCCATTGCACAACGAGATATCGGCCCAGTGGAGAGACACCGATCCAATCCAGTTCAACATTTCCCCCACTCGGGATCGGGTACGCAATAATTTGTATACAGGTCGGATAGGAGCATTTGAGCGCCTAAAGTCATCGTGTCGAGATTGAGTGAAAAGATCATGAAATCCCCATCATTTCGTTTTACCAATCCCGCCAACCAGCGGCCGTCTTTTGAGATTTCGTCGAACGATGGATTGACTTGGATGTAATTGCATTCAGGGGGAAACGTAAAAACGGTTTCGGTGATTAAAGAATCCAGATCAGTGAATTGCACGCGGACGGTTGTGTCTGCGTTGCTGTCGAAATGAACGATGACGTGAGGGATTGCGGGATGCCAGCGGGGGGCATTCCATCCTGATGTGTCGAGACCTTCGACGGCGCTGAGATCATCTATCCGCCGGATTATATACTCAACGTCACTCGTGAGAAGCATGTATTGATTGTCTGAAGAGAAGGCCTGCAGTTGGGAATAGATTTGTGTTTCGAATCCTCCATGTTCGCTCAGATCGGAAACCCGCCGGAGGGTGGTTCCGAACACCGGATCTATAAATGGAGTTCCCACCGGCTGCAGTGGCAACGGGGCGGGGGGAAGAATCGCGTTTGGATCGTTGATTCCTACTTCGCCCGGCGCGCGTGTCGGAAGAGGTGGAATGGGTGTTGGCGTAGCCTGTGGTCCTGGTGTGGAGGGAATGAGCGTTTCGGCGATTGTCAGCTCCGGGATTGGGGTTGAGAATTGAGATGGGGGAGTTTGAGGCTGGGGGACGTCTCGGATGATGAATTCATCGATTACGCCTTGCGCGATATTCATCCCACATGAATTCTGCGCGCCGATCATGATTGATCCAATCGCGGTCTCCGTACCCAGATCCCAACCACCCGCCACACCGCCACTGTCGATTCGAATTCCGTTAAGATACAATCCCAGGCTGTCATCAGCGCTGGTATTATCCCATACTGCGCGAATATGAATCCATTCACCGGTTGTCCAAAGAGGAGTGTGATACCCGCCGGACACGGAGTATACGTTCCAAGCGTCGTCGACGATTGTGAAACGCAACTCATCGCTTTCGGTTAAACGCATTGAGGGTGGATTGTAAGCGTCGATGGCAATGGAGACGAGTGTATGGGTACTATCGTCATCCGCGCCCGCGTTGTAATTGGGTTGATACCAGAATTCGAGTTCGCCCTGGTCCAATTCAACGTTTTGCACGCCGCCTGATTCGGCTGGAAAGAGAATGACTTGATAGTCCGGTTCCGTACAATCTCCCGCGCCATCGCGAATGAGCGCAGCTCCATTATTGGTTACGCTAGGGATGAAATCAGTAGGGATTAATGTTGTAGAACCGCCTATGCCGATGGCGGGGGATACGATCGATTGTTCGTTATCCAACGAACAGAACAGGATCGGATCGGATTCCTGCGCATGGATTAACACCGATTCATTCATAAAGTACGTGGCGATGAGGACAGAAATCCAAATGGATTTATGATGAGACATTCTTGAATACGCGCTTAGACGCATGGCGCCATTCCTTTCAATCTATAGGGTAGACGCAAGGAAAGACTGATTTGAATAAATGAAGTTTGATTTTAATTTAAATAGATGACTATTAGTCTTTGAATAACAAAATGTTTTATTTATTGCGCTGGCGCAATGTTAGAGTAGGATTCATGGATGCGGTTTGGTCTATGCGCCAATTAAAATAATAGTCTTTTATGTTTTATGAATAGATGTTTTTAAGAATATTTTTTGCGATGATGACGTCTTCGATAATCTGGAAATCGAACATCCCCGCGCAGACGAAATCGACTCCACTATCAAATGCGTATTGGAAAGCCTCTTTTGGAGGAATCGCGCCGGCCGCCATGACTTTGAACGCGATCCAGGGGGCTTTGAGTTTTTTCATGTATTGAATGGTTTCTTCGGGATTCGTGCTCCACATGTTGTCATGAGGGGGTAGATTTCCTTTGGGGCGTTCGTCTTTTGGCGTGGCCGACCAATAGTTATCTTTATGCAGAGTTTTGACCCAGAAATCCGGCTCGTAACCCGCGTCCACACAGGCTTTCACCGTTTCGAGGCAGTGCGCGCCCAAACCGCCGGGAACATCCCGTTCCTTGATGTATTCCAACGCTTCACCAAGATATTCGACTTTACCTTCTCGAACGGCCCGGTCAGCGATTCCGCCTTGGACATAGACCGCGTGTGCGCCGTTGTCGATGGAGCGTTGAATGCCGGCCTTGATATCGGCGCCGGAGGCGCAATCGGAAAACCATTGGATCTGTCCGCCCCGTTCCTTCCAATAGGCGTTAATGACCCGGTCGGATGTGGGATTGGTCAGAATCGTGTTAATTCCGTTTTCTTCCGCCAGTTCCAGTGTTTCAAACACTTTTTCATCGGTATGATAGGCTTTGACGAGTTCGGATACGTAGACGAGATCGCGGCTGTGCGCCCAGCCGCCGATTAAATTTCCTCCGCAAAACAAGCGGCTGACTTTCAAGTCTTTGATCTTACCAAAAGGCAATTGATTTCCACTCGACCCTGTTGTTGGCGCGCTGTCCGCCATTTTTGCGAGCAAATTTTTTTCTTCAAAACTAATTGCGGCGGCGGTTGAAACAGCGATGGACGTTTTTAAAAACCGGCGGCGGTCTACGTTGTTTTTATCGGACATATTTCACCTCTTTTTATGTGATCATCCTCGATTGTATTGTTGGTTATTAATGCTAATAACCTAGTCTTTTGTCAAGTGGTATTTTCGCGGGGAGTTTTACATGACGTCTTGTTTCTTCATGGGGAGCAGTCTCACCGGCCCCAGAAGGCCCGATGGCTGCAACGGCCATACCGACGCGTCGAATGGTCTATATTGGGGGGTCACGATATTGATATCCCGCAAGATTTTCCAATCTACTTTTCGAATATCCAGATCCCGTATCCTATTGGCGGAGAGATTGGTTACTTCAATTTCGATTGTGTTCCTCCCTTCCTTTAAATACCGGCCAACACGGCTTCGCATCGGAAGAGCGAAAAGCGCGGCCGCCTGTTTGCCATTGATTTTCACCCGTGCTGACTCTCGAACATCGCCTAAATCAAGAAGATAATCATCAGCGGCGCCAAGTTCCGGGAAATTGAACGTCAATGTGTAACGGGCTGTTCCTGCGAATCGCTGCGCTTTCTCATCCGGCGCGCTGGTCCAGGATTCCAATGATTCGGTTGTATAGGATTCAGGTAAATCAGGCTCGCCTTCGATGAATTCGATCTTCCATTTCCCTTTCAGTTCAATGGGATCATCCACCGGTTTCATCGATATGTATGGTTTAATGTTTTGTTTTGCTGGGCTTGTTTGGATGATGAATGATTCGCCGGGGGCGATGTCAATATAAAATTTTGTCTTCTTGACCAGCAACTGCGCCGCATCCCCCGTCATTGGATCGTGGAGAATGGCGGAAGAGAAGGGAACCGCCGGTTCCAGCCAGCCTGACCATTCACGCGCTGTATGGTTGGCGATGAAATACCAATAGGAGTCTTCTATTTTACGGCGGATATAACGGAGCCCACAATCGGTTATCGTTTCCCGCAAAATCCCTGCGCGGCTGAGGCTCTCGATGACATCATCCGTAACAGCGGCTTTTCCAAAACGTTCTTTTTCTTTGATAAAATCCTCACGGCGTTTTTTCAAATCTCCGTACCCAGGGACATCCGCTGGCAGGGCTTTTTCGAAGAGAACCACAGCGCCTTTTTGGGAAGCAAGATCGGCGAGCGTTTTGAGTGTTTTGGCAGGCATATACTTCGATTCGGGTACAACGATCGCTTTGTATGTTCCCCCTGGCGCGATGAATTCGCCCCTTTTAAATTCAATGGAATCCAACATTTGATCGGAGATGAAATCGAACGAGTAGCCTTTCGCGTCCAGCTGGTTCGCCATATTTCCAAGGCTTGTATTATCCATCCATCCATGACTGTGCACAGTCAGATTTTTGAGCAATCCTTCCGGATCCATCCATAGATCGTGGATCGGCCAGTAGACCAAAATGTCATTGGCCGGTTGTCCCGCTTGCAGGACGGATTGGCATCGGGCGATGTAATCATTTAATAATGGCATATCATGCCAGATCGAGTTTCGCCAATCCGCTTTTGTTGAAGCGTAGAAAAACCAACCGGGCCAGGGGATATCTTTCGGTGAATAGCACGATCCGTGATAAAAGACATGATTGATCCCCGCGAGGAAAAAGAGATCCATTTCCAGTTTGATCTGTCCCAGCGTTCCATGCCAGTGTTCGCGCATCCAGGTGCAGCTTTCGGATGAGACGAGTTGACTTCCCGGTTTGTGCGCGACGTGGGCCGCCGAGGACGCCATCCGGCAGATCCGGTGATCGGAATCTCCAGGGCGGCAGAATTGTTCCTCATGGCGGAAACCAGGTATGGGGAATTCGGGAGAGCCGAACATTTCTGTTTCCGGCACATCTGTGATCGCGTAGGTGTCCAGGAGGTTGGTTGGAGAACCATGACCTTGATTTCTCGTGATCATGCCTTTGGAGCGCGCCCAATCCGCCCATGTCTGGATATATTCTTGGTGAAGTTCATTCATCGTCAGCCGGTAATCGTACTTGATCCGGGCTGTTGTCTCGCTTGAATCTCCATCGCTGAATAGCGTGGCGAGATGATCGTGTAGGTCATATCCGCGCCGTTTTTTGAATTCTTCAGGCGCGTCGATACACCAGTTGGCGGAATATTCAAACGAATCGTGGTATTGCGCCCGTGGCAGATGTTCGCATTCGGCCAGCGCATTATCAAACCGGTTGAGATACGATCGCATCGCGCGGGAAGAGAATGGATTGAGCATATGGCCTTCGCCGCCCGGCGCGGCGCGTTTGACCATCCGGGAACCCCGTACAAGCATTTTTCCGTCGTCCCACCGTGCCATCAGATCGTATTCGTTATCGCTTAAATCCGGTCCACCAAAACACCAGCCTGTGCCGGTAGTCATATCGACGTTTATTCCCAGCGAACCGGCTTTTTCTACAATCGCATTCAATGAATCGATCCACTTTTTTGAGAGGAATTGGATATAGCGGTCTTCATATCCTTTCGCGCCATAGATGGGAACGATATGGAGCGTGCCAATCCCCCCCTCTTTTAGTTTCTTTAGGTTCCAATCGATACTTTCTATATCCCATGCGCTTCCTGGCGCCCACCAGTAGGTCCCCGGTTTGTGTTGTGTCTTTATCTCGAAAGGCCAATTCTCATGTCCTGCGTGATTCGCGGCGCTTTCATCGGCGTAAGAAACGCATGATGGGACGAACGAAAGACAGAGTGTAAGAAAGAAGGATAGAACTGGCAGTTTGTTTTTCATGACAGGCTCTTTCTTTATATTGGAGTTAATGATAACAGGGCTTAGATTATAGACTTATCTTCCGTTCCGCTATAGGCTCATCACAGCGTTGCGCCAAGGTCTGTTTTGTCTGAATATGCTTGTTTTTACAAGGACTTGCGGTTGTTACTCGAACTATGTATACTAATCACACAAATGTTTAGAACGCGAAATGCGGCTTATTTTGTGATTCGGAGACGTTTTGTGGATAATACTAGATTTTGGATAATTGGTTCATATATATAGTATTACGTATATTGCCCTGATTTGTTTTCTAGGAAGTGGCATTGGGATTGAAGAAAGTTTAAGCGTTTGGATTTATGTTTAATTCCACGGTTTTTCCCCGCCGTTAAGCGCATTGACCGGGGAACAGTCAAAGCGGCGCCTTGACGGTACACTTCAAAATTGATTTCCGCTTAATAATAGGTTAAAGAGAAACATGAAACAGTTGTTAATTGGGATTCCGAAGGGAAGTCTCGAACAATCCACGATTGCGCTTTTTGCGAAAGCGGGGATTAAGTTATGGGGTTCGGAGCGTTCGCTCTGGCTTGATTCCAATGACGCGGAATTGAAACCCGTGTTGCTGCGCCCGCAGGAAATCCCGAATTACGTCGCGAAAGGAAACCTTGATTGCGGTCTCGCCGGATGGGATTGGATTCTTGAAAACCGGTGCGATGGAGAAATTAAACTGTTGACGGATTTATGTTATTCGAAGCGCAGTTTCCGGCCGGTGCGCTGGGTATTGGCGGTGCCGGAAGATTCTCCAGTCTATGAAGTGCAGGACCTGAAAAACGTGAAACAACCCGTGCGGATCTCAACGGAATTGCGCGCGGTGACAGAAGATTGGCTTTCGAAGAAGGGGATCATCGCTGATGTGATGTTCTCCTGGGGAGCGACGGAAGCAAAAGCGCCCTTTTTCGCCGATGCGATCGTTGAATGTACAGAGACAGGATCTTCATTAAAGGCGAATAAACTGCGAATCGTAGAAACCGTGACCGAATCGACCACGCGCTTTTTTGCGAACAAGCCTGTTTATATGGAAGATGAATGGAAGCGGCGGAAGATGAATGATATTTCTCTCCTGCTGGCTAGTTGTTTGAAAGCGGAGGGAAAAGACAGTATTCGCTTCTCCGCCGGCAAAGACAACATAGACGCATTGATCGAGACATTGAAATCCAACGCGGCGCAATACACCGTCTGTCCGGATAATAATGGGGAGTTTCTATTCGAAGCCATCGCGGACCGTTCGTCGATTAAAGATATCATTCCGATTCTAATTCGGAATCATGCGAAGAAAATTTCGGTGGCGGCGGTTGAGATGCTGTATGAATAACATAAATTTTATATTCATTTTCATTTGTCTTTCTGTATTCGTATTGGGTTGCAATACGGGAGAGAAACTTGACGATGATACTCGTACAAATGTTTTAGAAACGAGTAATGAATGTAAAGACGTCCTTCAAACAAAAGAAAATGTTAAATCTCTCGTTGAAGCCTGGGTTAAGGATGTCGATGAAGTAGAGGAAGACCATCCCTATTCGGACTACTATCCATATCTACATGGATTGGACAGTTATAAGCGTATGGTTGATTGTGGAGTACAGATCATTCCATACATCATTGAAATGCTTAAAGTTGAATTGAAAAAGGGTGAGATTACTTCAAACCAGTTTATAATTCAATTTCCTCCAAGCAAGATGGTATTGTACACAATCGTTTGTGAAAGTATGTCACAAAAGGTATTTTCGGATGAATACTATAGTAATGGGAATGGCAGGGCGCAAAGTCAAATTGATTGGTGGGAACATGGATATTTAGAAGATATTCAACTATTTAATTTTTTTTATGAAGAATATAAAAGCAAGAAAGATGAAACGGTAATAAAAAAAATGCAAAACCTGGGCATTTGTATATTGCCTAGCTTGATTGTGAAAGTAGAGGAAGGCGATTTGTCTTTGATTCCTATTGTGAATCGTCTTACTAAGAAAAAATTTGAAAAAAAGACGTGGTATTCGCAAAGGTTAAGCGTTTCAAACCTATCCAAAGAAGAGAAGGTTTCTATTGTTAAGGAATGGTGGAAATGTTCTCAGCGTTTGTATGATATTAATCGAATCGATTGGATTATTGATTAGAAGATCAGTGAGAGTTACGAGTTTCGTCTTGCCAGTTGCTTGTGGCTGGCGTATTATGAATAGATAGTCAATGTGCCGGGATAGCTCAGTTGGTTTAGAGCGCCTGACTGTGGATCAGGAGGTCATGGGTTCAAGTCCCGTTCCCGGTACCATTCCTCTTTTAACGTCTTCGAACATAACGAGCCGGGATAGCTCAGTTGGTTTAGAGCGCCTGACTGTGGATCAGGAGGTCATGGGTTCAAGTCCCGTTCCCGGTACCATTTTTCCATTTACCGTTTGTACGATTAAGATAAAGGAATCACCCATTCGGGTTGGTTCTCGCGATTGACACGGACGGCATTATTATAATTGAGGTTACGCGAATACGTACGGAAATAGTATATTACAGATGAAACAAGAGAGATATCTTTGTCTGAATCTGGATACCCAGGATGATTAGGATTCGCAGGATAGGAATCATTATAGTGACTCTCATTTTCATGAAATATCCCTCAATAAAGTGCAAATTATCCTGGCCATCCTTTAAATCTTGGCCATCCTGATTCAGACAAAAAACTCTATCAGTGAATTAATGTAACAGCAGTTTTATTAGAGAAAACAGCGCAGGAGGACGCTTTTCATGACTCAAAGTCCGGAACAAGCAAAGGGATTCGTTCAACCTCAAACTTTAAAAGGATTCTGTGATTATCTTCCGGAGGAGATGATCGCCCGCAATCGCGTCATTGAGGTGATACGCAATGTGTACGAGCGATACGGTTTCGTGCCGATCGATACGCCGATTCTTGAATACCTCGTCACGTTAATTGGAACCGGTGGCGAGGAGATCAATAAAGAGATTTTCCGGCTGGAAAGCCCGGAACGGGAACCGATTGGCATGCGTTTCGATCTGACCGTTCCCTTCGCGCGTATTTTGGCGCAGTATCCCGATACGGTGAAATTGCCTTTCCGGCGCTATCACATTGGACCCGTGTTCCGCGCGGATAAACCCGGTCCCGGCCGGTTCCGCCAGTTTACGCAATTTGATATCGACGCGGCGGGATCCAAATCGGTTGTGATCGACGCTGAAATCATTGCGGCCATGTGTGATGTCCTGCGTGACTTGGGATTGAGCGATGGTGAATATCAGATTCGTGTAAACAGCCGCGGGTTAATGGACGCGCTCTTGATCGCATCCAATATCGATGGTGAAGAGACGAGAAAGCATGTTCTGCGCGTCGTCGATAAACTGGACAAAGTTGGCTTAGACAACATTCGGAAGGAATTAGGCGAAGGCCGTGTTGATGAATCGGGTGATCCGATTCGTGGAGTGGGGCTGGAAAGCGGCACAATCGATAAAATCCTCGAATTTATCGCCATTTCTTCAGAAACTCGGGCGTCGGTTTTGGAAACGGTTGGTAAGGTCTTGCCTGACGCGGAATGCACACATACCGCAATTGATGAAATGAAAGAACTGGCCGCCGCATTGGACAGCCTTGGCGTGGGAGAAGACGAAGTGGTTTTCTTGCCCAGCCTCGCCCGCGGTCTTGATTATTATACAGGCCCGGTGTACGAGACGATTCTTCCCGGAGCGCCACAGGTCGGTTCCATCATGGGTGGTGGACGGTACGATCACTTGGTTGAACGATTCATGCCTGACCCAATCCCCGCGACGGGTGTCTCCATCGGCCTTGACCGGTTGTTGGCGGGATTAAATGCCATCGGGAAAATCGATACAGAGCCGACGACGACGAAAGTCTTAATCATCACAATGCGAGGCGTGCCCATGACCGAATTGCTGAAAATCGCGCGTGAATTGCGGGATAACAACATTTCAGCGGAGATCTATCTTGGCAAACGGAAAGCCAAGATGAGCGATCAATTAGCCTACGCCAATCACAAGAATATCCCCGCCGCGATTATCGTAGGTTCCGACGAACTGGAATCCAATCAGATCTCAATCAAAGATTTGGTCGCTGGCAAAGAGAAACGGGCGGATATCAGCGATCGGGATGAATACAGAAAATCCGGGAAAACCGGCCAACAAACCATTCCCCGTGAAGAGATGATTCCTAAACTGCGGGAGATTATTGGGGATGAATGATTTAGAAATTGATCTGTGTTATTAGTGTTCAACTATAATCCCTTGTTTTTCTCCTTACATATCTCATCAAAATGTTATATCGTTTGCGTAATTTATGAAAACGATATAAACTATGATTAAGACCTTTAAGTGCAAAGAGACAGAGCGATTATTCGACGACGAAGATGTAAAACGTTTTCGATCTATCGCTGTACCAGCTAGAAAAAAATTGGAATTACTTAATGCCTCAACCAGTCTAGATGTGCTTCGTGCAATACCTGGCAACCGGCTTGAGAACCTGAAGGGTTCTCGAAAAGGGCAATGTAGTATACGTATCAACGATCAATGGAGAATCTGTTTTACATGGAAAGACCATGACGCGTTTGATGTGGAGATTTGTGATTACCACTGAAAGGCGATGAATTATGGCTAGAAAGTTGGAGCCTGTAACCCCAGGGAGTATTCTTTTAACTGAATTTATGGAACCACTGGGTTTGAGTCAGAATAAACTAGCGTGCGAGTTGGATGTGTCAACAGCGCGAGTTAATGCTATTGTCAATAATACACAACGAATTACGGCGGATATGGCGTTGCGTCTAGGCCGTTTTTTTAAAACCGGGCCGGAACTCTGGCTTAATTTACAACAACGATATGACCTGAAAGTCGCAAAATCCTCAATTGGAGAGCAGATAGATCAACGAATCGTTCCCATTTCTGATGAAGTATTAAAGCAGGTATCAGCCTAGTTCGGTTGATTTTACTTTTCTTTACATAATATTTATATACTGCCGTACATTTTTTATGTATTGACTGCCTGCCTCTAATATCTCCCCCGATTGATCCAGAAATCACATTCATCTAAGATACCAATTGCTTGTTTGAAATCGATGGTTAAAGGAGCCGTTTACTATGATCCAAAATAGAAAATGGGGTATTCTCTTTGCATTTACATGCGTCCTGTCTTTGTTGGGAATGAGCGTTTATTCCCAAGATTTGACGGAATTTGAGAAGAAAGTGACGGAATTTACGCTGGATAATGGATTGGCGTTCATTGTCGTGGAGCGCCACGACGCGCCGGTCGTTTCGTTTATGACGTACGCTGATGTCGGTTCTGTGGATGAGAGTTATGGAATTACGGGAATCGCCCATCTTTTTGAACACATGGCGTTTAAAGGGACAACTTCGATCGGCACAACCGATTGCAAAGCGGAAAAAGCCGCATTTGAAACCATGGACCAGCTGTTTCTCGAAATGAAAGCAGAACGCCGTAAAGGAGACGCCGCGGATGCGGAACGTTTAGAGGCGCTGCAAAAGCAGTTCGATGAAGCGCAGGAAGAAGCGGAGAAATTTATCGTTCATGATGAATATGAAGAGATCATTGAACGGGCGGGCGTCAGCGGTTTTAACGCGGACACCGCATGGGACCGCACACGGTATTACTATAGCCTTCCCTCAAATAAACTTGAACTTTGGATGTCGCTGGAATCGGACCGGTTTCTCAATCCGGTTCTGCGGGAATTTTATAAAGAACGGGATGTTGTGACGGAAGAGCGGAGGATGGGAGAAAACAATCCGATTTCCAGGTTGGTTGAGGATTTCTTCGCTATAGCATTTAAAGCGCATCCCTATGGGGATCCGGTTGTTGGGTATATGAGCGATATCCGAACGATCACCCGGCAAGAAGCGGAAACCTTTTTTAGTAAATACTACCGGGCGAGCAATCTGACGATTGCGGTCGCAGGGGATGTCGATCCAGAACAGGTCCAATCAATGGCCGAAACTTACTTCGGGCGGCTGCCCAAAGGCGAGAAACCGGAACCGGTTGAAACCGTCGAACCGGAACAGCAGGGGGAACGGCGTTGCAGTGTAATCGCGAAATCGCAGCCCATTGTGATTTTAGGATATCACCGGCCCAGTATCAATCATCCAGATGACGCCGTCTTCGATGCGATCACGGATATCCTGGGGGAAGGACGCACGTCTCGATTGTATAAAAACCTTGTGCGGGATCAAAAAATCGCGATTGAAACGCAAGCCCTAACGATTACGGGAGCGATGTGTAAATATCCAAACCTGTTTATCTTCCTGTCCGTTCCCGCGAAAGACCATACGAACGAAGAAAATGAGCAGGCGTTGTACGCGGAGATTGAGAAACTGAAAACTGAACTGATTACCGAAGCGGAGTTGGAAAAAGCGCGTACCCGCGCGCGGGCTTCCGTGATCCGGCAATTGGATTCCAACATGGGACTCGCCCAGCTTTTGCCATTCTATGAAGCGGTCACGGGGGATTGGCGGAATTTGTTCAAGCAGTTGGAGAAGATCGACAACGTCACCGCCGAGGATGTGAAGCGCGTCGCCAATACGTATTTTAACGATAAAAACAAAACCGTCGGATTGCTGATTCCGGAAGAATAAAAATCCATCATTTTAAACGAATTCCATTTCAAATGATTTGGTGAAGGAGAAACCATGAAGATACAAAAAACAGTTCTTTTTCTTCTCGTTGGCGTTTCCGGTTTGCTGTTCGCCGGAACCAGCGCCGCTCAGAAATATTATAAAGATATCACCTATCCACGGCTGAATGACATCCAAATCCCCGATGTCGAACGGATTGAATTGAGCGATGGAATTATTCTGTTTCTGCTGGAAGATCACGAATTGCCTTTAATTAATCTTTCCGCTCGTTTTGGTGTAGGTTCCATTGATGATCCTGTAGGGAAAATCGGTCTGGCGTCGATTACGGGGGAAGTGATGCGCACCGGCGGTTCTCTTACGATGTCCGGTGAAGAGATGGATGAAGCGCTGGAATCGATCGCGGGATCAGTGGAAACCGGCATTGGATTGACATCCGGTTCCGCCTCCATGTCTGTATTGAAAGAGCATCTTGACCAAGGTCTATCCATTTTAGTTGATGTGTTGACACATCCCGCGTTTCCGCAGGATAAGATCGACTTGGCCAAAGTGCAGCTGCGCAGTGTGATCGCCCGGCGCAACGATCAAGCCAGTTCGATCGCTTCGCGGGAATTCCCCAAGCTGATTTATGGGGCGGACAGTCCCTATGCGCGGCATTCTGAATACGCGGATGTTGACGCGATCACACGGGAGGATCTGATCGATTTTCACCAAGAGTTTTTCCACCCGGATAATTGCATGATCAGCGTATGGGGTGATTTTGACGCGGGGGAAATGAAGGAAACAATCGAACGCGCTTTCGCCAATTGGAAAAAAAGCGGGTTTGAACGCAAACCGCTTCCTGTGGTGAACTATGAATTTGATTCCTCTGTTAACCTAATCAAAAAAGAGGATATCAATCAGACTATCATTCGTTTGGGGCACATTGGCGGATTGATGGATAATCCAGATTACTTTGCGCTCGAAGTGATGAGTGATATTTTGGGGGGCGCGTTTACCAGCCGGATTTTTAAAAATATCCGCTCACGGATGGGATTGGCGTACTCAGCGGGAGGGCGTTATGGCTCCAATTTCGCGTATCCAGGAACGTTTTTTGTTTATAGCCAAACGAAAGCGGACTCCACCGTTAAAGCCTTAGAAGCTTTAATCGCTGAGATTGATAAGATGACAAAGGAATTGGTCACGGATGAAGAATTGGCGCAGGCCAAGGATCAATACCTTAATTCCTATGTCTTCAATTTCGATACGAAGGGTGAAATCGTTAACCGGATGATGATGTATGAGTACTATGGCTATCCCAAGGATTTCCTGCAGAAAACCAAAGAGAATGTGGAGAAGGTGACGAAAGAGGATGTGTTGCGCGTGGCGAAAAAATATTTACATCCTGACCGGCTGCGTATACTGGCTGTGGGAAATCCAGAATTATTTGACCGACCGCTTTCAGAACTTGGCGAAGTGAATGAGATTGATATCACTATCCCTGTTGTCGAAGAAGAACTGCCTGAAGCCACGGATGATGATGTCGCTAAAGGAAAGGAATTCTTAAGCAAATCGGTGGAAGCGTGTGGAGGTTTGAAAGCGTTTCAGGTGATTCAATCCGCCCAGATCAAGAGTGAATTGAATATTGTGACTCCTCAAGGCGCATTATCCGCGAAATCGACGGCGACCATTGTTCCCCCTGATCGCGAGCGCGTTGTGATGAACTTGCCGATGGGTGAAATATTGCAGATTTTGAATGGGGATAAAGCGTGGCTGGTGACTCCGAACGGCTCCATGCCCGCTCCTGAGCAGACCATGAAAGAAATGCAGGCGGATTTGCGCCGGAATTTAACCTTCTTTTTTGGCCGGATCGATCAAACTGACTTTGAAATCCAATATCTCGGTGAAGAAAAGGCCGGAGAGGAGTCCTGCGAAGTCCTGCATATTAGACTGAATGATGGTAGTTCCTTCAAACTCTATCTCAACGCAGAAACAATGATCCCTGCGAAGATTCAGTACCGGGGGATGAGTATAATGGGCGCGCCGGCGGATTGTGAAGAGATCTATTCGGATTACCGGGATGTTAGTGATGTCAAAATCCCATTTCATATGATTCTTAACCAAGATGGGAAAGAAACGTTAGTCTCAAAAGTTCAATCCTATGTGATTAATCCGGAAGTGGATGACAGTCAATTTGTGGTAGAGGAATAGGATAACTATTCATTTCGTGTCTTCTTACCTGCTTCCTATCGTTATGTTATCCATCATGATTGAGTTCATAACGAACAGGTGAGAATAAGTTGCGAGGGTTACGGTAGGGCGCCTCGCGTCTTTATGAGGCGCCGAATATATGAATCATTCCCGGTGGATCGATAAAGCGCGACCCACCCTACATGCTGTCAACATAGTGTGAAAGGAAAGTGAATAATGGTTAAACAACTTACATTCACGATCTGTCTTTTATTATTTGTATGTGGTGTTGTTTTTGCGGCTGAAAAAGAACGTGTCATTGTGTTGACTGACATCTCGAATGAGCCGGATGATGAAGAGTCGATGGTCCGGTTTTTGGTCTATTCGAATGAATACGATGTTGAAGGATTGATCGCTACAACGTCGGTTTGGCTGCGGAAAAATCCCCGGCTCGATCTGATCCAACGGCAGATCAAGGCGTATGGGCAAGTAAGGGAGAATCTCTTAGTTCATGCGTCTGGCTATCCGGATGTTGAGAGTTTACTGAATGTCTCTAAAACTGGCCAGCCTGGATTTGGGATGGACGCTGTCGGATTTGGGAAGAGCACGGATGGATCGAAACACATTATCGAAGTTGTTGACCGTCCGGATCCTCGTCCTGTGTGGATCAGTGTTTGGGGAGGCGCGAATACGTTAGCGCAGGCGTTGTGGGATGTCAAATACACACGGAGCCCAGAGGCGCTTGAACGCTTTGTCTCAAAACTGCGTGTGTATACAATCTCCGATCAGGATAACGCCGGGCGGTGGCTGCGTATCACGTTTCCCGATCTTTTTTATATCGTATCCCCCAGCCGCGTGGGCAGTGGAGAGTATCACAAAGCCACTTGGTCAGGCATTTCCGGTGACCGGCATTATAAAAACGGCCCCTATCATTATTTTGAATTGGTAGATAATCCTTGGTTGACTGAGAATGTAATTGAAAATCACGGACCGCTAGGCGCGCTTTATCCTAAACTCGCCTACATCATGGAAGGCGATACGCCGTCGTTCATCAACCTTATACAGAACGGATTGGGCAGCCATGTCGATCCAGCGTATGGGGGATGGGGAGGCCGGTACGCTCTTTTGCAAACGTATGCGGAAACCCGCCCGATTTACACCAACAGACGTGACACGGTAACAGCGCAGGATGGCTCCACGTATACCACCGCCCAGGCCACAATCTGGCGCTGGCGTGACGCGTATCAATACGATTTTGCGGCTCGGATGGATTGGTGTGTGGCGGATCGATACGAGGATGCGAACCACAATCCTATCGCTGTAATCAATAATGCGTCCGGAAAGGATATCTTAGAGTTATCTGTCAAATCCGGCGCCCAGGTTCAACTTTCCGCCGAAGGTTCCAGCGATCCCGATCGAAATCAGTTTGAAGTGAAATGGTTTTACTATCCAGAAGCGGGAACCTACAGGGGGACTGTCGAACTGACATCGACTGATTCTTTACACACAAGTTTCACGGCGCCGGATACCAAGCGGGAAGTGACGATTCATATCATTCTTCAATTGAAGGATCATGGGAATCCTCCTCTCTATAGCTACCGCAGGGCGATTATTACGGTGGAACCCTAAGAGTGGAACTGTGCGAAGGGTTCGTTTAACATAATCTTAGAGCCAGGTTCTACCAAAGACTCAACCGCATTGTGGGGAAAGAGCAACATAACCGTTGAGCCCATTTTAAAGCCACCAAGCAGTTCACCTGCCGCATATGTCTTTCCTATATCAGCCACGCATTCAATCCCACTCACTAAGAACGACGCGATCAGAACGATAATCATGGGAACGCCAGAGGCGGTTTCTGTGGATAGGACCAGCCGTTCATTGCGGATTTCGCCGCTTTTCATGAATGCGATGGGACGGCAGGCGCCTGGATGATAGGACATGTCAAGCACTGTTAAACGGGTGGGGAAGAGAAGGTAGTGAAGATTGAGAGGGCATAGATAGAAATTAAACGCCAGCCCTTTGTCGAAGATCTGTTGTTCGTCTGGTGTATATACGAGATCTTCGAAGGAATACCATTCAATACGCCCTAAGTGTTTTTTTCCCCTGATTTTTGAAGATGAGCTTAACGTTTGTATCTCTATTAATTTTCCTTCCACAGGGGAAACCAAAATGTTCTCTTGAACTCGAACCTGCGGCCGTTTGCCTTCACGCAGGAACAACCGGTTAATACCCGCTCGATCGAATATGCGTTCGACAAGGGAGCGGGGGCGGTTGAAAGGATGTTGTGAGAGTTGTTCAAATGGTGTGAGCAATACTTGATTCCTCAAATCATCAATGCTTGATTTTTTTGAAATAGAGATCGGATAGGTCTTTGAATTGGGGGCTATTTTTTTGATCGTGACATTCCATGCAGAGCGATTCATCGATTTTGCGGCGGATGGGGCCGCTGCCGGATTCGTTAACATGCAGCGCGCCGGGTCCGTGACAGACTTCGCATTGCACATCCCGCAATTCCAATAAGGGGATTTCGGGAAAGCGTGTAAAACCTTTTGGATGGCCGAATCCTGTTACATGACACGCTGCGCATTTCGGAACCCAATGGCGGTTTTTCTCCAACAGTTCATTGAACGCGATGGCGTGCCGGGTGTTCTTCCATTGTTCGAATTGCGCCGTATGGCAGAATCCGCAAGTCTGCGCTCCCACATACGCGTTTAATTCATTCTTTTCCTCTTTCCGGTTTTGTAAGATGGGAGGCCCGTCATAGGAAAGGTCGAGTTTTTCAATTGCATTAATATATGATATATCAAGAAATCCTCGCATTGTAATGTTTCTATGAATCTTTGGATCTAAGGAGATTCGCTCATAGGAAACGTTCTTCAGTCCAGCGCCTTTTTCTATGTCCAGAGTGATTTTGCCGATCGCATGTCCTTTAGCGGGCGCGTTGGTTAAGAAGATATCTTTGTACTGTTTAACCTGGATACCAAAATCGATGGTAACGATCAGGTCGATTTTCGGGCCTTCATAGGTGTCCAGCCACTTAGTTACCGTTGGGGGAGGTTCGTGCGCTAACAAAATAATCGCATCAACATGATCCTCATTTTTTAACCGGCCGGCTTCTTCCACAATCGCTTTCGTGGGATCTTCCAGGATCCATTCACCTTTTTGTTTCTTTTGTTGAAGGGAGGGAATCCCGATCAATCCGAATACAATATCATCGATTGCAATGGCGGCGCTTTTGTTGACATTTGGAGAATCTTTTACATTGGAACATAGAAAGGGGAGAGAAACATTTTTTGTAAAAAAGTCTTTACCATACGCGAGATCGCTGGGGGAGAGAAGAATCCCGTTGTATCCTAATTGTTTCATCGCTTTTACGTTCATCTCAGCGATGGCTTGGCCGATTGGAGTTTGCTTCGTTGGAAGAAATCCACCCACATCGAGGAGAAGAAACGGAATGTTATTAGAACGCCATTCAGTAAGATATCCAGCCCGCGCTTCCAGGCCTCCTTTTTCATGAACACATCCACATTGCTCTAGAAGCCCTTCCGTCTGTCCCGTGACGAACAGCGTTATTTCTTTGCAGGTGCCGGTTATAGTGGTTAAGATGGATAGGAGGATAACTATTGAGAGACGTCGCGGCATTGATTAACCTCGTTCATCGAATTTTTACATAACGGCCGGGATAATGTCGTATCGTCAGCGGTTCGTCTCCGAGCGCTTTCCAACGGTGTGACAGTGTCCGGGCTTCCGCGATGGCGTTTTCCATTTCATCCTGGGAAAAGCCGTAATCCAACGCGCGTCCGATATTGGACGAAGGAAGGAAGCCGACACCGCAGTTTCTACCGTCATTTTTAAATAAGTAACAATCCAGCTGCTCTTTTCCACCGATATGGATTCCCAGGCGGCGGTCGACCGCCACACTTAAGACATAATCAATCCAACTCTCTTCCAATGCGTCACAGGCCTTACGATGGTGCAGCCATAAATAGGAACGTTCACCCTCGCCCGGTGTAAGGCCGGTAATATATTGGTGGGCGCCGGGGAAATAGTTCATAAATTCTTGGGCGCGATCGGATTTCATCGCGATTTGATAAATATGAGATGAATTGACAGTAACGATCTTGGATCGAAGGTACCGGAAAATGATCCAAAGGCCCGGGATCACGATCGAGATTAACACCGAGATTCCCAATGTTGGATAGAATGGCGTCAACCAAAAGTAATACGGAACGACAAAGCAAATGACGGCGCACGCCATCATGGCGATGTATTTATCCTTGGCGATCGACGCGGGCGTTCGTTTCTCCCAATGGATCAACATATCGAAAGGCCACCATAAAAACAGTAATCCTAAGATGGCTAAATACCATTTATAAAAAGCCTTGGGAAAATGTACGAGATCGGCGACGTCGAGCCACAGGAGCATCATAAAAATGAGAATGATGGCCGGTAAAAATGATAGAAAGTTGGGAGAGAGTCTTTTCATAATAGAATATTGACGGGAAATCCTTTAATAATGTTTAGTCGACAATTGATACCATTCGTTCGATACTGGTTAGGCGATAGTTTGTTTCTTGCACAGACAGAAAACAAAGCGCGTAAAGTGTATGACAAACCGGATTTAATGTATTTAGATCTCATTTTTATTATTTAGTATTTGAAAATACAGCCGTGTTTACTAGAATGATAGGAATACTTCAAAGGATCGTCAAATACCATGAAAAGTGATTGGACAAAAAAATTCTCTTCTTTGGCGGAAAGAACCTCGCCTCCAGAGATCAGTTGGCTGATGGCGCAGGCGTTGGAGGTCCCGGGTTTGATCTCGCTGGCGGCGGGGTTTGTCGATCAACAATCGCTGCCTAGCGCCGCCGCCTCCGGCATCATCCAGGAGATGTTGGATGATGTGAAGGCGGGACGGGATCCATTGCAATACGGCACTACGCAAGGGGATCTGGAACTGCGGCGCGATCTCAATCAACGGCTCCACGCGGAAGGAGTGTTCCATCCATCCGCAGGGATCGATGAATCGCATTTTTTAATCAGTTCTGGCTCTCAACAGGCGCTGTATCTAACGGCGGAAGCGTTGTTGGATGAGGGGGATATCGTTCTGCTGGAGGCCCCGACATATTTCGTGGTTCTCGGCGCGTTTGAATCCCGTGGCGCGCGGACGATTGGAATCGATACGGACAAAGACGGTATTGTGCCGGAGAAATTAGAAGACTGTTTGGCGCAGTTGGAACGGGAAGGACTGCTTCCGCGTGTGAAGATGTTGTACTTAATGACCTATTCCACCAATCCGATGGGGATTTCTCTCGCTGAAGAGCGTCGCAAGCAAGTGTTCGATTTGCTTCGATCTTATCGAGATAAGGGAAGTCCTATCCTATTGATTGAAGACGCCGCTTATCGGAGGCTCTGCTTTGACGGTCCGGAACTGGCGCCGTTGAAATCATTGGAAGAAGATAACGATTTCGTGCTCTACACCGAATCGTTTTCAAAATCGTTGTCTCCTGGTTTGCGGCTCGGTTTTGGCGTTGGGCCGAAAGCGCTGATTGATAAAATGGTTGACTTAAAGGGAACGCATGATTTCGGCAGTTCCAATTTCGGCCAGCAGATCTTAAAACGGTTTCTGCGTTCCGGCGCTTTCGACGAGCACACGGATCATTTAAAAGCGATCTATAAACGGAAACGCGATGTGGCGCTTGCTATTTTCGAAAGCACATTTCCTTCAGACGTTAAATGGCTGCGTCCGATCGGCGCTTTCTATATCTGGACGCAACTGCCGCCGGATTGCGATACCGGCGCGGATAGTGTCTTATTCAAAAAAGCGCTGGAAGAAAGAGTGCTCTATGTGCCCGGCGCGCTCTGTTATTCCCACGATCGTCCGGAATCGAAACGTTCTTCCGAACTGCGGCTTGCGTTTGGAATGATTGAGGAAGAAATCCTGCGCGAAGGCTGCGAACGGTTAGCTAGGGCTGTGAATGCTGTTTTTTAGACTGAAAGGATTTACTTAAATAATAGAGGAATAAATTCCGAAAGGTATAATCGCCATACGTTCCATGTATGTGAGCCTTCTGTCTCTTTGTATTCGTATTCGATCTTGTTTTTCTTGAGAGATTCGATGAAGGTATGATTCTGTTCGAGCAGGAA
The DNA here is from genome assembly GCA_963663405.2 of bacterium. Taxonomy (GTDB): domain Bacteria; phylum Hinthialibacterota; class Hinthialibacteria; order Hinthialibacterales; family Hinthialibacteraceae. The sequence continues at coordinate 34,624 of CAXXSM010000109.1, read as the reverse complement.
ATCGTCTTTCCCGATCGCGATCCATAATAATTGAATCAATTCATTCGTCTTCTCTGGATCTTCTCCAAGTTTGGCCACTGCGTCATCAAGCCCACGGGCTGAGGAACTGAAGCCGCCGATCCAAGCGAATTTATCCACGTTTTTTAATCCAACGCTGAGTGATTGACCGCCTCCCATAGATAGACCGACGATGGCGCGATTCATGCGATCGGTTTTGACGCGGTAATTGGATTCGATCAAAGGAATGATTTCCTCCAGCACATCGTTCTCAAAAACCTCTCGCGCTCGATTGTAACGCGCGCCGCGCTCTTCATTTTCTACCGCAGGGATTTGGGGGTGGTCCATCAGGCATGACGATCAGCATTGGCGCCGCTTTGCCGTCGGCTAGCAGATTGTCGGCGATCACGTTGGCTTGGCCTAGAATAGGACCAATGGGAATCGTTATCTCCAGAACCGTGGAGCAGATACAAAACTGGATATTTTTTAGTCGTATCTTGAAAGTAGCCGGGCGGTGTAATAAAACGTGCAGGCGGCGGCGGCTTCCATCCGCGGGCGCGGACTTATACCAATGAGCGGTCACCGCTCCATGCGGCACATCCCGCCATTCATCATGCCGGGGTTGACCCGCCGGGCCGGGGATTTCCAAATAGCCCCGTGAGCCGCGCCGGTTGCCAAACACATGTTCGCTGGATGGATCGGTGATCGTCAATCCATCCACGTTGAATGAATAGTCATAGATTCCCGGTGGAATCGGACCCAGTTTGATACTCCAGATACCGTTCTCATCTTTTGTCATATCCATGTTGGGTTGATCCAGAATGGATTTAATCACGCCAGCGTTCACGGACACCTTTTGCGCGTTGGGGCGCGTCCAAACGGAGGATCACACTACCGTCATCCTGTACGTCCGGTGATGTGATTGGCGGTCTCCGTTGGGCTTCGCTGGTTTGGAATCCAACGGTCAATACGGTGAGTAAACAGAATACCGCGTATAGAATTCTTGTACGCATCATGCTTTTTTCCTTTCGATAAAATAGGTATATTCAACGCCATGGATCGATCATAACATATTCCATATGAATCTGTTTAGCCCGGAATGAGCGTAATCATTTTTTTTAAAATAAGTAGACGGGAAAAATGCATTAATCTTTGATTTTTTCATCAATACAGAAAGGAAAGGTTGCGGTCTTGCTTTACGTTGGAGACTACTCTTTTAATTCTCGCCAGCGCCTTTTTTAATTCTGGATCGCGTGGATTGGAGAGATTGGCGATGAGAATCGTTCTTCGAAGTATGTCGTACCGATAGGTGAGGACATCTTTTCGAAATTCCGGTTTCTTGCGGAGTTCTTCGATTTGAGCGCGTGTTCTTTCGGCGGCGGGCCGTTCTTCTTCACTGTATATATTGATGACAATTAATCCACATCGCGGTATGTTCTCATGTCCAGGCGCCAGAGACCATGATTTCTGCATTATTGGCGTCGATTCTCCTTTTAAGGCTCGGATGATCACTTCGCCCAATTCATCGGGAATCTCGATGATCTCTTCAGATAATATCTCCTCACCCGCCTCTCGTCTCTCTTCTTCCTCTTTTTCAAGTTGCTCTCTTTCCTCATCTGTTAGCAGATGGGCGTCTTCCGGAAGAGGCATTCCCATCATTTCCAGGTACTCCCGGGAATCTATCCGGGTGACTTCCACATCTTGAAAAGAAACCAATTTCTCTCCATCACCAAGTGGCCGCATCACGTGCACGTAAAGATCGGCGCTAATGGCTCGCAGGATATTCTCCTTCAAATGCAATGGCGTCAGATTCGTTTAGAAGAAAATCTGACTCCCAAAAATTGCCTTTAGCGCCTGAATAATTAATATTCTGATAATAAAGTTTGGATTCAAGCGCGTCTGCTTCCTCGAGGGCTTGAGTTTCTTCCGTTTCAATCCATTCACCCTCTAGTTCCTGAGAGGGCGCCGGCTGTGTTATACACACGGACCAAAGGATATTCCGCGAGGATTTGATTAGCTGTTTAATCAGAGTCGTTTTTCCTGAATTTTTAGGGCCTTGAAAGAATATTTGGCTCCGATTTCTCATCTCCTCATCCTTTTGCTGTACTTTATATTTAAAATGCAAAGAATCAGTTTTAGTAGATTGAGTTTAGATCATAGTTCTTTAATCCGGATATTCCGGTAGGCCACGTCTGCGCCATGATCGGTCAGGTAAATAAATCCGTCGCGCAAACGATATTTTAGATCTTCATAATCATCGAAATTGAGGTCTTGGACCGTCTGGCCGTTTAAAATGACTTTGACTTTGGGGCCATCGCATGTGATTTCCATCGAATTCCATTCCATTGATGGTTTGGAGGCGTTGGCGGTTGGCGCGATTGAGTAGTAGATTGATCCCGTGCTGGACTTGGATGGTTCCGCTCCATAATCTCCAAGGATCTGGACTTCGAAGCCGACTTTTGACGCGCGGTGAGAGCGCGGGCATCGCACTTGCACACCGCTGTTCCCGTTCTTTTCAATTCTGTAATCGAGACGCAGGATAAAATCGCCGAATCGTTTTAAGGTTCGCATGCTTCCGCTTCCTGGGACACGGCGGAGTGTCTCGTTTTCGATTAGAAAGCCCTTTCGGCCTTGTGTTAACCAGCCGTTTTTTGTTTTTCCATCAAACAACGCTACAAAACCTTCTTTTCGTTCTTTTTCGGAGAGGATGGAATTGTCTGGAATCCAGGCGTTTCGTTCTTCGGCGGGTGTATTCCATTCATCCAGTATTTTGATATTTTCAGGGGAATCTTTCAGCAGGAAATGTTGATGGTCCGGTTTTTCGGATAGATCAGAAACAATTGTGAGAGTAGGTTTACATCCGGTGTGTTATCTGAGAATGAATCAAGGATGGACATGTCCGCTCCTGGCGCCGCGACGACCAATCCTGGAGAGATGCTTTTAAATTCTTTCGCCAACGCCTCCGCGTTGGGACCATCGATCCAGAAGATAAACTGGTTCTCTTTTTTGAAATAATTCGCCACTGTCCGAACGGCGTTCCGGCGGTAGGTTGGATCTGTGGGCGCGCTGGGGGGGAAAAGGCGGCAGAAACAGCCAATACTAGTATAGATCAGCCGGTCAATAATCTCTTGGTAGAATGTATCCGCCTCTTTAGTCATACCGTTTCCATCGGATTTTAATCCCTTTAAATCAAACGCCAGCGTATTTCCCCCCGCGTATGAGATCTTGCTGATTGATTCAAGAATCGCTTGTGGAGCTTTTTGGGGATCTCCGGCTTCCGGTGTATAGATGGACTGAATCCAAAAAGGGACGCTCTTCCCGCATTAGGCGGTTGTCAACGATTCGAAACTGATCTTCATAGATTTTATTTAACAAAGAACCTTTTTGATTAATAAGCATTTCGCAGCCTGCGGTTTGTTCTCCCGCGGGCTTCAACGCGGTAGACGCTTTCCCCATTAAGGATTTCTTGCTGAACACTGCGAAGCCGGTATCCGTCCAATTCCTTATCAAGCGTCTTTTGGACAGCAGGTGGCAGGACTTTGTTCCGCCGCGGTCGACAGATACGATTCCGGATAGCAGCGCAATCACTGATGTGAGAAGGAACATGGTTGAAAGGATTTTTTTCATTGTGTTTCTTATCTCCTAATCTCTCTAGATTGGACGATTATACCGTATTTTTTAATTTCCCATTAGTTATATGTATCAATAGTGATTTGAGATCGCACGTTAATCGCTGTTGGTTCCAGTATCTCAATCCAAATTATTAAATTTAAGGATACGGAAATGATTATTTTTCCTTGCAAATTAAAAGTTTTTGCTTTTAATATACAAGGATGATTCCAAGAGCAGCATACTCTCAAATTAGAACCGCGTTATCCCGCCAAGCGGCGGTTGCTCTTATCGGAGCGCGCCAAGTGGGGAAAACGACCCTCGCTCAAATGATTGCGAGTGAGGATTCCGCTTTCTATCTCGATCTCGAAACGGCGGCGGACCGAGCAAAATTATCTGATCCGGCTCTGTTTCTGAGAAGACATACAGACAAACTTGTCATATTGGATGAGATTCACCGCATGCCTGAAATTTTTCAGGAATTACGCGGAATTATCGACGAAGGGCGGCGGATTGGGAGACGGAATGGCCGATTTCTGATTTTAGGTTCGACGTCGATGGAATTGATGCGGCAATCGAGTGAAACATTGGCTGGACGAATTGAGTATATTCATCTTCATCCGCTTTCAGTGATCGAGGTAGAGACAGGAGATGAAAATATAAACCGGTTATGGCTTCGAGGCGGTTTCCCCGACAGCTATTTAGCGGGTAATGATGAGGATAGTTTTGTCTACCGGGTCAATCTGATTCGTACCTATTTAGAGCGAGAGGTACCTCTGTTTGGGTACAAAATTCCATCGGAGACACTTGAGCGGTTCTGGACAATGCTGGCCCACAATCAGGGAACGCTGCTCAATGCGTCTCGATTGGCCAGTGGTCTTGGAGTTAGCGCGCCAACTATTACTAATTATATTGGTTTACTCACCGATCTATTGCTCGTGCGCTGTCTACTGCCTTTTCACAAAAATGTTGGAAAACGGCTTGTAAAATCTCCCAAGACGTATGTGCGGGATAGTGGACTCGTTCATGCGTTGTTAGGGATTGAAATCCTTGATGATTTGATGGGGCATCCAGTTGCAGGACCCAGCTGGGAAGGATTTGTCATAGAGAATCTTCTCGCCGCAGCTCCAGAGCGGACAAGGGCGAGTTTTTATCGTACAGCCGCTGGCGCTGAGATTGATCTACTGTTGGAATTTGGAAAGCGGCGTGGTGTATGGGCGATCGAAATTAAGCGCAGTCTTGCGCCGAAACTTGATAAGAGTTTCCGTAACGCCATTGATGATCTGAAACCATTGAAAACGTTTATCGTGTATCCTGGAACGGACAGGTTTCCCATGAATTCCAACATTGAGGTGATTAGCCTTGATGAGATTACGCGAGAGATTGAAATGATGCATTAGGAGTATTGGTTGAAGGCGGAAGGGGCGGATGGATTTGTCCGCCCCTGTGCGCGCATTATTCTTTCGATGATTATTTTTTCTTCTGAAATTCCAATACAATCAGCTCACGTTCCTCTTCATGGAAGGTGATTCCGAATGTGTTGGCAAACCAGTCCTTAGATAATTGCATCCCGTCTTCTCCATCCCAGAAAGCGTAGCTGTAGGTGATGCAGATGCTGCCGGGAGTTTGGTTTTCTCCTGGTTTGGTAGGCAGACCGGTTTCGTCGAGAATGATTACTGGATCATCATCAATTGTATTTTGCCACTGATTTCCATTGGCGATCCGTTCGAATATTTCTAAGAGAGAGGTGATGGATGTGCTTGTTCCACCTCCCCGCGCGATGGGATTGCGGTTTAAATGACTACCATCCGCTGGGCGGACCTTACGCCATTTTGGGAGAGGACGGTTATCGTATTTCGCCACCCATACTGTGTGGATTTCCGGTTTCTCAATGATTTCTACACCGTTGTGTTGAAGAATCCAATCGAAGCGGTCCTTGTGGGTTACATTTTCATGAATCACGAGTGGAAGATAAATTTTCTCCTCTTTCAATTCATCGCCTATACGGACCAGACGGTGATCTTTGCCATGCGTGAGCGCGTATCCACGGGCGATACTGTCCCAGGAACCATTATACAACATCAATACGTAATCAGGATGATCGGGAAACGCGATCGGATAGGTTGGATGACTAACATCAAAACGTTGATCGATCCGGGCGATTTCGAGTGTTTCGGGGAACTCAAGTTCTTTGTACTGTTCAAATACTTTTTGTGCGAATTTTAACCAAGGTTGATAGGCCGGTTGCTCGTTTGCCGGTTTTTGATGAATGAAGGATGATAGATATTGTTTGATCCGTTCTTCATGAATGTCCGTTTCCAGTAATTGAATGATACGGTCTATACTCCACCGGTACCGGTCATGAAGCATGTTGGCCATCGCGGAGAGAAAACCAGCTTCCGCATCGTAATTGCCTTGGTTTGTAAGGGCTTTGAGGCGTTTTTTCTGGATGCGAATCCACTTTTGCGCTTCCTCTTCTTCCCCTCTGGCGCATAAAAGAAGGATGTAATCCTCTATCAATTTTGTGCGCCGAAACGCTTCCTGACTATAATCTTTTTCCCAATCCTCCAGATCGTTTTGGATGATCGAGAACAGGCGTCGCGCGAGTGGAAACGCTTCTTCTTTTTTATCCATGATCATGAGTTTATCGAGCCGCTGGTTGTCCCGGTAAAACGCGTCTTCGCTTTCTTCCGGTTCACCGGGGATCATAGACAGCAGTGTGTCGAATCGATCCCAATCGTGGTTATAACTGGCTTCCTGGATAACTTCTTTAAGGCAGTCGATTTTTATCCCTTGGATAAGCGGATCGGGAAGCGGGTTGGATTCCACCCATTCGTCAAATTTAAATGTTCCGATGACATCATATACTTGCTGCTGATGATCGGGCTGGGTCGTCGCGGTTAGGATTAATTTTTTTGGTTTCTGGTAATCGATCCGGTATGCATAGGGGATGTAATATTCCAAGGCCAGATCATCTTTGTAACGATGTCCTAATGGAGTGAAGATATACTCTTGACTGAGATCGTCGGTTAATTCACCAAATCCTTCGATTGTTCGTCCATCGGGCGCTTGGTTACTGCTTTTTGTGGATAGAACCCATACTACACCTTCATCCGTCATCCCAATCTCTTTTACTATGGGCATGTGGTAGCCGGTGTCGTCAAACACATCCTGTGGAGTCATCGCGCGGCCGCCGGGATCTTTTAACAACGCGTAGACTTGATTGCCCCATCCATTATTCGCTGACCGGAGCGTCTTCTGATAGATCTCTGGATCGAACGCTTCTTCGGGCTGTTCTATCATATAGTCGAAGACTACATCCATCGATTCCGCCTGCCGTGGATCCCAATGCCTCATCCTGACCGGCAGTCCACTTGTTTTCAGCACCCAGATCCGCATCCATTCTGGTGTTCGGTCGTTGGTGATATCAAAGATTGTCATGTCTTTAGAGAGTCCAAGTTCCTTGTTCTCTAAGGGTTCTGATAGAGTGATTTTGCCGCAAAATGTTTTCAAGATTCCATCCAGGGAAAAGTTTTCCATGCCTCCCAGCATACGAATCATTTCTATCGCTTCATCCTGTCGTCCCGGCTCGAATGGTTGGCCGGTTTGCGCGTGAATCGCTTGGATCAATTTCCCTTTTTCTCCGAAATAGATCATGCCTTCTTTATGCAATCGGCATTTGCCGTTGTTCCCCATCCACATTTCGATTTTTTCGGGTTTCTCGTTGGGATTATCGGTGAAATAGGCTGTGGCGCTGAAGAACGAGACGGATTGAAACCGATTTTCCACTTCCGCCCAGGTCAGGTTGGATTGATTGAGAATCATACTTAATATAAAGATTCCCAACAATGTTCCCATCATTCCCGCGCCCGCCCAACTCAACCGGAACCAGCCATACTTAGAACCTGATGGTTCTTGTTCCAATCGTTGTTTGACGGCTTCGAAACGGGCTATGGCTTTCGACTGAATGTTGTGGGGAACATTTCCATCCAGGATTTCTTTTACGACGCGGTCTATATTATTATTGTTATCCCTTATCTCTTTCATGATTCTTGAACCTCCAAAGTATCAAGCGATGCGGATTCTCCGATCCACCGCGAAAGGCGTTTTCGGGCTTTAGCGATCATGGAGCGGATCGAACTCTCCCGGCAATCCATGACCAGGGCGATTTCAGGATAAGTAAACTCTTCGAAAACCAAGAGGATCAACGCTTCCATTTCCCGTTTCGGCAGTCTACGAATGGCGGCGAGAACGTCCTGTATTCTCTCCTTCCACACAAGTGATTCCGCGGGAGTGGGAGTGATGCTGATTTGATTGAACGCTGTGGGATTCTGATCCTCTAACAATACCCAATTCTTTTTCCGGCGGAGATGATCGTGGGCGGTGTTGATGCAGATCCGCAGGATATAGGCGGTTGGATTAGGATGCTTTTCGAGTTTTGGAATCACTTTGATAATCCGCTCCAACGCGTCCTGTATAACATCCTCCGTATCATCCGCATTACGCGTCAGCCGCCAAATCGTTTGGATCATGCGGTTCCGGATCGGTTCGATATAGTGTTGATAGACTTTCAGTTTGTCATTCAAGTTCGCTTTTCCATCTCTGTTGATTTATGATTCATGAATCATCGATCGTGTCTTCACTAATAAGAAACGGGATTATGTTGTTTTTGCGTGTATTATTTTATTTTTTTTAGTTGAGATAGGAAATACAAATGCAGTTGTTCGCTCGTACGCTAGAGCGCAATTGTTGAGCGCATTGAGTGTAATGTGAATTGAAACCTCATAGAAAAAAGAAAGGGAACGCGATCCACGTTCCCTTTCAGTCTTTCTCTTTAGAGTGAATCGATTATGGGCCGACTACAATAATATCTCCCGAACTCGCAAAACCGTTTTCAATGTTAAAGATATATGGTTTCAGTTCTTCGAGGCTTTCGCCCTTGTATTTCGATACATCGTAATCGAAATCCCCATCCGGTCCCATCGATGAGAGGATGTAGGTTTTCCCATCGCTGAAATAAGCGTAATAGGCGCCGGATAAATCAAATGGATCCGCGGGAATCGAACTGATATACATGATTGGATCATTGATCCGCGCAGTGATCTTCTTGCCTTCCCATTCCGTTTTTATGCCTGCCTGATCGATGCGATTTCCTTCGATCGGGATGGGAAGTTTTTTATAGTCAATATGGATCGCCTCGATCGCGCATTTGAGCGAACGGATTTCAGCGTACGTCCTGCCGATGAGATCCCGCATAAACGTGCCGGGTTTATTCATCCTTTCCACTAGGTCTTCATCACCCAAAAAGGCCGGATCGACAATCTGAGGCAGCATGAGTTCGACATATTCCTTCTCATATTGTTCGGCTTCCTTTTGTTTGTCGTTGCGATACGCTTCCAAGATTTGAATTTTGAGTGTTTTTTCCTTGTTGATTAAATCTTCTTTGTCTTTGATTAATCCTCTTGTAATTTTATCTTCGATTAAGATAGCTTCACCGAGATTGTTTAAAGCTGTCGTAAATTCGTGTAATGCCTTCTGCATCTCTTTGGATTGAATCTTTGGATCCTGTTTCTTTTTGGCCTCCAATAGCGTTTCCAACATTTCTAATTTGCTTGGAAATCTCTTCAACTTGGATCGTCCCATAATCCCGTCTCATGAATCACAATATCTTGTTGGGCGGCTGACGGTTTGGAATCCAACCAGTGACGCGGCGATGAATGACACGAGGATCGATACACTTCGAATGGAATAACGTTTTTTTTGTTGCGTTAAACATGGTAATTCTCCTTATTCGTTCGTTAATGGTATGTTTGGGTGGAGCGAATGCGGGTATCCACCCATGAATCCGGTTCTGGACATGTTCTTTCGCCACGTCCAGTAAAACAGTGGAATAACCGGTATGGTGAAATGCCGGTTGCGCGCAGGACGAAATCGTCGCAGCAGTGTTCCATCTCGCAACGCAGAAGGTGATTGACTCTGGCTACGATTGGATTCCACCACATAGCGGTGGTCAGCGTCAGTTGAAACCAGTTGACCAGACAGTCGCGCCGTTTCAAATGCGCCAATTCGTGCGCCACAATCGACGTCAGTTCATGACCGTTTTTCCGTAAAATCTGTTCTGGAAAAATCAAACAGGGTGAGAGAATCCCAACCGCGCTGGGAAGAATATTAGAGTTTGAAACATAGACACAAGGCGCTTTCATGCCCAGCCTTTTGCAAAGACTGGCGCAAACTTCTGTCAAGCGTTCGTCGCGGCGTGAACTGCCTGACGCGCCATGCGATCTGCAGCAGTTTGACCGCGATGACGATCGACAGAACCATGCTCCCGGTTAGACCGATCAAGAATATGATCTGATGAAACGGCGCCGGCTGCCGTCCACTAGTTGCCGCAGGCCGCATGCTTGACTCTTGCCGTATACGATCGAGTTCGACCGGTTCGGTTTGCGGACTGTTTTGTTCTAATGCGATCTTCTCCGGTGATTGATTTCCCAACCGTTTCCTTTAGTGAATACAATGGAACAGTGAATGTCCATAACGGGTAGGTCACGCAATTCATTAATACAACGAGCAGGATAAGATGCTTGATCTGCGGAGAAATCCATCGTGCGAATCGCACAATGAGTTCCGCGCATAGATATAGGGGAAGCGCGCTCCATAAACAAGCGAGCGCCCAACTCCACCAAGGATCGGCGAAAGAGAAGAAATACTCAACAATCATTGTTCCGCTCCTTTTTAAGGTGTTCTTCCCGGTCCAATTTTCTCACGCAGTTGGGCGATCTCATCCAGGCTCAAATCGCTGCTTTCAATCAGTTGAAACAAAACCGGAACCATATCGCTGCCAAGCCATCGCGAGATGAACTTATTCACGAAATGATCGCGCGCGTTGTCCGGTTTTAATTTCGCCCGGTACACGAAGGCTTTTCCCACCTGCTCCCCCGTGCGTTCGATGTGGCCTTTTTTTTTCAGGCGCTGAATGAAAGAGACGACCGTTGAATGAGCCAGTTCCTGCCCCTTCGCCGCTTCAAGCGCTTCGCGGATATCCCGCGCCGTGGAGGGCCCTTTTTCCCACAGCACGTGAAGCACTTCAAGTTCCGAATCTGGGATACGGATTTTTTTACTGGACATTCCTAACTCTCCCAAATACATTTTGTACTGCTCGTCATCACTGAAATCGATTTCAAATGAGATTGTATATCGGCAATTGCCGATTTGTCAAGACGAAATATCGGCGGATGCCGTTATTTTTTATAAGTAGAGACGCTTCCGAGCCGGTTTCGTTTAGTGAAAATGCGAAATCTAAAAAATAATGATTAATGGATATGGAGCGTGGGTGTCCTATCCATAATAACAAAAATAACAAAACGCATTCAATGAAATGGCAATACATTGAACCAACGAACGATCTAAATCTTCATCCAGTAAATCCTGAATATCCTGTCTATCCAGATTCAGACAAAAAAAATTACAAACCAAATGAACCATTAGCCAATGTGACTTGTTGATTGACAATCCTCCTGATATCTTCGATGATAAAAGAACCCACCACCCGGATTTACGGCAAAACATCGTTTGGAGGAAAAATGTTTAAATTCATCCATGCCGCGGATATTCATTTAGATAGCCCTCTACGGGGATTGGAGCGGTATGAAGGCGCTCCAGTGGAACGGGTTCGACAGGCGGCGCGGCGCGCGTTGGAGAATTTGATTGATCTCGCTGTGGAGGAGGAAGTCCAATTCGTCTGTATTGCGGGTGATCTTTACGATGGGGATTGGAGGGATTATAACACGGGCTTGTTTTTCTGCAGGCAGATGTCGAAACTGCGGGAAGCGGGAATTCGGGTGTTTCTCATCACCGGCAACCATGACGCCATGAATCATATGACACGGTCTCTCAATTTGCCGGAAAATGTTAAGAGGCTATCCGACCGGAAACCGGAGACCGTCAAACTGGACGATCTTGGCGTGGCCATACACGGACAGAGCTTCTTGAAACGGGAGGTCAAAGACGATCTTACGGAAAAATACCCCTCCGCTCTGTCTGGATATTTTAATATTGGAATGCTTCACACTTCCGCGACAGGCCGGGAGGGACATGATGTCTACGCTCCCTGTACAGTAGATGGCTTATTGTCGAAGGGCTATCAGTATTGGGCGCTGGGGCATGTTCACACACGCGAAGTTTTGCATAAAGATCCCCCCATTCTTTTTTCCGGAAATATCCAGGGCCGTCATATCCGGGAAACGGGGCATAAAGGCTGTACCTTAGTCACCGTCAGTGATGATCACAAGGTGGAATATGAACACCGGGATTTAGACACCCTGCGGTGGGAACAGATGATTCTGCATACATCGGGTGAAGAGACAGGGGAGGGAATTCTCGATTTGATCGAAGATCGGATCAATGATTTTTTTGGAGAGAGTGACGGGCGCCCGATAGCCATGCGGGTGGAAATAAACGGTCCCTGTCCTGCTCACGAACAATTCGCTATCGCTCGTGAAAAATGGGTGAATGAGATTCGCCGTTTGGCGGCGGCTGTAAGCGGAGAATCAATCTGGATTGAAAAGGTCAAGTTCAATACATCTCCTGTTGTCAGTCTGCCTGAATCCATTGATCATGAAGGGCCGTTGAATGATCTATTGCAGTACCTTGACGATCTGGAGACGAATGAAGAAGCGCTAATCGAATTGAGCGGAGAATTGGACGATCTAATCAAAAAAATTCCTCATGAATTGAAAGAGGAGCCAGACGCGCTCGATCTGAAACACCCTGATTATCTCCGAAATGTATTAAGTAATGTAAAGGAAACGCTGGTTGCGCGGTTTCATGAAATGGGGGAGCGGTATGAGAATTCTTGAACTGGACTTGATCGCCTATGGTTTGTTTGAAAAGAAAACACTCGATCTATCAAAGGGCAGGGAAGGGCTGCATATTATTTTCGGGCCTAATGAAGCGGGGAAAAGTACCGCTCTGCGGGCGCTGAAAGCGTTGTTATATGGTATCCCCACCCGCACGCCGGATAATTTCAAACATAGATATAACGACCTGCGCGTCGGCGCCACGATCCGGCTCGCGGATGGATCGGAGATCCCTTTTATCCGCCGGAAAGGGCATAAAAACACGTTGAGGGATGAGAACGACCGGAAGAAACTCGACGATTCCTTTTTAACAAAACTGCTTAGCGGCGTAAATGCGGATCTATTCTCTAACTTCTTTGGGATCAATCACATATCACTGCGGGAAGGAGGCAAAGATATCTTAAGCGGAGAAGGAGACGCAGGGCAAGCCTTATTTTCAGCTGGTATGGGGATTTCTGGATTACGCGGTGTTCTTTCCAACCTGGATGAAGAAGCGAAGCAATTATTCGCCGAACGCGCCCAAAAACCTGTAATCAATCAGGCTCTCAGTGAATTAAAAGATGTTAAAAAGATGATCCGGGACGCCTCTCTATCCAGCGTGGATTGGCAGCATCATCATGATACGCTTAAGAATTCATTAGTACAAAAAGAGAAACTCGATGAGGAAATGACTGCTCTGCGGCGGGAAGATAAACGATTGGACCGCATAAAAAAATCTCTCGTGCCGGCCGCGAAACGGAAAGAGATGATCCGCGAGCGTGAAGAGATGGGAGAAATTCCCCTCCTGCGTGAGAATTTCACCGAAGAACGGGTTGGAACGGTTCAAACTCTCATGAATGCAAGGACCGTTGAAAAAGAGACGGAAGAAACGCTCAAAACAATCGAAAAAGAGATTGAAAATGTTATCGTTCCGGAAACGATACTGCGTTGGAGCGATGCAATTGAGAGGCTCTACAAAGATCGGGGAGGGCCGGATAAGGCACAGAAAGACCTTCCGTACCTAATCGCACAACGCGATCAGGCGGAAAGAGACGCGGAAACCATTTTACACGAAGTCCATCCCCAATTCGATTCAAAAGAGGCGGAAGCGCTCCAGTTGACCGCGCAGGATAAAGCGCGGATTTCGGAACTCAGCAGCCAGTATCAAGCGTTGATTAACAAAAACAAGGATTCGAAAGAGAAAATCGATGATCTAAAGCGGCAAATCGAAGAGGCGAAGAATACAATTCAATCTATGGAGGAGCCGAAAAACACCGATTTTCTTGAAAGCGCTATCCAGACGGCCCTCGAACAGGGAAATGTGGAAACTGTGTTGAAAACCGCAGCGAGAGAATGCCAGCAACTGGAAGATGAATGCGGAATCAATCTAGAGGCGCTTCCATTATGGAATGGATCGTTGGAAGGTCTTGAAAAACTGCCTGCTCCTCCGGAAGAAACAATCGACCGTTTTGAAACTGAATTCTCTGAAACAAAGAATGAATTGAATAAGATCAATGGATTGATCTTAGATGAAGAAAAGAAGAAGTCTGATCTCGATCAAAAAGTGGATGAGATTCAATCCAAAGGAAAAGTTCCTTTAGAAGAAGAACTCACTCAAGCGCGGGAAAAACGGGAAGAAGGATGGCGGTTGGTTAAAGCCGCATGGCTGGAGAAAAAAGAGAATCAAGAGGAAACGAAACGTTTTGCAGATACATTCGGATTAGGATTGCCGCTTTCCAGCGCATACGAAAAGAGTGTGGTTTCTGCGGATGACGTTTCAGATCAATTACGTAATGAAGCGGATCGCGCGGCGGCGTATGCTCAACTAGTTATCGAACGAGAGAAATGCATTCAACGAATTGAAGATTTTTCAAATCAGCGCGATCGACAAAATCAGAGAGAGAAGGAAATACAGAATAATTGGTCTAATTTATGGAGCTTCTTAGAAACAGAACCTCTTCCCCCTAAGGAAATGCGATCTTGGATGCGCAAGCGTGATTCTCTTATACATAAATCTGAGGAATTTAGAGATAAACATAGACAAATCAATGAGTTAAAGGTTTGTATTGAAAAATGTCAGTCTCAACTGGGAAGATGTTTGGAATCATTGGGAGAACCGAAAGACGTTAAGGATGAATCGTTGCAACAAATAATCGAACGAGCGAGGCGGGTGATAAAACGGATCGAACAAATCGCGAAAAATCGTGAAAATTTTGAAACTGAAGTCAGTGGTCTGGAAAAGGAACTCGAAAAAAACATTCAAATCCAGAAACGCGCTGAATTCGATCTCTTACAGTGGGGGACAAAATGGGCCGATGCAGTCAAACCACTCGGATTGAACCGGGAAGCTTCTCCTGGTGTAGCAAACGCTGTTGTTGGTAAGATTGCGGAGTCATTAGAAAAGAGAAAAGATGCGCGGGGATTTCAAGATCGAATCGATGGAATCAACCGCGAAATGAAACAGTATTCTGCCGAAGTAAAAGACTTGGCGGAGAAGGCCGCGCCCGATCTAATCAATCAACCAGCCTTGTCAGTCATTGATGAACTTTATGTGAGGTTAAATGAGGCTAGGAAGAAAAGTGATTTAAAAACTCGATTAATTGAATCGCTTGAAAAGAAGACGAAAGTTTTAGAGAAGGCCCGGACCGAGATTAACCAATCCAACGCCTGTCTTCATGAATTGCAACGTGAGGCTCATTGTAACGAACTTGATGAATTGCCGGAAGCGGAGCGAAAATCCAAACGAGCCCGGGAAATTGATCAGAATATCCGTAATTTGGAAGAACGATTGATCGAACTCGGTGATGGGATGGGAGTGGATGAACTCATCCAAGATGCGGAATCATCTGACGCGGATGTTCTTGACAGCCAGATCGCTGGAATCACGGAACAGATTAGAGAACTGACGGATAAACAGTCAAAACTCAGCGAAACAATCGGCGCCGAACGCCGGGAATTAGAATCGATGCGAGGAGATTCGAAAGCCGCGGAATCGGCGGAAACGGCGCAGGAGATTTTGGCCCGTATCCGGGCAGGAGTGGAACGATATACCGTCGTGCGCTTAGCGTCCGCCGCGCTTCGCCGTGAAATCGAACTATACCGTGAGAAGAACCAAGGGCCTCTTTTGTTACGCGCGGGAGAATTGTTCTCGGAATTGACATTGAATTCATTCGAAAAACTAGATACGGATTTCAACGAAAAAGACCAACTGGTTCTTCA
The DNA here is from genome assembly GCA_963663405.2 of bacterium. Taxonomy (GTDB): domain Bacteria; phylum Hinthialibacterota; class Hinthialibacteria; order Hinthialibacterales; family Hinthialibacteraceae. Next base: position 18,965 of record CAXXSM010000109.1, on the reverse strand, counting down.
AGGGATTCGCTCCGGTTCAGGGGAACGCATTGATGTCGATGGGATGAGTGATGGAACCCGCGATCAATTGTATCTTTCGCTGCGTCTGGCGAGTTTGGAGCGATATCTCAAAAATCATGAGCCGATGCCTTTTATTCTGGATGATGTTCTTGTTCATTTTGATGATGAACGATCCAACGCGGCGTTGCGTCTATTCGCTGAAATCTCAAACCGGGCTCAAGTTGTCTATTTCACCCACCATGAACGGCTTCTCGAATTAGCTCAAGAGACAGTCGGAGAAGAGATTCTCCAAATCAACCGCCTTTAAAAATCCACCTTCTTATAATTTGGTTTTCAGCAAGTTTACAATATACTTTCCACTCACTTTACCTGTTCTAGTAATGCTAATATCCCTCCAACATAGCAAAAAAGTCTATAAAAATTTATATATTTTTAAAGAAAATCTGAATGAATTATAGATATCTTTCCAATGTTTTTTCAGAGGGTATTTTTAATGTTGATCATGGATATTTATTTATAAGTTTAATTAAATAAATGATTTACTTAATTTTATTTTTCAATCGTTTCTCCCCGTCTAAAGGTTGATTTCTTTCATCATTTCCTTTTTCCGGATTTTTTATGAAAAATTTATTGACATTTTGTCATTGCGCGCTTTACTAGTCGTTGTAAGCATTGAGAGTTTATGGATTCAAAGAAACAAACTGAATGTGTTTTTTGAAATTTTCTGATCTTCAATTTTCTTGATTAATACGGAATTAATTATCAATATAAATTTACATAAATAAAAATTTTGATATTAATTCAAACCAAAAAGTATCAAAAAAAACAGAGTTCATTTATCTTACTTATTGAAGTAAGAATCATCCTAAAAAACTTTTTCTCGGAGGAAGTATCATGAAAACAGCCTTGAACGCAGTGAAACAATTCTTTACAAGTGAAGATGGTCCCACAGCCGTTGAATACGCCGTTCTTCTCGCCCTGATTATCGTCGCCTGTATCACAATCGTTACGCAACTCGGCGAACGAGTCGAAGGTGTCTTCACCGAAGCCAGAGACGCTCTGCCTGAAGTCGGTGGTTGATTGATTCATCCCCATACAACCTAAACGCAGGGATGGGGGAGAGTTACCGGGACGGTCACTAGCAATCTTTGATGAAAAGACGTTCTCCGATGTAACTCTCCCCCTTCTATTTCTAAGCCCTATCGATTTAATTTTTGAATGTTTGTGGAATAAAATAGATCATAATAGAAACTTTTTTAGAATAATACGGATAAGAGCAGGAACCAATCATGAACATTGAAACCACTACCGGAGCCGCCATGGGAATCTTGGCTGTCGCGGCGTATATCGACTGGAAAGATCATCGTGTGCCCAATTGGTTGACACTGTCCGCCTGGATTTTTGGCGTACTGTTTCACACCCTGCTGAACGGATGGAGCGGTTTGGGCGCCAGCCTGCTCGGAACGGTGGTCGGTTTCTCCACTCTCATCATCCCGTACGCGTTGAAAGGCATGGGCGCGGGAGACGTCAAACTGATGGCCTCCGTGGGCGCCTGGGTCGGCGCGGCGGTGACTTGGCAGGCGTTTTTGTGGATCGTTCTGATTGGCGGCGCGATGGGCGCCTATTCGATCCTGCGCAGCCGTGAAGTGGTGGACCGGGTGAGTGTTCTGCTCTGTGCGGGGAAGAATATGATGTCGATGAGTTCACTCGACGCCGGGATGGGCGCCAGCGCGCCGAAGAAAATCCTGCTTCCCTATGGCGTGCCGATCGCGTTTGGCTTCTACGCGTACTTTTTATTCGGAGGTCTTATCTAAGATGAGGATCGGACGAAGATTTCAACCTTCCCCATCCGAACGGGGCGTCGCGACAGTGGAATTCGCTGTCGTTCTTCCTTTGCTGCTGCTGATCCTTTTTGGGATTCTCGAATTCGGGCGGGTGATGATGGTGGTGCACATACTGAATTCGGCGGCGCGGGAGGGCGCGCGCGTGGCGGCGCTGCCCGGCACGGATAACGACATGGTGTTGGCCAAGATCAACCAGGAACTGTCCGGCGCGGGCCTGACCGTGGACAGTTACGTCTTCACCCCGTCGGACATCAGCGACGCGGAGCGGAACGATCCGGTGACGATCAGTCTGCGGATCAATTACAGTTCCATCGCCTGGGTGCCCGGGTTCTTTCCGGGGCTGGACGGGATGACGCTGGAGGGTGTGGTGGTCATGCGCAAGGAAGGGTTTGGATGACACACATCGGGGTTGTTTCCTCCCGGCGGTCCGGGAAGGAGACGCCCCTTTTGGAAGACAAAGGAATGTTAATCGGACAAAGGAGTGTTTGAAAGATGTCGAAAGCAGCCGCGTTTCTCGTTCTCGCCATCGCGGTGTTGTCGGGGTTGTTCGCCAGCGCCGCGGTTGTGAAGTACATGCAGCAACAGAAGAAGACCGAAACGGCCGCCGCCGTTCCCATGACGGCGTTGGTGATCGCGAAAGAGGAGATCCCCGCGGGCACGACGATTCGGTCGGAGCATATCGACCTGGTCGAACGGGTTGCGGAAGCGGCGCCTCCCGGCGCGATCAAGAACAAAAATGAGGTCGTGGGCCGGATGGTGAAGTCGGCGATCTATAAGGATGAAGTGATTGTCGAGAAGCGGCTGGTGGAACCGGGTTCAGCCGGTGGATTGCCCGCGTTGATCCCCGACAAGCAGCGGGCGTTTACGGTGCGGGTGGATGAGACGATCAGCGTGGCGGGATTTATTCGGCCCGGGCACTATATAGATATTGTTACAACCGTCGATATTGATTATGACGGGGCAGGCCGGGAGACGATCAGCAAGGTGATCTTGCAGAACATCCGGGTCATCGCGACGGGCAAGGAGATCGAGCGGAAGGATGAGAACCGGGCGAAGGTGGTGCCGACGGTGACGGTGCTGGTGACGTTGGAGCAGGCGGAGCGTCTGGCCCTGGCGTCGAACGCGGGCACAGTGTTGTTGGTGCTGCGGAATCACACGGATAAAGTGGAAGAAACCACGGAAGGCGCCAGACTAACCAGCCTGATCCCCAATGTGCATCAGGGATTGGACCCCCCCGAACCGGTACTTTTCACTGAGCCCGAACCGGCGCCTATTCTCCCCACCCCAACACCCGTTCCTATGCGGACGGTTGTGCTTGATCAAGGTGGTACGATAACCGTTAAGACATTTGTTGATAAATCTTAATATCGAATGAAAAAACCTCTATTTGTTTTGCTGATTTTTTGTTATGTTGAGAAGACGTTACTGTTGAGGGAACGGAGCAATCGAATGAGTAATGTTACAATTGCTTATGACGCATGCATGAAAGTTTATGCTGGCGATTATATATTGTGGAGAATAAGAAATGCAGGCAACCGTTCGTCTCAAACTCGTTTTCTTGATACTTGTTTTTTGTATGCAGTGGATTGGATCGTTACCCATATGTGGGATTCCAACCATCGATCTGCTGTCGCCTAGTGAAGAAACGCTTGAAATTGTAGTTAACAAATCTGTATTGGTGAAATTAAAAACAAGCGCAGAGCGTGTCTCGGTTGTCGCGCCGGAGATTGCGGACGTGCAGATTATCGATCCCAAACAGATTCTGATCACCGGCTCCAGTGTAGGGGAAACCAGCCTTGTTATCTGGACCGAAGACGGTAAGACACGGACTCATGATTTAAAAGTCCGTTGGAATACACAAGCGATCAAGGATATTTTGAAGATCACACTTCCGGATGAGGCGATTGAAGTGCTTTCCTTGGAAACAGGTGTCGCGCTCAAAGGGGAATTGAGTTCGCTCGAAGCGCTCGATAAAGCGTTGGAAATAGCGAAAACTTATTCTCCGATGATCGTCAATCTGTTGAAGGTTCCTGGAGTTCACCAAGTGTTGTTGAAAGTGAAGATCGCGGAAGTCGCCACCTCATTCCGGAATGAATTTGGTACGAATTGGGTTCTCCATAAAGACAATTTCATCGGTGGATCCAAACTTGGAGGTTTAGCGTCAGGAGATTGGGGGCCCGGAGGTGAACTGGAGATGGCGGATGTGGTTACGCTCTTCTTTGGAATCCCCAACAGTGATGTAACCGGATTTCTCCAGATGATGGAATCGAAAGGTATGCTGCATATTCTTGCGCAACCAAATTTAATTGCGCGGAGTGGCGAAACAGCCAATTTCCTTGCGGGCGGTGAGTTTCCCATCCCGGTTGTGCAAGGTGGTTTATCGAATGCGGTCTCTATTGAATATAAAGAATTTGGTGTGCGGCTTGAATTTACGCCGACCGTGTTGGGAAATGATATGATCAACTTGGATATCGCGCCAGAAGTGAGTGATCTCGATTTTTCTTCTGGCCTTCAGATCAGTGGACATTCCGTGCCAACGATCCTTACCCGGCGGGCGAAAACGGTTGTGCAGTTGCAGGATGGGCAAACGTTTGCGATCGCAGGGCTTTTGAAGAATACGAAACAACATACTCGCCGGAAAGTGCCCGGTTTTGGGGATATCCCCGTAATCGGCACTCTCTTCAGCGGGAAAGAAATTTCTGAAGAAGAAACCGAACTGCTCATTATGGTAACCCCCCATCTCGTCTCTTCCTTGATGAATGGGGATCAATACGAGGTTCCAGAACCCGTTGAAGATCCGGAACCGAGTTTCTTTTCTAAAAAGGACCCTTTGGTGGAGGACACTTCCATGGCGAATCCGATCGCGGCGCCTGCGATCAGTGAAAGTGAAATCATTTCCGGCAAAGGGATTACTAATGAATAACAAGGCAGGACCGAATCATGGATAAAAACATCACTGCGATAACATCGAGAGGGCATGAAAGAGGGGCTATACTTGTTTTAATTTCAGTGAGTATCACGTTGTTGATGCTGCTTGTCGCTTTATCGGTCGACATTGGTTGGATTGTTGTGGCGGAAGGGCAATTGCAACATACCTCTGATTCCTCTGCGCTGGCCGGCGCCGCGTTGCTGCGGGACAAAGACGCTTTGTATGGGACACCCGATCAAAGCGATGATATTCCCATTTCGCGTGAATACTCCAGGCAATACGTTGAATATCAAACCGTAACGAGCCGGTCTATCACGATCGATCCAAACGAAGCAAACAATATCGACGGCGATATCGTGGTGGGGTATCTCGCCGATCCGACCAATCAATCTTCCGTATTAGAAATCGACAGTATACCTAAATACAATTCAGTGCAAGTAGAAACGAAATTGTCGCAAGAGATCAATGGCCCATTGGGCTTGTTTCTCGGAGCGATTACCGGTTCGAACGATGTGGAAGTGACGACTCGCGCCACGGCGACACTCGATGACCGGATCGTAGGATTCAGTGTCAATGACGGTGAAAGTCTTCCGATGCTTCCTTTCACGATTTGGAAAGACACGTGGTATGACCAACGGCATTCTCCACCACCCGATGGCATGACCAGCTGGGATAATTACCGGGTGGAAGATGGTGTGGTATCGTATGGATCGGACGGAATCCCGGAAATTTACGCCGCAATGTTTAAACCGGATGAGGGGATTCCCGGTCAGACGGGAAATTGCCGCACCAGTTTTGTCGCCGCCGTAGTTGGCACCACGTATGTAAGGAACCAAATATACAACGGTATGAATGAAACCGATCTCGACGCCGTAAGTGGACTGAAACTCATGGAAGATGGAGAGGGTGGCTTTTATAAATGGCTTCCAGGCGAGCATTGGATGTCCAGTTCCTGGCATTCCGCGCTTCGATATATCAAAGGGGAAACGCGCATCGTCTCATTGTTTGAAACGTTGAGTATTGGCTCATCGCCACCGACCGCCTGCGCGTATCCACTGGATGATCTGAGTGGTTTATTGAAGGGAAAGGCGTTTAGTTTGCCAGAAACTTGCTGTGGGATATATGAATACCATGAAATCACGGAATTTAAAGCGGTGACGGTGTGTGATTCGCAATGGCCGAGTGACGAAACGCAGAGATATTTTGTGCTGCAGCCAGCGCAGATCACGACGGAAACAGCGATTATCAATCCGGATATGCCCAATTCCGAAACGATTTATAGTCTTTCATTAACGAGATAATTAACAAAATAGGTATATATGAGGCGATTTCAGCGGCGCCGTTTGATTCTAGTTTATTTGGTTGGTCTATCTCTTTCTGTCCCGCTTTGTTCGGCGGGACAGGAACTGGATAGGGAATCGGCCGATTCCACCCATCCCGCTCTTTGCGCGTTGTTAATCAACAACGATCCAGCGGAGCGGCACCAGGCCAATATCAAAACGGCGGTTGACGCGCTGAAACCGTTTGCTTTCGATGAGATCATCGCGCTGGGGCAGGAGGAACCGGTTCCCACTATTCAAGACGTATCGGACGCGTTGGAACGCATCCAGAAAAAAGGCGGCCGGTTGGGACTTTTATACATCACCGGACATGGCAGTCTGTTGATTAGCCGATCGAGCCCTCAAGGCCGTCCATCGGTCATGCTGCGGGATCGTCCACTGACTCCGCAGTGGTTAGCGCCCCTTTTGGGAAACGGGCCTTGTTTGATTTATCTTGATCAGTGTTACGCGCCGGCTTTCATGGAGGATCTTGGCGCTCGTTTGGCGGGTGATTTTCTGTTACTATCCGATAAACATGAGGAGGATCCAAATCGAAGTTGCCGGGGTGTCAGTATTCCTTTCTGGAAATTGTTGAAAGAAAAGGCAGTCTGTGGTTCAATATATACAGCGGCGTACGAATCCTGGAAAACCGTTTGCCTAAAAGGAAAGCGGCTCAGGCTGGAAGAAGAAGGATCGTAAAATGGCTGTACAATGATATAATGAAGTAATCATGTTATCTGTGTTTTTGTGAAGGACAAATGAATGGCTGCTTTTCAATCGACTGACGGAATGAGTTCAAAAACTTCCCGGATTCGTGTGGTCGTAGTGGATCGCGATCACGACGAATTGGTATGCAATACATCCACACTACAGGCTACGGATCTTGTAGAAATCGCCGCTGAGACGACGTCCTATTCGCTGGCGTCATCCTTGGTGGATCGGCATCAACCCGATTTCGTTTTCCTTTCCATCGATGAAGAGAATTTACATTTAATAGATAAAATTCGTTCGAGTGAATGTCCAGCGCGGATCGTCGCTCTCAGCGCGGATGAAGATCCCGATCTCATATTGCGCTGTTTCCGCTCTGGGGCGGACGAATTTCTCGTGAAGCCACTGGAGTTGGAAGAAGTCCAGGATGTGTTTTCGCGGTTGAAAACCCGTGTCGTAGAGAAAACGCCCGAAGTGGAGGAAACGGGCCGGGTCATCGCTTTTTGGGGCAGCCGGGGAGGGTGTGGAGTGACGACGCTCGCCTGTAATGTGGCGTACGCCCTCTATAAAAACGACTCAACCATTCTTGTGGATTATCATTTTGGTCAGGGGGATCTATCCGTCTTTTGGGATTTACAGCCGGCGTTTTCATTTCGAGAACTCTGCGAGACGAATGAGCGGATCGATGATACGTTAATCGATAGTGTGACCTCGCAGCACAAGAATGGATTGCGGCTTCTGCTTCAGCCTCAGGACGGACAGCCTTATTTATATGACGAGCAGATCATTTGCAGAGTTTTGGATAGTCTGCGAAAACGGTTTGATAATGTGATTCTTGATATCGGTCATGATTATGATTCCGCTTCGATCCTGTTTCCGTATATCACCGATATGATATTAATCACAACCCAGGAGATCCCATCCGTTATACTCGCTACACATAAACTCCGGCGTTTAAGTGAGAGTGGTATTGAGTTTGACAATTTACTTGTTGTCGTCAACGCGTTTTCGAAGAGCGCTTCCGTGACTTTAGGGCATATCACCCGCGCATTAGATCGAAATCAACTGATTACGATACGTGACGATCGAAGCGCTGTACAATCGGCGATTAATCAAGGGCGGCCCCTGCAGGATGTGTCCCGGCGGGGCAAAGCGACGAAAGATATCGTGCGTTTCGCGGATGCGTTATCGTCACAGAAACCTAATAAAAATTCATTGCAAAAAGCGGAATCGTCAAATCAACGAGTTTTGTTTAAGGACGTGCCATTGGTCGAAATGACGAGTCAAAGTTGAGAGGGAAAGAAATCCTATGAGCGCATCGCCGAGTTCCCCGCATGCATCAACCGTATCTCCGCGGTCAGCCGCCTCTGCCCGTGGCGTGGATCGTAACGCCCGTCTGCAGGAAATTAAGATTGAGATTCACCGGCGGTTGATTGAGAGGCTCGATTTAGCGAGAATTACGGATGATAACAAAGAAGAGGCGAAGCAGCATGTAAGGCCGGAGATCATGAAAATGATCGCTGCGCAGCAAATCCCATTGAATGCGCAGGAACGGATGGATATCGTTGAGGAGATTCTTGACGAAATATTTGGATTTGGGCCTTTGGAGCCGATTTTAAAAGACCTGGAAGTCTCGGATATTCTTGTTAACAGTTACAAAGAAATTTACGTGGAAAAGAAGGGGCGATTGCAGAAAGTCGAGTCTCGTTTTCGAGATGACCGGCATCTGCTTCAGATTATCGACCGGATTGTGTCCCGGATCGGGCGCCGGATTGATGAGACAATGCCAATGGTCGACGCCCGTCTTCCGGACGGTTCCCGTGTGAATGCGATTATTCCTCCTCTTTCATTAAATGGCCCCACCTTGTCGATTCGGCGTTTCGGCGTCAATCCATTAAAACTAGATGATCTTTTGGATTTCGGGGCATTGATTCCGGAAATGGTGGAATTGCTGGAGGGCGCAGTGCGCGCCAAATTGAACGTGATTATCTCCGGTGGAACTGGATCAGGTAAAACGACACTGCTTAATATTTTAACCTCTTTCATTCCCCCCGCCGAACGTATCATCACCATTGAAGATTCGGCGGAATTGATTCTACAGCAGCCCCATGTTGTTCGTCTGGAAACCCGTCCCCCCAATATTGAAGGCAGCGGGGCCATCACACAGCGGGATCTTCTCTTCAACTCCCTGCGTATGCGTCCGGACCGGATTATCCTCGGCGAGGTGCGTGGAGCGGAGGCGCTGGATATGCTGCAGGCCATGAACACAGGGCACGAAGGTTCGTTGACGACGATTCACGCCAATACGCCACGTGACGCGATCAGCCGGATTGAGACGATGGTCACCATGAGCGGATTTGATTTGCCAATGCGTGTCATTCGTCAACAGATCAGTTCCGCGATCAACATCATCGTGCAGGCGAACCGTTTGATGGACGGTACGCGGCGTGTGATTTCCATCAGTGAGATTGTCGGCATGGAAGGGGATATCATCACCATGCAAGAAATCTTTCAGTTTAAACAGGAAGACGTCGATTCGGATGGGAGGGTTCATGGCGCGTTTATTTCCGCCGGTATTCGTCCGCGGTGTCTAACCCGGATTGAATCCGCGGGGATCCGGCTTTCTCCCGACCTGTTCCGGCCTGGCGTCAAAATGCGTGTAGGAGAAAAATCATGACGGACACCTACATCATCATAATCGTCTTTTTAGGGACGATCGTTTGTATTCTCGGTGTGGCCTTTTTCGTCTACAGCCTGATAAAATCAGAAAAGGCTGTCGTGAAGAAGCGTTTTGAGACCATGCGTCAAACCTCGCCGAAGAGTGGATTCACCAATTCAGATCTCGCTTTGTTGAAAACCGAACGGAATTGGGAGCAGTATGAATTCTTTTCGGATTTTCCGCCGTTGTTGAATCTCCCGCTTCTCTTTGAACAGGCCGGTATGAGTATTGATGTTGGCAAATGGGGGATCGCGACTGTGGTTATGTCCAGCGTTTTAACGGCGGTTTCCTGGTTTTTTTTGCATCAACTTTTGATTACGATTATTGTTTTCGTCGTTGCTTTACTGGCGCCGTATCTCTATCTTATTTTTGCGCGTAAACAGCGAATTCAAATGTTTGAAACTCATCTCGCGCAATCGCTTGAAATCATCAGCCGATCACTGCGCGCCGGGCATCCTCTTCAGATGGGGATGCACTTGGTCTCCACCGAGATGCCCGATCCGATCGGTCCGGAATTCGGCCGCGTGTCGAGTGAACAACAGATGGGGCTGCCACTCGAAGATTCTCTCCGCCAGCTGGCTCATCGGGTGCCGTTGTTGGATTTACGGTTTTTCGTGATCTCGATTTTAATCCACAATCAGACCGGTGGCGATTTGGCGGAAGTGTTGGACAACTTATCCCGCGTAATTCGCGAACGGTTTAAGATTCTTGGACAAGTGAAAGCGCTTACAGCAGAGGGCCGCTTGTCGGGCTGGGTGTTGAGCCTGCTGCCCATTTTTGTGTTCTCTTTTCTTTACACTACGAATCCAAAATATGTCATGCCATTGCTGACGACTGAACTGGGACAGTATATGCTGTATATCGCCGCAGGGATGCAGATTCTTGGAATCTTTGCGATTCGTAAAATTGTGAAAATCAAGGTGTGATCATGGAACTCTTGATCGGTATTTTCTCATTCGCCACCATTTTTCTCGTCGTTCTTGGGGTTGCCGCATTGATGGGCTTTTTCAAAAGCGCCGTTGACGTGCGGATTGATAGTATAAATAAAACGAAGCCCTCGGCGAAAAACTCGTTTGTTCTGCCGACCGAAGACAGGCAAACCATGATGGCGTCTCTGGGCGAGCAAGTCGCGCCCAAAGATCCGGAAAAACGAAGCGCAAGTAAACAGCGGTTGGCGATGGCGGGGTATTACAGCGATCAGGCGTTTTCAACGTATTGGGGGATCAAGATAGTCATGGTCCTGTTCATGCCCGTTCTCGTGTATTCGTATTATATCTTAATTCAATCGCCGCTAACCCAGGCGATGATTCCCTCTTGCGTCGCCATTGGTTGCGGATTGTTTCTTCCCGATTTGTTTCTCTTTTATATGAAACGAAGGCGGCATGAACAGATTTTTTGTGGATTGCCGGACGCGCTAGATCTTCTTGTCGTTTGTATTGAAGCCGGATTGGGTTTGGACGCCGCCTTGAAAAAGGTGAGTGAAGAATTTCACATGAGTAACCGCATTCTCAGTACGGAGTTGAACCTAACCTGCGCCACCATCCGTATGGGCCGTCCGCGTTCGGAGGCTTTGCACGATCTTGGTGAACGAACCGGGGTGACGGATTTAAAGGCTCTTTCGGCAGTGCTTACGCAAGCGGATCGTTTCGGAACCAGTCTGGCGAAGGCCCTGCGTGTCCATTCCGACGATCTACGAACCCGGCGCCGCCAGCGGGCGGAAGAGTTGGCGGCGAAGACCAGCGTGAAGTTGATTTTCCCGCTGGTGCTTTTTATCTTTCCCGCTATTTTTGTTGTTCTCGTTGGGCCGGCGGCGATCAAGATTATCGAAAAATTGATGTAACGATATTTCTCGTATAAACGATCGTGATTGAGATTACAACAGGCAGATGAAAATGAGTCGCGGTAGGGCGCCTTACGCTTTATTGATCTACCGTGAATGATTCACGAAAATGGCGCCTCAAAAAGACGCGACCCACCCTACAAACTCATTTTTATATAAACGGAGGCGCTGTGATGAATTATTGTGTTGTTTTTCTATCGATTATCGTTTTGTTTTCAAGTTGTGCGACTACACCTCCAGCCGACCAGGCCGCCCGCGCCGCCGTGGTTGAAAAGCCGTTTGACGATATGATCGCCAACGCCCATCCTCCGGAGGTGGAACTGGGAATCATCGAATTCGCTTACGATAAAGCGTATCTAACAGATACTGCCAAGAGTATTTTGGATCAAATCGCCCGTGAAGTGTCGGATCGTTCCGGGCTTGTCATCATTGAAGGTCACGCCGATCATAATAACACTGATGAGTACAATATAAAATTGGGTTATAAACGCGCTTTGACCGCCGCTGATTATCTGCGGAGCGCTGGTGTATGGGACGAACGTTTAGTAATCCGCAGCTTTGGAGAAGCCCGTCCCGCCGCGTCGAATTGGTCTGATGAGGGGCGGGCTGTCAATCGGCGGGTCGTAGTTAAGATGTTTGATCAAGGGGAGGGAATGGACGGAAAAAAAGGGAGCGCCGCTTACAGCCGCATGATATCTGGAGAGAAAAAATCGCAACCGACTTTATTTGAGAAAATCATGAACACTCCTGTGGGCGATGAAGGATCCGAGAATTAATTCATATAGAACAGAGGGGGCTGAAGGGTATGGAAATCCCCGAAACCTATTCAAAAGCGGCTTCATCTGAAGAAGAGATGGATTCCTGGCTTGAACAAGATACAAGTTTCCAATCAGAAACGGTTGGTATCGACACAAGCCAGAATCTTCCCCCCGCGCCCAAATCCTTGGAAGAATCGGGGCTTTCGAGTTCCTATGTCAGCGATTTGATCATTAAGCATTTGTACCGCTTTGGAGTGCTTAGTGGTTTGATGATCGCCGAAAAAATCGCGCTCCCTTTTCCCTCGATCGATGCGATTCTTAATCAACTTGTTTTTGATCAATACGCGGAAAAACGGGGCGGTAAAGGATTGGGGAATTCGACGGATCAATTCGCTCTTACCGAGCGGGGGCGTAGATACTCACGGGATATTTTGGAGCAAGACACCTATACCGGTCCTGCGCCGGTGACATTCGATCAATATAATCAGTATGTCAAATATCACAATTTTACCCGTATTGTTATCACAGAGAAAACACTGCGGGAAGCGTGGCGGGATTTTATTATCGATGATACTCTTTTTTCACAGATTGGGCCCGCCATCCGATCGGGAAAATCGTGTTTCGTTTACGGGCCGCCCGGTACCGGTAAAACAACCCTCGCAAAAAAAATCTCTGAATTTTTAGATGTGAATGGTGGTCATTTCGCGATTCCTCACGCCATTCTGGTTGGAGGCAGCGTGATCCGTGTTTACGATCCCGTCCATCATGAACGTGTGAAAGAGGCGGAATCGCCGGTGAGTGGATTGTTCAAAGATTCCGCAGGAGACCGGCGATGGGTGTTGTGCCGCCGCCCGACCGTTGTCGTCGGTGGTGAACTTGAATTGCATATGCTGGACTTGCGCTACAATCCTGCGACCCGTTTTTATGAAGGCCCTCTTCAGATGAAATCGAATGGAGGGGTTTTGATTATCGATGACTTTGGCCGTCAGCTGGTTAAGCCAAAAGACCTGTTGAACCGGTGGATTGTCCCGCTGGAAGAAAAAATCGATTATCTAACGCTGCATACAGGGAAGAAATTCTCCATTCCCTTCGAGCAATTGGTTGTCTTCGCGACGAACCTCGATCCGACCGAACTGGTGGATGAAGCGTTTCTCCGCCGTATCCGTTACAAAGTTTATTTAGGAGAACTCTCACTGGATGTATATAAGTTGATCTTTCGCGTGGAATGCAAGAAAAAAAAATCTGGATATCGATCCCGCTTTTGTGGATAAGATCGTGCAGAAGTGTTACCGTCCGCTAGGACGTATTCTACGGGCCTGCGATCCACGTGATATTACCGATCAGCTGGCGGATTACTGCGCCTTTAATGAGTTGCCTCTCACCATCCCATTCGAGATGCTCGAACGGACCGTGAATTCCTACTTCACCGAAGTCCGGACATCGGGTTATCAGAGTGTAATCTCCGTGGATTAACAAGTATATCTATTCTCTATAAGGCGATTATCAATCTTCCATTCGTAGTGATTAGAAATATCTATCCCGTGTTAGAAAGACCGGCGTTTTCCCAATTCTCTCCCGTTTTATTTGTCGGCGCTCTTTGACTTCCTGCCTGAATGGGTTAAATATATAAGTTTACATTGATTACGATGCTGACATTGTGGTATTCAGTTGTCACGTTGGAAGATGCGTAGTTCTAATATGTATAGCGCGCCATTGTTTTTTCCCCTATCGTGAGAGGATCTACTATCATTTTTGATAGGGCGCTGTTTCGTTTATTGAGTCACGGGCGTCCGGAGAGAGGATGAAGGAACGAGGTCTGATGCAAGACAAATATATCCACCAAGAATTTGAAGAGAAATGGCAGCAGCGTTGGGAAGCCGCCGGTTGTTTCCAGTGGGCGAATGATCCCGCCAAAGAGAAATATTATGTGCTGGAAATGTTCCCCTACACATCGGGCCGCATGCATATCGGGCATGTCCGGAATTACACAATGGGGGACATTCTGGCGCGGATGTACCGCGCTCGTGGGTATGATGTTCTCTATCCGATGGGGTGGGATTCCTTTGGCTTGCCAGCGGAAAACGCCGCTATTACCCGGAATGTCCATCCGAGGCAGTTTACCGAGGAAGCGATCAAGGGAATGACGAGCGCCATGCGCCGGCTTGGGCTGAGTTACGATTGGAATACGGAACTGGCGACCTGTTCGCCTGATTATATCCGCGCCCAGCAGATCTTGTTTATTCGTATGTTTGAAAAAGGATTGGTGTTCCCGGATACGAGTTTTGTGAATTGGTGCGAACGATGCTCGACCGTTTTGGCGAATGAGCAGGCTGAGGGAGGGAAATGCTGGCGCTGTGAATCGAGCGTAATCAAGAAGCGTGTGCCGCAGTGGTTCTTCAATATCCGCTCGTACGCGGATGAATTGTTGGATGAACTCGACCAGCTTCCTGATTGGCCGGATAGCGTCAAAAATATTCAACGCACATGGATCGGCCGCAGCCAGGGAGCGGAAATACTATTTGATATAGAAGGAACGAACGAGCCGCTGCCTGTTTTTACGACACGTCCGGATACATTATGTGGATGTACCTTCGTCGTCCTGGCGCCCGAACACAACCTTCTCGATCGATTGGATATGACTCCGGAATACCGGAAGCGGATCGAAACGTTCCGGGATGAAGTGCTGATGCAGGCTTCCGAAGACCGGGCGAAGGAAAATCTAGAGAAACTCGGGGAGTTTACGGGGTGTTTTGCGGTCAATCCGGTCAATGGGGAACGTGTTCCAATCTGGACTGCGAATTATGTTCTCATGGAATATGGAACCGGCGCGATCATGGCCGTTCCCGCTCACGATCAGCGCGACTTTGAATTCGCGCGGCAGTATGGTATTCCAATTCGTCTTGTGATCGCAGGGGAAGAGATGGCGCCGGATCAATCGTTGGATGAAGCCTATACCGGTTCCGGAACGATGGTAAACAGTGGTGAATTTGACGGTCTTCCCAGCGAGGAAGGGAAAAAGAAAGTCACCGCCGCTTTGGAAAAGAAGGGGAAGGGTCAATTCTCCCAACAGTACCGTCTCCAGAATTGGAGTGTTTCACGACAGCGATATTGGGGCAATCCGATCCCTATTATTCATTGTGAATCGTGTGGGCGCGGTTCCCGTGCCGGAGGATCAACTGCCCGTGCTTCTTCCTGACGATGTGACGTTTGAGGGAACCGGTAGTCCCTTGTCCCGTTGTCCTTCTTATTATGAGACGACATGCCCCCAATGCGGCAATCCGGCCAAGCGCGATACGGATACGATGGATACATTCGTTGATTCGTCTTGGTATTTTATTCGTTACACAGATCCGAAATGTGAGACACCGTTTGTTAAAGAGACCGTAAACCGGATGCTGCCGGTTGATGTGTATATCGGGGGTGTCGAACATGCGACACTTCATTTGATGTATTCACGCTTTTTCGTCAAAGTGCTGCGTGATCTGGGACTGTTGGATTTCAATGAACCGTTTCAGCGGTTGTACAATCATGGGATGGTGAATGATTCGGAAGGCCGGAAACAATCCAAGTCCCTGGGGAACGTAGTTGAGCCGTTTGATGTGATTGACGTATATGGGGCGGACGCATTGCGTGTTTATCTTATGTTCGCCACCGCGTATAACGTCGCCATCAATTGGGATGACACCGGCCCGAAAGACGCGCGGGCCTATTTAAACCGTGTTTGGCGTTTGTGCAGTCGATTAGAAGATGCTTTGAAGGCGCATCCAGAATCTGTCATGGATAAAGACCTGTGTCAATCCGGTCCGGAGAGGGAACTGCGGCGCATTACCCATGAGACGATTCAAAAAGTGACGGAAGATACCGAAGGATTTCAGTTCAACACCGCGATCGCCGCATTGATGGCGTTGACAAACGCTCACTATCAGTATCCAGAGACGGCGGCGGCGCAACCGGCGGCGGCGTCTTACCGGATATTAATCCGGATGCTAGGTATCTTTGCGCCTCATATATGTGAAGAGATTTGGGAATCAATCGGTGGAGGAACCCTTCTAGTAGAACAGCCCTGGCCCGTTCTGGAACGTGACGCGTTAGAGGCTTTGACCCAGAAGATCGCGATTCAAGTCAATGGCAAGTTCGCCGTCGCGGTCGAAGTGGACCGGGACGCGGATGAAGAACAGATTCTGGAAGCTGCGCTGCAGGAAAAGAAAGTGCAGAACCGCTTGCGGGAAAAAAGCATCCATAAAAAGATATACGTCCCCAATCGCCTTCTCAATATATTGGTTTCTTGAAACAGAAAGAAAAGCAAAGCGGGCCGGGATTGAATTCATACCATTCTCCCGGCCCGTTTTTTTGTTGCGTTTTGATTATATGTGGATCTTATTTTTTTAGTAAATTCGGATCGATTTGGATCGTGTTGGAAGGCTTCTTGCCCGCATTGTCCGGGCTTTCCGGCGCGTATTGTTTGAGCCAGTCTTCCGCTGAGACAAGGACTTCAACCTCCGTTGTTTCACGCAGCATTTTTAGGTAGAGATTGATGGATTTAGCGTGAGACTGATCGGAGAGATAAGTGGAAATTTTTTCTTTAGCTTCTTCCAGAGGAACCGTCCGGCCTTCTTTGTGGTCCACTACTTTGATTACATGATAACCGAATTGGCTTTCTACGATTCCACTCATTTCTCCAACCGGGGTTTCGAAAGCCGCTTTTTCAAATGGTGGAACCATACGGCCACGAGTGAAGTAATTTAAATCGCCTCCCTGCTGTCCGGATCCTTTATCATCAGAATATTGTTTGGCTGCGTCTTCAAACGTAATTTTTTCGGCTTTGATGTCATCCACAATGCCTTCCAATTTCTTTTTGATTTTGTCTTTTTCTTCCGGGGGGGCTTCTTTTTTTGTCATGAGTAAGATATGGCTGGCCCGTACTTGTTCTTGTTCTTGGAAGAATTTGGGATTTTTGTCATAAAATTCTTTAATCTCATCGTCTGTGGGAGGAGAATCTTTCTCCACATTTTTATCGACTAATTGATCGAACAAGATTTTATCACGGATGTTATTACGGAGTAATTTGTCGGTCATTCCTTGGGCGGCGATCATTTTTTTGAACTGTTCTTCTGATGGGAACTGTTTACTGATTTCTTTGATTTTTTCATCGATATCTGACGCGGAGCAGACAATTCCCTGCTTTTTCGCTGTTGCGCGAATAATGGCTCCATCGGTGCAGGTGGTTAGCGCGTTACTAAAAAATTCGCGCGTGTTGTTCGATGGCAGGGTTGACCGCTGCATTCGCTTTGAAAGCGCAGTGACCATCTCCAGCACTTCCCCTCCGGTGATTTCGATATCGCCGATTTTGGATAGAACAACGTTTTCTCCAGACTCTTTTTTCGAAGACTCGGTTTGCGTTGGCGCTTTATCGGCGGCCTGTTCGCATTGTACGATAACGGGACCGGCGAGTAGCAATAATAACAGAGCGCAGGATAGGCAGGTAAATCGTTTGTACATGGGATCGAACTCCTTTTTGATTGATGAGTAAACGAACCGGCTTAGCGCCATTGTGTCCATAGGAATGAAGATATACTGCAGGAACGGACGCAAGAAGGATCGAAAACGAACCATAGCAGAAACATTGAATAAATCAAGGAAGTGTATGCGAGTGTTATCTCGTTTCTAAATTTTATATTTCTATTGATTAGGGTAAAAAGTGAATTCAACGTAAATGAAGGAAACGAGAGAGAATGAATACTGAACTTCGACCGTTCTCTTTCAAAAGGATTCACTGATCGGCGCCGTAGGCCGATTTCTTTGAGATTTCGAAGAAATTTAATTTTTTTCCGATCAGCGCCCACCAGCGGTGTTGACGCGGACGGGACCGCCTCCTGATTTCATCATGATATCACCGAGGCTGGATATGCCATTTGAGGCGTCATATGGAACACCTGTACGAACGCCGTTGGATTTATATAAATCCTGTGTGCCTGGTCCCCACGCGAAGAGTACGTATTCTCCCATTTTCATGGGGGGATCGAAACTGGTGCCACCGTGATTGGCTCCCCCGCCTTCTGGATCGTCGTCGATATAGAGATAGACGTTGTTTCCTTCTTGACCCGATCTCTCCGAATGGCCGGATGAGCGTTCTTCCAGATTTCTAGGGGAGAAGGGATCAAGAGGCACGGAAGACATATAAGAAACCGGGCTGGTCAAAGGCGCTAGAACGTCAATTTGCCGGCGGGTGCTTTCGGGAAGATTGCCAACACCATTGAACGTGTTTTCAATTCGATCGCGTCCCCAATCTGTATCATCATCCCAGAAATCGATCAGTAATACTCCCCGGTCTAACCGCAATTCTTCAATTCCCGTGATCGTAGAGCGCATATCCGCGAACGAGCGGGCGACTTTTGAACGGATCTGCGCGTTCAAAAAATTCGGAACTGCGATGGCGGCTAAGATTCCGATGATGGCGACGACGATGAGTAATTCGATAAGAGTAAAGGCATGTTGTTTCATGAAGTAAACCTCCCCAAGAAAAATATGATATGTTATTCATAAAAATAAATCATTGATAAAATAAAGTATCCAATTTGAAAGGTCAATAGGGAATGAAGGTTGTGGTTAGAAAATGGTGAAGATCAATCGAATCGATTATATCTTGGGCCAGTTTGATACATTGATTGTGGCGGGAGGAATGGTTTGTCCTTCTTGGAAGATCATTACTTCAATGCTTCCAGTTAGCGCGTGTTCAAAGGCTTGAGCGTCGGCCGCGCTTCCTACGATGGAACCGTAATGCATGGGAATCGCGACTTGTGGATGAATTGTTTTAGCCGCTTCCACAGCTTCGGTGGCGTTCATTGTGT
>CAXXSM010000108.1:0-39793 GCA_963663405.2 bacterium | reverse complement strand
AAAAGATGGAACGCGAGAATCGATCCGGCTCCCTTCGATTGTAAGGGCGCGTTACTGAAAAACTGGAGAACATCATGGAAAAAAACACCAACCAATCCGCCGCGGGGAACCAGGGACGGCGCGTTGATCTGACGTATTACCTTTGGGGCATTTCTCTGATCACGTGGTTTTTATTGATCGTATTATTCAGTTATCTGCCTGTTGGGATTGAAATGCAATAACCCAATCCGGCGTGGAAAACGGCGCGGGATTTTGCTGGAGTCTGAATCATGCAGGATTTCATACAACAAATTCGTGAACAAGTCATGCGAATTTGGGATAGTCTTTCGATGCAGCAACGGGCGATGTTTGTCGCCGCGCCCATACTTCTTCTGCTCGCGATGGGCGCCGCTGTCTATTTTGCCAGTCAACCCCAGTGGAGTACATTGATGACGTCGCGAGACGACGCGCAGTTGGGCCGGATTGAGAGTTTTCTCGAAGAAAAAGGAATCGCTTATAAAGCGGATGATCAAAGCATCCAAGTGGATCAAAGTGAAGCCCCTCGAATCCGGCGTCAATTGGCTACGCAGGGATTGATCGGTTTTAATCCCGGTAAAACGTATGAGATTTTTGAAGAAACCCGCCTGGGAATGACCGAACGCATGTTCGATCTTCAATCGATTATTGCCTTACAGAACGTGCTGGAAAAAACGATTGTCGATGGCGCCAATATCACCGCCGCTTATGTTACCATTACGGATCCCCCCCAAACGCTCTTTTTAAAAGATAAAATCGAGACGACCGCGTCGGTTAAACTCATCTCACAACGGCCCATATCATCGGATGAAGTAGCGGGAATCCAACGGCTTGTCGCGGCGGCGGTGCCTGGGCTGCGTCCCCAAAAAGTGATTGTCTCCGACAACCAGAATCGAATGCTGAGTGAAGACACCGATATCGAACCCGGTGTCGCCAAGATGAATAAACAACTTGAAATCCAACAATACGTTGAAGATAAGTTGAAGAGGAAACTCGAATCGCTTTTGATCGATCAAGTTGGTGAGAGCAATTATAAGGTGTCTGTTAATGTCGTTCTCGATTGGGAGAAAAAACGGATCAAGAACGTCCACATCGATAAATCCGGCGCGGCTCCACTCAGCACGAAAGAATACGGCGAAAAAACAAAAGAACGTGGAATCTCCGGCGCGCCGGGTGTCACTGGAAACGTACAAGATTCGGGCATTGGCTCCGAGTCGGATATCAGCAGTACGGAGATTACGGAGGAAATTACAAACTACATACATCCCTGGTTCGAAACGTTGATTGAAGAGGATCAAGGAGAAATCCAATCGATCGCGGCCGCGATTCAAGTGGGGTATAAAGAAGACGTGGAGACGGGGGAAAAGGTTTCTTATACACCCGAAGAATTGGACGCGTTTAAGAGTTTGCTCCGGGTGGGAGTTGGATTAAATGAAACAGAAGCGCCGAACGATCCAAATAAATTCACTCTCAAGTGTATTCCATTCGATACCACAGCGGAACGAAAACGAGCGAGCGAACAATTTTGGGGGAATGTTATGTCGATCGTGCGGTCGGCGATCCCCCTGCTTCTGTTGATTGCGCTTGGTGTATTCGCCTATTTCTTCTTCCAAAAAGCGTTCGCGCCCCCCGAAGAAAGAAGAGGAAATCGGCGAAGAGATCCCCATCGAACCAGTTACCGAAGCGAGGGAACTGTCGCTCTCCCAGTTGGGGCTTGCTGAATTTGGCGATATATCCAGCTTGCCTGCCGAAGAACAACGCCGGTTGAAGATGCAGGAACATGTCATCAATTACGCCTCCGAGAAACCGGAAGAAGTCGCGGCGATTATTAAATCGTGGTTGAGTAGCTGAGCGAATAGTGGAAAAGAGATCTTATGAATATATTCATCGCCTCTCCATTAGGATTCGCGGAATCATCAAGGGGATTTCTTGTCCCCTTGCGGGAGAAGATGGAGGCGTTGGGGTATAAGATTATTGATCCCTGGTCGGCCTCACCGGATTTGGAAGAAGAACTTCAACGCGCCGGAGCGATCGATAAACGGGAAGCGCGAGCGGCGGAGTTTCATCGAATCTCTATGCGGATCGCGGAACGGAACGCCCAGCTGCTTCGATCCAGCGATGGTGTGCTCGCTGTCTTGGATGGAACGGACGTGGATTCAGGAACGGCGTCGGAGATCGGCTATACCTTCGGCTTGGGTAATAAAGTGATCAATGGCTACCGGGGGGATTTCCGGTTGTCCGGTGAAAATGATGGCGTTTGCGTCAACCTGCAAGTACAATATTGGATAGAACAAAGCGGCGGACAGATTGTGACCGCTCTGGATGATTTGAAAATCCTCTCTTTTATCCGGTAAGTCATAATGAGCCGCCGGGAAACGAATATGCTTGGTTTATCCAGCGGGAGGGCGGCGGTCTTCTCGAACCTGTTTCCATAACCGGCCAGGTTGAAACCACGCCCTCTCCGTTTTTATTAGGGGTTTAGGCTGAAGGTTGAAGGCTGAAGGCTGAAGGCTGAAGGCTGAAGGTTGAAGGCTGAAGGTTGAAGGTTGAAGGTTGAAGGTTGAAGGTTGAAGGCTGAAGGTTGAAGGCTGAAGGCTGAAGGCTGAAGGCTGAAGGTTGAAGGTTGAAGGCTGAAGGCTGAAGGCTGAAGGTTGAAGGTTGAAGGTTGAAGGTTGAAGGTTGAAGGTTGAAGGTTGAAGGCTGAAGGTTGAAGGTTGAAGGTTGAAGGCTGAAGGCTGAAGGTTGAAGGTTGAAGGTTGAAGGCTGAAGGCTGAAGGTTGAAGGTTGAAGGCTGAAGGCTGAAGGCTGAAGGCTGAAGGTTGAAGGTTGAAGGTTGAAGGCTGAAGGCTGAAGGCTGAAGGCTGAAGGCTGAAGGTTGAAGGTTGAAGGCTGAAGGCTGAAGGTTGAAGGCTGAAGGCTGAAGGCTGAAGGCTGAAGGTTGAAGGCTGAAGGCTGAAGGCTGAAGGTTGAAGGTTGAAGGTTGAAGGTTGAAGGTTGAAGGTTGAAGGCTGAAGGTTGAAGGTTGAAGGCTGAAGGCTGAAGGCTGAAGGCTGAAGGCTGAAGGCTGAAGGTTGAAGGCTGAAGGTTGAAGGTTGAAGGCTGAAGGTTGAAGGTTGAAGGTTGAAGGCTGAAGGTTGAAGGCTGAAGGTTGAAGGCTGAAGGCTGAAGGTTGAAGGTTGAAGGTTGAAGGTTGAAGGCTGAAGGCTGAAGGTTGAAGGCTGAAGGTTGAAGGTTGAAGGCTGAAGGCTGAAGGTTGAAGGTTGAAGGTTGAAGGTTGAAGGTTGAAGGTTGCGCCTGCGGCGCCTTTTGCTTTTCCTTCAGTCTTCAGTCTTCAACCTAAACCCCTTTAAAAGATCAATCGATTATGGCTCGAATCATTAAAGCTCCTAATGTACGACTTGAAAAACCGTTCAACGTGGTTGACCGGGTAGAAACGCTTCTCCATGCGGAGGAAGAAGCGGCCCTGATTATCCGCGCTGCCCAGGAGCGGGAAGAATCCATTCTGACCAACGCGTCCCAGCAAGCGGATGGAATCGCGGAAAGCGCGAAAACCGAGGCGGATGAGATCATTGCGCAAGCCAAAATCGACGGGGAAGCCATCAAGGAAGAGGCGCGTAAACAAGGTTTTGAAGACGGTCTTAAACAAGGGCGGGAAGAAGCGGTCAAACAAGCTGCGGGAGTGATCCAGAACCTGCGATCCATGGTAGTGGAAGGCAAAGCGATCTTGGAAGCCATGTTCCGCGATCAAGAACCGGTGATCCGGAAACTGGTGTGTGATATTGTCTCCCGCGTCGTGCGAAAGACCATTGAGGAAGATAACGATACTGTCGTTCGAGTCACCTCTGACGCGATCAAATTGGCGGCGGACCGGCAGACGTTGCAAGTTCTCGTTCATCCAGACGACCGGGAAAAGATTGAAGAGTGGGTTCCCGAATTCACACGTCTCTTTGACGAAATCGATTCCATCTCGATCGAGGCGGACACCCGTGTCAATCGTGGAGGCGTGATCATTGAATCCGGAACGGGGGGCGTTGACGCCCGGATTGAGAAACAGGTGGAGATTCTAAACGACGCTGTGTTGAATTCATGAGTTTACAAACGCATGAGATTGATTGGAATTCGATCCGTTGGTCCGTGGAGCAGGCGAAGCCGGTCCGGCAGCGGGGGTATGTGGATGAACTGGTCGGATTGGTGATTCTGTCGCGCGGGCCAGGGGGCGCAGTGGGCGATTTTGTGCGTATAGTTCCCGAAGGGGATCAGGCTCCCATCCCGGCGGAAATCGTCGGATTCCGTTCCGGACGTGTTATTCTGATGGCGTTTGGAGATATCACCGGCATCCGGCCCGGCTGTGAGGTGATCTCAACCGGTGGCCCTCTCCGGGTGAAATGCGGCGATGGTTTGCTGGGCCGTATCTTGGATGGGCTGGGAACCGCCCGCGATGGGAAGGAAACGCCCCGGACGGACACGCTGCGATCGATTTACAATAAACCTCCGGATATCATCACCCGTGAACGTATCAAGCAGCCTCTTTCGACAGGCGTAAAAGTGATCGACTCGGTTCTGACCTGGGGCCGGGGGCAGCGGATCGGCGTCTTTTCCGGCAGCGGCGTGGGCAAGAGCACTCTCATGGGGATGATCGCCCGCGCTACGGAAGCGGATGTCAATGTGATCGCCTTGATCGGTGAGCGGGGCAGGGAAGTGCGGGAATTTATCGAGAAGGATCTTGGGGAAGAAGGATTGGCGAGAAGCGTTCTAATCGTCGCGACAAGCGATAATCCACCCCTCTTGCGTGTCAAAGGGGCGTTAACCGCGATGTCGATCGCCGAATATTTCCGAGATCAAGGAAACAACGTTCTTTTCATGATGGATTCCGTTACACGAATGGCGATGGCGCAGCGGGAAGTCGGTCTCGCGTCAGGAGAACCGCCGACGACACGTGGGTATACGCCGTCCGTGTTCGCTTTGCTGCCTTCATTCTTAGAACGGGCGGGCACAACGCCCGGTCAGGGAACCATCACCGGCCTTTTCACAGTATTAGTCGAAGGGGACGATATGAACGAGCCGGTCGCGGACGCGGTGCGCGGTATCTTAGATGGCCATATTGTTCTTTCGCGGAATCTGGCGCATAAAAACCATTATCCCTCCGTCGATGTGCTGCAGAGCATCAGCCGTGTGATGGTGGATATTGTCCCAAGCGAACAAGTGGAGTCTGCGCGGCGGATCTGTGAGGTGATTTCGACACACCGTGACGCGGAAGACCTGATCAACATCGGCGCCTATCAGCGCGGTTCGAATCCGGAAATCGACCTGAGCATCGAAATGACGCCCACGATCAACGCGTTTTTGCGTCAAGGGATTCATGAAGCGGTTCCTTATGAAGAAGCGGTCCAACAAATGGAGAATATCTCTCTTCAGTGCTTCCCCAAAAAGAAGACGGGAGTCAAAAATGGAGGCGCTGAATGAGAGCGTTTCGATTTCGATTTGATCCCGTAATGCGAATTAAACGCTATTCAATTGAGCGGAAAGAAGAGGAGATCGCCGCGTTGGAGGCTCAAATCCAGCGGTTGCTTCATGAGATCGAAGATGGACGCCGGGCCGTTCAAGACATGCGGCGGCGGTTGCTGGAAGAGGTGGACGACACGCAATGGATTCAAGAAGAATTAAGCCTCGATCTTTTCCGGAATTACACCAACGAAGTAGAACGGCAAAAACGGGAAGAAATCGATAAAATCCGGAAGGATCAAGACAAGAAAAAACAGGAATTGATCGAGTTGTATCAAGAAGAAAAAATCCTGGAACGCCTCAAAGAACGACGGCTGGCGGAATGGAGAGCCGAAATGCAGAGACATGAAGGCTATTTGATGGATGAAATCGGCGCCCAAAACTACGCGCGTCATAAACATGAGCGGGGTGGGATTTTATTTTACTTGATGGTTCTTATGGCGTTGGCCGTGGTTGGCGCCGCGATTGGTTTATACACCGGTGTGATTGATAAACAGATTCTAGCCAATGTGCCCTATCTTGGCGACCATATCCGCAGCGCGACGGCCCCCATCCCCCTTCCCACACCAACCCTGGTTCCAGAGTCACTTACGATTGGGGAATTTATTGGCGATCCAGACGAGCCGATGTCGGAGCAGCTGCAGAATCTTTCCAAAGAACGGGAGAATATCCGCCAGACCATCGCTCAATTGAATGAGCGGGAACGTTTGCTGAACGAGCGGGAGTCGCGGATCGACGCGCAGCAGGCGGAACTGAGCGATCTCGTCAAGCAAGTGACGGACGCGTATACCGCGTTGCAGGAATTGGAAACGCTGCGGGAAGAGCGGGAGAAGAGTGAACTAAGCGAGCGAGAACAGCAGATGGCCACCGCCGTAGCCGGGATGAAACCCAAAGAAGCGGCTCCCTTATTGATCAATCTATTTGACACGGTTCCCGTCCTCACTCCAGAAGAGGCCGCCGATCCTATTCTGAAAGAGAAAGCGGAAAAGAAAAATCAATTTATCGTGTTGCGTATATTAAACCGGATTGAAAACCGGGAAGAGATTTTCTCCGCATTGAGCAAGACGAATCCCCAATCCGCCGCGGACATCGTCAAAGCCTATATTGAAACCAGTAAGGATGAACTGTACGATATCGAACCACCCCCAACACCCTCTATGAATCCTGGCGCCGCGCCGGGGACACCGCCTTCTCAACAAACATTTGGTAATCCGCAACCTGGCGGCTGATCACTGTATCCCAATCGTAAACGGATTCCACGAGAGAACGGGCGTTTTCCCGCAGCCGGTTCCGTTCCGCTGGATTTTCAATCAGGTTCACGACAGCGTTCGCGAATGCCTCTGGATCATCGGCGATGGCTAATTGTTCGCCGTGTTTGCCCTCCAATCCTTCGCAGCCGATAGAGGTGCTGACAATCGCCCGGCCCGACGCCATCGCTTCTAAAATCTTCAACCGGATTCCTCCTCCGATACGCAGGGGAACAATAAAAACATGCGCGCCTAATAAATACTCTCGCACACTCTCCACGCGGCCCGTTACGGCAACGTCATTGTTCCCATGATAATGCTGGATCGACTCAGGTGGTCCGGCTCCAACGATCTGCAACCGCGCGTCCGGCGTTCGTTTTTTAATAACCGGCCAGATTTGTTGGAGAAAGTAAAGCATTCCATCGCTGTTTGGATAATATGACATCATCCCCGTGAATACAATCGTAGGAGGGCCGCTTGGTTCTTCGAGAAACGGATACGCTTCAAGATCCACGCCGGGTTTTTGATGGTGAATGGTTAGAGAAGGATCTAGAGCCGCGATCGTATCCCGGTCGATTGGGGAGATACATAGGATCCGGTCAAACTTACGGCACGCGCGCAGTTCAAACCGGCGTGTGCGCCAGCCTTCAACGTACGCCGCGGTTTTAATGAGTGGATTTTTGGACGCTCGCGCATACCGCGTCAAAATGTTTCCTTCGACGTTTTCTTTATAATGGATTTTCAACGCGGATTCCGCGCCTGTGACGTAGGAAGTTGTATAGAAATTCTGCGCGTGAATCACATCGAATGATTCCCGCTTCAGCAGCCGCTGGATGTAAGCGAACATATCCGGATTGTAAAACCGGCGCGCTTTGTAAGGCCAGCGGGAAAAGAGAGACTGGACGAGTGGTTTAAACGCCCATTTCCCATAAGCGGGAAACGCGGTGGCTTCTTCGCAATAGTCTTTGACTGTCTCCAGAGCCTCCAGTTCTGAAGGATGATGATAGAGGCAAACAAGACTGACGGAGCAGGTTTTCGCGAAGCGTTTCAACGTGTTCCATGTGACGATCCGGCCTCCGCTGTGAGGAGGATAGGGAATCTGGGGCAGAATAAAGAGTATCTTCACAATTGGTTGTATCGTTTTTCGTTCGCCCGCTGGCGCGAGGCTGGGATTACACGATTTGACTGGTATACGCTAAACATTGCAGCGCGCTTTTCCGCACAGATTCAATCTTTTCGCGTTCGCTGAATTCTGGATGGATGAACGGATTCCGCAGGTGCTGCAACAGGATCAACTGCCCGGCGAGCTGGGTTGTGGTTTCATCGGTCAAGCCTTTGATCCCCAGCGGATTTTGGATTTTGATCTTCCCTTTCCGGTTCGTGAATTCATGGTTCCTTCCCCAGCAAAAGAGAATGACGCCCAGCGCTTTAAGTCCATCCGGTTTGTATTTGGGGCCGTGTTTAAGGATTCTCTCCATAACCTGGCGTGTGATGTCCGCGTTCAGTTCCAACTGCTGCCGCTGGACGGTTCGAATCAAGTATTGACTGAAGAAAATATCCAGGTTTCCGATTTTTATATCGTATAAATCGTCCGCTAATGAAGATATATTTTTGCCGGACAAGAGGCGATTCACTTTTTTATTAATCCGTTTCTTGACTTCGTTTTCAACGGCGAAGGAATAGGAAAAACAGACATTACGGGCGACCGAAAGATTGGACGCGGATTCGGATTGCTGCATACTTTCCGCGACAGAGAGCATCGTCTGCGTTTCTTTATTCAATTGATCGATTTCAGGCAGCGCGTCCGCCACAGCCGACCGGCCCGCTTCCAAGTCGATCCCTTCCGCAGTCTGCGCGGTTTGCGCTTCGTGGGTTTCCAGCTGATCGAGCATTTCATACACTTCGCGTTTCATGCCGGAATCGAGATCTTCATCCCGCATCAGTTTACCCAATTCCCGCCGCAGATCTTCCGGGGGCGCGCCGCCTTGCTGCGCCCATTCGTCCAACCGGTCCCGGAGTATGGTAAGGTGTTGGAAATGTTCGTAGATCTGATCCAACCGTTTGTAGAGAGTGTCGATCTCCGCGTCGATGCGGGATTTGCTCAACACGAACATCGCCCCATACTGCCGGGCCAGCGCGCCTTCGTCGAATGTGCCCACCGCTGAGATCAAGATCATGGGGATATGAGGATAACGTTGTTTGACCTCTTTAATGAAATGCAGACCCTCATCATGCGTGCGCATGTCCAGGTCCGTGATGATAGCCTGGGGATCGTCTGTCTGGATTTTCGTCATCCCTTCGGCTGCGTGTTCGGCTTCGATCACATGGTATCCGGCCATCGTCAGATTCCGGGTAACGGCGGACCGGTAGGAGGGATTATCATCAACAAGAAGAATGCGTTTTTCGTTTGACATGGCGTACGTGATTCCATTGATTTATTTATCAGTGAGGGATTATTCTTGCCGATTATAGAAGATTGTAAAGTCAATGGTGTCCTTTTGTTTTTTTTAACCTGCGCTCCATTCGTGATTACGTGTCCGCATCCAGTGGCAGGGAGACGGGTTGGCCGGTTTCCAGCGACCGGTAGGCGCCGAGAGCGGCTTCCATCGCTTTCAATCCATCCTCACCGGTGATAGGAGAGGGGCTGTTGTCTTCGATGGTTTTCACAAACGTATCGATCAATCCCATATCCACGTTGTCAGCCCAACAGGACCACTCCGATTTGACCGCGTCATTGTTATAGATTTCAATATCCTGTTTGAATGCGTCAACGAATAAAGTACCCGTATCCCCAACAATTTCCAAGGTCAAGTCTCCCCATGTAGGGAACGACGCGTTGGGACGGGACCAGGAAGTGTCCAACGTCGCGAAGACGCCGCCTTGAAATTCCATCGCCAGCAACCCCGCGTCCTCTATATTGATATCCGGATAAAACAACTGCCCCGCTTCGGCGTATACGGAGACCGCTTCCTTCTTAAGCATCCAGCGCCACAGATCTACGACGTGCACGGTATGATCCATCACCGCGCCGCCGCCGGCGAGTTCTTTATCAATAAACCAACCGCCCGGCATGGTTCCGTGATTTGTGCCTTTCATGGCGAGAATCTTTCCCAGTTTTCGTTCCCGTACGAGCTGACAGGCGCGTATCAGCGGTGAACTGTACCGGCAGGGAAACGCCGTCATTAGCTGGGAATTATTTTCCCGGCAGGCGTCGATCATCGCCTGCGCGCTTTTTATCGTTGTCGCGAGAGGTTTTTCACAGAGCACATGTTTTCCCGCTCCGGCGGCTTGAATGGTATAGGCTTCATGTTTCGCGTTTTCCGCGCAGATGATCACGCCGTTGATCTCTTCCGCCAGCAGCCGGTCACAAGATTCAAAAAACGGTGTCTGATAAGTCTCCGCGGCTGCGCGTCCCCGATCTCTGTCTTCATCAAAAATCCCGGCGAGTTCAACCCGGTTGGGAATCTGTTGGAGACAGGCCGCGTAGCTGTTGGCGTGCATGTGAGCGAACGAGATCATACCGATTCGGATTCCCATGGATGAATACCTCCACCGGCGGTTTTGCTCGGTGTTTTTCTGTTACGCGTTCAACGTGATAGGCTGTTTCGATTCCACCGACTCGATCGCAGCCAGCGCGAGCCGCACGACTTCGAGCGCCTCTGCGCCGGGCACGGGATTCTTGCCTTCCCCTTTGATGGCGCACAGGAACGCTTTCAATAAATTGAAACAGGCCGGCGCCTGGACGGGGCTTTCCGAAAAATACCGGCGACCGCCGGTTTGCCAATCCGTCAGTGAGAGACGTAATGGAATCGAACTTTGGTTGTCACTGCGGAGCAAGCCTTTGTCCCCTGCGATTTCGACATCGTGCGCGTATTGCCCGTAATGGCTCCAAGACGATTCTATATGCGCGATGGCGCCGCTTTGCATGCGGATGATGGCGAGGGCGTAATCGAGTTGTTCCGTCGACAACCGTTCGTGCAAACCCTGGCAGAACACGCGCCGCGCGGGACCGAAGCACCAGAGCAGAAAGTCGATTTCATGAACCATCGCATCCAGAATCACTCCACCGCTGCTTTCAAAATTTGAATACCAGTTTCGGGGATGAGAGGTCCGCCGTCCCAGCCGGATTACGCCCGGTTTCCCCACGGCGCCCTCATCGATCTTCTGTTTGATCGCCGCGTATTCGAGAAAATAGCGCAGGTTATGATCGATGGTGAGTGTGATCTTTCGTTCCTGGGCGAGCTGGATCAATTCTTCGCCTTCTTCGATCCGCCGTACCATAGGCATCTCAAGAAAAACATGCTTGCCGTTTTCCATCGCAGCTTTGGCGTGGGCGTAGTGAAATGGAGTCGGGCTCGCGACAATGACGGCGTCTACGTCATCCCGGTTCACCAATTCCCCCGCTTCGGAGAGGGGAACAGCTTGATGCGGTTCGGCTAACGTATGCGCTTTACCGATTTCGGTATCCGCAACTGCGGTCAATTGGACGCCGTTTAGATGTTGAATCGATTCGGCGTGCGCCCGTCCCATCGTGCCCGCGCCGATTAGACCGATTCGTACCATTGTCTTTCTCCTCTTCACGATTGGAGAATATGTTACAGCGAGACCAATTCTCCTGTTTCCGCCGACCGGATTTCGGCTTCCACGGTACGCAGGGAATCCCGCCCATCGGCGAAGGCCGATTGTGTGGGCTGGGCGCCGGCGGCGATGGAATCAAAGAAATATCGGTCTTGCAGCAAATACCCGCCTAGATCGGTGATATTGATCCCTTCGACAGGTTTTGTCTCTTCCGGTTTGGGTAATTCTGGAACGATGGGTTCGCCCTGGTTGGGATAAAACAGGAACGGCGATTCGCGGGAGGAGTCAAAATCGAGAACGCCTTGTTCGAACGCCGCGAGATAGCCCATGCGGAAAGCGTATTTTTCCGCGTTGTGCCATGTGCCTTCCGCCTGGACGACCGGACCGGAATCAAGTATGTATTGTGTGGATAAATGGCGCCAGCCGGTCTCATCCTTCACGCCGCGTGAGAACACGGCCTTTGGCGCGCCAAAGAGATAATGGACGGCGTCGGTGTCGTGGAGATGAAGATCCAGCGCCGCCCCGCCGCTGATTTCTGGATTGAGATACCAGTTGTTTTCCGACCAACCCGGCTGCGCGCAGGCGCGCCAGAGATCAATCTGGTTCAGTTTTCCCCAGCGGTTATCATCACAGGCTTTTTTCAGAAATGTGTATTCCGGCCAAAAACGGAGCACTTGACCGACTTGATTGAATAAACCTGTCCGTTCCGCCTCGGCCACAAGTTCTTCCGCCAACGCAAGCGTCCGGGCGAGGGGTTTTTCAACAAACACATGTTTCCCCGCGCGCAGCGCCGCGAGGGAGAGAGGGTGATGGGAGGGCGTCGGAGTGCAGATCATCACAGCGTCGATATCGTCCCGTTTCAGCAGTTCTTCCGGAGAATCCACCAAAGCGCAATTCATTTGTTTTGCGTATTCCGTCGCTTTATCACGCAGTTCATCCGCGGCGCAGATCAGTTCCGCTGTGGGACTCGCCAGGCAGGCCTGCCCGTGCATTTTCCCCATGCCACCGCATCCAATGATTCCAATTCTGGTCATAATATCCTCTTCCTTACATGCGCTCGGGCGCGTCGACTTTCAACAAGCCCAGTCCATTGCGCATCACTTGCCGCACTCCGAGCACCAACTGAAACCGCGCGGCGCTGCCCGTTGGATCATCCTGATCGAGCACCCGCTGCGCCTGGTAGTATGTATGAAACGTTTTCGCCAAATCTTCAAGGTACGCGGGAATTAAATGCGATTCCAACCGCTCCGCCGCGTCCATGACAACGAGTGGATAGTAGAATAACTTTAACAATAGAAGCCGCTCGCGTTCGTTCGAGAGAACCGCCGGATCGAAATCCTGCGCCGATTGAATGTCCCGCTCGCTCGCTTTCTCTGCAAGGCTGCACGAACGGGCGTGGACGTATTGCAGGTAATAGACGGGGTTATCCATCGACTGTTTTTTCGCAAGATCCCAATCAAAGGTCATCTGCGCATTATAGCTGCGTTGCGCGTAAAAATAGCGGGTGACATCAGCGCCGAGTTCATCGAGCATTTCCGCCATGGTCATGAACTGCCCTTCGCGAGTGGACAGTTTCACCTTCTCGCCCCCCCGGAGAATGCTGACCATCTGGTTCAAAAGATACTTGAGATTCGATGTGTCATGTCCCAGCAAGCCGACCGCGATTTTGACTCGCTCTACTTGGCTGTGGTGGTCGTGTCCCATCACATTGACCAACAGGTCAAAATTCCGTTCGTATTTATCGCAGTGGTAAGCGATATCCGGTGTGACGTAGGTCACCTCTCCATCGCTTTTCACCAATACACGGTCTTTTTCATCGCCGTAATCTGTTGTGCGGAGCCAGACGGCGCCTTCGTTTTCGTATGTCGCGTTTAATCGAGCGAGACCGTCAAGCGTCTTTTGCACGGCGCCGGATGTGTGCAGGGATCGTTCGCTGAAGGTGGTGTCGAATTCGACCCGCATCCTTTGAAGATCATCCATGATGATCCCCATCAATTTCTCCGCCGCGAATTCGGTGAATGGTTCCCAGGATTCCTCTTCCAACAGCGCGCCGCCCTCTTTCTCTTTCAGTTCCTGGGCGATGTCGATGATGTATTCGCCTTTATACCCATTTTCCGGGAATGGCGCGTCGGCGCCGAATAATCCCCGGTAGCGGGATTGAACTGATCGGCCTAGCATCTGCATCTGCACGCCGGCGTCGTTGTAGTAGTATTCGCGGGTTACATTGTATCCCACAGCGTTTAAAAGTTCCGCCGCTGTGTCGCCGACGATCGCGCCACGCACGTGTCCGACATGCAGGGGGCCTGTGGGATTGGCGCTGACGAATTCAACCAGCGCGTTCTGCCCTTCATAGCGGTTGGATCGGCCGTATTGCGTCCCATTGGTCAAAACGGATTTCAGCGTATCGACGAGAACTATGTCCTTGAGCCGCACATTAATAAAACCAGGGCCCGCGATGGAGACATCTTCTATTAAATTATTTTCCGATAACGCCTTTGCAAATTCCACCGCGATCTCACGTGGCGCTTTCTTGAGAGGTTTCGCCAAAACGAGCGCGGCGTTGGTCGCTAGATCGCCATGCTGGGGATCTTTCGCTGGAGTGAAAAACAGGGGCGCGGTGATCGATTCCTGATCCGGAGCGAGTGTGAGCGCAGTTTCTTTCAATTGTTCGTTCAATCGTTCGAGAACATCAAAATACATATCAAATCCCCTCAGAATGACCGGCTTGATGGGGCCGGATCCTTCTGATTCGAATAGATTGTGGCCTATAGAAACCGTGTGATGAAGTAAGACGTCTCAATCAAGGCCAAATCATACCCCCCAGCCGGTGAGCGTTGATTGAGTTTTATATGAAAATGAGTTTCTGAGACTTGCTCGTTCGCGATAACTCTCGCAACTCATTTTCATTCGCAGGTTGTGATCTCGATCGTGATAGTTCTTATAAACAAATAGCCTGCGTTTCATTCCACAGTAACGTATTACTCGCCTTAATTCCCATATGTTATCCCATCAAAGAAGGAATAAAAAGTGGCTCCACAATACAAAATGGAAAGAAATGTAAGTAATTTTTCCATTTTTTTTCTTGTTATAATCTGTTTGAATCTTGTTCCAACGCTTGTGTTTACTCCTGTTTTATAAGATTATGGAGGCCTATTCATTCATTCTGAAAGGTGACCATCATGATCCAAAAAAACACCGCATTCATTGTGTTAATTCTTTGTTTGTTCTTTGTTACCCCAATCCTATTCGCGTCTGAAGAAACAGCCGATCTGATTTTAATGGGGGGAAAGATCATTACCGTCGATGAAGCCTTTTCAATCCAAAACGCCATGGCGATTCAAGGGGATCGGATCATCGCCATCGGCGGTGAACAGGAGGTGAAGCGTTTCCAGGGGGCCACGACGAAAGTCTTTCATTTGCGTGGAAAAACGATTCTGCCGGGATTGATCGATTCGCATACGCATCCCGCCGCAGCCTGCGCCGCTGAGTTTGATCATAAATTGCCCTTGATGGAATCCATCCCCGATGTGCTCGATTATATCCGGTCACGTATCGAGGTTGTCCCGGATGGGGAGTGGGTTTGGGTCAGCCAGGTTTTTTTGACCCGCTTGAAAGAGGAACGCTATCCAACGATGGAAGAACTGAATGCGGTGGCGCCAGACAATCCCGTTGTTTTCCGTACCGGTCCCGACGCGTCGGTTAATTCACTTGCGCTGCAGGCTTGCGGAATCGATGAAAATTGGAAAGTGGACGATGGCGGCCCTGGCTATGCGGAAAAAGATCCCAAAACGGGGAAATTAACCGGTATCCTGCGAGGCTGCACGCGGTATTTGAAACACCCATCTCTCAAAAAACCAACAATCGAAGAACATGGCGCGCTCCTGAAAGAACTGTTCGCCGATTACAACCGCGTGGGTATTACCGGTGTAGGTGAGCGGGACGCCGATGAAAGTGAGATCAAACTCTATGAGAGCCTCCAAGATCAGGGGGAATTAATGGTCCGGTCGTTTCTCTCGAAACATGTCGATACGATCCAATCCATGGAGGATATCGAACGGGACATCCGCGCGGTCGCGCAGTCTCCCCTCTATAAAGGAACCAATCTCCTGCGTGTCGGAGCGATTAAAACGTACATGGACGGCGGGATGCTTACGGGCAGCGCGTTTATGCGCGAACCGTGGGGCGTCAGTGAAATGTACAATATAAAAGATCCAGCATACAGAGGAACACGGTTCATCCCGGAAGAGAAACTAATTGGGATTCTGGCCGCCTGCATGAAGAACAATGTTCAATTCAACGCGCACAGCGTCGGTGACGGCGCCGTGCATGGCATCATCGATGGCTGCGCGGCGTTGCGGGATCAATTCGATATCCGGGCGAAACGTCCCGTGATCTGTCATTCCAACTTTATGAGCGAGGATGCGGTCCTGCGCGCGGCGGAGATGGGGATCTGCTTGGATATCCAACCGGCGTGGCTGCAGTTGGATGGCCGGACATTGAACCATCATTTCGGCTACGAGCGCCTGACTTGGTTCCAACCACTGCGGTCAATTTTCGCAGCGGGAGGAATGGCGGGCGGCGGCTCGGATCATATGCAGAAAATCGGCTCGCTGCGGTCGATTAATTTCTATGATCCCTGGCTGGGAATCTATACAACGATGACGCGGGAGGCGAAATGGCTCGATCGTCCGCTTCATCCCGAACAAGCGCTCTCGCGAGTCGAAGCGATCCGCTTTTATACGATCAACTGCGCGTACCTTCATTTCAGTGAAAAAGATCGGGGATCGCTCGAAGCGGGAAAACTGGCCGATTTCATTGTGATTGACAGAGATTATATGACCTGCCCAGTCGATGAAATCAAAGACATTCAAGTCCTGCAGACCTACCTGGGTGGGCGTCTCGTGTATGAGAAATCGTAATTCATTTCAAC
Source organism: bacterium (assembly GCA_963663405.2). Classification (GTDB taxonomy): domain Bacteria; phylum Hinthialibacterota; class Hinthialibacteria; order Hinthialibacterales; family Hinthialibacteraceae. The sequence continues at coordinate 23,521 of CAXXSM010000108.1, read as the reverse complement.
TCTCATAATAATATTATGAGAGGGCGCCAAGGGCAAGGTTTTCTTCTTCCGCCCTTTCCTTAATTGCTAGCGCTTATGTTGGAGAGTAATTACACTCACCCCGCCAACATCCAATATAGAAGCCCTGCAAGTAATACAATCTGAATCCAAACAATCACCCAAAACCAGAACCGGAACGATTCCTTGACGGTTTTATGCCGAAAGACATATTGACTGAACACCGCCGCCGGTGTCCCCCCTGCGAAAGTGAACGCATGAAGAATCCATTCGGGAACGCGTGAATAGTCCAATTTGGCCGCCATTTTGTCATAGGCGTAGAGGATCAATACGCTGAGATTGATTCCAACTAGATATGAGAGGATCCAGGAAACATGGGAAGCAATTCTTAACAGAGAAACTGTGACGATTACTGTTATTAATCCTATCAACAGAAACAGATCGGTAGGTCTTATACCTGGTCTTACGTTCTTCGCACGTGGTCCTTTCGGGCTGGACTCCAATTCAAACCGCACATTCTGACCGACATGCAATTCTCTCCGGTTAATAACATTGGATACATGCACGAAAACATCTTCTTCCCTCCCGGATACCCGGATAAATCCAAAACCGCGTTCCGCGTCAAACTTCACAACAATTCCATTCATCTTGTATTAATTCCCTGTATTTTTTTATGTTTAAGACTGTTGTTAAAATAAAATTGTTTCCTTGGATAAAAAATTCATTCGAAAAAGAATGGTACCGGTTGATGTGTTTATAAATCATATCGCTCCTCAATTGTTCTTGACAGCATGGCGTATGAGGTTACTCTACTCCTATTGTTTAAAAGAGACCGAAGGGAATTCGATAACCGCTGTTTTATCGAATGATCCATCGGCCTGTTCGATATACCGGCGCCGCCCTATCTCGATAACCGGCGCTGGATCAGCGAATCGCGCGCGTGAAAAGGGAGGGTGGTTGTGAACGCCCACCACACGGGCGCTCGTTTTTTAATAGAGCGGGGCGCCCCAATTGAACGCGGGTGTCTTGTCCGGGAATAAATTGAAACCGGGCATTCAGCCTTCTAATTTTGAATTAATAACCGGGAGCGCCTCGCGGCCGGTATAATAAAACATAATAGATCGAGCGTGGTGGAACCAAAGCCGTTCGATCCGAATCCGTGTTTCCCCGGTCGTGAAGACCGGTTGCAAGCAAGAATGACGTTCAATCCAAACAAGGAGAGTAAGTATGAGCGCTTCGGTTTTGCTCCACCTCATTGTCTACGCGGCGATCGCCGTCTTTGCGCTGGTTGTCATCGTCCGGTTTTTTCGTATGCAGTCAATGCCATTGCATCTCCGGTGGGAATTGTATCCAGTCGGCCATGAAATTGGCGATAAAGCCAGATATGGCGGTTCCAATCTGGAGGAAGTCGACTGGTGGACCAAACCGATCGAGAAATCCAAAGTGAATGAACTTCGCGCGATGGTTCCAGAGATTCTCTTTTTGATCGCTCTCTTTGAGAATAACCGGAAACTCTGGTGGGTCTCGTTCCCGTTTCACTTTGGATTGTATATCTTGGCGGGATTAATCGGACTGCTGGCGTGTGGTTCACTTTTAGAATTGGCGGGTGTAACAGTCGGAGCGAACGCCTCGTTCATCGGATTCGCTGTCTATTACTTGACTCAAATCGCCGCTGTTTGTGGTCTAATCCTCGCGACAGTAGGCGCGGCCGGACTGCTCTACCGCCGCCTTTGCGATCCGGAATTGGAAGACTTTACAACGCCAAGCGCGATCTTCAATCTGGTCTTTTTTCTCGTTGTGTTCGCAATCGCGTGGATTGTGTTTCTTGCCATCGATCCTACTTTTAACTTAACCCGGTCGTTCATTCAAAGTCTGGTAACGTTCAATCTTTCCGCCCCGGTCGGCGGCGCGCTGCTTGGATTGGAAATTCTACTCGCTTCACTGTTGATCGCGTATATCCCCATGACGCATATGTCCCATTTTTTCCTGAAATGGTTTACCTACCATAAAATCCGCTGGGACGATGAACCGAACCTGGCGGGCAGCAAGATCGAGAAGAAAATCATGGAACAGGTGCAATACCCCGTCACCTGGGCCGCGCCTCACATCAACGCGGATGGAAAGAAGACTTGGGTAGACATCGCTACCGAGGAAACCGAGGAGAAAAAGTAACATGAAAAAACGCTTGAAAATAGAAGATATCAGCAAACCGTCCGATCAATTGGCCCATGTGGAGCAAGAGAATCAACCGCCCCTGCTGGCGCCCTTCGACGATCCCAAAAATCTGCCCCCGTTCAAGCCGTTGACGGATAAAGCCAAGGAACAGTTCTGCTCGTGCCTGGACGATACCATCGCTCTCTCCATTCCGAAACCGAAGAATGAAGAGGAAGAACGCGAATTAGTAAATAAATTTCTCTCCGGCCTCGAAAAATTATTCAGCAAGGAGAACAATTGGACCTTCCTACAGCCATTAGTGCTTTCGATGGAGAACTGCGCCCGGTGTCAGACGTGTGTCGAAGCCTGTCACCTTTATGAAGCGAGCGGGGGAATGGATATCTACCGGCCGACCTACCGGTCTGAAATCCTCCGGCGCCTCTATTTCAAATATTTCAAACCCGGCGGCAAGTTTTTCGGGAAGTGGCGTCACGGTGATATTGATCTCAATTGGAAAACCGTCTTGCGCCTGGCTGAACTGGCTTACCGCTGTAATCTCTGCCGCCGCTGCGCGCAGACTTGCCCGATCGGTGTCGACAACGGCCTGATCGCGCACGATCTCCGCAAACTCTTCAGCCAGGAGTTAAATATCTCACCACGGGAACTCCATGAAGATGGATCACTGCTCCAACTGAAATCCGGTTCCTCGACGGGTATGAATCCCGTCGTTGTAAAAGACAACATCGAATTCATTGATGAAGACACATCTGAAAAAACAGGTTTAACGATCGAGACACCTTGGGACAAAGAGGGCGCCGATGTGCTGTTGATCCACAATGCGGGAGAAATTCTGGCCTGGCCGGAAAACCATGGCGCGTTCGCGACGATCCTGGAATCCGCCGGTATCAGCTGGACTCTCTCATCCGAATCACAAGACGCGCTTGGATATGACAACATCAATTACGGTCTGTTTTATGACGATGTCATGCTCGCCAAAGTGGCCATCAAACACGCGAAAGCCGCCCTGAAACTCGGTGTCAAAAAGATTGTTCTTGGGGAATGCGGCCACGCGCACAAAGCGCTCACCGTTATCGCCGACCGTGTGTTGACCGGCGACCTTAATATCCACCGTGAGAGCGCCATGACGCTGCTTGATGATATCGTCTCGTCCGGCAAACTCGAATTTGATCCCTCGCGGAACGACTTCCCCGTCACTTTGCACGATCCCTGCAACATGGTTCGTTTAATGGGCATCGTTCAGCCCCAGCGCCGGATTCTCAAAAAGATCTGCCCGCAATTTCGCGAGATGACGCCGCATGGAGTACATAACTATTGCTGCGGGGGTGGATCGGGTTTCGCCATTATGTCCGGTCATAACTTCGAAGATTGGCGCAATCAAGTGGCCAGCCGGAAAAAATTCGATCAGATCCTCAAAGCGTTTGAAAAGGAACTCGATCCCTCGATTAAGAAATACGTCTGCGCGCCCTGCTCGAATTGCAAAGGCGCGATGCGTGATCTCATTAAGTATTACGATCTTTGGAACAAATGCAGCATCAATTATGGTGGGCTGGTCGAACTGATGGTCAACGCCATGGTGAATGTCAGTCCCGGTTATATCGAGTGGGAAATGTTCTAAAAAGGAATGCCTGTATTCATGCTATTGATTCAATGAATAGCGCCTCGGTAATTAACACTATCATTCAGATCGTATCTTCCTGCTTCTGTCTCCAATCGGCTTTCGTATGATCTTCTTCGCATCTTTTATCAGATACGCTTAGCGCGGGCCAATTAAACCGTAACCCTGTTCGCCATGCAGAGAATAATCGAGTCCGTTGATCTCGGTTTCTTCATTCACCCGGAAACCTACAGTTTTTTCAACGATGACACAGATGATCAGAGTCACAATACTCGCTAATACAATCGTCGTGCAGAATCCCATGAATTGGATTGCCAATTGATCCCAAACAGACCAATGTCCCGCGGATGAGATAACGGAATCAATCCATGATTTCCGGATAAAAAATGAAAGAAGCAATACGCCCAAACCGCTGCCTACGCCATGAATTCCAAAACAATCCAAACTATCGTCGTACCCAAAAAAGTCCTTTGCTTTCAGGGCGAGGTAACAGGCGACGGAAGATAACGATCCGATGATAATGGCGCCGTACGGTTTCACAACACCTGCGGCGGGTGTGATCGCAACGAGACCAGCCAAAATCCCCGAAACAAATCCCAAGGAAGTTGCTTTTCGGAACAAGATCGCTTCGATTAACATCCAGGTCAGCGCCCCACTGGCGGCGGATACTTGAGTCATTGTAAGAGCGCGAGCTGTTTCGAGACCGCTTTGTATGGTCGATCCCGCGTTAAATCCAAACCAACCCACCCATAGCAAACCGGCGCCCATCATTGTCATGACATAATTGTTGGGATTCACCGCTGTGTTGGGATAGCCCAACCGCTTCCCCAGATATAATGCCACCACCAAAGCGCTGAAACCGGCGGATATATGAATCACAAACCCCCCGGCTAGATCGATTACACCCGCGTTGAATAACCATCCATCCGATGCCCACACCCAATGACAAAGAGGACAATAAACAAACAAAAACCATAATGTGATAAACAAACAATATCCCCTGAAATAAACTCGTTCGGCCAAGGCCCCGGAAATCAACGCAGGCGCAATAATGGCGAATTTCCCTTGAAACATCGCCAGAACATATTCAGGAACGCTATTGGTTATCACATCATCAATTCCTTGAAGAAAGAAATAGTCCCAATTCCACCCGCAAAATCCCCATGCGATATTATTTCCAAAACAAAGGGAATATCCTAAGACTACCCAAAGAACGCCGATGATCGCCAAACATACAAAACTATGCATCATCGTGCTGAGCACGTTCTTCACGCGAACAAGACCACCATAAAACATAGCCAAACCAGGAATCATCAACAGAACGAACGCGGTGGAGGTAAGCATCCAAGCCGTCGCCCCCGAGTCAACAGCCGTTTCTTCACCCGCCCATGAGGAGAGGGGCAAGACGATCAATCCCAATACACACACATAATACCAATACCGTTTTGATTGTTTCATAACATCCTCCGAGAATATATGATCACGGCCAATATATAGATCCGGTCTTTAAGATTCTTTCCTTCTTTCTAGATAGAAGAATGTGAATCCAAGATCGGTCTATCCCATCAGCGCAATGAAATCTATTGAATCCCGGCTATGTTACGAATTTGTAACGATATCAATCCATACAATTTTGGCAATAGAACAATTTTGTAATATATCGCAAATGAAGATTCTACGTAAGACCTAAAGAAGTCCAATCAACTTTTAACTTTACTTGCTGTCAATTCTTGACTTATGAGAATAAATCATATTATTATTACCAGAAGGATATTCAAAAATGTCTTTCGTGTCTTACAAAAATGTCAAATGAGAGGCTGTGCAATGATAAAAGTTGAAGCGATCATCCGATCGCATAAATTAGATGAACTTCGCGAAGAATTGGAATCACTTGGAATCACAGGAATGACCGTCACCGAAGTAAGAGGGTATGGCCGTCAGAAGGGTCACAGCGAAATCTATCGCGGCCGGGAATACACCGTTCATTTCATTTCAAAAATCAAAGTGGAACTTTTGGCGAAAGCGGAACAAGAAGAAGAGATCATTTCCGCGATCCGGAAATCCGTAGCTACGGGACAAGTTGGAGACGGGAAAATTTTTATTTATAACGTGAAAGGAGCGGTCCGAATCCGAACCGGTGAGCGGGATGAAGATGCGCTATAACCCCTGAGGTCGAATGGGTATAAACCGCCGGATTAAATTAGGTAAATTGTAGTAAAATTCCTAGTTTTAATTTTATAAAGCAATTCCTACTAGAATCAAATAATCCTGGGCAATTTGATTTTCCTTATTCCTCAATTCCGCGCAACGCATGAATAAGACGTTGTAAATTCGTCTGGAACGAATGCGGATTCTGTTTCCATTGTGTGAAATCCCCCGCGAGCGATTCGGTGATATTGGGTTGGCGGGGATTATCCCACTGTTCGTAAAAGCGGTCGAGGATGATAGGGAAAAGAACCGCTGTCTTCTCCTGGATCTCACTATCGATCGCCCGGCCGATTTCTTCCTCGATCCAATCACTCTCAAGCGAATGCTTAGAGCAAACGAGAATCAGTTTACAATGACTCTGGTAAAGGCCGCGGCTTTTTCGTTTCACCGATTCATTTTCAAAAGCGCTATCCAATAAAATCCAATTTCGGACGCCTTTGTTCTTTAATTCATTCCATAAGATTTCACAAAATTGGCGATCCTGCGCGCTTCCTCGTATGAAGAACGAATCAAAGGGTATTTGCGTGGTTGTCAATGATTTAATTTGCGCGATTAAATTCTCCGGGATTCCCGCATTGCTCAAAAACGCGGGGGGAATCTTCCCGTTGGAGCGGTACAGGGTATCCACGCCGATCGTCGATGGGCCTTCCTGAATAACCGATTCCAGACCCTGCGCATCGCGTAAATCAACATCCGCGAAAAGTGTGTCCCAGACTTTCGCTTTCGAGAAATTGGCCCCGGCCAGCTGGGTTGATGAGAAAAAGGTGTCATGCAGTATTGCGCCTGTCAGGTTTGCTTTACGCAAGTTCGTCCCGTTCAGATGCGCGCCGATCAGATTCACTTCTTTTAGATCGGCGCCGCTGAGATTGGTGTGAGTGAGATTGGCGTTGCACAGATTCGCTGTTTGAAGATCCGTGTGGCTCAGATCCGCCCACGTCAGATTCGCGCCGCGCAAGTCGGCGCCGTAAAGATCCGTCCCGACAAAATCCGCCTCAGTGAGAATCGCGCTCCGCAGATTTACTGTACGAAGATTCAAGCCGCTCAAATCCACCCAGCTCAGATCCAGCGGCCCTTCCGGATTCTCCATCCTCCATTGATTCCAGACCGCCGCGCTTTTTTTCAGTTTTTTCAAAATCTTTGGATTAATCATGGCCGATACTCGTTGATTGCATATTTGCCAACTGTATCCGATTGTAAGGTGGTGGAATGGTTTTGTATATTTCTTTAAACAAAGTTTTTTGTCAGAATCTGGATGGTCTTGATGATCAGGATACTCAGGATTTATATTGATCAAGTTATCCTGGCTATCCAGATTCTGACAGTTACACAATTCACTACCGTCCTTCAGTATCTAATCTCCTATTCTACAATATTTAAGAATATACAAGCGCTTTTGAACTGTGTCTCCAATAGGAATGAATAAAAAATCTCCCAAACCAGCCCCTCAGCGGAAACAGACCATCCTTGCGGAATGGAATGATTGTGATGACTATGAGTTGCTCGATTTCGGCGGCCGGAGAAAAATAGAGCGGTTTGGGAAATACACGATTGTCCGTGATGAGCCGAAAGCCTGGTTGAAACCGGCGCTGTCTCCAAATCAGTGGAAAAACGCGGACGCGATTCATAGTGACAGCGGCAAGGCGGGCTGGTCGTTTCTTTCTTCAATCGAACGGGAGTGGAATTTACGCTTCGATGATTTAACATTCCAAGCCCGGATCTCCTCCAACTCAAAACAAGTCGGCGTCTTCCCCGAAAACATTGCGCACTGGCGATGGATGCGAAAACAGATTCAACAATCGAAACGGTCTTCTTTGGACGTCTTGAACCTGTTCGCCTATACGGGCGCCGCCAGCCTCGCCGCCGCCAAGGAAGGCTGCCGCGTCACCCACGTCGATTCAGCGCGGGGCGTGATTGAATGGGCGAAAGTCAATCAGAAACTATCCGGATTGGAGGATGCCCCCATCCGGTGGATCGCTGACGACTGCATGAAATTTGTGAAACGCGAAGCGCGCCGCAACCGGAAATACGACGCCATCATTCTCGATCCACCCGCCTTCGGGCGCGGTCCGAAAGGAGAAGTCTGGAAGGTCGAGAAAGACCTGTTGGAATTGTTGAACGCCTGCCGGAACATATTAAGTGACAAGCCGATTTTTATCGTGTTGACGATGTACTCGACAGATCAATCCTCGATCCTGCTCGAAGGCCTCCTGCGCGAACTGACACAGGATTTCAGTGGCTCTATCCAAACCGGTGAATTGATTCTCAAACCAAGGCGGGCCGAACGGAAACTCTCTATGTCGATTTTCGGCCGCTGGTCCTGTTAGGATTCGAGCCGTGAATGTTCGTAAATCGAAAGCGTCCAAAATCCCTATCCTCCATGAAGATAACCACCTGCTGGTGGTTGAAAAACCTCCCGGCGTTTTATCGCAGGAAGATCGCACCGGCGCGCCGGATATGTTGACGCTGCTGAAAGCGGATCTCAAAGAACGGTATAACAAACCAGGGAACGTCTACCTAGGCTTGCTTCACCGCTTGGATCAACCCGCCGGAGGCGTGATGGTCTTCGCGAAAACTTCGAAAGCGGCGTCCCGCTTATCAGATCAGATCCGGAAAAACGCGATTCAAAAAACTTATCTTGCCGTGCTGTGCGGCGTTCCGCTAAAACGCAGCGGCCGGTTGCGGCATTTTCTCATTAAAAATAGACAAACCAACATGGTGGAAGCGTTCTCTCACGCGATCGATCACAGCAAGGAAGCGATTTTGGAATACACAATTGTTGAAAGCGCGCAGGATCTCAGTCTCGCCGAGGTGGATTTAAAAACCGGCCGCCCTCATCAGATTCGCGTCCAGTTCGCCGCATTGGGGCATCCATTATACGGCGACCAAAAATATGGAAGAGAATTAAATCCACCAAATCGCAGCCTCGCGCTCTGGTCCACCAAACTCACCCTTAGCCATCCTGTTTCAAAGGAAATTCTTGTCTTCCACAGCGCCCCGCCGGACGTATATCCTTGGAACGCATTCAAGATTAAGAAAACGTAAGGTAGAATAAAAGAGAAATATAACGAACAATGCGGCGCCGGGAGCGCTGGATGAGCGCATCGATGAAAGCAGGTCTGTTTCTAGCGGTTGTTGAAGAACGGGATAAAGATTGGTCCGTTGGGCCGCCTTTAGGGTTGGCCTATCTCTCCTCCTATCTGAAACACTATGGTTCCGGATTTGAGGTGACGATCGAGCGGCGGATCGAGGATCTGATCGCGCAGAAACCCGATCTCGCCGCCATCTCCAGCGCCACGTATAATTTCAACGTCGCTATCCGCGCGGCGGAGCGAGTTAAAGCGGAATTGGGCGTGCCCGTCATCATCGGTGGGAACCAGATCACGGCGATGCCCGAACGGCTGCCCCGGATTTTTGACGCCGGTGTGCTGGGCGAAGGAGAGATTACGTTTCTCGATTTGTGTGAACTCTTCAAAGCCGAGAAACGATTCGAACCGCAAAGCCTCGCGAAAGTTCCGGGCGTCATTTGGCGAGGGGACAATGGTGTGGTCTTCAATCCTCCGCGGGCGCGGATCGAACAATTGGACACCATCCCCCGTCCCGACCGCGCCGCTCTGGGGGACCATTGGGGGAAGATCAAAAATCACGCGCATATCATGACTTCGCGGGGCTGTCCCTTCCGTTGCGCGTTCTGTTCCACCGTGAAGCATTGGGGAACCAAACACCGGTTCTTCTCCCCCCAATACGTGGCTGATGAGATCGAAGAACTCGCTACGGTTTGGGGCGCGGAACATATCATCGCGTTCGATGACCTGTTTCTGAGTAATCGAAGGCGGCTGGAAGCGATTCGAAAAATCCTGGCTGAACGGGGGCTTCTCGGTCAGGTTCACTTTACCGCCTCGGCGCGCGCCAATCAGATGCGCGAAGAGATGGCTGAATCGCTGCTCCAACTCAATGTGAAGACATTAACGCTCGGATTCGAGTCCGCCTCTCCCCGTGTGCTTCAGTATTTGGCCAAAGAAGGCGTGGAGCCCGAACATTTACAGCGAACGGTCGATTTATGTCATCAATTCGGTATGCAAGCGGCGCCGAGTTTTATCATCGGCTCCCCCTGTGAAACCCGCGATGATTTACAGATGACGTTCGATTTTATTATCGACAACCTAGACACCCTCTCGGCCTTGGTTATTGGCCCGTTGATGGTTTTACCCGCGACGCCAATCTGGGATTACGCCACAAAACGCGGTTTGATTGATGAGAAAAACCTGACAGGAATTATTCTCGAACCGGAAGATCTGCAAGATGACAAGAAATTCTTCTTTGAGAAATACGTCTACTTGAACGAACATATCCCCAAAGATGAATTTTACATGCACTACCAAATGGCGAAGAAACTGGAATATATCGTTTGGAAACAATCCGAACTTCGCAAACAAATCAATCGACCCGTAACGGATGAAGAATTGACCAATATCTCCTGGAAGCGCCTCGCGGGCGCGCTGGGATCGAAAATCACCCATCGATTGATAAGTGGCAAAAAGCGTTAAAAAAGAAGAGTTGTTAACTGGAATGTATCCACAAAATACAAAGACGGATATGAACTCATGGTAATGCGGTTAAATAAACTCGCGGCCCTGACCGAAAGCGCGGAGCGCCGGAAAGCGGGTGTTAAAGAGATCCCCTTTGAACTCGTGGCGGACTACAAGCCGAAAGGCGACCAACCGGCGGCGATCGAGAATCTTCTAAATGGAATTCGCGAGAAACAGAAATTCCAAACCTTGGTCGGCGTGACCGGTAGTGGTAAAACATTCACCGTCGCCAACGTTATCGCAGAACTAAACCGGCCCACGCTCGTTATCTCACATAACAAAGTCCTTGCTGCGCAATTGTACAGCGAATTTAAAGAATTCTTCCCCAACAACGCCGTCGGTTATTTTGTCTCTTACTATGATTTCTATCAGCCCGAAGCGTACGTTCCATCCAAAGATCTTTTCATCGAAAAAGATGTCGCGATCAATGAAGAGATCGAACGTCTGCGTCTCGAAGCGACGACGAACCTGATGGAACGGCGCGATACAATCGTTGTCGCCTCCGTCTCTTGTATCTATGGCCTGGGATCGCCCGATGATTACCGCGAGATGATTATCCCCATCGCCACAGGTGATACAATCCCCCGTCAGAAACTCCTCCGGCGGTTGGTCGATCTGCAGTACAGCCGCAACGATATCGATTTCCAGCGGGGCACGTTCCGCGTCCGGGGTGATGTAGTGGAGGTATATCCGGGATACGGCGATTACCCCTTCCGGATCGAATTATGGGGGGATGACGTAGATCGCATCCTGGGAATCAATCCCGTAACGGGAGAAGTCCTGGGGGAGCATGGAAACATCACGATTTATCCCGCTCGGCACTACGTCACCGCGCCGGAACGGCTCATGCGCGCCATCCAAACCATTCGCGAAGAACTTCAAATTCGGTTACAGGAATTACGCAAGCAGAACAAGCTGGTCGAAGCGCAGCGGCTGGAACAACGCACATTATACGATCTGGAGATGATGCAGCAGACCGGCATGTGCCAGGGAATTGAGAACTACTCGCGTCACCTTGATGGGCGTGATCCCGGCGTGCCCCCCAGCACTCTCATCGATTACTTTCCTGACGACTATTTGTTGATTGTCGATGAGTCGCATATCATGCTGCCGCAAATCCGCGGCATGTGGGGAGGAGACCGCAGCCGGAAAACAACGCTGGTGGATTACGGATTCCGCCTGCCTTCCGCGCTGGACAACCGGCCATTGTCCTTCGAGGAATTCTGGAACAGTATCAATCAATCTATTTTCGTGTCCGCTACACCGGGGGATTTTGAACGGTCGAAGAGTGACAATCTCGTGGAACAATTGATCCGTCCGACCGGTCTCGTCGATCCAAAGATCATCGTACGCCCAGCGACAGGGCAGGTGGACGATTTGATCGAGCGTCTGCGCGAACGCATCGAGCGGGGGGAACGCGCGCTTGTCACCACACTCACCAAACGCATGGCCGAAGACCTCTCAAATTTTCTGCTTGAACTCAATCTGAAAGTCCAGTACCTGCATTTTCAGATCGACACGATCGAACGGGCGGAAATCTTGGAGGGGTTGCGCGCCGGTGATTTCGATGTGATTGTGGGGATCAATCTGCTCCGCGAAGGGCTCGATCTGCCGGAAGTGTCCCTCGTGGCGATTCTCGATGCGGATAAGGAAGGTTTTTTGCGGGACGAGCGTTCTCTGATTCAAACCTGCGGACGCGCGGCCCGCAACGTCGCCGGTGAAGTCATTATGTACGCCGACAAGCCGACGAAATCCATGAATCGCGCGATCGAAGAGATGGAACGCCGCCGGAAAATCCAGCTGGCGTATAATGAAGAACATGGCATCGTTCCCAAAACCATCCAAAAATCCGTGCGGTCAATTTTGGAGACACGATCGGTCAAAAAACGCGAATCGGAAGAATTGCTCTTCCAGATCTCCGATTCGGTGGAACTAAAAGGGAAAAACAAAAAAGAGATCACCGCAGAATTGAAGCGGCGTATGGTTGAAGCCGCGAAAAACCTTGAATTTGAGAAAGCGGCCGTTTACCGCGACAAGATTGTTGAATTGGAACAGACCGGTTTGGATCAACCGGATAAAGCTCTCCCCACTCCCCCACGCAAACGGGCTCCCCGGATACGCAAAAGGGGGAAATAGAGTAATTACTGCTTTAATCCCACTTGGATTTTTCGGATTTTACATCCGTCAGACCAATTGATTTTATTTCGCGAATAGCGCAATATGAACGAATGTCATCCTGTCGATAAACATCACAGAAATGGGGAGAATTCAATGTCAAGAATTATCTTTTCAATTACTCTTACCTCCATACTTCTACTGCTTTGCGCCGTTGGCTTCGCACAGGAATTTGATGAGGATGGACGTCAACTGATCCAGGCGCCTTACACCTACGCGCCACCGGAGATTGATGGGATTCTTAACCCTGGCGAGTGGGACGGCGCGGCGTCCAACTTTGTCGATTTTGACACGCTTGGTGTCGCGGGTAATGACGGACCTGGGGAATCCGATGGAGTGGAAGATATCAGTTATACTTTCTACGTATCGTATGATGATACGTACCTCTACATCGGTGTTTCAGTCACGGATGATATTTATATCAGTGAGAATTATGGAACGGATTATCGATACGATTTACCTGTCACTTGGGAAAACGACGCCGTGGAATACTTCTTCGACGGTGACGCGAGCCGCACATTGGAATCGTGCCGCAACGCGGTTGAAACCGAAATGGGTGGGCAGTGGATCTATGGACTCGGCGCCGAAGACACTGCGGTTCCCTTCGTATCGCCGGAACTGTATGGCGATTACGAACGGCCCTTTGGATCAGATCCCGGCGCCGATTGGTACGCGCAGACCGTCGTTAATGATGAGACGGCGGACTGGACCCAGGAAGCGCGGTTCAAACTGAGTATTATCGGTTCTCCCTCCGCTGGAAGCGAGATTGGATTTAACATCGGGGTGGATGACGTGGAGATTTTTGACGAACAAACCGTCACGGATCCGAACTATTACGCGGGACATCGCGACATTCAACTGTTCTGGTTCGCCTATTTCTACGAACCGGGGGAAATTTCAGAGGAAAGCGTGCATGAGATCGAAGACCTGTGGGGAACGCTTCGGTTTCTCGAACCGGTTTCGGTATCGAATTGGTTTCTGTTTTGAATTGACGACTCGGGCATCCCACCTTCAATGATGCCCTCCGTCACCGGCTCTTCGTCACACCCACACGGTCACAATAAGGTGTTAACTTGCACTCTGAACATTTCGGCGATATTGGAACGCAGAGATTCTGCCCGTATGTAACCAGGTGATCATTGTATTCAATCCAGTACTCTTTGGGCAGTTTTTTCCGCAACGCGAATTCAGTTTCATCGGGATTTTTCGTTGACACATATCCCAAGCGGTTGTTGATGCGGTGGACGTGGGTGTCGACGCAGATGCCCGGTTTGCCGAAACCATGTGTTATGACTAGATTGGCCGTCTTCCGCCCTACGCCATTCAATTTTAGTAATTCATCGATGGAATCCGGCACTTTCCCGCCATAATCGCGCAGCAGCGTCTCGCAGATGGCGTGGATGCTCTTCGCTTTTTGGTTGTAGAATCCCACAGGATAGATGATCTGCGCCAATTCCTCCACGGGGATACGCAGCATCCCGCGCGGTGTCCGCGCCCGTTTATGCAGGCGGGCGAACGCTTTCCCGGTGGTCTCGTCTTTTGTGCGCAAACTGAGAATGCACGAGATCAGCACGTTGAAGGGATTTTGCGTTTTCCCCGCGACAACCGTAACCGCCGGTGTCTTCCATTTTGTCACTTCTTGCCGTAGGATAGCAACGATTTTATGAATATCATCCGATTTCACAACAGCGCCTTTTTTTACATTGCCGGGCGTTGCGTTCTTCCGGTCTGAACGCCTCCAGAGATCATTACACAACGCCGGAATCAATCGTTTTAAATAGTGGTTATATGAGAATGAGTTACTAGGGATGGCTCAACCGAGTGAATCCTTTTAAGGTAATGGCCCTATAGTAAGAGAGGGTAGTAAGGACAAGGCTTTTGTCTGCCCTTACGATAGAATCGTACAAAATTACACAAGGGCAGAAAAAAAACCTTGCCCTTGCCACCCTCTCCAAGTACTTTACAACTCATTTTCATTTGTTCTTTGGATCTCAATTTTGATAGTTTTATAACAAGCGCATATAGTACCCCAATTCAGGTTGTCATAAAGAACCGGATTGGCCTATAGTAATAGACAGTTCATTTTGCATCCATTCTCTTTTTGGAGTTGATACAAAAATATTATGAAATCCGCTATCGTACGCATCCTTTCTTCGCTTTGTTTACTGTTAATCTTCGGACTTGCGCTGTATCTGCGGTTGTATGGCGCTGATTGGGGATTAAAAGACCGGATTACAAACTTTCATCCTGACGAACGGCATTACACCAACTGCGCTATGGGACTGCGCCCGCAGGGATTGACCGAAGAGGAGCGAAATCTGCCCTGGCGCGAACAGTTGCAAATCCTTTACGAGCGGAATCTGGAAGTCAAAGAAGGCGTTCCCTCATCCACAGGGAAACCGGGCCTGCGTCCTATCAATTACAACTACGGCACATTTCCCAATCACCTCTATCTGCTTTACCAAGAATATCTATCATCTCACAAAGGTCTGGATAATTCCTGGAATTTCCTCTCCGTGGATTGGCTGGGAATCCTGGCGGGTTTCTTCGTTTTTGTGATCGGGATTCGGCTGTTTATCGCCGTCAACCGCGATTTTAAACGGGCGAAGGAGACACACGGGCCGCTCGTTCTCGATGAGCGGCGGCTGCCGTTTCTTTTTCCCTCTCTCATTATCCCCATCACCGGTCTGCTTCTCGTTGTCTTTATGCCCAGTCTCATCATTGACTTCGCCGCAAGCAACTACCAGCCCGATATGAGTTCCATTGTACTTATCGGGCGGATCGTCACCGCGTGGATGGGCGCGCTCACTGTGCTATTGGTCTACCTTATCGGCCGCGACGCTTACAACCGGACAGCGGGCCTGATCGCCGCCGCGATGCTGGCGGTGGCGATGCTGCATGTGCAGACCTGTCATTTCATGACGGTCGATGGTGTTCTCGGATTTTGGGTGACCGCCGCGATCTATTGTTTCTTGAAGATCAGCCAGAAACCCAGGTTGATCTGGTATATTCTCGGCGCCATCTGTACCGGTTTTTCGGTAGGTTCCAAATGGAGCGGACTCACGCTGCCAGGGATTTATCTCCTCGCGCACGCGGTGGGGACCTGGGGCGATAACAAGCATGGCAAAGTCGGCCGGTGGATCAACACCGTCTGGGTGGGGATCGCGGGCTTGATCTTGCTGCATTTCTTTAAAGCGGCGAGTTCGACGGAGCCCCCGTTTAACGTAACTCTCGCCCAGTTCTGCGGGTTTTATGGAAATCATTGGATTTTATGGATCGTTTTCGCCGCGTTTTTGTTCATCGCGTCTATGGTGATGTTGTATATACGGCATATCTGGAACGATCGCGAAACCGGTTGGTTTTGTCCCGCCTTCCGCCTCTATCTCCCTTGGGTATGGTTTGTTCTCGGGATTCCCATCGGCGTAGCCGCGTTTCTCTTCGCGGAACCGATGGCGTATTTCGATTCCGTCGCGTTTGCGAGAAATATCATCGAACAATCGGGCATTAACATGACAGGAACATATCCTGTGCCCTATACCCTTCAATTCAGCAACACAGTTCCCTTTTTTACCTCGCTCGATAATCTCTTCTATCCTTCATTAGATCACATGACAGCGTTCTTCGCCGTCGTGGGATGTCTCTACGCTATCTATCGAATCTTCTGGACACGATCCGGAGCCGATGTCGTTCTCGCTTCGTGGGCGATCCCCAGTTTTATCCTGTACAGCACATTTTCCAGCAAATTCCCGCGTTATATGATCCCCGTTTTGCCCATTCTTCTCGTCTTGGGGGCGCGGCTGATCGCTGATTTGATTCATATAAAGCCCCAGTTTTATTCCCCCGAATTTCCAAAACTGACCAGCGGCTGGAAAACGGCGCTGAAGCGTTTCGGCATCGTTGGCGGGACGGCTGCGTTATTGTTTGGATTCATCTATGGATGGGCTTATTCAGGTATCTATAGCCGGCCGCATCCAGCGATTACGATGGGAAAATATATCCGGGAAAATACACCGCGCGGCGCGAAAATCGCGAAGAACAATTGGGATGAAAGCGCGCATGGCGTTTCAATCCGCCAAGAGTTTGATGTACACGCCAATGTGCACTCCGAAAAAAATATTAATCAACGCATTCAGTATCTCGCGAATGTGCTGGCAAATAATGATTACATCCTCTTCCCCAGCAAACGCCCGTATGGATCGACGCTTCACAATCCCGAAAAATTCCCAATCACCAATCAGTTCTTACAAGCCCTTTTTGCCGAACAATTGGGATTCCGCATCGCCAAGATCGTAACTAATCCCCCCCAATTCCTCGGCTGGGAATTTCGTGTGGATGAAGAAGATGAAACGGCCCGCATCTACGATCATCCCAAGATGATTCTGTTTGAGAAAGTCCACGATTTTTCCAAAGACGAATTGAAGGAACTGATTCTCAATCCTCCAACGTGGGTTACTAGGATCACCGAAAAAGATATCTTAACCGCGCGGGACGGATATCCCGTGTACGCCCCGTATCCGGAACATCCCGTTCTCAATTGGTGGATCGTTCTTCAACTGTTAGGGGGAATCGCGTTTATCTTCCTCTTCCCGTTCTGTTCGAAACTGCCCGGCCGGGGATTTGAGATCTCAAAGGCGGTTGGATTGGCGTTATTTGCATGGATTGGCTGGGTGTTGGCGTCAATCGGAACGCTTCCTCTCTCGCGCGGGGGCTTGTTCTTTATCTTTCTGGTTCTTCTTGGCGCGGCGGTTTGGAGCGCGTACCGGCGCCGGATTGAAATCCTTGCGTTTATCCGGCAAAAATGGCCTTTGCTTGTGGGGATGGAAGTCTTATTCCTCGTCTTATGGTCATTTTTCCTGATCGTACGGGCCTATCACCCCGACGCGCATCAGGGTGAAAAACCGATGAACGCATCCTTTGTCAGCGCGATGAGCCGCGCGGAAACCTGTCCGCCTGAAGATCCCTGGATCAGCGGCTATCCAGTCAACTATTACTATTACGGACACGCCCTCTTCACCATCGTTGGACGTTTCGCCGGACTCCCGCCGGAATACATCTTCAACATCGGTGGGACCTGCGCGACGGCGCTGGCGGGGCTGGGAATATTCGCGCTGACATACGCGCTCTGCCGGAAGACGGTTCTTTCGCTTTTGGCGTTGTATCTCGGTCTATTCTCCGCCCATCTATTCACCTTCTTTGATCTGACCAAATGGGATCCAAGCGCCCGGCCCGCGCCGGGATTCAGCGTATCGAGTTGTATCCAAGGAATCCAAACTGTCTCGAAACTGATTTGGATGTCGATCTGCACGTATTTAGGGCTGGCCTCACAAGCCACGCTGGATAAGATCTTTCATACCGACTACGGCGCCATGTTCTGGAACGCGAGAAGCCACATCTTCCCCGGCACGGTCGCAAACGAGTTCCCCTATTGGACGCATCTCTTCTTCGACATGCACGCGCATATGCTGGTTATACCATTCACCTTCGCGTTTTTGATTCTGCTTTACGCCTACTTCGCGCGTCCATTGAAAGAGAAAGGCGCGTGGGCGCCGGGAACTGCGTTGTTCTTCCTCGCGTTGCTGTTGGGAACGGTGATCTGTACGAATACATGGGATCTACCCGGCCTGTTGATCGCGTTTTTACTTGTAGCCGCTATTAAATTCTATCGCGAATCAGATTTAGCCACCGCCCGGTTTACGAAGTTGCAATGGATCTCACCGGAGGGAATTCAATCCTTCTTCCGTTTTCCATTAGGGCCGATACTCGCGGTCTTTGGACTTGGTGTGCTGTTGTATTATCCCTTCCATCACAATTTCATTTCACGTGTTAACTCAATTGGTTGGATGTCGGAAGGGAGTTCGACGGTATCCTCCTATCTCGGTTTCTTCGGACACCTGCTGCTGCCGGTTGCGGTTGGCGTAACGTTTTTAGCCTTCACGCATCAAGATGGCTCATTTTCGAAGAAACGAGTCATCGGTTTTACTGGGTTTTATCTACTAACATTCGCTGTTGCAAAGTTCGTGACTTGGTATATAAACGCTAAATTGGAAACCGATTCACAGTACTTCCACGGCTGGTTCACCAAACCCTCTCTCCCCACAACATCAGGAGGATTGGGAGAGCCGCTCGATTATACCGTCGTGGGCATGTTTCTGCCTTTCCTGTTCGTTCTTTTCCTATTGCTTTGGAACCGCAAACGGGATAGCGCAAGTGTTTTTACTTTATTGATTGGACTCCTCGGTTTAGGCTTGTCGATGGGGATCGAATTTTTCCATATCAACGAAGGCTGGTCAATCCCCAATCACCGCTACAACACGGTTTTCAAATTCAATATCCAAGTCTGGCAGTATCTAGCCATCTTCGCGGCCCTGTCTCTGCCGTTGATCTGGAATGGATTTCATGCGCTTTGCGCGCAATTGAGAAACCGGGATCGCCCGGTTCTCCGTCATATCCATCCAGGTGGTTTTGACAGCCGCCCTTCTGATCCTGTTTCTGTTGACGCTTCCCTTCACGATCGTTTCCCCGGTTATCATCACAAAAACGGGCCGCGCGTTGACCTATCAAGACGCGATGGGAGATGTCCCCTCCCTCGACGCGTATTCCTGGCTGCGGAAAAAAGAATATCCAGCGTATGCGGGAATCCAATGGTTCAATCGATTTGTGAAAGGCTCCCCCAATATTGTTGAATTGACCCTGCGTCCATATTACGATGAATCGCGGTTTTGCTCCTACACCGGCCTGCCCGCCATTCTCGGCTGGGATCATCACGTGGGCGAGCGGATGCACGCCGATCAAAAGCGCCCTCGCACGGACGCCGTCAACCGGATCTATCTTTCGCAAGACAAAAAAAATCGTTAAAGATCTTTTGGGGCAGTATCAAGTTGAGTATCTCGTATTCGGAAAATTGGAATTAGAAGACCCTCGTGGAAATCGCCCGCCATACGGTCCGGAATCGTTGAAACGGATCGAAGAATGGGATGATCTGTTCCACCTTGTGTTCCGCATTGAAGAACAATCCATTTTCGAGATTGACAGGAGTCTGAACCGCGTTTATGGAGCCGTTCGTCCAGATGAACCCAAAACACACCGCCCGCCCTGCAGCCCAAGGAACAAGGCGTATCCATGTACCAGGGCGGGGAAGGCGTGATGAACGGACAGTTCCATGAACCTCGTGGGATGGTCCAAGATACGGAAGGCAATATTTATGTGATTGACACTTGGAATCACCGGGTACAGGTGTTCAATGAGAATGGCGCGTATCTCTGGCAGACCGGTGAGGAAGGCGATGGTGAGGGGGAATTTAAAGAACCAAACGATATCGCGTTCGATCCCCAAACCGGCCGGATTTATGTCTCCGATACATGGAACCACCGCATCGTTGTGTTGGACAAGAACGGAACGTTCTTAGGCTCGGCTCCCTTGGGCTTTTATGGACAGCGTGGAATCGCGTTTCATCCACAAACGCGCCTCCTGTACATCGCCGACACAGGCAACAGCCAAGTCAAAATTATGAACCAGGAAGGAAAATTAATTCGTACGTGGGGAACAAAAAAGGGGGATAGTGAAGACTCATTCAATGAGCCGGTGGGGATTGCGGTCACACCAAAGGGCAATCTGGTGATTCTGGACAGTCTCAATAAGCGGGTTAAAGAATACCGGACGAATGGAACAGTCGTTCAAATCTGGCCCGTCGAGACGGAATGGGAAAATCAAGGCGGTTTTGAAGGCCACCTGGCTTGCTCCCCCGATGGAACGATCTACTTGACTGATCCAATTGGCCGTTGCGTCTATGTCTACAATCCGGAAGGCGAACGGATCGAAATCCTTACCAAAGGCTTGGGGGGAAGAAAACTCTTACGGCCTACAGGAATCCTCTGCACGCAAAAAGGGAAATCTTAGTCAGTGATACCGTGCTAAATCGGGTGATTCGGGTGAAATAACCGGATCAAAATTCTGTAAAGTAATTCTGCGGAATTTATGTCTTGAAATGCTTTCATTCATGACTTTGCCGTTGCGAGGCTGTTTTAACTTGAAAACCGCAATAACGATTATTAAGATCGTATTTAGCTAGGATTGAATCGTTGTGAAAAGATCGTCTGAATCCCTTTTCTTCCGATCTTTTACAGGTATCGTTAAATATTATCCCAATATATTACGTTAAATAGATGTTGAAAGGAGCAACTGTAATGATAAAACATCGTAACGCCTTCACCCTGATTGAACTTCTCATCGTTGTGGCGATTATTGGAATCCTGGCGGCGATCGCCGTCCCCAATTTTCTCAACGCCCAAGTCCGCGCCAAGGTTGCACGGTGCCAGGCGGATATGAAATCTGTCAGCACCGCCTTAGCGATGTATAATATCGACAATAATATGTATCCACCGACACCCAGCACGGCGGGGAATCTGCGGTACGCCCGGTTGGCTCGGTTGACATCCCCGGTCGCATACATGACCTCCGTCCCTCTCGATCCATTCCGGGAAGGAATCGATCCAAGTTCAAGCGACATGTTCCAACCCGAAGACAGCGCTTTTCCACTTTGGGATCCGGATTACGCCAATCCCCTCCGGGAAAGTGGATCCACATTCAGCTTAATCCCCGAGCAACAAGGCCGGAAAGCCGGTTACGTTCTACATGGCGCCATGCCGGATACCGATTATGAAGCGGCGGTCGGGAATCCACTTCATTTTTACGATTCCAGCAATGGAACAATCAGCAGCGGCGATTGGTATATTTTCGGCAGCTAATTCCGCAAGGTTGGACCGCGTTTTTATAGCTCGTAGAATCAGTGAATATTACTACAGCACAACTTACTAGCGGTGGGTCAATAAAACGTGACTCACCCTTTCTTTTTCCATCAAAATCAAATACTCACTTCGAAGGCGCTCTATAAAACTGTTTCTCAAGAATCTGAGGAAACGCGAACGGATCGTTCAGATCGATTAATCCAAGAATTATGAGAGTGTCCCCAAACACAGGTATCCACTTGTCGACTTCATTCGATGAATGGAACGCGTCGATTGGATAAAGAGTGGGTTCTTTAAACATGAAAGAGGCTTCATCCCATACGATCAACGCCATGGTACCGGTTGAGAGAGCCGGCGTAATAGGGAAATTAACGTGAATCATCCGCATTCTCGCCAACTCCCGGCCACTGGATCCAATGGTCAAGGAGACGCTTTCACCTGCGGCCACTTTCGCGCCGGGGCGGGGGAGTTGCTTGATAATCCGGTTCCATTGAGAGGAATCGGAGGTTTTTTGATAGTAGATATTATCATCCGGAATATGGAACGGATCTTGGGCGATCTGACTAAGCACTGTCGGTGAATCGAGACCGATAAAATTGGGCATGACATAGTTGACCGCTTCCGGCCCCATACTGACGAGAATATCGATTTTTTTCCCTTGCAGCAACTGGCGTCCAGGGAGTGGATCTTGAGAGATGATCGTCCCATTGGGAAATTCAGTATGATAAACGGCCGCCCGGCGGCCTAATTCCAAACCTGCGCTCTGCAATTCCGAAACAATCTGATCTTCATCCCATCCAATCAATGTGGGAATCCGAATCCGTTCCGCTCCTGAACTGATGATGAGTGTGACGCTGCGCCGCCTTTTCACGAGTTTATCCGGCGCCGGACGTTGGCCGATCACAATCCCCGCTGGAGCGTCTTGGCTTGGGAATTCTTCAATGGGAAGTTTGGGCATTAATCCATTTTCGGCGAGAATTTCGATCGCCTCGGCCTTCGATTTTCCGTAAAGCCGTGGCACGGTTACTTTTTCTCCCCGCACGAGATAATCCAGAAGCCAAAACCCTCCGGCGTACATACCCGCCAGAAGCAACACCATGAAAAACACAGTGAGGATAACGAACTTGATCAAGCGGAACAGACCGCGAAACAATGTCCCAAAAAAACTACCCAACAGACGTTCCTTTCTTCCGTAATCGCGCGCCATAGGCGCCGTCTAAACTCCACCGGCTAGGGAAAAGAGATAAATCCCCAGCGGGTGTGACCGCTTGTTGAAACGCTTCCGGGAGATACGCCGCTACGGATTCCCGTTCAAATTCTTTATGATTCAGTAAAAACGTGTCCACGGTCTTTTCGTTCTCTTCCGGCGCGAGTGTACAGGTTGAATAGACCATCACGCCTCCCGGTTTTAACTGCTCTTGCGCTCGCTCCAGAATACGCAGGCTTCTTTCCGCCAAATACGCTTCCGTATCTGGACGCAATCGCCATCGCAGATCGGGATTCCGGCGAAACGTTCCCCATCCCGAACAGGGCGCATCCACAAGAATCGCATCAAATACTTCGAAATCAAGAGGAAAGGGGTCAGATAACGCGTCCCAAGTGAACGATTCAACACATTCAACGTCAAGATTCTGCGCTTGTTCGTTAAGAGAAGCAAGACGGTTTCTGTTTTTATCTGTTGCGACAATCAATCCTTTTCCCTCGATCGTATCCGCGAGTTGAAAAGTTTTTCCTCCTGGCGCGGCGCAGACATCCCAAATTCGCATCCCCGGCCGCGCATCCAAAAGAGGGACGATCAAACTCGCCGCGCCGTCCTGAACAACCCATTGTTTAGATCGCAGGAGTTCGGGAGAACTGGAATACGATTCATCGATGACGATAGCGCTGGGAAGGCGCGTGTCCCGCTTGCAGGGAACATCATTATCTTGCAGCTGGAGCAGCGCTTCTTCAGGATCGTTCCGGGCGCGCAGATAATGAGACGCGCGGGTATTATTGAATTGGCAGAGCGCTTCAACCTCATC
>CAXXSM010000107.1:0-19969 GCA_963663405.2 bacterium | reverse complement strand
CGCCCTTCCAGTCAATACGGCTATCGTAACACAAAACATCCATTTACCGGTATCGAAATCACGGACAAAGGCCTGCAAATCATGGCGGATTACGTGGCCCAAATCCGTAAAATCATCGGTTATGAAATTCCCTTGGCCGCCGATCATTTCGGGCATATTGGAATCAATAGCTGCATCCGTCTTGGAAAAGCCCTCGAACCGTACCAACTCGCTTGGCTCGAAGATATGATCCCATGGGAATTCACAGATTTATGGAAGAAAATCACCGACGCCATCGATGTGCCTACACTTACTGGTGAAGACATTTATCTAAAAGAAGAATTCAATAAACTCGTTGACGCCAAGGCCGTGGATATGATTCACCCCGATTTGGCCACCGCCGGTGGAATCCTCGAAACGAAAAAAATCGGTGATTATGCGGAAGAACAAGGAGTGGCTATGGCGATGCATTTCGCCGGCACGCCCATATCATGCATGGCGAATGTGCACTGCGCCGCCGCCACACAGAACTTTATGGCGCTCGAAAATCATTCCGTCGACATCCCTTGGTGGGACAATCTGGTGACGGGTGTATCGAAACCGATCGTTCAAAATGGATTCATTCCCGTTCCCGAAACACCTGGTTTGGGAATTGAATTGAATGACGAAGAAGTCAAAAAACACTTACATTCTCCCGGCTATTTCGAACCGACACCCGAATGGGATGAAATCCAATCCCACGACCGCTTGTGGAGTTAACAAATCTATAACTGAGGTAATACTATGTTTACAAAAAAACTGCCATTAATCATCGCGCTTACATTCCTTACCGCATGGCCCGCGTTCGCGCAGTACGGCGCACTCTCAAAAGAACAACGGATTCTCTATACACAGCAGAATCCATACGAACGTTTTGAAGATGGGCGCCCCCGCGTGCCGGACGATATTCTAGAACGCATGAAAAAAAGTCACGATCGAGGAAGCCTGGAGTGTTCTCCGCCGAAATGGTTACCATCATCAATTTGAAGGGGATTGGATGAACCTTCACCCGGATCGGATCCTTGTGGGACGCGCAGTGACCGCAGCCTTCATGCCCCAGCGTCCGGACGTTCATCAAAACAACAAATGAATTGGGGGAAAAAGACAACCGGATTGGCGCGCAAAACTCCTGGGTGATTGACACGTTGGTCAAAAATGACGTAATCGTTGTGGACCTGTTTGGAAAGATCAAAGAAGGAACCTACGCGGGAGACAATCTCGCCACCGCGATCTATACCCGCAGCAAAACCGGTATGGTGATCGATGGGGGCATCCGCGATTTAGACGGGATCTTTGAAATCCCCAATTTCAGCACATTCATACGCGGCGTCGATCCAACAGGAATCGCTGATGTAACCTTGATGGGTATCAATATTCCGATCCGCATCGGCCATGCAACCGTCATGCCCGGCGATGTAGTCTTAGGACGCCGCGAAGGAATCATCTTCATCCCCCCACACTTGGCGGAGAAAGTCGTAACCCGCTCCGAAGATGTCCGCCTCCGCGACGAATTCGGCCACCAACGGCTCCGCGAAGGCAAATACACCCCCGGCGAAATCGACCGCAAATGGACACCGAATATCGAAGAAGATTTTGAAGGGTGGAAGAAGGATAAGGTAAAATAGGTATTTTTCCCAATCCACAAGAGAAGAGGACAGAGTCATGATTACCGAATTGCAAGCCATCAATTTCAAATCTTGGAAAGACACAACGAAATTGAAACTGGCTCCACTCACTGGCTTTTTCGGAACAAACAGTTCGGGAAAATCAAGCATTATTCAATTACTCCTGATGCTGAAACAAACAACCGAATCATCCGACCGCAGCCGTGTTCTCCACACAGGTGATGATAAATCTCTTGTGGATTTGGGTACTTTTTACGATTTAATTCATGGGCATAAAACTGGAGTGTCTCTTGATATTAGCCTATCATGGGATTTTTCGTTTAGGTATTTACTTATTTCTCCAGAAAGTAAAACAGCTTATTCAGCAAGGTCTAATTATGTATCTTTTAACACTACAATTGGAAATTACGATGAGCGCCCTATTGTCAAACAATTTTATTATTCCTTTAGTGATCAAAATAATATAAATATTAAATTTGGAATGGAACGTAAATCTAATTTTGAAAAGAAAAATCAATATGACCTAATTTCAGAAAACTTTATAGCAAAAAGAAATCCTGGTCGTCCATGGTCTTTACCTTCACCATTTAAGTCCTATGACTTTCCAGACGAATTAACGGGCTATTACCAAAATCTTAGTTTTTTTTCTGATTTTGTACTCGCATTTGAGAAATTGTTTCAGAGTATGATCTATTTAGGACCGCTTCGAGAATATCCCAAAAGAAGTTATCTATGGGCTGGTGAAAAGCCTTATGACATTGGTAGTAAGGGAGAAAATTCCATTTCTGCGCTTCTCTCTTCTCGAAGTATGGGTAAAACCTTTTCTCCAGGATATAAAAAACACAAACAGACTGTGGAGCAAAGAATCGCTTATTGGCTTCGAGAAATGGGCATGATCGATTCTTTCACGTTAAAACCTATCGCCCAAAATCGGAAGGATTATGAATTGCGAGTAAAGAAAACAGCCAAAAGTCCTGAAGTTTTAATAACTGACGTTGGTTTTGGAGTTTCTCAAATACTTCCTGTTTTGGTTCTTTGTTATTATATCCCCGAAGGCTCGATCCTCATCTTAGAACAACCCGAGATTCATCTCCATCCATCCGTGCAAGCCTGCTTAGCGGATGTATTCATCGAAGCCGTTACAAGAAGAAATATACAAATAATTCTCGAAAGCCACAGCGAACATCTCTTGCGGCGCCTTCAACGCAGAATCGCAGAAGAAAAAATTTCCGCCGATAAAACAGCCTTATATTTCTGCCGCATGGAAAACGCCGCCTCAGCGATTGAAAAATTAGAAATCAATCAATATGGAGATATCAGCAACTGGCCGAAGGATTTTTTTGGTGATGATCTCGGAGAACTGGCAAGAATGGTCGAAGCCAAGATGGATCGTATCCAACGAGGAGAGACAAATTCATGATCTGTGTTGTGGACACAAATGTCCCCGTCGTTGCTAATGGAAAATCCGAACAAGCGTCGCCTGAATGTGTAAAAAACTGCGTTAAACGTTTAGAAGAACTCAAAAAGTCTGGAATAATAGTACTCGACGACCAAGGGAAAATTTTTAAGGAATATCGAAAAAACCTACGTTCAGAAGGACAACCCGGATTCGGAGATGCATTTCTCAAATGGATTTATACGAATATGTATAATCGTGAGAGATGTGAACTTGTCCCAATCACACCTCGCAATTCATCCGAAACAGATTTTGAAGAGTTTCCTTCCGATCCGAAATTGAAAACCTTCGATCCATCCGATAAAAAGTTCGTCGCTGTTGCGTTAGCCCACTCAAAACATCCACCGATTCTCCAAGCCGTCGATCGAAAATGGTATCTCATGAAAGAAGCGTTAGCGAAGAATAATGTGAAAGTCGATTTTTTATGTTTAAAAGACATTCAAAAAAAGTAAATTCTCTTACTCTCCGCCATTATTCGCACGAACATTCCAACAAATCCACTTTTATCTTCACAACAACTTTTTTCACCTGCGTTGGAGTATCCCCTAAAACCAATCCGGGCATATGCGCGTCATGAGGTTTGAATAAGGTAAAGACACCCGGTTGTAAGTGAAGCTGCGCTTGGATCTGTTTGGGATGGTGATAGAATTCAACGTCTTTCGTGGGATTATATAGTTCTTTTACTTCTAAACCTTCTTGTGGAATCCACCCGATTGTTTCCTGCCCCATGAGCAACGCTTGTATATCTATATATTTGCGGTGGGCCTCCAAGACGGCTGTATCTTGAAAACGGGTTTCATAACTCGCCACCTGCGCATAGACATCATCCCCTTTGATTAGATATCTCTTTTCCTCCGCATTCGGCTCTAAGGTTAATAAAAAATCAAAGACACGTTTCCATGTCTCTCCAAACGGATACTGATTCCAACAGTCTAAACGATCAACAATCATAATTTACCTTTCTATATACATTTTCAAAACTAGCTTTGTATATTATATTATTCACAATTTGATACGAAAAGTTGACTGGATACAAGACATTCTTTTTCATCCTGGACCGTGATAAACCATATCGTAGCGTTATCCGGCGCCGCTGGCGCTGTAATGTCTTTTCCCTTCACCAATGCGGAAACAGTTTTCCACGCACGATTTTTATTATCACCGGGAATGGGATCCGTTGTATAGTGCAAGCTGGCGGAAATCAGTTTTTCCTTTGTTTTAACCTTAGCTTGAACCTGCCCGTTGATAATCTGGCAGGATATCACTTTTGGCAGTGGAGCGCCTCCATTGAGATGATGATCGATAAAACGCTCAATTTCCGGCGGACGGTCAAAAATATGCCCATGATCTAGTTCGGGAGTATAACGGATGTTCTTAGGAGATAGAACCAGATTGTAAGTTTTTTGATAACTATCCGGTGGGTAGGCGAAATCCTTGCCTCCATTCACAAAGAGAACCGGCATGGACGCTGAACCCATGTATTGAGATGGATCCCATAGCTGTACCCATTTTCGGCGTTGCGCAGGAGACGCTTTTTGATTGAACCAATCCAGCCATACACTATTCTCGTGCAGAAATCCACAGCCATACACAGGCACAGCCGCTTTGAAGCGGGAATCGAGACCTGCGACAATGCATGTCAGATAACCACCCCAGCTGATTCCCGTAATGGCGGTCCGGCTGGCGTCCACTTCAGGGAATGTACGAATCAGCGAATGGGCAAGAATCACATTCGCAACAGCGTGGTAAGACCATTGTTCATTGACCGGTTGGTCGATCCGGCCAAACTTACATTCGTCACTCTGACCGGGACCGCCATCCGGGAGCCGGGAACCATCCGGTCCACAACCCGCTAAATCCATCGCGATCGCCGCGTATCCCCGGCTCGCCCATAGCTGCGCCCATTCCCGGAACGCGCGCCCCCCGCCACCATGAACCAGCACAACCGCAGGGAGATTTCGATCCACCGAGAGATCACCTGACAGCGTTCCTGGTGTGGCGTAATAAGCGAAAACACGAGTAGGTTTACCTTGATAGAAAAGTCCTTCATACAACAGTGAATATACTTCACCATTTCGATCGAGCCACTCCATAGCAGGAGGTTCGCTCAGCGCCACCAAATCCCAGGGAGTTGATTCCGGAATCGTATCCGCCGGCAGAATCCAATTGGAATCGTCCTTTACTATTACACTCGAACACCCCCCTAAGCATCCAAACACTACCCAAAGAAACACAAATCGAGAAAATATCCCCACAATTCACTCTCCTTCCCTAATAAAATCAAATACCGAATTACAATAAATTCGGGTACTATCAAAGGCGTACAATTTTAATACGATCAAGCAGACACATTTCTACTGGAAATTATACATCCCTTAATACGCATGTAAATCGAAACAGTAGAGATAAAAACCACAGTGTTCCAACATGCAAATGCTTTACACCACCAATTCATTGCAAAGAATAAGCCATTATGCAGAGAATATGCAATCTTCAATTTCAGTTTTAATCATTCGATAATATCGGAACACAACGGCCTACTATTTTGGATAGACGCGAGCCACTCCTTTGAAAGGATTCCTAGATGGTATAATATAGATTTAAAATTTTAGATATAATGTTTCATGCGTTCTTACGAAAAAAAATACCCATTCGATTTTTTATGGATTTGTCACAATCCGATGATATACAGCGTCAATCAAATGGATAATAAAACAAAATGCTGCTGAGAACTAAAGTAATATTCATCACGCTGTTTGTGATAATCATGTTTGGAGCGCTAAATTATGGTATCCAACAATACATAATCCTTCCCAGTTTCACATCACTTGAACGAGAAGAGGCCATCAAGGATATAGAACGAGTTACAGAGGCCTTATGGAGGGAGATCCATCATCTCGATCTACTGGTTCACGATTGGGGCGCCTGGGATAATACATATGACTTTATAGAAGACAAGAACAGCGACTATATCAATTCGAACTTACTGCTAGAGACTTTTTTGGACAGTAATCTCGATCTCATATACTACATAGATCGCACGGGCAAGGTGATATGGGGGGACATATACGATCTAAAGACAGAAGAACACATCGAGATGGATGAATTTCCAAAAGAAATCTGGCCAGAAACCCATCCGTTACTTCAGCACAACACAATAGACCACACCATTTCCGGTGTCATTCTTACCACGCGCGGTCCCATGCTGATCGCTTCCCGGCCCATAATCAAAAGCGATGATACAGGGCCAATCCGGGGAACGATTATGATGGGGCGAATGTTTAATGATGAATTGATTACAAACCTGAATGAACAAACCCGCGCCTCATTGCACGTTTGGCCGATCGCAGGGGGCTCGCTCCACGCGGAGGAACAGGACGCGCTGGAACAAATTTCAAAGGAGGATCCATATCTTCTTCGCTATCAAAGTAGTGACAGTCTATTGATCTACACGGCTTTCCCCGATTTCCAGGATGAACCAGCTCTACTGATACGGGTAGACATTCCACGCGAAATCAGCAAAAAAGGAACTATTGTAATTCATTTCGCACTGATATCCATTCTCATTGCAGGTCTGGTTTTTCTAGTCGTTATGTTAGTATTGCTTCAATATACAATCGTTGGACCACTCTCCAAATTAACACATCATGCAACAACCATTGGGAAAACGGGTGACATGTCGAACATTCTAGTAATGCAGAGAAAGGATGAAATTGGGATTCTATCCAAAGAATTCAATTGCATGATTCAGCAACTAGACGAAATTCGGAAGAAGTTAATCAAGCAATCGTATTACTCAGGCATGGCGGAGATGGCCGCGAATGTCCTCCACAATATCCGTAATTCGCTTGGTCCAATGATTGGAACGATTGATAGAGTGCATCAGAATCTCCGGGGAATCTCCATCGAACAGATACAAACAGCGCAACGGGAATTGGACGCAAACCACTGTCCCGCCGAACGGAAAAGAAATTTAAAGGATTTCATCTCTTTAGCGAATGAAAACATCTCTGCGCGTCTTCATGATTCTGACGATCAGTTAAACAGTCTCGTTCAAATAATTTCCCAATTGGAAAAAATGCTAGCGGATCAAGATCAGTATTCACACGCTGAACGAATCCTCGAATCGATATCCTTACATGACGCTGTGCGAGAAGCGGCAAACCAAGTTCCCTATGGTCCAGACGATGGGATTTCGATTATCTTCGATCCACGGCTGGAGGAAATCGGTCCACTCAGTACGCATAAACCATCTTTCTTAAAAGTACTGGAAAACCTTATCAAAAATGCGGCCGAATCAATCAAACGGGCAAAACAATCCAAGGGCGTTATCAATATCCAAGCGAATCAGGAGCAGGTGAGTGGTGTCAATGGGATTCATATCCGAATTCAAGATAATGGAGAAGGGATCGCAACAGACATTTTTACCCATATTTTTGAACGAGGATTTTCTACAAAAAGTGACATATCATCTGGGTATGGCCTCCATTGGTGCGCTAATACGATATCTGCGATGCATGGAAGTATCTACGCTGAGAGTGAAGGACACGGACAAGGGGCTTGCCTCCATTTGATTGTACCAGAAAATCCAACTATACTGACCACAGGTGGTGATGATGAGTAATTCCGATTCTAAGCGCTATCGAATTCTTGCCGTGGATGATGAAGCGCTAATATTAGATTTATACAAGAGCATACTCACCTCTCAACGTTCTAAAAATCGGGAAGATTCAAAATTCGAAGATCTTCAGGCTAAATTATTCGGCGGGGATTCAATCAAAACTCCAAAGTTCTCTTTTGACGTGACTCTTTGCCAACAGGGAGAAGAAGCGGTTGAGGCGGTTCGAACGTCAATCGAACGAAACGAACTCTTCGCCGTCGCCTTCATTGATATACGCATGCCCCCCGGACCGGATGGTGTATGGACCGCCGGACAAATCCGGGCGTTAGACTCGGATATTGAAATCGTGATCGCCACTGGTTATTCGGATTCCGATTTAAAGAGCATCCCTCTGCAAATTCCTCCCCCCGAAAAAATACTCTTTCTCCAAAAACCCTTCCGTTCATACGAAATCTATCAACTCGCCATTTCTTTGGGGATGAAATGGTCACTGGTTAAATTGATTCAACAATTTAACCGTGAGTAGAAAAGGAATTCCAGATTCTCTCCAATCAATTTTTTATCAACTTGATTCCAATCTCAAAATTTATGGTTTACTCAGATTGATATCTGTGATATTAATATGTAAGAGAACCGTTCCATTTTGATTCACGATTTCTTGTATTCAAATACCCTTTAGAAAAGAAATCCACATGGCCGTATGGAGGTAAATGGAAAAATGTAACTGAATAATGCGGCGCCAGGATATTTGGTTAGGCTATTCGGATCAATCACAGAAACGGCTTGAACGAATCGGTGGAAAGGAAGAGATTGCGATGTCAATAATCACTATTTCTTATGGCAACAGCGGTGTGCGAGAAAATATAGCCGATCGAGTCGCCTCAATCTTAGGGTATGAATCGGTGGGCCGGGAAGTGATTGAAACGGCTTCGAAACGATTCAATGTGCTCGAATCAAAACTCTCTCATACAATTCATCACGCTCCGTCCTTTTTTGAACTGTCCGAACATACACGAATACGCAATGTTTCTTACATTCTGGCCGCCGCCGCCGAATACTTATTAAAAGACAACCTTGTCTATCATGGGCCAGCTGGCCATATTATCGCGCAAGACATCTCCCATATTTTGAAAGCGCATCTCCAAACCTCCACGGAGGCCCGGATACAATTCACCATTGATCGGGAAAATATTTCACGCGAAAAGGCGGAAAAACTCGTCGCGCGGGAAGAGGCGGAACGAGAAAAATGGGCGAGTATGGTGTTTGGACTCGATGATTCCGATCCCAAACTTTACGATCTAACAATCAATGACAGCCATACAAATATGGACGAGGCCCTCTCCCTAATCACAACGGCCATCAAAGATCGAAAATATCAACCAATGACTTTTTCGATTCAACGGGCAAAGAACAAAGAACTATCCTATAGGATCAAGGCTCTTCTCATCGATCTCGATCCAGAGATTCAAGTGCACTGCGAAGAAGGGAAAGTAATCGTGAATACTAAAGCCCACCGGCGGTCACAACAGAAAAATATGGATCTCATCAAAGAACGAGTGGAAGCGCTGCCGGATGTGAAGCAGGTTGAGATCGATATGAAAGATGATTTATTTGAACGCCTTGCGGAATCAATGCGATGAAAAAATATCCAATCGGCGTATAACAAACGCTTTTATTTTACTACTGATCCTGCGCCTTCATCCCATTCACAATCCTTCCCCGGTGAATCGTCTCATAGGCGCGATCTTCCAGAATCTCAATGAGAAGCGATGGCTCATTAAGATGATTCGCCAATAAAAATTCCGTCTCTGAATGATCCATTGCGAAAGATTTCAGGATCTTTTGAATCCGGTCCATCATCACACCCGCAAATAAAAGAAGTGGAACCACAATAATCCGTTTGTATCCCATACGCTGACATCGTTGAAGTCCTTCCTGTAGATTGGGCCGCGTCAAAGCGAGAAAACAGGAAGCGGCCCAACCGAATCCCATCTCTTCCCCTATCATTCGTGTCAGTTTGCAGACATCCCCATTCGCGCAGGGATCGACGCTTCCACTCGCTGCGGTTAGAAGCAAGGTTTCTTCTCTCGCCAGTGGCGCGGCGGTTTGCTCCACCTCTACGATCCGGTTCGTACAAACTTCGAGCAATTTAGGATGGATGGCCATACTGTTGGCAAGAAGGATTGAAAGATGCGGAAACCGCCGCTGCGCGGTCTGGATAGCGGTAGGAATGTCTTTTTTTACATGACCAGCGCGAAACAAAAAAACTGGAAGCATGACAATCGTTTCCACACCCCGTTTCGCACAAATTTCAACCATTTCTTCAATGGACGGAGATTGATGGTTTAAGCAACAATACTCTATTGTATACGCTGGATTTCGTTCTCGCGCATATTCCACCAATCGCATAAATTCCATCGCCGCTGATGGATGAGGGCTTCCATGCCCCACAAATACAAGTGCCTCATTCATACATTGTCTTTCAATCTATTGGGATTAGATAAGATTCTATATTTTACCCGCCTATTGGGATTGGAAGGGGATTATCAATGGAAGAGAAAAACTCATGACTCAGTTCTTGACAGAAAAATCAATTTTTAGCGATCTAATTCACCAAAATCAGGATTCAGCAATCTAGCGATTTGAGGCTCATCCATGTTCTCTTTCGTCACGACGTAGACACCGGTATCAAGCCAACGTTCCACTTTCTCTCCCTGTAAATGGCGGACCATTGCCTTCACACCTTCATACCCAATGCGAAATGGATCTTGTTGGACGATCGCTTGAAGAACGCCTTCCCGAAGTCCAACGACCAATTCCGGGGAGGAATCAAATCCAATAAACACTATCCGATCCGCCGCGCCAGTCGATTGCAGCGCGAACATAGCTCCCATCGTACTGGATTCGTTGCTGCAGAAAACACCGTCCATGTTGGGATGGCGTATTAGCAAATCATCCATGATCGCGCGCGCTTTTCCCCGATCGTTATAATGATATTTCATGTCAATGATCTCGATCGCAGGAAAATCCTTTTCGATCGTCTCACGGAATCCTTTTTCACGGGCGTTGGTCGATTCCCCTCCAGGATCGTTGGCGACGATGACCACTTTCCCACCGTCCTTCAATCTCCGGCCCATTTCTTTGGCGCCTTCGGCTCCCCCTTTGTAGTTATCCGTCGCGACGTAGCTGATGTATTTCTCTGAATTCAAACCGGAATCCATCAAAACCAATGGAATATTGGCGTCAGCGACCCGGTCGACTACGGGAACCAGCGCGTTGACATCCTGTGGAGCCAGTACGATACCATCCAATCCCTGTACAATAAAATCTTCCACAATCTCGATCTGCTGCGCTTTATCCGTTTCCACTTTGGGGCCGGACCAAAGAACCTGAACGCCCAATTCCTTCGCGGCGCTGAGAGCGCCGCTGTGCACCGTCTGCCAATACACATTCGATGTTCCCTTCGGAATCACCGCGATTTGAAATCCTTTCGCTTCATCCTTACCGTTCTCTCCACCGCAGGAAAAACAAAGAAGCAGGGAGAGAAAACAAAGAGTATACGTTCTCACATACGATCGCTTCATGTTCGGTCTCCAAAGAAAACTTACAAATCAAATATGCTCGTTTACATTAGCTATCTCTACGTTCCATTTTTCAATCCAGCAAACTCTCGAACGGCGGTGTATATTCAAATCCCAAATAAGGATCACCGGGTAAATGCCGTATTGTCCAGAGATAATACATATGAAAACCAGGGGCGGAAACTTGGGCATGATCGCGTTCACCGGTAATGCGCAGAACATCATGGTGACGCAGTTTAACTACTTGATCTCCCAATTCACCGTGTCCATATCCCCAATCGGGAATAAAACGGTAATAATACAGTTCAGGTTGTGTATGATGATGGGGTGGATAACTGCTCCACCGGCCTGGATAATTGACCACTTCCCCCAATACCAATCGCGCTTGTTCCGGCGCGTTGCGCCGGTCGAAAATCGTGCGAACGATACGGTAACAGGCGTCATCCAATATTCCCTTGCCTCGATGGTCGATCTCTAACATCGCGTCCGGCGTATACAATTGGGATGTAAAAGAATCGGGATTTTCCGTGGAGATAAACGCGAATTCACACTCCGATTCCGCCCGGATAGTCACCGGAGTCTCTTTTGCCACATGGACCGTCAAAGGATTATCTTCAATCAACGAATGGCGTTGGAATGATTCGGATTTCCCTTCCCATTCAAGAGTTCCCTTCCCTTCCATCAACATCAGCGCAATTTCATCACGCTCTGACACAAACGAATGGGAATCCCCTTTGGCGATCCTGTAAATTCCTAGAGTGATATTCACTTCCGGATCGTTTTCGACGAGTGGATTCCAGCCAATATGCAACGGTGTATTCAAATATGGTTGAATTAAATCGTCTGTCATTTCTTTCCTTTCAGCCGGTCCGGATTGGGAATCATCCGGTCCCGGATAAATGCGGTAAGGTCTTGATACCCAGCGATAAACGAATGCAGTGTCCGCACCGTCGCTCCAAACGTATCGAACTTCGAGGCGCTCATCGCGTCTTCTCCATACGCCTTGCGGAACTCTTTGAACTTCAGCAGGAGTTCATCCACGATCTTCTTGGGCACAGACCGGTTGATGCGGGGAGTGACTGAGATGTCCGATTGATTAAAGCGGACTTGCCATCCGTATGGAATACTGACCACAAGATCTCCACCAATGAATTGGGACCAGTGCATATGACAGCGATAGGCGGCGGCCAGGAGCCGGGTTTTATATCCTCGTTTGCGGTACATCTGATACGCCCGTTTCATGATGGCGACTCCCGCCCAATCAAGATTCCCAGGTTCGGTGATGATATCCTCCCGGTCCGCCACGACTTTCAACCAATCATCGATCCGCCCTACCATGATTGTACAAACCGGCGACATCTCCACGATAGAACCGCCTTGGGCTTTCCTGCGCTGTAATCCTCGTTCCACGGCTTCAGCGACAGCGATCGCTTGCGGAACGGTAAAACTGACAGTCGCGTTAATCGAGACGCCCTTGCATGTGGCTTCTTCAATGGCGGTGAGCCCAGCCTGAGTGACGGGAATTTTGACTTGCATATTCGGAGCGAGAGTATTAAAGTAAACCGCCTGCTCCGTCATCAGGTCCGCATTGCGAAAATACTTAGGATTGGTTTGGATCGAAATGCGGCCCTTTTTCTTATTTTCCCGTTCAAAGACGGGCTGAAGCAGTTCCGCCCCTTTAACGGCCATCTCTTCGATCAACATCCAAGTCACGTCATCTTCCGAAGCCGTAGGATTCTTTTTGATGAGTTGACCAATGCGATCCTCCCACAAATGCAGTTCCTTCTGCAACACATTCCCAACAATCACGGGATTAGTCGTTGCGCCGACCGCGCCATGTTTGATGGCGTATGTCAATTCTTCCACGGAACAGGAATCGTTCCATAAATCCGTTGGAGTCGTTACCGCCATCTCATGCAGCGGGCTCTTATATTTCCGCTTTTTCATTTTCTTCCTCTAAGTTTGAATGATTAAAAACGTAGGGAATCATTGATTCCCTAGTTCTATAAGAAATACCGTTCCTTCTTCTGTTGTTCTTCGTATTCAGTTCTCGCCTTACGCACGCTTTCCATCCCGGACACTTCCGCGACGGCGACATCCCACCATGAATCATATCCCGGCACATAGACGGCGGGATTGACTTCGACAGCGATCATTGTGGTTTTATCAAATCCCTTCGCTGTCTCAAGCGCTTGTTCAAGTTCTTGTTTCGTCGACGCCTTAATCACCTTCGCTCCCAGGCTGGCCGCGTTCGCGGCGAAATCGATCGGCAGCTGATTCCCTTTCAACAATCCGCTGGAAGCGTCGCGGAACCGGAACTCATTTCCAAATCCGTGGCTTCCACAGGCGCCCGCCAAACCACGAATACAATTGAATCCATGATTGTCTAAAAAGACGATCGTCAGTTTATATCCTTCTTGAATCGAAGTGACAATCTCGTTGGATAGCATCAAGTAAGAACCGTCTCCTACCATCACATACACTTCGCGAGATGGATCGGCCATTTTT
This sequence comes from bacterium, assembly GCA_963663405.2. Classification (GTDB taxonomy): domain Bacteria; phylum Hinthialibacterota; class Hinthialibacteria; order Hinthialibacterales; family Hinthialibacteraceae. The sequence continues at coordinate 6,160 of CAXXSM010000107.1, read as the reverse complement.
ACACCAAATCCACCAGCGATTTCATAGCCCATGCAGGAATACCCATATTCAAGATGATAGCCGCCGGGCGCTTTTGTACGCCAGAGTTTATGCAGATCACCCGGCAATCCACCAGCGGCGCAGACCATCACATCGTTCGGTCCGGCAAAGTTCGTCACAGCGCCGATCACTTCGCCTTGGCTGATGGGCGTGGAGCCCAGCGAGAAAAGCCGCTCTTCCTCGTTTCTCCATTCCCCTATCCGTTTTGCGATTTCACTCACATATGATTCATCCGGCCGCGTCCCCCGCTGTTTTCAGCCGTTCGGTCAGCTCGGCGAGTCCCACTTTTGCGTCACAGATCACGGGTAAAGCGGAATGTTTCACTGCGTCGAATGACGCAACATTAATACCGATAAATCGAACGTTAGGATTCGCGAACTGCGTTTTCGAGGCGGTAGTAAAATCACTCAGCCGCGTGCCGATATTGATAATAAGATCCGCTTCCAGAGCGATTTGATTGGCCGCGCTGGTTCCCGTCACACCGATAGCGCCTAAATTGTATGGATGATCCCAAACAAGCGATCCTTTCCCCGCCTGCGTTTCTCCTACAGGAACGCCAAAGGCATTGCAAAACGCATCCAATTCTTCCATCGCTTCCGAATACAGAATGCCGCCGCCCGCGATAATCAATGGGCGTTTGCTCGCTTGGATCCATTCAACAGCGCGATCGAGCATCACCTCCTCAGGCCGTGGCCGGGGAATATGATGGACACGTTTTTCCAGAAAGGCTTCCGGACAATCGAAAGCCTCTGTCTGCGTATCTTGAGGAATCGCGATCGTAACCGCGCCGGTATCGGCGGGGCTGGTCAGGACACGCATGGCTTCCGGCAGGGCGGTAAGAATCTGTTCCGGTCGGTTGATCCGGTCCCAATAACGGCTGATCGGTTTGAAGCAATCATTGACGGAAATATCCTGCGATTGCGGCGATTCCAATTGCTGCAAGACTGGAGCCACATTGCGGCGCGCGAAAATATCCCCCGGCAACAAAAGAACGGGGATACGATTAATCGTCGCCGTCGCCGCGCCTGTGACCATATTGGTCGCTCCTGGTCCAATAGATGAAGTACAAACAAATGTTTTTAAACGATTATTCGCTTTCGCAAACGCCGTAGCTGTATGAACCATCCCCTGCTCGTTCCGGCATTGATGATATCGCATCTCATCCTTGTATTCCTCCAGCGCTTGCCCCAAACCAGCCACCATTCCATGACCGAAAATCCCGAAAACACCTTCAAAAAACCGATGCTCGATTCCATCCCGCTCCACATACTGATTGCATAAAAATTTTAACAAGGCTTGCGCCATTGTAAGCCGCTGTGTTTTATTCATCGCATTCACCCTTTCACTATATGAAAATTTCTTTATCTGATCTCCCTAACTTTTTCTTAACATTCCCATCCCACTCTCATTATGTCAAGAGATATCCTTATGGTAAGATGAATTTAGCTTGGTATGGAATCCTTTTTTAAACTTGAGGCGTATATCACTGCCCAAAGGAGCGATCGAACCAACCAGGATTGTTTTTCCTTTCTCAGAAGAATAAGATAAACTTTTCATAGATGGAAGCACATTATTGATTGTATTAAATATTCCTTCGGGAAACAACAGAGGTAACGAGGAACATAATGAGTCAAATCAAAATCGCAAACGCCCCCTGTTCGTGGGGCGTATTGGAATTCGGATTGGAAGGCGAAGCGGCTGGTTACGAGCAAGTCTTGGACGAAATAGCGCAAACCGGCTACGAAGGAACGGAACTGGGGGATTGGGGATTCATGCCCACTAATCCGGATCAACTGCGCGAGGAATGTGAGAAACGCGGGCTTGCGATGGCAGGCGCTTTCGTCCCTGTCGCTCTGGCGAATCCAGATACCCACGAAGAAGGCGTATCCACAGCGATCCGGATCGCTAAATTAATGACTGCGGTGAATCCCACTCCCTTCATCGTGCTCGCGGATGAGAACGGTACCGTAGAAACTCGGACGAAATGCGCGGGCCGTATCCAATCCAACCAAGGATTGAGCGACGAGCAATGGGATGTTTTCGCCAAAGGCAGCGAACGAATCGCCAAAGCGGTTATTGAGGAAACCGGCGTCCGCACTGTCTTCCACCACCATTGCGCCGGATACATCGAAACGCCGCAAGAAATCGACCGGCTCATGAATTTAACTGATCCAAGTTTACTCGGTCTCTGTCTCGACATGGGTCACTACACATATGGTGGTGGTGATCCCTTAAAAACGCTGCGGACACTAACCGATCGAATCTGGCACATTCATTTTAAAGATTGTCATCCCACCGTGGCAGCGCAGGCGAGAGAAAACGAATGGGACTATTTCGAAGCGGTGAAAAATGGCGTATTTTGTGAACTGGGCAAGGGAGAAGTCGATTTCCCTGGAATCGTGAAAGAATTGAAATTACAAAACTACACCGGTTGGATCGTCGTTGAGCAAGACGTCTTGCCCGGCATGGGAACTCCCATCGATAGCGCCCAGCGCAATCGTGATTACCTACGCTCACTGGGCCTATAAAATTCAGCAAACAGAGGAATTATTATGACTCAAACAAAACCTATAAATTTCGGAGTTATCGGAACGGGGCGAATCGGGCGCCTGCACGCGGAGCATCTCGCCTATCGAATCCCAAACACCCATCTCTCAGCGCTGGCGGATGTGAACCTTCAATCCGCGCAGGAATGCGGCGCCCGCCTTGGTGTTTCACAAGTCCATCAAGACGCGCATCGGATTTTAACCAACGATGAAATCAACGCGGTCGCGATCTGTTCCTCAACCGATACACACGCGCAATTGATCGAAGACGCGGCGGCGGCGGGGAAACATATCTTTTGTGAAAAACCAATCGATTTTGATCTAGCGCGGATTGACCGCGCTCTGCAGGCGGTGGAAACAGCGGGCGTTCAGCTGCAGATTGGATTCAACCGCCGCTTCGATCCAAACTTTTTCGAAGTCCGGCGGCAGGTGGAAGCGGGAACGATCGGCGATCCACATCTCATCCGGATCAGCAGCCGCGATCCCGCGCCCCCTCCAATAGAATACGTAAAGGTTTCCGGGGGTTTGTTTCTGGATATGATGATCCATGATTTCGACATGGCCCGTTATCTTGCAGGCGATGAGATAATTTCGGTTTACGCGGAAGGCGGCGTGTTGGTCGATCCACAGATTGGAGAAGCGGGTGATATTGACACAGCCGCGGTAACGCTGCGATTTAAAAACGGCGCGATCGGCACAATCGACAACAGCCGTCAAGCCGTATATGGCTATGATCAGCGGGTGGAAGTTTTTGGATCCAAAGGCATGGTGGCGGCGGATAACAACGCCCCTACGCGCACTTCAATCAGCGACAAGGAAGGGATTCATGCTCCACTGCCATACAATTTCTTTATGGAACGCTATATTGATTCGTACATCATAGAAATGAAAGCGTTTGTCGACGCTATCGTGAAATGGAACGCCTCCACCCGCGCAGGGCCCCGATGGCCGCGTGGCTGTAGTCATCGGTTTAGCCGCAAAACGATCATTGGATGAGAAGCGTGTAGTCGAATTATCCGAGATTCAATAAGAGAGAAAAACAATAGCCGGTTAGGGCGCCGAACCGATTCTGTTCGGATGTGAGGAATGAAAACCATTTCTCAATCACCGGGAAATACCTTCCAATTCCCGTGTCAGAGAATTCATTTTATTCCCTTCTTCATCTCTATTTCTATACCCTTAACATCGCCCAAGACCGAATTAACACAAACGCTTTCACACTTACCGCAAAAAAAGTGAATCCTCACTTCAATAAAGCGGTCCAGGAATTGCAGGACGTGGATCGACTGGAGAAATCAGGCTGGAAACAAACAAAGATAGAACCAGGACGATCCCCTAACCGGCTGAATCCATCCTTGGATCTGCGCGCCTTCCGTGGCTGACACTTGTTAATATCGGCCTGAGGTCGATTGGCTTAAGACATTTCAAAGGAAATCGAAAGGAAAATCAAATATCCGCCTATTCAATTGATGAAATCGAGTGAAGTCCCCCCCTCGCGCAGTACAAGAATCCGGTCCGCGCGCGCCGCGATTTCGCGATTATGCGTCACCAGCACGACGGTTAATTTTTTCTCTTCTTGTTTCTTTTTAATTAAATCAATCAATTCATCGCTTCTCGCCGGATCGAGATTCCCGGTAGGTTCATCCATATACAGGATGGAGGGCTGATTGATCAACGCCCGTGCGACGGCGACACGCTGCTGCTCCCCACCGGAAAGTTTTACGGGTTTAAAATCCAATCGTCCAGATAGATTCAATTCGCTTAAAAGAGTGCGTCCCCGGTCCCATAATCCCCGATCCCACGTTCCCTGCGATCATACCCGGAAGGACCACATTCTCCAAAGCGGTAAATTCAGGCAGGAGATGATGGAATTGAAAAACAAATCCAAATTCCCCGGTTTCGAAGCCGGTCGCGTCCGGTTCCTTAAACTGGAATATTGATTGTCCTCGAAACAATACATCACCGCCGGTGGGATCGTCTAAACAGCCAAGTAAGTGCAGCAATGTCGATTTACCGCAACCGGATTCTCCTGTCACTGCAATGAATTCGTTTTCCCTTGACCTCCAAATTCAGATCGATAAGCACGTCGAGACTCGCTTCACCCGTAATGTATGTCTTCGATAAATTACGGCTTTCAAGAATAAATTCACTCGGGATCTCATTCATGGACGTGGCTTCTTTCTCCACTCTTGTTTGAGTTTCAGCTGATTCATTTTGGTTTGGAGGCTGACTTGCTTGGCGCGATCATTTCGCGCTTTGGCCAATTCCATAGCAATTTTTGTAATGCTCTTCCGCCTCGGAATATCGTTGAAAGTGTTCAGTGTATAGATCTGCGATCCGTTCGCGGACACTAAGAACGTTGGGGCGCCAATACAATACTTTTTTCATACGCCTGCGCGGCGGCTTCGTACTGATGAAAATGCCTTTCGTAAATACGTCCGATATATTCCCACGCGCTTTCGTTCTCTGGATCGACGCGCAATTCTTGACGAAAATGATTCATTGCGTCTTCATAATGTTCCGAAAGAAAATCTATCCGTCCCGCGAGAAATTGCGCCCCTTCTCGTTCCGGATCAATAAGCAGCAAAAGATTGGAGTTTAGCCGGGCGGGATTGAACTTTAATTGCGCTACGTAGATATGGGTGAGAATCTGAAACAGATCTGGAACGCAATATGTCTCTTTCGCGCGAAGAATCCGTTCAAGCGCTTGATTTTGATAACGGGGACCGAGATAGAATAAGGTTTTTCCCTGATTAAAAAGAATCTCGCCATCCCCTGGAAACAAGGCAGCCGCGCGATCCAACCTTTCATTTGCAATTTGCAAATGTTGGATGGGGGTATATTGATTCTGCCCGGTTTCTTTTCCTGCCCAGATCGAGCCTTCCACTCCCGATTGAAGATGTTTCTCCCCCAATGAACGGTAATGGGACGCGGTCAAATGCCGGACGATTGTCCCGCAGCCCAGCGCGATCATTACAAACCCAACAACGGCGAAGATCCAACGGGATTCTTTGGGTAACGAAAAGAGAAAAGTATTGTCTTCCCGCGTTTGAATCAACCGGAGAATTCCACCTAATGCGAGAGCGAAGAAAAGAGAACTGGCTGGAAGCCGAAGCGGAAAATCGTAGAGACATTGAAAGGCGATCAGGAAAACGACAGCGATACATCCCCATCAAAAGCGTTCGATCCCTTAAAGAAATCGAACCGTCAAACAACCGCCGCGCGCCTGCGCTGATAAACGAAAAAATGAGAAACAACACCAGCGCGTATCCTGCCGCTCCCGTCTCCGCCAGGAATTGAAAGTAATCGTTATGCGCGCGATCAGAACGGATAGTATTCATCTGACGTGTAATTTGCTGAATCCGTTCAGGATCTGATTCCTGACCAACTTCATAGACCGTTTCTAAGAAATTAGGCGCGTACCGCCCATGCCCCAAACCAAACACCGGAGCCTCCCGCCACATCCGCATGGAAGCGAACCACATCAACGGACGGGCTCGCATACTCGTATCCCGGAAAGTAACCGCCATGATAAAATCGTTGAGCGATGGAATGAATCGGGCCTCCACCCCGGC
>CAXXSM010000106.1:0-86677 GCA_963663405.2 bacterium | reverse complement strand
TCTGGGATCGCAAAATGAATCCAGTCGTCATTGTGATATACTTGTAATCCATTCGAGTTAGTCGACCAGAGATTTCCTTCCGGATCTTCATACACAGCGCCAATATCCGTGGAGCATGATAGAGTACGGACGGAAAAGCCATCCAAAAAACTGAATGTGTTTATCGTACCATGAACGGCGTAAACGTTTCCCGAAGGCCCTATACTGACATGCCGAATGTACGATTCTCCTAATCCGTCCGTAGAGTTCCAATGCCGCCGCACTAAGTAATCATCCACCCAAGCGTCTGTGGGAAAAACAAAAAAGAATCCTATCCATAAGGATAGTATGCGCGCCCATTTGAAGATGTATAATATGTAGCGATTCCCACTTGCTGTTGAATAAGCCATAGTCTTACCTTTAACAGAACGTCGTAATCAACGGTTGAACAGCCGGCGCCATAAATCCCTCTTGAATTGAGAAGCGCCTTTTGCGTCTTGACGTTCAAACATCTTGATTCTCTACGCATTCAAACAAGGCTGTCATTTTTTCATATTCATAGTGTTCGGCGAGACTTTGCAAAGTATCTGCGGCTATGCCATTGTATTCCCGGATACGTTCGATGCATTCATTAACTTGGTTGATATACCCATTTGTAATGGCTGTTTTCAGCTGTTGTATAAGATCAAGGGGAACCTTTGAAAGAGAATCCGGCGCGATCGTTTCCATGTTTTCAGAAGACTCGAAACCCGGCGCCGCATCGTCGAAGTAAATGTATTCAACATCGAGATACGCTTTCAACAGATCGAAGAGTTCATGTTCTTTGAATGGTTTTCGGAGAAAATCATCCGCGCCCATTTGAGTCACTTTTTCCCGGTCCTCTTCAAACGCGCTGGCGCTGACAGCGATAATAGGAGTTTCCTTTCCCTTTGAAGTGGCTTTAATTTTTTTCGTGGCTTCATAACCATCCATAACCGGCATAACGATATCCATAAGAATAATATGGGGATTCCAAGTCAAAAAAAGATCGATGGCCTCTTGACCGTTTCCCGCTTCCCGAATTTGGAAGCCGACCAACGTCAACATCTTGGACAGGAGTGTCCGGTTGAGTTCTTTATCATCGACGACAAGAACTCTATATTCTCCAGCGCCGGTCCGCAATCCAACCACGCGAGGATGGGAAGCCGCTTCTCCTTCATCCTGAATTTCCCCCTCCTCGATCTGAATTTCGAACCGGAAAACGCTTCCCTTCCCCACTTGGCTGGTAACGGTGATCTCTCCTCCCATGAGATGAACAAATTCATTGCTGATCGCCAATCCCAAACCGGTGCCGCCTTCCGACTTCACCCCACTTTCCGTTTGTTGGAACGCTTCGAAGAGCGTATCAATTTCGCCTTGGGCAATCCCCACGCCGGTGTCTTCCACCTCAACGATCAAGCGTAAATCTTCCGGATCGTCTTGCTTAATCCCGATCCGTAATGCGATGCCCCCTTTCTCAGTAAACTTGACCGCGTTACCAAGCAGGTTGACTAGCACTTGGCGCAGTTTCCCTTCATCAGTGACAATACAGCGAGGCAGTTTGCTGGATCGCTCAACATCTAAATGCAGTCTTTTCGCATTCGTCCGGACCCGGAACATCACTTCCAAGTCTTCCAGCAATCCGTGAAGATCGAACGCGCATGGATTGAATGTAATCCGGCCGGCTTCAATCTTCGACATCTCCAGAATATCATTGATTAAAGCCAGTAAATGCTCACCACTCCGGTTAATCGTATTCAGGTAGTCCCGCTGTTCAGAATCCAGATTGGATTGACGCTGTAACAATTGTGAAAATCCAAGGATCGCATTCATGGGCGTACGGATTTCATGCGACATGTTCGCCAAAAACACGCTCTTGGCCCGGTTCGCCGCTTCCGCCGCTTCTTTTGCGCGGATCAACTCTTGATTAGTCTTTTCAAGTTCTATCGTCCGCTCTTTAACACGGTCTTCTAATTCGTTGTTTAACGCTTGAATGTGATCGAACATCGAATTGAAATTCTTATACAGCGTGGCGACTTCATCCGTTCCTTGATGTTCAATTCGAATCGAATAATCCATCTTCTGCCCGATCTCTTTTGTGACTTTTGATAGTTCAATGATAGGGCCGGAAATCAACCGCTGCACTTGAGTCGCCAGAAGATAGGAAAGAATCAGGAGTAATAAGAGCAGGGGCGCAAGTAATGAGATATGATTCCAAACCTTTTGATCCAACTTCACCGTCGAAACACGCAAGTAAATCGTGCCGTACTCAATGCCCTGATACACAATTGGATGGTATAAGTGAAGAAATCCGTCTTTGTATTCACTTGACTCAGAATGGATAGGAGGGAATTCCATTGCAGTTTCTTCGGATTGGTTATAGGCAGCGAATAATTTCCCCTCTTCATCAAAAATGCAGGCATTGAGAACATCGGGGATGGCGGACAGTTTTTCCAGCGCCTGCGACGCCTCCTCTTGGTATTGAAATGTCAACGGAACGACACAGTATTGACCGGCCAACCGGGCGCCGAGATCGGCCTTATTCTTTAAATCCTCTTTAAAACCGGCCAAATTGATATAAAAAATAAACGCGAAACCGATCAGAGACGTAATCGCGCTAATACCGAATATAATACAAACCAGTTTGTATTTAATTGAAAGAACGCGCAACATGATTATTCCATCTTTCGAACCGGATTGACATTCTTGGCGACTTTCAATAAGAGCGAATCGATGGTGATTCCCGCCTTGTGGAATTCACCTTCGTTGATTTCAAACCGTAGTTTCTTATTTTCAATATAAAAATTGACTAACACACCTTGCTCCGCGTACCCCTGTGTATTGCTGAACGTGAGAATCGGCTGGTTTCTTGTTTCCGCTAAAATTTGTTTCAACTCACTTGGTTTGACCGGTGTGATATACAAGAGATGGCATTGGTTAATTTCCTCCAGTTTCGAAACCGTACGGACTTGGACGGACAAACCTTTGATCTTTCGATTTTCATAAATCGCCGCGGCTTTCTCCCCAAATGGACATTCCCCAATTGTGCCAATGATGAATGGGCTTTCCCTTTTAGTAATAGGATGGCCTTTCGGCCATTCCAAAAAACGGACGATCTTTTCAACGGCGACAGCCTTCATGGTAGACTCGTCGACTTGAGAATTGACTTCCAGGTTTCCAAAAGTCATTACAGCCAACAGAATAAAACAAAGAATCACAACTGGTTTCATCAAGCTATTGCCTTCATAATTCGCATGATTAAAATCTCGCAGTAATCCCCGCGTAGATACCGCGTCCATCCTGTAAAAACATATGAGGCCCGGATCGGCGGATGTTTGGGTGATAATTCTTTCGATCCAACAAATTATTGACAGTAATAAACCAATCCCAGGTCACATAATTCATTTTGAAACCGGACGCGTTGAATGTCATCTTCATCGTAAAATAGGCGGGGATTTCAAACGGTTCCGAGATCGATGGATTACCGCTCAACGCGTCGTATGGCCAAATATAACTGGATAAAAGACTGAGTGAATAATGTGGATTGAACAAATAACTAATTCCCCAATTGGCTTTCGCTTCCGGAAGATTCAATAGGTCAAAGGTTTCCAATTCCCCTGTGCTGGGAACTTCGATTTTCTGTTCGGCGTTGAAGATATAGGCTCCATTGATAAATGTTAATATCGGACCGTACCGTAAATCCAAACGTCCTTCCAAACCTTGTACGGTTTGCTCATCAATCGTCTCTACACCGCTCCCAATAATTGATCCTACTGTATCCAGATAATCATCAACGGCGTTATGGTAGACAGTAAGATGCGTCTGTGCAATGTCACCAAAACTATGAGAATAACTCAGTTCATATGAGCGAAGTTTCGATGGTTCCAGTTGAGGATTACTGGCCAATTCAAACACGTTCGGTTCCCGAAACGCTTCACCATATATAAATTTAAAGACATCGCTTTTCACCGGCCGCCAAACCAGGCCGGCGCGTGGATTCACTGTGCTGCCGTAGTGATTTTGCTCGTCGTAACGGGCGCCGCCACTGAGGTATAATTGCTCTTCAAGCAGTTCGAGATTAATTTGGGAAAATACTCCATGTTTATCACTCCGGTACACTGAATCCCGTTTGGAGTAATCAATTGACGTACTAAAAAGAGCGCCCGTTCCAATCCAACCATCCATCACCGCAAGCCCGGCGCAGTCAATATGATCGAACATATAACCTGTGTTTAACGATATTCGATCACTTAGGTCCCAAGTCCATTGCAGATCAAACCGGTCTCGTGTGTTGCCCCGACTTTCTTTGTTGGTGTAGATATGATTGAAATACGTTTCGATATCCGCGGCCGTTATCGTAGCTGGATCAAGAACATTCTGATCGGTCAAATAATCGTAAAAACTGGGGTAATAGGCGGTAATCTCATCCAAACCGTGAAGAACATCGCCGGAGGATGTAATGACTTCATCAGGGAATTGATAAATTTCGGCCCCATCTGGCGTTTGCAACTTTGAACCTGGCCATAAACCCGCGTGATAGACGCCCCACAGATACGATCGGTAATGCTGGTATTCTAATTTCAGACGCATCGAGTCGTTAATCCTGCCATCGTAACCACCATACAGGAGTGAGAAATCTCTTTCATCCTGACCATCGGTATAATTCCAGCGCAGTTTTTCCAGTCCATGCGACTGTTCGTTCCGATAATAATTCCCTCCAAGATAAAATGACTTATAATCCAATTGTAGATTCAACGCCGTTGAGGTGGAGGGATTCTCATATTGCGTGATAAAGGGATTCGCGTCCTGCGCGTTCACCCAACCTTTTGAATAGCGCTCCGTATCCCGTACGAAATCTAGATAATCCTCCTCGTTACTGTTGTAGCGTCGGACACTCCCCTTCAAACTTAGATCACCGATTGGCGCGCCGAAAAGTATATCTTCTGATAGCGTACTATAGCTGCCTACTTCCATCGAGACTTCGACACCATTAAAATCAGGATTTCCATCTTTTGTGATAATATTGATTACACCGGCCAACGCGTTGGCGCCATACAACGCGGACATAGGAGAAGGGACTACTTCAATTCGCTCAATGTTATATGTCGAAAATTGTCGGCTGATGAATCCCTCCCCCGCGATGATATTATTAAATTCCCGCCCATTCACCAATAAAAGAGTTTGGGAAAAATTCGAAACAAATCCTCGCTGGCCTCCCCATACCCAACTATGAGGATCGTACAGATACACACTAGGCACATACGCCAGCGCTTCTTGCAGGTTGCGAATTCCATACAGTTTGATTTCTTCACCCGTGATGACGTACACCGTTCCCGGCGCAATCGACGCTTTTTCCTTGATTTTAGAAATAGACACAATTTCGACGTCAAGAAACTCTTCCAGACTTAAATCGAAGAGTTCGTCCGTTGACTCTTGCGTCTGCGCTACTCGCGCATTTACAGAATATAGCGCTACGGCAATGAACAAAAATAAATATATTTTCATCTAAAACCTCATGATTGAGATCATTATGCGCAAATGAAAATGAGTTGCGGGAGAAATCACGGATGAGTAAATTTCAAAAACTCATTCACATATATGATCACTATTAATAACGGTGGACATTTACCCCATAAGAACATGCGAACGATCCAATAATTTAAGAACCTATCATGAGAATGGTCTTCTAATACAAATCCAGAGCCTTGCAGATTATTTTATCATAAAACAAGAAGACACTACAAATATTAAGCATTTTAAAATCATCATATTTTATTTTTGCGATAAACACAAATTATTTATTACTAACGAGTCTTATTTATTTTTATTTGCACTCAAAATGATGATATTTTTACGAAAAAACGGCAATCAATTGTAGCCATTTTTCTCTATTGTATACGAAAAATGTAGTAACAAGAGAAAAAAATATGGAAAAAAGCGTAATACCTAAAGACATCGTATTTCATATTATTTTTAATAACATTTAATGTTATATCATATAATCATTATTTGATAAATCCTCCGTGAAATGAAATTATCCAAAGCCATGAAAAAAGGACAAAAAGATCTCGCATTTATACCGGAGCAAAGCCCGTATTTTTCGATTTAAGATGTTTTTAAGTTTTATTCAACAGGGAGGACAAGAATAAACAGGATGGAAAACTAAATAAGGAAAAAATATAAGTTGGAATACAACAAATGTCTATGCGGATACAATCCAAAAATCTACTCAATGAGTTTATTTCGTCATTACTTGTGAGTCCGAAGCTTGAATGATAGTTGAATCCGGCGCCTCAGCAGGTTCAGGGGATTCATCGTCATCCATCACACCCCAACCGCCACCGAGCGCTTTATACAATCGAACAAGGTTTGTCGAAATCGCGCCTTCGCTAAGGGCGAGTTGATCTTCGAGAGAGAGTAAAGATCGTTGCGCGTCCAATACATTGTTGAAATCGACCAGTCCATTTTTATATTTATCCTGCGCAAGTCCCACAGCGGTTTGGGCCGCTTGAACCGCCGCCGATAAGGAATGGCGACGGTTTTGTTCTTCCGCGTAATCCACAAGGGCGTTACGGACTTCTTTTATCGCGTCAAGAATGGTTTTTTCATAAACCGCCAGCAATTGATCTTGGATGGCGGTCTGGGCTTGAATATTGTTGCGAATAGATCCGGCATGGAAAATTGGCCAAGTAATTTTAGGGCCTATATTCCATGCGGCGCTGGCCGATGAAAAGAACGAAGAGGAATCGATGGATTCCAGACCGATGGAACCAATGAGAGTGAATTTCGGGTACAAATCCGCTTTCGCTTGGCCAGTGCGAGCGGTTTGCGCAGCCAGGCGCCGTTCCGCCGCGCGAATATCAGGCCTTTGACGCAGCGTGTTCGCCGGAATCCCGGTAATGATTCTTAATGAAGAGACGGGGATGGGCTTCCGGTCCTGCAAGAGTGAATGAAGATTTCCCGGCATGGTTCCCGTCAGCACCGCCAACGCGTTTTTGTTCAATTCCAATCCACTGCGAATTGCAGGAATCGTTGACCGGGTTCTCTCCAAGTTGTACCGGGCTTGCTGCACATCTAGTTCATCGATCAAACCGGCCTTAAAACTTGACTGCAAGATCTCATACGTTTCAATCTGATTTTCCAAATTTGTTTCCGCGACCAGCAGCCGCTTCTGATAGGTTCTCAATGCGATATAACTTTGAGCCACCTCACCTGTGAGAGAAACCCATACCGACTTAAGGTTTTCCCGCCGCGCTTGAAGATCGGCTTGCGCGGCTTCCACACCTCGGCGCACTCCACCGAAGATATCAATTTCCCACGCAGCGTCAAATCCGGCTTGATACGTATCATTCTCACCGGTGCTGAAAATCATATTGTCACTTGAACTACTTTTTTCATAAGCGGCGCCAACATCCAGGAACGGAAACCATCCCGCCCGGCTGATCCCCAGAAGACTGCGCGCTTCTTGCACACTGGCTTTGGCCTCTTTCAGATCGAGATTCCCTTCCAAAGCGTTATGAATCAACTCGGTCAAGATGGGATCGTTCAATGAGTGCCACCAATCGGCCAACATTTCCGGAGTGATGGCGCCTTGTTCACCAGAAGCCGCATCGGTTCCGTTTTGTAAAACATCCGAGAAGCCCGGCTCCACAACGTCAGGCGGCGAATAGCGGGTACCGGTCGCCGCGCAACCGGCTATGAGTATAGATATAAGTAAGATAACAAGTACATTGATTCTCACCGGGACATCTCCTCCTATAGATGAGAGTGGATCGTTTAGGATTTTTTGATCGTTTCACGAATCGTTTGGAACATGACATACAAAGCGGGAATGAGAAAAATCCCGAAGACAGTCGCGACGGTCATTCCCGCGCAGACAGTGACTCCAATGGCTTGCCGGCTGGCCGCGCCGGCGCCGGATGCGAAAACCATAGGCAACGTGCCCAGGACGAAGGTAAAAGCGGTCATTAAGACGGCCCGAAACCGTTCGCTGGCTCCTATGGCCGCCGCATCTACAATGGATCGGCCGCTCTCCCGTTGTTCTTTCGCAAATTCCACAATCAGAATGGCGTTTTTACTGGCGATACCGACTAACATGATCAATCCCAACTGCGCGTATACACTCAAAGACAATCCGGTCTGCTGTAATCCAATTAGAGCGCCAAGGATAGCCACCGGCAGGGACAGAATTACGGAAATGGGAATGGTCCAACTTTCATACTGCGCAACCAGGAAGAGATAGCCGAACACAAGAGCCATCACCATAAGAGCCATGCCTTGACTCGCTGTCTTTTTCTCTTGGTAACTCATGCCCGACCATGCGATTGTGTAATTCGATGGTAAGAATTGATTCGCCAAGTTCTCGATCGCCGCCATCGCTTGTCCTGAACTGATGAATGGTGGAGCCGAAGCGGTAATGGAAGCGCAGGGAAACAGATTGAACCGTTCAACCTGACGGGGTGACGCGATGGTTCGGATTGTGGCGAGACTATTGATTGGAACCATCGCGCCAGTCGAACTCTTCACATAAATCCGTTTAATATCCTCTATATTCTTCCGGTACTCCCAATCTGACTGGACATTGACCTGATACACTTGACTCCCCAAGTTGATATCATTGATATACCTCGAACCGAGATACGATTGGATTGTTCCGAAGACACTTGCGACAGGCACATTCATAGACTCCGCTTTTTCCCGGTCGAGATCGAGAAACAAGTGAGGCGTATTGGCCTCATAGGAGGAGAAGGCGAACATAATTTCCGGCGCTTGGTTGATCTTCGCTAAAAATCCCCGCAAATTGGACTCTAATTTCTGCGGATCGTTTTCCTCGATTGATTGAAGGCGAATTTCCAAACCGCCGGTTGTACCGAGTCCTCTGATGGGGGGTGGAGTAAACAAATTGATTTTCGCTTCCGGAACCTCTCCCAATTGTTGACGAAGTTTTTGTAAAATAGAGGAAATGCTCAGATTTGTATCCGTTCGTTCATCCCAGTGGTCTAATGTGGCGACCATAAATCCCATATTTTCACCCCGGCCACCAATTAAACTGAATCCGCTTACCCCCACAACATTGTGGATTCCTGGCGTGTTTAATACCCAAGGAGTAATTTTTTTTACAACCCGCCGAGTCCGAGCGAGGTTGGATCCTTCAGGAAGTTGTAATGCGAAATAGATCACACCTTGATCCTCATCGGGAATAAATGAGGTTGACATACTGGTCAAAAGCAAAGCCGTACCCGCGATCACAAGAAGAAGACAAAGCCCCGCAATCAACAAGCGCATAGACAACCAGGAAGAGAGAGAAATGTATCCCTTTTTGCTTTGATTCAGAACGCTGTTAAACCAAGCCAATGGTCCATGTCTCTTCGGTTTTGGAATCCGCAGCAGGGTCGCGCTTAACGCTGGACTTAGAGTCAACGCCGTAATCATCGAAAACAGGACCGCCGAGGAAATAGCGACAGCGAATTGGCGGTAAATGCTCCCTGTAATTCCAGCGACAAAACCAATAGGAACGAAAATAGCCATTAAAACCAATGTGGACGCCACAATGGCGCCGGTAACTTGCTGCATGGTTTGTATCGTGGCGGTTGCTGGATCGAGATCCTCTTCCTGCATCAAATGGATAACCCGTTCGACCACGATAATAGCATTATCAACAACCACGCCGATAGCCAAAATCAAGCCAAAAAGCGTAAGGAGATTGATGCTGTACCCGAAAACCATGAAGACAGCGAAAGTCGATAAGAGAGAGACAGGAATCGCCAACGTCGGAATTAATGTCGCGCGCCAATCCTGAAGAAAGATATAACAGACCAAAACCACAAGGATAAAGGTAATGAAGAGCGTCGTAATGATTTCTTGAATGCTGATACGGACAAATTCCGTGGCGTCATACAAAACAATATATTCAAAGTCTTCCGGGAACTGTTTTTCAAGACGCTCCAATTCTTTATAGACGGCGTCCATGGCGTCCAGGGCGTTTGTCCCAGGAGTCTGATTCAACATGATCCCCGCGCCGGGAGCGTCATTCCCATAGGCTTCATCAATGTATTGATTCCCCCCCATTTCAACCCGGCCGATATCTTTTAAACGAACTAAAGCGCCTTTTGAGTTTGCTGCGACAACAATCTCTTGGAAATCTTCAAGTTCGTTCAAGCGGCCTTTGGCTTGAATCGAAAGAGCGAGCGGCAAATTTTCGTTTCCAGGCGAAGCGCCGACCGATCCTAGAGAGGCTTGAAGATTCTGGTTTTCAATGGCGGTGACAATATCATTCGGACTCAGTCCCAAGGCAGCCATGCGATCGGAATCGAGCCAGACGCGCATACTGGATTCGGGCCCAAAAACAATGATGGAGCCGACTCCAGGAATACGGTTTAACACATTCTTGATATGATTGTGCACATAGTTGCTTATATAAAAGCGGTCATGCGTTCCCCCCGGGGATTGGAAAAAGAAAATCCCGAGTTGACCGGATGACCGGGTGCTGATTTCTATCCCTTGCCGGGTCACTTCCTGGGGCAGTTTTGATTGCGCTTGTTGTACCCGGTTTTGTACCCGCACTTGCGCTATGTCTAGATCAGTCCCCACAGCGAATGTCACGGTCAATTCATAATTCCCCGAGTCATCACTTTGGGAAGACATATAAATCATATCATTTACGCCGTTCATTTCTTCTTCGAGCGGCGCGGCGACCGTATCAGCAATAACATCTGAACCAGCGCCGGGATATCGGGTGGAAACCCGGATTTCCGGAGGTGTAATTTCTGGGTATTGAGTGACAGGCAACGATCCTAAAGCTAACGCTCCTGCAAGCGTCAGCACGACGGAAATAACAATAGCGAAACGGGGACGCGCGACGAAGAATTTCGCAAACATACGTTATTCGCCTCCTTCGCTGGCATTAGAGGAAATCATAACTTTTTGACCGTTTTGCGCTTTCTGAATCCCCTGGACTACAATTCTCTCTCCTGCTTTGAGACCAGAAAGAATGATCTGGTCGTCCTTGATAATTTCTCCCGGTTCGACACGCCGTTGCTCCACTATGCTGTTTTCATCCACGACGTATACAAAATGACCTTCCGAATCAAAGAGAATGGCTTCCTGGGGGATCAGAGGCGCTTTTTTACCATCTACCGGCTCCATGATTACGGTGACGAAACTATGCGGAATCAGCAGTCCATTATCATTGTCATACCGTGTATAGACGGCGATCGTTCCCGTTTGAGGATCCATCACATTGTCCTCGAAATCCCGGCTTCCGGCGCCATCGAACATATGTCCATTCGGCAGGCGCAAACGGATTTTCACTGAAGGCTCTTGTCCGGTTTCTGTTTTTTCGAGAAGTGATAAATATTCACGATCAGTCAAAGACCAAACAACACGAATCGGATCCATTTGGACAATGCGAGCTAAAGCGCCCGTCGAGGGTCCCACATAGTTCCCTTTCGTGACGACCGCTTCTCCAATCCGGCCGGTCAAGGGAGAACGGATTTCTGTATATCCCAAATCAATGAGAGCCAAGTCAAGATCGGCCTTCGCTTTGTGCACTAACGCCTCCATCTGCTGAACGGCCGTTTTTGCTTGATCGATCCTCGCTCTCGCTTGACGAACCATGGATTTCGCCTGTTTTTCATCGCTCACAGCCGTGTCAAGATTGGCTTGAACAACACTGCGTTCATCCGCGCTTTGGAGCCGTTTTAGATACTTCTCCGCCCGCTCTTGGTTGGCTGCAGCCGCGTCTAAATTCGCCCTTTCCGCTTCTAGATCCGCCGTCGCTCCATTCAGATTGGCCTGCGCTTGTTGATAGGACGCCTCCGCAAGCGCGACACGCGCTTTGTATTCATCCTGTTGAATGGTGAATAACAAATCCCCTTCGTTTACGTAACTCCCTTCCGCGAAGTGTACCGTCTCAATCGTGCCAGTGACTTGAGCGAATAGATCCACTTCCTGAATCGCTTCGACATGACCGATATACTCTTTAGGCGCTTCGACCAATCCTTCCTGGACGGTTTCCACATTAACAGTTGGGAGCGTGGCCGGTCTTCCAGCTGGAGGGCCTCCCGCTGCATTTCCTCCAGGCATCGCCCCCCGAAGGAACCATCCTGCGGCGATAAAAAATAACAAAACAACCGCCTGTAAAAGTGATTGCCAAACAGACCACTTGCGTTGTTTATTCTCGTTTAGAACCGAATTCTGATTTTCACTCTGATTCATTGAAAAACTCCTGCATGAACGGCTTGGAAGTCTTTATACAATGTCTTATGAAACGAAATCTCATCAAGGCGCAATAAAGAAAACAACTGAAGATCAGTTGCTTCAATTTAGGAATTATACATACCTGCAAGAAGGTATGTCAACAGGAAAGTTATCATTTCAGCAACAAAAGTTTCAAATAACACTCTGTTACTAAAAAAACTAAAAATATAGAATCAACTTTTTTTTAATGATTTGTAACTATATCTATCATTTTATCTCTTTGACACACCATCCTTATTTAAATCAAATGACATCTTTACAAAGAAATGAAAGGAATAACTGTATATATCCATTCATTATACGTAAGGAACGCCTTTCGTATGAGTCGAATATGTTTTAGGCTTTGAATGTAGTTTCAGCCATACGTGTCAACAGAGAATTCAGATAATAATCACACTCTCATGAAACGAGGATTAAATCATGGAACGAAGAGCATTTTTGAAAACGGCGGGTGGCGCCGGCGCGGGATTAATCGCTTCCACGAACGTAGGTCAGAATATGGAATTGAGGAGCGCAGACCGTTTGCCTCGTGAAGTGTGGATCGCCACATTAACCATGGAGCAATTGAAAGATTCAACCATTGACAAGTTAATCGACCGTATTATCGGCCGAATGGAAGAAACTCTTCCCTGTCAGCCGGATATCATTTGCATCCCGGAATCGTTTGTTTTTCCTGGCGTCTCCCACAGTCTTCCTGTCAAAGAAATCGCGGAAGAGATTCCTGGACCAATAATCAAGCGTTTCGCCGCGTTCGCCAAAGACAACAAGTGTTATGTGATCTGTCCCCTCCATACAAAGCAACAAGGCAAGATTTTCAATTCCGCCGTGTTGATCGATCGAAAAGGGGATGTGGCGCATGTGTACAACAAAATTCACCCTACCCATAGTGAAGTCGAAGGAGGGACCTGTCCCGGCGCGATTGAACAGCCCGTGTATAAAACGGATTTCGGCGTTATCGGTTTTCAGATCTGTTTTGACGCTAATTGGGCCGATGGATGGTACTCATTGAAACAACAGGGAGCAGAGATTATCTTCTGGCCCAGCGCTTTTCCCGGCGGGCGGATTCTGAACGGATGGGCTTGGTCTGCGCAGGCGCATATCGTCACCAGCACGTGGAGTGACCCTTCCCGCATTATCGATATCACAGGAGATGAAATCGCCGCAACGGGCCGGTATGAACATTGGGTTTGCGCGCCGGTGAATCTGGATAAAGCAATGATTCACACATGGCCGTATACAAAGGAGATTGACGCGCTGCGGGATAAATATGGGCAAACGGTGCGAGTCACCCGAAAGCATGATGAAGGTTGGACAATCATCGAAAGCCGTTCGGCGGATGTTTCAATCATGGATGCGCTGAAAGAATTCAATATCCCTCTACATCGCGAACATATAGCTCGCGCGGATAAAACACAGAAGCAAGCGCGTGGATTATGATCGGTATTGCGGATTTTTTACTGCATCAACAACCAAGACTGAACCGCTGTTGTCCAGTATACAATGGAGGATTCATCTGTGACGTAAGGTGGCGCGTCTTTTCCGGGTTGTATACCGTTTCCCCCCAGTCCTCCATAGAGTTGTGTGTTGTGGAGTGTCACGTGAGAATTATTGATAGCGTAGATCGCTTCGGCGCCATCAAACCCTAGCACCTCGTCTTGGCCATGTATCCCGTGAATGACACCGTTGTAGATATCAAGTATAGAATATTTCGCTTTGAGATGGGTGAGGGAAAAGCGATCGTATGTGTCTGTGGGAGAGAGAAATAACTGGATATTTGTGCAATTTTCTATATCGATCGCCGATTTTCCATTATTTTTTCCAAGACTGGAATTATCCTGCATATCAATTAGGCAATCATTGCAATTGGATAGAAGTATACTGTTTCCTGTGCTTCCATATTCGATTGTGTTCTGTATTAGAGTTATCGTTTTTCCATCCGCATTTGAATAATGGATTGCTGGGCCACCGGGAAATTGTTGTCCAGCAGATACCTTAATGTATCTATATGCAGCTTCAATATAATTGTTGATAAATAGAAGATTCGAATTCTCTGCGTTGATTCCTGTATAACATTCTATAAAGGGTAGAAACACAATATTCTGCATTGTGAATGATGCATTTTTTATTGTAAATATCCCACTGATTTTCGTACTGCGCGACGGTTCCCTGCCGATCAGAGTTATTTCCTTATTTTCAATACAATAATCCCATGCAATTCCCGATTGGGAACTTGGTTCAAAACTATACGATCCTGGCTCAAAAATTATTTTCGATCCACTTGGCGCATTATTGATAATTTCAACTGCGTTATCATCCGGTGATAAAACGATTGCATTTGAGTCGATCGGATAGGGGCTCGGTGTTGGAGTGGAGAATTGAATTGGAGGGGTTGGGGTTGGAGAATTGCTTATTATTGTTGGCGTAGGAGACGGTTTATTTGGTTGATTGAGTAGAGTAATGGCCGCATGGATGGAAGAGAATAATAGAATATCGTTGATTCCATCTTGGTTCATATCTGTCACGTAGACAGTATCAATTCTTTTGACGTAAGGAAGCGCGATCTCTTTTAATAATGAGAATGACTGCATTTCATTCTGCTGGTAGATATACAAAATCCCATCACGCCATGTTAGACATTCTACCTTAGAATCCATATCCAAATCCGCGAAATGCGCATTTGGGGGATTCCATGAAGGAGGAAAAGAAATGTCGGTTTTCCTAAGATTTCCTTCTCCATCATTTCTCAAGTATTGATATTGGGTTGCGGAAGGTATGTATAAATCCACTGGATTATTTGGATATAATTCTACCGGTATTATTTTTGACGCTAGAAAATCCAGATCAATTGTCTTAGATGCAGAAAAAACAGTTTCTCGATTCGCATTTCCATAAAAAGAAATTATCGCGCTGCTTTTACGTGCGATCCAATCATCATAGTTATCTTTGTTAATATCAAGTATAGCCATAACCGCGCCATTGTTAGAATCATAGTCAAAAGAATTCTTATAGACCATCAATTCAAAATTCGCAGCGCCATCACCATACAAACACGCTTCCTCACTACTGTAGTAGGTGAATAGAGCATCATCAAATCCATCCCCATCAAAATCCCCTTTTCCAAGTAATCGATACGAGTAAGGATCATAAGGAATTGGATCACTTGTATCTGAAAGATGTAGAGTGCCCTTTTTTTCTCCAAATTCACCTCTATTCAGGAGTATGATCCTTGGACTCACGTTATAACCAAAAAACAGAAACTCATTACTACCTCCTGTCAACCAATCACCTAAAACAGGACATTTTTTGGGTGGAGCGCTCCAATACCAATTATCCCATGCTTCAAAATGTCCATCACCGCTCCCTTTAAAGAGATCAAATCCTGTTTGTGATCCACCTCGAAGAGCATATGAATACCACGTATACCACGCGTCCATAACGCCATCTAAATCGACATCTCCAAACTGGAGATTATTGGCTGAAGGATATCCGCTGACAACCGGCTCATAATTCAATTCCACTGCATATACACATATTTCTGAAATAAAGCAGAATATAAATATAATGATTGTAAGTTTTATTTGTGGATTCATATCAATGTTCCTCTCTATGATCCTGTGAGAACTCCATAATAGTAAGCAGAAAACCGGTCTCGGTGATTTCTCTCCGAGACCGGTCTATTATTACATTGTACTGGATTAATTTCTTGTCACGGAGTCTTTACGAATACTTTGTACGGTTGTAAGTGTGACACGATATTGATGCCATCAATCAATATATCCGCGCGGATTAGTGGCTGGCCATCAAATTGTTTTGCTGTTTTTTCTGCATTACGTAAAAGAATTGTCTGGCCAACAAGCAGACGTTTTAGATAGTTTAATGCGGATTGAATGGCAAGAGAATTTACATCAGCGATTTCAATTCCCTTCAGCTGGACGATTTGTTCAATTCCATCGATTACAATTCTGAAATGCGTTAAATCGATGATCTCTAACACGTTACCTTGGATCGTGGCGGGATTCGCTGCTTCATCAATCATCCCATCCCCATCGTCATCGTGTAAGAACCAGTCATTGACGGGAACACTTTGATGTCCGGGAGCGGGTGTGGGACTGGGAGCGGGAGATGGAAGCGCGCTGTCTTCGACTCCTTCCGGCAGTGGAAGGGGTTGCTCGACCACAACCGGTTCTCCATCTTCATACCGCACTTCATGGTAGACTGCAATAAATGAGGTATATTCCGTTAACAGATTGTATTTCAATCCGAGTTGAGTGAGGGATTCTTTTAATTCAGCGGCTTGTAAGTAATAGGTAAGAGCATACTCAGTTAAATTGACATAATCTCCTAAGAGTTGAATCCGCTTCCGCGCCCATAAATAGCGCAAGGCGGAATTCGTTTCATCCACAAGATCCGGTGTGATGGAAATCTCGTTACGATATTCTCCATCGGCGGTATGTCCGGTTAGGATGATTGAACCATTCGGTTCCCCCTCATATTTTCCATAGATTACAACCGGCCGTTGGGCGAATACATCCGGAATCGCCACTGGTTCAACGTCGTAAGCGTTGAAACCGTCAAATTCTACGTTGATATGAGTTAACAACGGTTCTTTGATATAATTCTTGTACCGCTCAATTGTTTCATCCACCTCTTCCGGCTTGGAGATAAAAAACGGTTCCCCCAATCCAACATGGGCCATGCCTTCGATGATGTACCGATTAGGACTGCTGCCGATCCCGGCCGCAAAGACATTTGTCTCATCCAAATGTTCTCTGATTTCATCAAACACTTCATATTCGACAACGACGTATCCATCTGTAATCACAACCGTCGAGCGCGCCAAATTCTTGGAATAGAGGGGGAGATCGAATATCCGCTGCAACGCCTGCAAGATCTGTGTGCTGCCTCCTCCTTGTAATCTATAAATTTGTTCCAGCGCGTATTCTATATTCTCCGATACGGCGGGCATGGAATTTTCAAACATCACCCAGCTGCTTCCAGCAAACGACATCACATTAAAGACATCGGTTGGACGGAGTTCTTGAAGCAATTGAAGCAGGAACGTTTTGGCGGTGTCGAGAGGAAAACCGTACATTGAACCTGATATATCAAGCACAAAGAGATATTCCCGTGGGGGAATCTGGGCTTCAGTGATCGTTTCTGGTGGTTCTACGATTGCCAGGAAGAAATTCTCTTCCTCCCCTTCATATAGCAGAACACCGGTTTGAATCTCATTCCCCCGTAAACTGAAGCGCAACCGGTAGTCTTTCAGTCCGGCGCCTTCGGTTGTGGTGAGAGTGATATCCGCTGAGGTTTCGTTTTCATGGACGATATTGATATTATGCGAAGGCGATTCGATCGATTGCAGGGGCACGCCGGAGTTGATATGCGTATTTACGTCAAATTCATACAGCGCTTCTTCGCCTTCATGCTGATAGGGCGTTTCGATCCAAGATTCCGTGCCATCGGTCTCGCTGACTTTTTTCTCTGAATATCGAGGCCCGACAACAGCAGGATAATTAAACTCATAGACTCCATTTTCAGGGACGAGTGTTTCGACGTAATTCAGTTCAACTGTGATCTCATCGCCGGGCATGATATTGGCGACATTCATTTGAAATACATTCGGCCGGTTCTGTTCGAGCAGACTGGCGCTTTTCCCCTCCTCTTTCGCCTCTTCGTATTCCTGTCTCGCTTCCTCTTTTTCTTTGATTTCCGCCTCGATCATCACATCGCCGATAAACATTCGCATAGCGTAGACTGCGGCGTTAGTGGATAGAGGGAAAACATAAATCGCTTCGATCGGCCTAAGTCCATTGTTTTTATATACTTGCGTAACTTGAACATTGGCGATAACTCCTGAGATGTGGACATCCCCCTTCGTGCTCTTTAAAGGCAATTGGTCGATTGTTGGATCGTCGGTTAAGACGATAAAATAAGGCGCCAACGTCCGGTCTTCATCGGATTCATCCACCTGCGCTTCACTGACCGTGTGGATAAAGAACGATAACACGATAAGAATGAATTGGTTTAAACGATTTCATATTCCACCCCCAGTTTGATTTGACATACTTTCAATAACAGAATATCATAAAATTCAATTTCAACTACATTTTTTTTGAGATTATGAATCAAAAGGTGAGCGCTCGATTTGTATAGTATGAGGAACTGGAGATAGCGATTGGTGAGATGAATCTGTTGATGGTCTATGAAAGAATTGAGTTCTGTTTTAGAAGAAAAACGTCGCTTGGAGAAATACCCAATCGGCGTCGTCCAGATTTCCTGTCCGTTCGGTGAATGTATCTGGGAAGAAATGCGAGTATCCCGTGAAGAGTTCGAGAGAAGGATTGACTCTCCATTTGGCCAAGAAATCCAATTCATGCCCTAAACCTGAACCAGATTGGCCAGTCGCATCTCGCTCGATCGCTCCACCGTGGCAGTAATACCAGCCATCCACATCTTCCGCCAGCCGGAAATAATGATAGTCCAAGGATACATTGACCCCCTTATAGGGCTTTGCGCTGATCGCCGCTTGATAGTCTTCCAGGTTCATCCAGCCAAACATATTCATCCGGCCATAAAACGTATCCACGGCGCCGAACAAGCCGTCAAACGTTTCATGATTTCCATCGGTTGGATCATCATCGCCTGAACCGTAGGAAAATTCCACACCGAAACGCGGCTGCCAAGGCGCATCGAAGGTATACCCTAACTTGGCGTTCGCTCCAAACGCTTGGATATCGTCATCATTGTAATCACCGAATTGATAGGCGAAAAAACCACCCCAATCAAAGCGTTCGAGAAATTTGCCATTCAGATACATCCCTAAGGAATGAGTTTCCAAATCCCCTACAGCGCCGTTCTCAGATCTGTATTTATCCCGCTTGTCATCTTTGAAGATGTAAAGCAAATCTAAATCGAAAGGCAATTGCTTGATTTGCGAATACACGCCATACGCGTTATACCAATAATCATTGTCGAAACTGTGTTTGTCGCTGATAACCCGCTTGGCGGCGATGAGATCCGTCAGCGCCCATTCGGTATCGATGTAGAGTTTCAAAGCGTCCCACGTATACCGGCCAGTATTTCCCCAATCACCAGGCCCCCAGGCGCGTTTATCACGGTAGAAGATGGCTTGGCGGCCAAATCGGAAACCGAAGGGCGAATCACCGATGTGTTTCCAATCCACATACGCTTTTTTCAAATCGAAGGGATTCTCATACGCGCAAACGGGGCCAAAATCATCATCAATATCAAGATTGGAATCCCAGAAATGCGCGTCTTGGAATTGAACGAAGATGTTAAAATCTTCATCCACTTTGTAATCGAAATCGAGCCGGAGCCGCTCCAATAGGAAATGATCCGAATCGATGTCTTTGTAATCCCCATACCGTTTGATCGTAAATCCATCCAGATTTTCGAACCGCATCCGGAGACTGCCTCCGATGTCCAATTTCCCCGGGCCGATTTCGATTCCCTTCATGAAATCGTTCCATACCTTCGATTCCTCCTCCGCTGTCTGCGCCCAACCGATTGCGGCGCTAAGACATGTGATTCCTGCGAGGATCGCCATACACACCAATCTCCTGCTTTGTACCATTATTTCCCCCTTATCTATTTAATTTTCTTTCTCGAAAAACTCTCGAATTTCAAGCATTTTGGCTATAAAATCATTTCCCAAGCGGTTACGCGGCCTAGGAAGATTATTCGAAACGTCCGCGGCGATTCGTCCCGGCGAAGCCGCCATCACCACAACCCGGTTGGCTAAAAACACCGCTTCTTCAATGTTGTGTGTGACCAAGATTACGGTCATGCGCGTACGTTCATAAATCTCAAGGATTTCATCGTACAGCGCGCGAGCCGTTCCAATATCGAGCGCCGAAAACGGCTCATCCATCAAGACCACATCCGGTTCCGGCGCAATGGTTCTGGCTAAAGCGGCTCTTCTCTGCATCCCTCCGGATAATTCATAGGGATAGGATTGGGCTGAATCGATCAATCCCACAAAACGAAGACATTCCATGCAGCGTTCTTTTATCTGGTCCGGTTTCAATCCAACTGATCTCAAACCGAACGCCACATTTTTTTCCACTGTCATCCAAGGAAACAGCGCATGCTGTTGAAACATGAAACCTAGAACCGGGCGCCGTCCATCCTTCCGGTTTTCGAAAACAATCGATCCCTCACTGGGCTGTTCGAGACCGGCGATCAAGCGAAGCAGCGTTGTTTTTCCACATCCGGTTGTTCCCAGGATGGATAGAAATTCTCCTTCTTTAATGGAAAAATCGATTTCTTCCAACGCCTTTACGCTGGTTTTATGATTGCCATACGCCATTGAGATCCGGTTTACCCGGATCATCGTTCCATGATCTGCCATCGGCTTACCCGTTTGGTAATCCATTCAAATCCTTTGCTGGAAATCAAGCCGATCGCGCCGATGACCACGATTGACGCGAAGGTATATTGGTATTCCGCCACTTGATGACTGGTGGCGATCATATATCCCAATCCCGCGCGGGTACCCGGGAAAATCTCGGCGGCGATAATCACCATCCATGAAATCCCCAATCCCACACGCAATCCAGTCAAAATCGAGGGAAGCGCCCCCGGCAAGACGATTTCCAAAAAAATCCGGCGGGGCCCAGCGCCCAATACGCTGGCCACTTCCAGGTAGATTTTCTTGACGGTTTCCACGCCATGCGCAGTGTTGATAAAAATAGGGAAAAAGCCGCCCCACCATATCACTGCGATCATGGCAAACTGCAATTGATCCGTAATGGGATGCTCCCATGACCGATCCCCCCAAACGGCGCTTCCAATGGAAGCGAATCCGAATACCAAAATGGTGACCGGCAGCCAAGCGATGGGGCAAATCGGGCGGCTCAATTCACAGATCGGCATGATGAGCCGCCGGATTAACTGGATCCTGCCAGCCAGCAAACCGAGAGGAACGCCAGTCAACGCCGCCGCCGTGAAACCGAGAAACACACGCAATACACTAATGCCGCAGCTGTGCGCCAATGGAAGTGAATCCAAATTAGCAGGAGTTTCGAACGGGTGGATCAACACGTACAACACATCCAGCGGACGGGGAACCACCCGCGAATGATAACTCGCCCACCATTGCCAGACGATCAGCGTAAGAACCGGTAATACGCTTCCGAGCAGGATGTCATAGATAAGCCGTTGCAGCCGTTTCCCATTCTCTTTCATGGATCGATCAATTCCCGGAAAGGATTTCTTCGATCAATGAAAGATCGCAGGATAATTGAACTACTTCGCTAGGGCTTTTCTCTTTCAACCGGCCGGTGAATTCGCCAATCTCCTTCATCATCTGCGCCCAAGTCTCCATGCCGCTGATCCAGGCTTTGGATGGGGTATTCAAATAATTAACTGTTGGAACGCTGTCTTTTTCCACGGCTTCTGGTGATTTGGTCCATAGCGCCGCGACTTGAATGGCGAGCTTATCATCCTCATGAATCAGCTCGGTGGACGAATGAAGGATAGAAAGCAAGGCTTTTAATTCGTCCCGATGCGATTGAATGATGGATTCTTTCGCCGCTACACAACAGCAGGGGTGTTGTTCCCACTTCCCTTCCGGCGGTAACGAAGACAGATCGCAGATGATTTTTCCTGCGCCCTTATTGACCGCTAGACTGGCGTAGGGTTGATTGACGACAAAACCGTCCACCGCTCCATTCAACAACGTGGGAACCATGTTTCCCGCGCCTTGGAGATTCACCAGTTCGATTTTCGCGCCCGGCTCCCCTGTTTGTTTGGCGATGGGGATGTTCTCGACTTGCAGCGCCCGTTCAAAAATTAAGCGGGCGACGGCGACAGGCGCTTTATAGCCAATCTTGAGTGTTTTGTCTCCACTCTTAACCGCTTGGACGAAGGATTCCCAATCCTGGGCGGGAAAATCATTCCCCATAACCAGCATGTCTCCATCCGTTTGCAGAGGAAATATAATTTTGAAATCGTTTCCCTTATCGATGAAGAAAATCACAGGCGCGACTCCGCCCAATCCTACATCGATCTCGTCCCGCTCCATCGATGCGGGCATCCGCGATCCTCCCCCCACTTTAATCAAGCGAAGGCGGGCGATTGTTTTTCCATCGGTTACCAGATCGTAGATTTCGGGCGCCTTCACCTCTTTGAGATACGAACCACAGCGGGATTCGAGCCGGTTTCCCTCATGCGCCGCCACATATAACGCCAGTTGATGATCGTGGCCCACATGACCGATTTTCAACTCTGATATTGCGCCCGGTTCTTTAGAGGTTGAATCGGAATTCTCTTCTTGTGAGGCTTTTTCTCCTCCACATGAAACTACAGCGAAACACACGCATAACACCGCATAACGATAGATTATGTTCTTCATCATTTCACTCCAGAAATAGAGATATAGATCCGCCATAGAAACGAATCATTTAAACGATCATGATCAAACTCACATCCTGCAAATGAAAATGAGTCGCGGGATTAATCACGAATGAGTAAGTCTCGGAAACTCATTTTCATTTAAAACACCATAATTAAGATCAAACTCTGCAAATGAATATGAGGATCAATGATTTAATGGATTACATTTTGGATTGGAATGGGCCCCCCTGACCCATAAGAATTAAATAGAGGGAGGGTGGGAATAGGATTCGTATTTTTTGCAGAAGCGCAACAAGCGGAATCTTGCGAAAGTTATCATTCTTTTCCCTAATAATTTCGAAATGGATTTTACTCTTATTACATGTATAACGGAACAATGAAAAAAAAGTTTACGTCATTTTATTGTTTTAGAATAAAAATATGTACTCATCCTTGGATAAAACCACGGTCCGTTTAAATCATAACTGATTTTTTCAGAGATTTTACGGCGGTTTACGTTTTAATTCAATCCTTTTATGAATCGAGACAATAACAAAACAGAAAAAAGTGGAATCACAATATTATATTGTTTTACTGTATCGATTCATTGGGATTTCAAAAACAGCTTGCTTGAATCATCATAAATTTCGAACTTATTCTAACTTCGTTTAAAAGAAAGGAAAATGATAAAAAATGGTCGAAATACAAGTGAAATACCATAATAGAAAGACGCTCATGACACTTGATATAAATACAAAGATCATCAGTTTTTCATGACATACTTATCAAACCACTGTAAATCCCACTCCATTTTTGCTCTGCGATTTTCCATTTTCTCCAAACCATGTCCTTCTCCCGGATAGATGATCAACTCCGTATCAATATCAAGATAATGACGCAAGGCGCGGTATAGTGTTTTTGCATGAATCGCAGGGACGCGGGCGTCATTTTCACCTACATGGATAAGTGTGGGTGTAATTACATTATTTAGATTATACAAGGGAGATCCACGACGGTACTTTTCAGGAATATCCCAAGGGAAACCGGTCATATAATTTAACACATGCCCAGGAGTATCTTCCACTCCCCATTGCATGACTTGATCCACGACTCCCGCCCCGGAACTCGCCGCTTTGAATCGATCGGTTTTACTGATAATACAATTTGTGAGAAAACCACCATTACTCCAACCCGTGACTCCTAACCGCGTTGGATCGGCAATCCCACGTTCGACCATCGCATCCACACCTTTTAGAATATCTTCTACTTCAATCTCATTTTCATGACCGATCAGATCGACTAAAAATTGATCGCCATACCCAATCGATCCCCGGTAATTCGGACAAAAAACCGCATAACCCTTTGAAGGCAAAAGGGTACGTCCATAAATCCAAAATTGAAATCTATACAATGAAGCGGACCAGGGCCCCCCGTGTAGATCAACAATCATGGGGAGCGGTTCATCATACTCTTGAGGTAATTCTAAAATCCCTTCAACAGGCGATCCATTCGCCCCTGTCCATTGTACAATGGATATTTGTGGGATCTTCCAACGTTCGATTTGAGGATTTATCGTAGTGAGTCTCTCGATCCCATCATTGGCGTTATTTTTGATGAAAATATCTTGTGGATAGGATAAGCCGCACATGATCATCACTAGCTGATCTGAGGATTCAGAATAACTGTAACTATCGACGACTACATCACCGGGTGTAACTGTCAAAAGTTCTTCATGATTTCCTTTTCGAACATTTGGAAAACAATAGACTCTTTGTCTGGCTTTTTCCTGGCCTATAAAACATAGATCTCTGCTTTTCCCCCGAAAACGCAATGTCTCACCATCCACAGTCAAAAAGGATGGCCGTTTTAATGGATAGAGATTGGGGAGTTCTTTCAACCATTCCGCTACATAAATCTCTGCGGGATACCCATCGAAAGAAATGGAAAATCCAAGCGCTTGACTGTCATTTGACCAGCAAAGCGATGACAGCCAACCACATGGAGATGGATGGTTCTTCCGCCAATCCGCAGGAGTGACAGTTGTAATTTTACGAGTTTCTATATCAATAAGATCAATTCTTGATTTCCCCTCATAGGTGATAAGGTTATCGTCTGGGGTTGTGATCATGGCGATATGCTTACAATCGGGGGAGAGAGAAAATTCCTTTATTACAAAATCCTCGTCAACAATTTTCTCCACCCGCCAATCATCTAAATTCAAACACCATATTTGTGAGTAAGGATTCACACCATGACCATACTCAAGATCCTTGTATGAATTGCGTAACTCCACCCATTCTCCAGAGACTTTTTCTGCTGATACTTGATAATAGAGATAGTTCCCATTGGCGGAGATTTGAAAGGAATCGACGCCATCTTTAATTCTTGTTATTGGAACCAGATTTTTTCCATCCCGGTTGATTCGCCAGATCTGATTGCTGCCATCATACGGCGGTTTATCTTCACTTCCGATTTTTCTTCTGCTTGTAAAATAAATATATTCGCTATTAGGACTCCAAGCAGGATGATCGTCATTGGCAGGATCAAAAGTCAAACGTTGCTTCCTATGTGAGGAAATTTCAATACACCATAAATCATAATTCCGTTCATTCTTATCCTTGTCCCAACGCCCTTCTCGGTATACGGCATATTCTCCATCGGGAGAAGAATCACAATCTGTCAAAAATGAGATTGAGAAATAATCATTGAGATCAATATCATGGTTTCTTTCAGCAGCCAAACATAAATAGACTGGAGTGAAGAGGAAAAAGACTAGACACAAAGATTTTTTTTGATACATGCCAGCGCTCCTAAATTTCAATTGTTTAAAAATAGTATTGTTTAAGATAGAATAAAATAAAGCCAATGTCAACAGATTCATTCAATCTAGCGCATTTCTATCTCATATTCAACAACTGTCACACACTCTCCATAATTCATTCTCATAAATTATCAATCACCTAATTTACCATATTTTATTTGCTTAATATTTCTCTGTTCTATCAATCCCAGATCACTATCACCGCAAATGGGATGAGACGTATTACATCCGCTGCAAGATCGGTTTTATCGCCTTAAAACCGTTTTCAAGGTGACCGTCAATAAAAAAACAACTGCGCTGATTGGAATTCTCCAGAAATGCGAGAAATGGAGATTGCATCCTCCTGTGGAATTTGTGTAATCACTCCAGCATTGACGCCAGGAACACAAGCGCATACAAAGCGTGAATATAAATCAAGTCAAACAAGGATTTTATGTTAATTTTTAAATCATATCCCCCCCTTTACGTGTAACGTTACGTTACGCAAAAAATATCTATGAAGACAGAAAAACATGATCAATTCACATTAAAAAAATGTAACGCACTATAATTTTCGACAGAAAAAAAATTAAAAAAAATTACTTTACCTCCTTTAAGCGATTTAAAAATGTGCTATAGTAGTACAACTCATTTTAGATTATGTGATAAGAGTGATTGACACAGTATAAATCGAGTTATGATTTTAAAACCATTTCATGCTAAGAAACGTTACACAGGTTTCACCTCTGCGCCTCATCTCCGAAGAACACTAAAACCTGAAATTATTTGACCAAATCAACCTGTAAGCGCGACGTAATAAATAAAGAAGATTTTTTATAATTTTTATATTTTCTTTATATTTAAGGTTTAACTGATAAATGTCGTTCGTTTTGGTTTCTATCCACTATAGAATGAATTTTTTGAGTATTATTTAGTTGGATAAAAATAGTAGTTCAGCGTCATTACTATAATAGTTTATTTTAAAATTCTATATACTTTATTATTTTTGTAAACTTTAAGATTTTTATTTTCTATATTTAGATTTTGTTAGATTGATAAAATTTTCTGATTTTTTTTGTGAATTGGTATTGACAAATCTGAAAGAATAGTGTTAGAGTGTATACATCGAATTTAATTTATTGAATTGAAGCTTTAATATTATAGTTGGTGTAATTTTTTATTGCAGTGTTGGCCGAAATGAAAGCGTCTGTGGATTATGAACTTAGGAATTCGTACTCGATATTCCTCCTTTTTCCTCTAATCCCGGCTGGTTCCTCCTAGTGAAAAAAATTTTGTTTTTTGGTCTTTAGCCGTTTATAGGATAATTTTTTCTTGTTAAAAAATTAGCGAACTAACAGCGCAGCTTAGCCGAAACAATATAATACGCGGCTCTTACTCGAAAAGGGGATATGATGTACCCAATCATGCGGGACGCTGTATACACCGGGCTCTTCCTCGCCGCGGCGGTTCTTTTCTCAACCGGCCTGGCCGCGCAGGAAATTCTCCCGGATGGAGGGGCGCTGAAGCCTATTCCCGCTGATCTGACCTTTTCGCTAAACACGGATTCGGTGGAATTGAAAGAATCGGGGGGGGGTAGAGGATTTAACACCGGTTCGGGTGATGGGGTTGACTATCCTTCTTCGATCGAATTCATCTCCGAGAGGGAAATCATCATCGATGTTGGGGCGTATGCGCCTACGTGGCAGCTCTTTTGTACGGTGGAGGATTTTCATGGGTCGGGGGGGGCCAATTCGGGGCGGTTGTTCATCAAACCGCAGCGGGATCCGGTGAACTTGACGAAATCGTTCGGCGGGACGTTGGAGATCTCCGGTGATACCTTGATCGCGGAAGGAGCCTGCTCGGATGGGAAGATGTTCGAGGCGAACCGGTTCCGCATCGGCGCGCGGTTGGGCATCACCGACCCGGCGGGAGTGTATAGCGGGCGGATTACGTTCTTCGCCCTTGCGGGGAAAAGTACGAAGCCTGTTTTTGCGCGATCGATCGAATGTTCCTTCTGTTGTCCGGAGTTTGCGTGGATTTTTGTGTGTCCCGATTTGATGGATTTTGGGAATTGTGATATTGGATACAATGTTTCGAAGACGTATCCGCGGGTGTTTGTCTTGACCAATGCGGGCCGGATCACTGTGACGTGCAGTATTACGGAATTATCCGGTTCGGGGGGGGGACGATTCCACGGTCGAATTTGGGATTGAGAAGCGGGAAGACAGTTGCGGACGCGAAGCCGAGTGAGAATGTGTCTCCTGGCGCGCCGGATTTATTCTTGAATTTCGGTTGTGGATTTCATACCTTTTATCTAGCGGGGAGCGCTAAGATTACGACAGGTATGGGATCAGGAAAATATAGTGGAAAGATCAATATAACGACGCAAGTCAATTAAATTCCAGCCTATTGTGTTGGATTGTATCCTAAAAGAAAGGAGGTATGAAATGACTGGTTTAAATTAAGTTCGCCCGGAGAGACTGGTCCTCTCTCCAGGCGAGGGTACTGCGGGCGTGGTCCTGGTGGGCGTTATGGCGGACAGCCACAAGGAACCACATAGGCTGATTCTATTATAGCCGCAAAACTCATGTCCGCCAAGAAGAAATTTGAGTGAGATGCGTCGATCCCCTGTTCTTTAATTGGTCAAGAATGGGGCAGGGGGAGAGCAAATCGTGAATCCGCCCACTCGGCATGAGTGAGATGCGTCGATCCTTTGTCCTTTAACTGGTCACGAATGGGGCAAAGGGGAGCACAAGTCGTGAACCCGTCCACTCCAAAAGTGAGATGCGAAGATCTTTCGCCCTTTAATCTGGTCACGAATAGGGCGATTGGGAGCAAGTTGTGAAACCGTCCACTTGTTTTTAAGCTTAAAACTTACTTTTGGAGAATGATCATGAAGAAATTTATCGCTTTATTCGCATTTGCTGTTTTATTCGCAATTCCGGTAATTGGTGCTGATAATGATTCCGTGGATGTCCCTGTTAATTTAACCATCCAGGAAACTTGTTCTATTCACTCTTGTCCAATAAAAAAATGAGGGATTGTCCATCTATGAGAATCGGACACCCGCATGGTATTGTATAGTTGCGAAATATCCAATCCATGCTGGAGGTGTCCGATATGACTTATTGTGCCAGTCTTTTTTCGCAAATCCTAGCCTTTATACCTCGTTTTGAATTCGCCCGCATCGTGGACACGTATTCCGGGAATTGCTATGCGAAGAATTTTTCATGCAGGGAGCAATTGGTAGCCATGTTGTTTTGCCAACTTGGCCAAGCGAAATCCTTGCGAGAAATCTGCGGGGGATTGGCCACATGTGTAGGGAAATTAACCCATCTCGGTATCAAAAACGCCCCCAAGCGCTCAACTCTCGCCTATGCGAATCAACATCGTTCCTGGGAAATGTTCCAGGCTCTCTTTTACACGCTTTTGCGCCAAGCGCAGTTGGAATTTCAGGGGAAACGTAAATTCCGCTTCAAGAACAAACTCGACAGCCTGGATTTGTCCGTCATTGACTTGTGCGCGTCTCTGTTCGATTGGGCGAAGTTTCGGCGCACCAAGGGGGCGGTCAAACTTCACCTGCTCCTGGATCACGACGGGTATCTGCCCGCCTACGCCTACATTGGTGAGGGAAAACAACACGATATCACAATCGCCCGATTGCTTCATCTGGCCGCGGGCTCGATCGTGGCCATGGATCGCGCCTATGTCGATTTCGAATTGTTTCGGCAATGGACCGACCGGGGCGTGTATTTTGTCACCTGGCTCAAAGAGAATTTGAAGTATCAGTTGATCAGCCGCCGAGTGGTCCCAGGGGATTCGAATCTACGGGGCGATTATACGATCCGTTTCACCTCGAATCGTGCGCAAGAAGTCTGCTCCGGCATGACGTTCCGATTGGTACGGGTTTGGGATGAAGAAAATAAACGGATGATCGACTTGTTGACCAATCACCACGAATTCGCCGCCCGTACTATCGCGGCCATCTACAAGGAACGCTGGCAAATAGAAATCTTCTTCAAACTATGGTTCCTCAGAGAAATCAGTGGGTAAACAAGAGGGAATGCTGAAGAAGGAGAGATAGAAAAGGACATCCGGTAACGTATCCTAAGAAGATGGAGTCGACGAAGACAAACCATCAATCAGGAGGCCACCGGATGCAAGTAAAGACTATCCTCAATCGCGTTCATAAAATCAAGGGATTTGTGTACGATTCGGTCTATTTTAGCGAATGGAACAAGAAAACCGTGTTGGAGGTTGAAATCCGCCCCCGGAAGGGAAATCGTCCAATCTGTTCCGGCTGTGGAAAGAAAAGACCCGGATACGACACGCGTGACAAGCGTCGTTTTGAAATGGTCCCGCTGTGGGGAATCGCGTTTTTTTTAATCTACACAATGCGGCGTGTCGAGTGTCCAGACTGCGGGGTAAAAATTGAGCAAGTTCCCTGGGCCGAAGGAAAGCACGAATTAACGAGCGCGTATCAGTGGTTTCTGGCGGGTTGGGCGAAGCGGTTAAATTGGACGCAAGTGGCGGAGGCGTTTCAAACGAGTTGGCACAAAGTATTTTGCTCGGTGGAGAGGGCCGTCAATTGGGGAC
This sequence comes from bacterium, assembly GCA_963663405.2. Classification (GTDB taxonomy): domain Bacteria; phylum Hinthialibacterota; class Hinthialibacteria; order Hinthialibacterales; family Hinthialibacteraceae. The sequence goes on along the minus strand of CAXXSM010000106.1, from coordinate 56,667 downwards.
GGGAGCATAGGAACCTGGAAGGAATCACCGCCATCGGAGTGGACGAAATGCAATGGGGAAGCGGGCACAATTACGTGACTGCGGTGTATCAAATCAATGAGGGATGTAGGCGGTTACTTTGGATTGGGGAAAAGAGAACGGCCAAGACGTTTTTGAGATTTTTCCGCTGGTTGGGTGAGGAGCGGAGCGCGAAGTTGGAATTCATTTGCAGCGATATGGGGAAAGCGTATCTCAAAGTCGTGGCGAAGAAAGCGAAAGGGGCCATCCATATTTTGGATCGTTTTCACATCGTGGCCCATATGAATAAAGCCATCGATGAGGCGCCGCGCCGGGGAAGCCCGTGAATTGAAAGCCAAGGGATTGGAGCCGGTCTTGAAAGGAAGCCGTTGGTGGTTTCTCAAACGTTCGGTGAATCTAACCGAGAAGCAGGTGGAAAAACTTGCCAATGTGGTTCGGTATAACCTTCGGACCGTGCGTAGTTATCTTTTAAAAGAAGAGTTCCACTTTTTCTGGGACTATAAGTCGGCATCGTGGGCGGGCCGTTTTTTGGATCAATGGTGTACCAAGACCATGCGATCCCGGATCGAGCCAATGAAAAAGGTTGCGAAGATGCTTCGGCGTCATCGGGAACTGATTTTGAACTGGTTTCGGGCGAAAAAAGAGTTTTCTTCTGGTGTCGTGGAAGGATTAAATAACAAAGCGAAAGTGACTACCAAAATGGCGTACGGCTTTCGAACATTTCGAACGCTGGAAATCGCCTTGTATCATACCCTTGGTAAACTTCCTCAACCGGAATTTACCCATAGATTTTTTTGACGAGGCATAAACAACATACTTGTTATTCATTTTTTATATCTTAATAAAATACATTAATAAAATACACTGCTTTCATGTTGCAGCTAACAAATTGAAATTATTCAGAATTGCTACTCAGACCAAACTTACATACATAAGCCTTCTTGAAATGATTATAAATAATTGGTTTTTCAGGAATATGAAATAGAGTAATGAGTTTATTATTAATTCTCTGAATGTGTTTTTTATACTTTTCTCGTTCATCCCCTTCTATTCGATTTCCTTAATCCAAATGACCTTGATACTCCGCAAGTACTGAAAATGCATCCCATAGAGTTGATGGTCTACTGTTATTCTTATTCTGAAAGTCCATTTCCGAATAACTTAACACTTGACGAATATTTTTAATTTCAATTCTAACTCTGACTTCATCAATAAAGGTAATGTAGACATCCTTCCATTTCGTACCGGGAGGAATCTGTAACTGCTTTGACTTTCTCTGTTTATGTTTGGTTTGGAAAATCGTCTCTGAAAGCGTCAAATCATCTTTCAAATATGAGAATAAAGTGTAAACCGTTATACCCCTTGCATGCAATTCTTTTCGTTCCGCTCGATTGAGTTTGGCTTCGGTCGTTGTCAAAGCGAGAATAGCATCCGAATCCCCCACACTCCCACAGGCTTCTTGAAGAGAAAGAGCGAGAGGGAAAACAACGGTCAGTATTTACAAGCAAGACAGCGAAACGATAATTGTTACTCGTCATCTTGTAGCCGATCAAATTAATTCCGGGTAAGAGATTTTCAAATCCGTTTTCTGTATCGAAAGGAAGAAATCCGTTTACGCTTTGGAAAGTTTGGATAAACTTGTGAACGTCGAAAACGTATTCATGTGTTTCCTCTTCTTGGATTTCAACCAAGGGCGGCGCGTCATCCGTTCTTAAATCGAGATAGTACTTCCTATTCACATACATAACCGGAATCGGTTCCATCGAATACTTGGGCATAATTACTGTGTCAGCGTTCTCTTTCGTGTAGAGACCGAATTCAGCCGCTACGCTCATTTGAGAGGAGGGAATTGTGTGAATAGAAGAGTAATCGATCCGTATGTTCGTTCGTTTACCCAGCGATTGAAACAGGAGTTTCCAGAGATTCATTGCCGCCCATTATCTTCCATTTCCGAAGGTATCTATCAATGATTCGATCATTCTGCGTATCACACAGATTACATCGATTCGGAACATTCATTTCAATCGTGCGTTGACCGGCGTTTCCCTTCCCTGGAAACTTGAATCGGATTTTAATTCCAATGATTTCACAGTTATTCAGATCAATACCGAATTCACCAATTACGGTTTCGTAGATTGAATCCGTATCCTGCGCGTCAATCGTAGTAATTATCCCCCCATTAAAATGTGATCGGATTTTCAAACTGACAAGGTGGACAAATTGGATTTCATCAAATGGATCGGTGATAAACTGAGGTCTCTTTCTGAAGGAGGATAAATCAATGATTTTATCATCTTCAACATCAAAGAAATCGGCGTCTTGATACAGGGAATATCCAACTTGATTCCGGATTTCCTCAATCCAATTTATCCGGGTTGCTTTAATCCGGATCGTCCGATACTCCGGATAAAGAATCGCTACTGAATGGACAACAGGACGCCGTACCTTGCGGATGAGTATCCCTTTATCGAATTCGTCTTCCGCTCTTGGGAAATTCTCAAAAGAAAACTCAAATACATGCCGTTCCGAATCTCCGTAATGTTGAACGTAACAATGATCTCCCATTCCATAATTTTTGAAATAATCGGATAGGCCTTTCTCGATCAAATGTATTTTAGAATGATCGATTCTTGGGACAGGCGCTTTCTCCCTGGATTGGTATTGACGCCAATTAGTCAATTCTTCGATTGTAAATATTGCTAGGGCTTTGTCAAAAAGTTCTGGATAATCAAGAAACATCGTCATCGCGGTATCGTGCGATGGGAGTCCTTCGATACCGTCAATTTGATCCAAGATCGCCTCCTGTTGCAATAGAGCGCGCGCCCGGTCATGCGTCATATCATTAATAGTGCTTAAATCCTCAATCGCTTCCGTACGGGGATTCTCGTCCAGAGTATCTAATATTTTGTTGAAATGGTCTTCACGATTTTCTTCTGGAATCTCGTTCAAATCCGGATCGACATTATATTTTTCATGAAAAAACCGGCAAAGAAGGTGAGGATCGGTTTTACGGAAGAACGCCTGACGGGAAAATTGTTTATGACTTCGTTGGTACATAAAACCCTCCTATTGTTGAAAAGATTACTATTACAATAATTTTAACGTCATTCGCAAGTAATGAAAAGAGTTTTTTAGCAAATAGTGGAAAACAATCAGAAATAGGAAAAATTGAGAGAGGAAAAATAACTGACGACTATGCCCTTTTGAGATACTAACCTCAAGCCCTAAAAGAACTGAAAGAACGTAGAGCCTGACGCCCTCTCCTGGGCTGGTTTATTTCGTGGGATTACTAATGAAGCCTGGGTCCCTCGATGCGAGGGGGGTACCCCCGGAAAACAGAAGCCCAGGAGAGGGCGCGACATAGTGCTAGGGTCTTTTTTTCGGGAAATTATTACCGGTTCATATCTTCGTATCGCTTAAAATTTATTGATAATTGTGTGAACGATAGTAAACTATTTGAACTATCGTCAATGGATAGATTGAAAAAAGTAATGTAACCAAATATGTAACCAAGGGGGTAAAACAGAGTTGATTTAGATATTGGAGATTGAATCGTAAGTGAAGTAAAATCAAGTGGTGCCGGAGGGGGGACTTGAACCCCCACGTCCCGGAGGACACTAGGTCCTGAACCTAGCGCGTCTGCCATTCCGCCACTCCGGCTTTGCAGAGAAGAAAAATTATAATTTGTTTTTTAGAAAGATCAAGTTTTCGGTATCAAATATCTTTGATTTGATCCGTTGTTTTTTACGAGCGGGTCGCCCGCGCTCCATTATTACTCCATCGCTTCCGCGACGAGTTCGGCGATATCTTTGACTCGCACATCCTGTTCTTTGTTTTCTTCTTTGACGCCATCTTCAAACATGGTCATGCAGAAAGGACAGGCGACGGCGATTGTCGAGGCGTTAGTCGCGATCGCTTCTTTCGTGCGTTCCGCGTAGATCCGCTTGTCGCCGGATTCTTCCACCCACATACCGCCCCCGCCAGCGCCACAACAGAAACTGCTCTGTCTGGATCGTTTCATTTCAATTGGCGCTTCTCCACCCAAAGCCGCGGTGACGACGTTCCGGGGTTCTTCATAAATATCGTTATATCGGCCCAAATAACAGGAATCGTGGATGACCGTTGAATCTTGAATCGTCTTCGTTAGTTTTATTTTCCCTTCTTGAATTAGGCGGTCGATCATCTGCGAGTGATGGATTACTTCGAAATCCGCTCCAAATTGGGAATAGTCATTCTTCAGGGTGCTGAATCCATGCGGACAGTGCGTGATAATTTTCGTAACGCCGAACCGGCGGAAGCGTTCGATATTATCACGGGCGATATTCTCAAAGACGTATTCGTTCCCCAGTCTCCGGAGAGAATCGCCACAGCATCGTTCTTCCGTACCTAAAATCCCCCAGGATAATCCAGCGGCATTGAAGATTTTCGTGATCGCGGTCACCACTTCGCGAGTACGGGAATCAAACGCGCCTGAACAACCGACAAAATAGAGGTATTCCACCGGTTTGCCTTCTTCGATGATATTAACATCAAGATCGGCCGTCCATTTGGAGCGATCGGTAGGCGCAATGCCCCAAGGATTGAACCGCTGTTCAGAGTTTTCAAAGAAACTTAATAGTTCTTCGGGAAATTCAGATTTCTCCATGACGAGATGGCGCCGCATTTCAACGATTTTGGGCACATGCTCGATGAAAACGGGGCATTCCTGCATACAGGCTCCGCAGGTAGTGCAATCCCAAAGGGCTTGTACGGTCACACTCTTTTCACCTTCACCGATGAGAGGTGTATCCAATTCGATATCCTCTGGAGGACCGGCTAACGTATCACAGGGACGTTTGGAGAGAATCTGCCGTCCATTTGAGAACAAATTCAGTTTTCCGATGTGAACGATCTCTTTTGGATTGAGCGGTTTCCCGGTGTTATGAGCAGGGCATGCGGCTTCGCAGCGTCCACATTCGGTACAGGACATAAAGTCCAGTAAATCTTTCCAAGTAAACTGCGTCACCTTTGAATTTCCGAAGTTGTTCCCCATTTTAAACTCGACCGGAGGGACGGTTTGGGGGAAATCGAAACGGCGGAAGAAGCAATTGGGGATCGCGGTAATAACATGAAGATGTTTGCTATAGGGCAGATAATTTAAGAAGGCCAGAAGAACACCCGCGTGAATCCACCAATAGAAAGCGGTCAGGGCACTGGCCCCTTCTTCCGTGTAGGAAGCAAAGCCACCTGCGAAGAGACTCGAGATCGGCATCCAGGCGGCGTAGTCTGTCTCTTCCAGATGTATTTCACCCGCGTGATAGCCGAAGTAAGCGATCATCAGAATGGCGATCATCGAGAGAATCGCAAACGCGTCCAAGTTGAATTCAATATGGGCGGGACGGAAAAAGCAACGCCGGATCACGGCGACAGCCACGGCTACGATCACGATTAAAGACATGATATCCGTCACGAACAGCAAAAGCCCATAGGGGATCGACCCAAGAAACTCAAACGAAAAATCTGGAAACAAGCCCGCAATCAGGAATTCTGAATTGAGGGCCAACATACTGATAAATCCCCAGAAAATGATGAAATGGTTGAAGCCATATTTGGTGCGGATCACTCGCAACTGCCCAAACGCATAGACCAGCATATTTTTCAACCGGATCGCCAAGCGGTCAAAACGGTTTTCCCACCGGCCCAAACAGAGTAACGCGAAAAGGCGGTATAAATTGCCTAAAAATAGAGCGATTGAGATAGCGAAAAGAATGAAAAAGACGATTCTACCCAAGGTCATTTTATGACTCCATAAAAATTAGTAATGGGATACGGCTAGACGGCTTTCGCCGATTCCTGTCCTAACTGGGGATTGTTCGCGCGCAGTTGTTCGATTAGGGGAGGCAGAATCTCGAACACATCACCGACAATACCTAAATGAGCGACATCGAAGATCGGGGCGTTTTTATCTTTGTTCACCGCGATGATATAATCCGACGTCTGCATCCCGACAAGGTGTTGAATCGCCCCGGAAATACCGCAGGCGAAATAGAGTTTCGGTTTCACGGTCTTACCCGTCTGCCCTACTTGATGAACTTGGGGCATCCAACCGGCGTCAACCGCGCCACGCGAGCAGCCAACCGCTCCGCCTAAAACTTTTGCCAAGTCCTTCACCAAATAGAAATTCTCCGGAGCCATCATCCCACGGCCACCACTGACAATGATCCGCGCCGAAGGAAGATCGACGGTTTGATCCATTTCGATAGGAATGATCTCGAGGATCTTTGTCAGGATTGTTTCTTCGAGCATTTCAATCGTATCGGTAACGATTTCCCCTTTTTTGCCGGTCTGAAATTCGGGTTTCGGCATAACGTGGGGCCGGACGGACGCCATCTGAGGCCGGGCGGTTTCGCTCAGAATCGTGGCCATGATGTTGCCTCCGAACGCGGGCCGGGTCTGTTCGAGAAGACGGTCATCCATGCTGATGGTCAGACCGGTGCAATCGGCGGTCAAACCGGTTCTCAATTTCGTGGCGACCGCGCCCGCCAAATCGCGTCCTAATCCAGTCGCTCCCATTAAGACAATTTCGGGTTTATATTTTTTAATGAGCTGAACGCTGGCATGAAGGTATGGGGGTGTGCGGTAGTCTTTCAAGATCGCATCATCGATGATATAGACTTTATCCGCGCCGTAGCCAAAGGCTTCTTCGATTAAATGCTGCACCTTCGAGCCAAGGATAAACGCGGCTAACTCTACACCGAGATCCGCCGCCAATTTCCGGCCCACACCGAGAAGTTCCCACGAAACAGTATGCGCCTTGCCGTCAACCTGTTCGACAAAAACCCAGACGCCTTTCCACTCCGAGATTCCCTTTGTCGCCGCGATCTTTTTCTTATCCACAGGCCGGTAATACTCGTCGAGTATTTTTTGTTCATCCGGCGTGTAGAATACCTCAATCGCTTGGCTGGGACAGACTTTTATACATTTCCGGCATCCCGTGCATTTTTCCAGGACAATGATCGGCTCACCAAGATCGTTCATTTCAATCGCATCGAACGGACAAGCGGCCTGACAGGCGTCACCACAGGCGATACATTTGCCTTCAAGATACCGGACTTTCCCTAATGGGCGTTTTGGTTTTTTTGGTGTATCTGGTTTGTTATCGGCCATAATAGTCTCTCATGAAGGATCCGTGAATTATTCCTTCGTTATCACATCCCATTCATATAACTTCTTTTCGATCAGATCGATGGCTTCCTGCTTCGCCTCGCCAAATCCCTCGAAGATCTCGCCTTTCTCACGTTCCGGCGCAAAAATACGGCGGACAGCGGTCGGAGATCCCTGCAAGCCGATCGACTTGGGAGGCAGTTTTAAGTTCGCATTGGACCAAGTGGGAAGTTGGGCCGCCTCGGAGATCAACCGTCCTGGCACTGTTGGATAGCGGGGTGTGTTAATTTCCCGGACGACTGTAATCAGGGCAGGAAGAGAAACTTCCACAATTTCACGGTATTTTTCCAGTTTCCGGCGGACCTTCAACGTTTTTTTCGATTCATTGATATCTAAGATCCGGTCGACAAGCGTTAACTGAGATAAATTCAACCGGCAAGCGATACCAGGGCCAACCTGCGCCGTATCCCCATCGATGGTCTGCATACCACAGAACACTAATGAAACAGGATTGTCTTGATCCAAACGTTTAATCGCCTCAGCGAGAACCTTACTCGTCGCCAAGGTGTCTGCGCCCCCGAAAGCGCGGTCACTTAAAAGCAATGCAGCGTCAGCGCCGACCGAGAGGGCGCGGCGCAGTACTTTTTCCGCCGTGGGAGGCCCCATAGAAATCACGGTCACGTACGCGCCATGTTCGTCTTTTAACCGGAGCGCCTCTTCAACCGCATGAATGTCAAAGGGATTGGTGATGAAAGGAACCCCTTCCCGGATGAGCGTATTGGTCTCCGGATCGATCTGAACCAAGGTCGTATCCGGCACCATTTTAACACAAACGACAATATGCATCCGTTTGCTCCTTAAAGAATAGTATGGCTGTGAGAAAAGGATGTGACAATCACGATAATGAACGTGTTTTCAACATGATGAAAACACCTGCGCGGATCCTCAAGTTTACGGATTCACACTGGCCGTGAGCGCACGCCGTTATTATCCCAGGTTTACCGTATTTATACAACCCGCGCTATCGATATCAAGGGAAATAAGAGAAAGTATGAACGGAAGGAACCGCCCATGCCTTCAAAATAAGTCTATTAGACTGGAGAGAAAAAAAATCCTCAAAATATCATAACGATTCCTTCCACAAAGTTTTTTCAAACAAGGATGAAAATTTTCATTGAGAAAGGGTTGATTTTAAAGGAAAGAGAGGTATCGTTTTATTGACCAAATGGGGCTGTAGCTCAGCTGGGAGAGCGTTTGACTGGCAGTCAAAAGGTCAGGAGTTCGATCCTCCTCAGCTCCATACTTGATTTTCCGATATTTACGTAATCCTCAAAAATTCCTCAAATCCCAGTGTTCAACATTAAAACATCGAGATACAAAAGACTATTAGGTTAAACGTTTCCTGTGGTGAAAAACTATAGGCGCTTCGATAAAGAAGGAGATAGTGGTGGAATTATGGATTCAGTACCTTAAGTGCTTTTGTGTTATCATACAAGGTTAATAAACTCGAATTGCGATCAAATTCTTATAGAATATGAACTTAAGGTATTAATTTCAAATATATCTCGATCAATTTTTATTCAGTATTGCGTATTTTTGTATATCCTGGTAGAAATACAAAGTCTTCTTCTGATTTACTTTATATAATATTAATTTTTCCATATTAATTCATCTTCTTGTTCCCACAATATTTTACTTTTCATTGCTCTGTCTGTAAATCTTAAATTCATATTTTTGCCATCAATTACGATTCTTGAGACATTGATTGTAATTGGAGATTTCATTGTAGTAACATAAAAATATACAGGAGTCTTACCTTTAATTTTAGGACGTGTTAATCCATAATAGTAATATGGGACATCCCAGCAGTATATGATATCTGTGATTGGAAATGGATTATCTGGAAGATCATCTAATGTGAATGAATGTCCCCAAAATTCCGCCCCTTGCGTAAATCTATAATGCTGCCATGTATGTAGATCGATATTATCTACTTCTTCCCAATTTTCCAGCGTTTGTGGAACATATTTTGGCTCCACATCAAACCATATTCCTTCTCTTTCAAACATCGAATCATAATCTTGAGGATATAACGATTCCATTACTTCTTTTAATTGTGATTTTTTTTGATTATCGTCAGCTATATCCACAAATACTTTCAAGTAGATACTCGTTGCATTATCCCAAAAAGGATAATCATTAAATACAGTTCCAATCTCTTTTGAAACAATATGTTTTTCAAATGAACATTCATGTTTCCATTGATAAGATCGAAAAGGTGGGTATTCAATTAAGTGACGTGATATACCATTCATATATTTATATTGATACCACATTTTATTATATGTTTTATCCGGCAAATCCACAGTAGGTATGAATAAATATTGATTATTGTCTAAATAATGTATAATTGAAATATATTCATGAATTGTATCTAATGTTGGTAAAGTCTGTACCATATTTCCTCCATATTGTTCTTGCCACATTTTATGTATCTCGGTTTTCCAATCCATCCATAATTTTTCCAAAACATAAAAATCTTGATTTCTTTCATTTGCTTTTAAACAATCCATATATATGTAACATTTCTAAAAAACTATCATATACTTTTGTGTCATAGATTGTATTATAATTAATTAATTCTTTTTCGTTTTTCCAAGATTCGTATGCGGTTGTTAAGTCAGCAGGAATTGCATTCACTTTTTTGTATTCTGTTGGTATCATAGGAATAATATCCGTATATTGATTGTAAATGACAGGTAATAATTTTTCTATTTTCGGCGGCATGGCGTTTATTTGTAACTCATCTGTAGTAATATTATCTGAAATATTTTCATTTGCAGGTATTAAAATATCAGTTATTTCTTCCTTCCACATCCCTGAATCAAATATAGATATGACTCCTGGATCCCCCTTATAATCATATCGCAATACATTCATATGGATCGAAGAAGGATCGTAACGATATCCAAAATGACCTATGGTTCGATCATAAAAAGAAAAATATCGTTCATTTCTTTCTCGTTCATAAGAATTAAACTTCCAACCTTCCCCGAAAATTGCGTCAATGATTGAAAAACGTCCTGGTAGGTAATACCGATGTTCCAAATATCCAAGTTTTTCTACACCACTTCCCTGAATGTTCCCATTAAGGGATATTTCTAATGCCAATGGAGTGTTTGAATATCCAAAAATCTTATCGTATATATTTAAACCCAAACCAACGATAGAAATTCCTGCGCCCCAGATGCTTTTCGGCAGTTTCGTACAGTCAAACATAAATCCAGCGATCGTATCACCAAAATCCTCTTTTCGTTTTTCGTAATTATGCGCATACTCCCAGGCGTTTGCTCCTGATTTAAAATAGGATAGGGTGTCTTGAGCGATTTCCGTTGCAGTTTTGAATAGACTGGTTCCACCAGCCGCCATGTCAATTGCTTGCCCCCAAGCCTCAAATGTAGCGTTTATATCAGTTTTTCTATATCCTTGAACGATTACGCGCAATAAAACATTTCTCTTCGCTTCTTTTATGCTATCAATGTATTTATTTTCATATATCGGTTGATAAAATGAAGTCGTATCGGTTATGTTTGACGCATACAGAGGATCAGATTTCAATATATTTATGTTTTCTGATTTGGACAAATCAATAGGATAATTTTTTGCCATTGGATAGAAAACCGGGACTTCTACAAATACCCATTTTCCAGAGGGAAAATAAGGTAAATATATTTTGACATGATTCCAATTGGTTGGCCGTGGATCGAAATTAAAAAATGCGCCTTTCAAATTTGTAAGTATTGTATTAGAACTCGAGGATGTACTATCAAATGAAGAGGATTCCCCATCGTCTGTATGTCCAAGTAATGATAAGTATACTAAAATACCATTTTGATTTAAATCCTGGTAATATGATCTATTGAATAAATAGACTCTGAGTTTACTTGTTTGTTCGTTATAATATGCAATGCTATAAATCAGAGAAGACGCGTCTTCCTCTTCTGGATCATTGTAAATGGTTTTTCCTAATAGATACCAACCGTCATCATGTTGAGGGTTAATACTTAAGCATTTTGGGAATTGAGGTGTATCATTCAATTTATTATTATCGGGAAGCGCAGGTCGTTCATTTTGTGGATCCCAAGGCTGTATAATTCTTTTGTATTTATTAGTTGTAGGATCATATGTTACAAAAAAGTATTCATATGTTTGCAAATTCGTTAAGTCTTCTTCTGTATCAATATCATTAGGATATGAAGACACGAAATAATTCAAATCATCACCAACTAATATTGCTTCTTCATATCCCTTATTTGTATTCGTATTCAATAATCCGCGTATCTTTAGACTTCTATCCACTCTCTTTTCGGATGTTTCTAATATCATATAAAAACGCGCATATGGTCCAGTTTCAAGAACCTCATCATTCTCATCAATTAAAATAGATTTTTGAATATTAAAATCATTACTACTTACAGTGAAAATAGAATTTTCTAATTCCTCTAAGGAATTTATAATTAAACTGTTATCTTTACGCTCATCCAATAAGATTAACCGATCCCCGGATTGCCAATCTAATTGTATTTCATCAGGATAAAAATACAATTTAAATGAATTCAAATTCATTATATCCACCATCCATGAATGTGAAAAATTTGGTGGAATGTTACCCGGATCAATAATTGGATATTTAACTTCATTACGAATATGGGTAACGATTTTTAAAGGAACTATAGATGTTTTAATTAATTCACCAATATCAACAATCCATGGTTCTTCAATATACAATTTATCGTATATGTTCATATTTGTATCACGCAATGAATCAAAATATCTTGAAATATAATCCTCTGGTATAGAATAGAGAGTTACATTATCTATTAATATGTTCTCGGCGTTCTTTGTTTCAAATGAAATCGAACCAGATTGAATGGCACTATCTTCATCTTTTACATCCATTATAATTTTACCATTTAAGATGACTAAAATACGTATATTTTCAATCCAAATACTAATATCATGCCAATTCTTCGTACTTAAATTAATATCTGCGGATTTCAATAGTCTGAAATTGTCATCATTCTCATGAAAAAGTTGAATCATTTTAGGTTCAATACGTAAAAGGTATGATGTGACTCCTAACGAAGTAATTGATTCTTTAAATTTGACTGATGCTGTGCCCGAATCAAATGCGTATTGAAAATCAAGTCTGACATTACCGGAGCATATCACATCCCAATTTGCTTGAGACGTTCCATTCATTTTTATAAAGCCAGAATATTTACTTTGATATAATGTTGAACCTTCATTTAATTTCCAATTTTCTGAAAGTCCTCTATCAAAATTTGAAGAAGTAATATCACCAGGCTTTTGAATAGACGTGGTTTTATATATCGTATTCCCTTTATCATACAATTCATCTGTTACATTATTTGAAGGATTTATAATTTCAAGATTATCAATGTATATAAAAACATCATCATTCGCAGAAGATAAAAATTGAACAATTGGAACTATGCCATTTTGATATGGATCAAGAAAAATGGATAACTGATGCCATTTATTCTGAAGATTATCACTGTTTGATATGATTCTGGCGGCCATGGAACCATCAATGCTCTGTAATCCCAACGTTCGATCCGCATCCATTGCCGCTAATGCGAGTTGTGCGCCGGGACCTGACGCATAGACGGATAGACGCACAATCGCTCCTGACGGATCTGTATTTTGCGCTGGAAAGAACAGTATTACGCCTTGATCTTTTGTTACGGTAATCTGTGCGCCTATTCCATCGGTCAAAGATGTTTCCCCATCGCTAGGGATTGAAATACCGGATTGAAATTGACCCATTTCAATTCCAGGCGCCGTTACAATAATATTATCTGATGTCGGATCACTATTTGAAAATTCATATGTCCAAATTGATGTCTCCATCTCTTCTGTCAAAGCATGGTTTACTAAACTAACTAGTATAATAATTACTATGAAGGTAGGGATATATAATTTAATCATTGGAATCTCCTTTTCGGTTACATGATTCTGTATTAATCTTCTACTGAATAAAACAAGGTTCCACTGGTCATACTTTGGATTACACCATCTTCTAGGGGCATTAAGTAGATTGTAAATTGGTAACTATGTCCACTTTGTGGACCGTCAATGTAATTTGACATTGTCGTGAATTCGGTTGTCGGTGTCCACCAGAAATAATTAATGGCGCCACTCATTGTAAGTCCCATAAATTCTTCCTTTGCTCCATCTACGCTGACGTAAACTTGATAGCCGTTTACCGTAGACGGATCCACATCGAAATTCCAAGCGATCTGGATCGCACGCCAATTTGATGGATCCACATCGTTCCCAGTTCCATCCATTGGAACTAAGTTCTTAAGACCAAGGATATCGTCGCATATCCAGACTTGTCCTGGATCAAGATTGGGCATCGCTGGTTGTGACAAGACTAAAGCGTTCCCCCCCTCCACATTGAATCCTACAGGCGCAATCATCCTATAAAAATCGTCTGGCCCCAGAGAATCATCAATTCTTACGATCTTGAACGTATAAATCGAATTCACATCAGGTCCATTAGCAAATTCAGAGACCAAAACCGAACTCGTACCTTCATACCAATTAAAGGTTGGATTTCCGCCATTCCCCGATCGACCTAGGTATTTCATACCTCCAAAGCCACGCCGTACGTAAAAATGCCAGTCGACCGCTCCAGTTTGATCCCCAGTGCAATGAATCGTAAGATTGCGATTATCTAATGTGTCAAAGTCTGTTTCACCTGTGATATCATATGTCATATCATCGGGATTGTCATAGATAAAAACATACGATTCTTGTGTAGGTGTTTGAGTTGGTGTTGGAGTTGGAGTATATATTGTACCATCAGTGTCAAACGAAGCGGTGGTGTCTCCCTGAATAATTGCATCATTTTGTGAACTCCCGGATATCCATTTCAAGGATCCATTGAAATCGGTCTGTAATGCGGTACTTGGAGTGATTCTATACGATAGATCAGTATTAAATCCAGAAAGAAGGAACCAACGAATTGTATTAGTAGACGGGATGTAACTACCTTCTGTACTTATCTCACTCACCAACCAACCTGGCGGCACTGTCTCCTCCACCGTCAAAGCGTCCACATCTCCAGTAGTGGAGAGTGAAATCGTTACTTTGGATGCAGTCCCTGAAGCAAAGATCGATGGCAAGGATCGTACCGCTTGGACACTGGATTGAAGTGGACGCACAATCTCTCTAGTGAGAACCTTCCCGGAGACGGAATCACTGGTAACGTATTTTCCATTCTGGTCAACGGTGTATTCTCCTCCGTTTTTCCATATCATTGCAGCGGAAAGAAGTTCATCTGTACTCGGGGAGGGATTGCCCTGTTTCCAACTTGACGCGCCAGAAAGCAATTCTTCTGTAGATATTACAAAATCGTTGTTGGTATCGATAGGATGTGTCGAATCAGCGTGGAAAAGTACATTTTGACCTCCAATAGATATTTCTTTATGCGCGCCATCAATGATAAATTTTGCATTTCCATTAATTGTATAAGATCCCTCATATCCAAAAGAGGTTACTACTGTATATTCTACTGTAGCGTTCGTCATATCATCAAGGAAAAACCAACGAATAATTCTTTCCGAGGAGATATAATTTCCACCGTGACTAATTTGTGTTGGCTCGATCCCTGCTGGAATCATCTCTTCGATTGTCAATCCTTCAAGAGTCGTTCCCGATTCAATTGAAATAGACAGTTTTACTTTGCATGGATCTCCTGATGTGTATTCGGCAGGTGTAAAAGAACGGGATACGTCAACAAGATTATCAAGTATCGTTTCTCCATAGATCATCAGATCATCAATAACGATTTCACTGGCAAATGTGATATCATCTACTTTAAATTCAATTACGCTCACAGTATTATTTATGATGAATTCATGATTACGATACTCAGTGTCAGAAACATTATCATTATAGGGGAGTCGGCCGAATTCGCTATTCGGCAACTCGGTTCCGTCAATATAGATTAATCCTTTCGATCCGAAATTACCATACAATTCCATTTCCTTGAAATGTACCTCAGAAATGGTTGCGGGTGTGGGAAATATTATTTTGAGTGCTGTGATATGTTTACCCCAGCAGTCAGCGCCACATGTTGATAATCCAAATCCAAAGGCTTTCTGGCTGCCAAAGTTTTGTATATTTTTAATACCTGGATTGCTGTTGGATTCATATTCACCAAGTGTGATCACTGACATACGGGAATCAAGTTTTTCATCTTCAAAATTTTCTTGTAAAATAGTGATTTTGTCTTCTGTAGTCGGTTCTTTCAGTACTACATTGCTAAAGGTTCCAGTAGCGAGCGCTCCAGTCTCATGGGAAGTCACGGCGAATCCAAGATAGTATGGATCGGTGAGTTCTAACGTGTTTGTGTCCACTATAACTTCTTTCCCGTTGGAATCGATGTATATGGTAGAAAATTGATTACCTTGCTTGACAAATCGCAAACGGCCAGGATTTTGTCCGGCGCCTCGCAAACTTATATCCGTGGATCCGGATTCTGAATCAGCGACTTGCCTCCATTGCGTACTGTATTCACCGTCTCTTCGTACCCGCGTGGAGATATATATCGATCCCGGTGTCAGATCCTGTCTAGCCATCATCATCGCTTTAATCCACTCTTGCAAAGGATCGCCTCCACTTATCGTTACATCAGCTGTTATGACAAAGTCACCACTCATTTCTTTATAAAGATAATGGCAGGCGTCCGCTGTTTCCCAGACATCATTTCCACTTCCATTGACAGTGTATGTCATACCATCAAAAGACGCGCTGCCCGATGCGCCTAAAAATCCATTGTTTATATCAACATTTCCATCAAAAATTCCTAAATCGGATTGTGTTGGCGAAGGTAGAGTAGGAAATGGAGTTGGTGTGTGAATCTCCGTTGGTGGAGGAGTATTGGTAGACTCTGGAGTTGGTGTAATTGTTGGTTCCAATGGAGTGGATCGTTCAATCTGGAAAACAACTGGCGTTGGTTCCGCATCGGCTAATACATTCTTTAAATTGTGAAAAGTGAGTTGTGTGGATGCTCCATCAGGCGCGTCTTTGTTGATCGAAAAGGTAATATAGACAAGTGTTCCACTTCCACTCGTAGAAGTGAGTAGTCCACTTGCCGTTATCAAATGTCTATTGCTAGAGCCACTTACCGGTGGATCTGCGACAATTTGCAAAGGCGCCAATAGGGTATCAGTCGTAATTATTTTTTCCCAGGTTAACAGGTTTGGGATCATATTCAACTTCAAAATTTATTGCACTGGTATTGGGAAGATTTGTGACTTGGATAGGCGTATTGAATGTTGAGCCTGCCTCTACGTTATACGATCCTCCTCCTATAATAAATTCCGGAGTAGAATTTATATCATTAAACGAAAACGAACCATTCTGATTTTTATCAGAAATGGTTTCCATCGTGAAGGCGTATGAATTCACGAAAATAGTTACAAGAAATACTAATGAAATCCATATAATAATATGTATTGAAAATTTATTATTGCGGTGATTAATATTCATTTTTTTTAATCTCCTTATTCGTATATCAATTTTATCACAACTATTATGGATATATTTCTCCAGCGAACCATGTATCAGCTGTGACCCATCCATTTCCACTTCCATACCACCCTTGATTTACATAAAAATCACGGTTATAGGAACTCCACAATTGATAACCAAGGATATAGTAATAACGTTTTCTCCATTTATATCCATACGCGAGAGGATAGTGTTCCAGCCAGCCGATCCCAATAATAGCCGGTGTATTGCGATCACGGATCGACTTTATCGCGTAATTTCGATAACTGTCATCAGAAAAACCGAAGTAGCTAAAATGTGTAGACAATTTTGTCCCTGTACGATTATTAAAATATTTGTAAGCGTCGCTCATGTTCCAAGGCCAAGTAGCGCCACTATCACTAATACAGAATGTGTCTATATAGTCTCGAATCTCGAGTATGATCTTATTGACACTCGTATCCTGATATTTTGGAGCGTCTGCATCCGCATTCGGAAACTTTCCTCCATTCACGAGATAGAGTCCCCATCGTGGAGCCCAATAGGAATTGCCGATCCATGCCTGATGATCCGCCCAGCAAAAAAGCATGGCCCAAGCCGTCGCGCCACATCCTGACCAACATCCATTTACTTTAAATTGCCCATAGAGGCGTTGGTCGTCATGAGTTCCCGCCCAATAATATGTCCAGTTACTCCAACTTCCATATCCTTTTGGACTTACTGATTGAAGAGAAGTTTTTTGGGCGCTTTGTTGTACACGAAGTTCTTCTTCCTGTTCTTGATTTGCAACTATATTTTCATCCACAATGAAGAATTTAAAGGATTCATTCACACCATTTGAATGATTAATGTTCACAGTAAATGAATTGGATTCTTGAGGTGGGATACTTTGTGGAACGATCACCAAAGCCAAAGTCTGTTTACCATTATTGATCATTGAGAATTCACAGTATTGTGAGCCATCCCCTTCCACGGTGTAAAAAGAATCTGGATACAATAAAGACAACTTGAAAGCTTGGTCAACGACTAATCCTTCTCCACTTTCTTTGACATAATCATCAATCCGCCATTCTTTCACCGCGTTACGGCGCCGTTTTTCTAATAAAACCTGATAGCTGTTTTGATAGTTTGACTTTAAATCGTACCATGAATCCCAAGTGGACCACCAAACGGGAGGCCATTGCGTTTCTGTTCCTTCCAGGACATACTCACTCGGAAGCGTCTCGTCGTTTTCTGTAATTTCCACAGGCCAAATGTTAGTTTCGCCGACTCCGACATCTTGATAATCAAGCCACTCCAAATTCAAGCCTGATATCTTTGGAGGCAGTTCCCCAATTTGCCCAACGATCTCACCATTCTCATTTTCAGCCACATAGCAAAACGCGTCCAATTTATATAAACGTTTTACAATATCCCCGTTTTCAAACGCTTGCTCGATTAACAAATTACCCATCGGAATTCTGCTGTTTCCATCCCAATCTGGTATTGGATAATCGTGGGGACCAGTCGACAATAAAATGCTCCCAATTGGTTCTACACAAAATTCATAATATGCGATTCCATCAATTCCGGGTTGGTAAAAAAGATACTACTTGATCATGTAATTGTACGCTTTCATCCCAGCCCAACGCCATTTCGCTGGAATTCATATCGACCAAGAGCTGCATAGCGCGACGTCGGAATTCCCAGGGAACATCGGATAAAGGGATAGAAAGAGAAATCGAAGACGGTTCGAGAGTCGATTGGCCAATATCACTGATCTCATTGATTGTATCCTGGCCTGGAGCGATCACTTCAAAATTATCAATATAAACGGTTGTAGATTCATTCCCGGCTGAGACCACTTGAAGAATGGGAACAATCCCGTTCTTGTTCGAATCGATATAGACAGCCAACCGGCGCCAACAATCTTGGTAGGCTTCCGTGTTAGCGGGGAAACGCCCTGCTAGCGATCCATCTACTCCACCAAGCCCATCCTGTTGATTTGTATCCATGGCCGCCAGGCAAACATTTGCGTCTGGACCATTCGCCCGGATAGATACACGAACAATCGCGCCTCCTTCATTAACAGGTTGCGCTGGGAAGAATAAGCATACTCCTTCTCCCTTCGAGACGGTGATTGCTCCTGTTTTGCCGTCCGATAATAGATTGATGGGATCACTGGGAACATTCTGATTTGAAAAAAATATTCCTAATGGAAATCCAGGTGAAGTAATTAAGATTCCATCCGCGCTGGGATCCGGATTGGAAAAATCATAGGACCATATTACATTATCAGGATCTACCGATTGTGCTCTGAATGTGCATGTTTCCGCAGACACTTCTTCCCCCATCGATCGATTGATGCAAAGTAACAAATGCGTACAGATTAAAAGACAGTAAAGCTGATAAGAAAAACATGAACGATACATATTAATCTCCTCCTATTATTTTATAAATTTCTATTTGAACAGCATTGTCTTTGTTCTTAACGTAAAAGATTTCTTACACCCAAAAGTACTTTATAGTATTTTCGGAAGGCTTCTCTAACCGGCACATGATCGTCAACCAATAATATTTTTTTTCCTCGTGACGCTTCCATTCTCGATCGGACCTGGATGTACAATAGTCCAAAAAATATCTTTTTAATATTAGGAAAAACACTGATTTTTGAGTAAGGGAATGACCTTAGAATACCGTTGAAAGGATCAGGGAAAACCCCTAGGTAGATTCCCTTAGAAAGATGGTTTTATGTCACAGAATTTGAAGAAAATATCACTATATGAAACACAATATGTAATAATAGTTTATGCGTCTTCCATCAAACGCTTCGATCGCCGTTTACATTCTGTGTGTGTTTAATGTACAACAGGTAAGTGAGTATGTAACTAATAAAATATCAATAATTTTATAAAAAAAACGAGTGGGTAGTAAAAGCAAGTATCGGCGCTTACGCCGGGCTACAAAGAGTAAGAATGGGATTGTCCTATTGGTTCTCGATCCCCTCAAACTCCAGCCTGTCTTGGGAGGCGAATAAATCTCATCATGCTTTGCAAAATGATCATCTTAATCATACCAATTCATGTGCCTATCCTGATACACTTTTAAAAAAAAACAACCTTAAATAATGATCATAATGTACATTAAGTGAGTCGGGATTTAATCTTTGATTTCTCAAGATTCAATACAGTTCCCACTCGCTTACCGATGATTGGGTTGTCAATTCCACATTTTGAAAAGCGCATATCGTTTCTCCATTCCAGGACATCGCAAAAAAGCCAATATAAACTGGATCACTAAAAGAAAAGGGTTCGTCTAGCGCGAGTCCCCAGTCTTGGATCTGGGTATCAAAGTAGTATGTCCTGAGAACATCGCCATTCCGCTCCATCCGCAACCTTCCATCATAATTATTTGCCAATGCTCGTGGGCCTCCAATACCGTGACTAATAACCCCTGAATCTGTCATCTCGCCCCAAGCGCTATAGCAGTCACCATTGGGTTTATTTTCAATCATGGCTGCATAAGTGTTGTTTATGACCAGGCTGTCCCAAATCATCAATTGTCCAACGGTTTCATAATCTTCAATAGCATTCTCTACATGAAGATGCGCTTGTAACAAGAAATCTCCGTCTATTTTGCGATAGATGAAATGACCATTATCGAATGTTCTGGGGGATTCGCCGACTGTGATTTTATACTCTTTTGATTCACTGTCATAAATCGCTTCGCTATAATCCACAAATCCAATATCCACATGATTTTGGAATATTCCCAGAGGTTCCGGCGTTCCCTGTTTCACGGTGGTCATGCCGGAAATTTCTTGTTCATTCATTGTTCCTGAAAACGTTCCATCACCGTTCGCAGTCTCCGGCGGCGTAACAAAGTATGTGATGGAATAATTTGTATAAGTTCTTGTTGACAGATCCCACGTTATTACACCATCAATAACATCACCCCGTTTGGAAAGTCTGCAAATTCCCCATCCCGCCGGCGGTTTTTCAATGAGAGTCGCCTTGGACGATCCAACAGTATTGATAGTCAGTGTTATTGGAAAAGAAACGCCTGGGAAATACCCACGTTCCGGTACTGTCCGTTCCGCTGTGATTTGCGAAAACGCATTGGAACTGATGAAAAATGTGAAAAACAAAATTTGTAGCCAATTCAGCGTTGCGTTCTTCATCATTTGATTCTCCATTATTTTTTACTATGGTATGAACATGAATCCTTTAAGTAAAAAGTAGTTTAATCAATAGGCCATAAGATTTAAATCGTTGAATCATTGGTTAAGTTGATCCGAAATAAAACTTATCGAAGAACTCAGATTATTTACACGATATTGAGATTAGCTTAAATTAGGATAAGGACGCGGATAGAGTCAATGATTAAAATGAGAAAGTTCTTAAGTCAACGCAGAAGGCATAGAATTCCCCCGCTATAACCATGCTTAATAGTAAAGAATCAACTAATTTTTATTTTCGTAATTCATTTGCCAGTTTGCTACACCTGATTGTTGACTTTTCATCAATCTAAAATCAGGTCCCAATTGATATCCTTCATTGGGTATCTCCTCTGTTAGATAGTTAAAAAGGATATCGCCGTTTTCAAGCACTAGATTTGGATACTCGAAGAATACTCCACCAATGACTTCATCGATCACAATGTAATCGCCAAGATGATCCTGACTGGAAGAAGAAAATGTCAAATTGGCTTCGAATAGAGGAAATTCTGTCTCACTAAATACAGGTGATATTGTAAGTTGCAATACTTCCGGCGGCGCGCCTTCTTTGATCGAAGGGATATATTTCAAGTTATAAACATCAGGCGAGAGAGAATACATAGGCCCGTCTATCATCTGCTCCAAATTCACGGATAGTTCCATGATATTCACATCTTTACGATTCATGGTGGCGGATACGAGAGGAGTTGAATAATCATATGTTATGGAAGCGTCTTTTTTCGGATACCCCCACAATTCCCGTCCCCATGAAATCGCCATAACATTCGGGGTGTCAAGATATATGTAAGCAACGTATAATCCACTTTTTACATTGCCATTCTTATCTTGAAATGTAACTGGAATGGTAACTCCCCCCTCATAATAACGAAATGAATCCGTTAGCTGATGATCGAACATATAAGCCCAAGCCAAATTATCCGTTGGTATTTCCAGTGGTTCAGGAACCAACTGCCGTAGGGATTCATACGTGCTTCGAAATAGAATAAGGGTTGTCATTGACGTGTCAAAAAGCGAAGGAGGCGCGCCATACAACGCGTCCGGACGTGGATCAGACGTAGGATAGACTTGCGCTTGCGTATGAGTCGCCGTTAAAATAAGTGTAAGAAAAAATAGACCGTATATTGCTTGAATTGTTTTTGATGTTTTCATGATACTCTCCTTAACAAGATTTTTGTCTTTCACCAGTGATTTACCTAATCATTGATGATGGATAACAAGATTTAAACGTTTGGATCAATTTGATTATGCCTTTTTTAATTACCCTATTTACGCTTCCCATTTCATCTTGAAGAATTGTTTCGCTTGATCATTTACCACCTCCCTTCCTAATAGATTCCCCCCTAAAAACTATTATGTTTAAGAATTAAGAAAACATACATCATCTTTTTCATGTAAACTTCTTACCCTTCTTCTTTCCAATTGTTCAGTTCTCGGCTGATGTACAGTTCTCCTTTCTTGATTGAATTAAACGCTTCAATCAATTCCTGTTTTACACTTTTCTTAATGAGATAGCCACTCGCGCCAAATTCGATAGCTTTTTCTACAAAACTTTTCTTGGCGTGAACGGTCAGAATCACGATTTTGATATCAGGCCATCCTTGATGAATCGTTTTCGTGGCGCTTAATCCATCCTTCGGCATCGCGAGATCCATGAAAATCAGATCCGGCTGATGATCTCTCGTCATCACAATAGCGGTGTCCCCGTTCTCGGCTTCGAGGATTTCTTCTACCAAAACGCTCGTTTGAAGGATTTTTCGGAAGACCTCGCGAAACGGCGCATGATCGTCAACCAATAATATTTTCATTTTTCTCATAGCGCTTCATTTCTCGATCAAACATCGATATACAATAATGTAAAAGAAATCTTTTGAATATTAGGGAAATCACTGATTTTCAAGTAAGGGAAAAGCCTTAGAAAATCGTTGGAAGGATCAGGGAATGTCCCTAGGGACATTCCCTGAAAAGGATGGTTCTATGTCACGGAATTGAAAAGATACATTGGTAAATGTATCGAAATATGCAAAAAAAAGTTCACGCGCTTTAATCAACGCCGTTTTCTATGTCAAACTCCTCCTGAATCGCGAATTTGATCAATTCCGCCAGATTATGAACTCCCAGTTTCTGCATGATCTGATAGCGGTGAGATTCGACTGTTTTTTCACTGATGTAAAGAATGGAGCTGATTTCTTTCGTGGTTTTTCCGTTTTTGATCAAATCGAGCACTTCTCGCTCTCGCGGTGTGAGTAAGTCCAATGACATCTTTTTGGGAACCGGTTCTTCTTGAAGATATTCCACCATAGAATCCATGATTTTTGGGCTAATGTAGGTACGATTACGCATGATCGAATGGATGGCTTTCAAAAATTCTTTCACAGAACTGCTCTTCGGAAGATAGCCGGATGCGCCCGCCTGTATAATCTGACCTACAACCGATCCTCGCGAATGCACGGACAGAGCAAGGATTTTGATAGAAGAATTATGCGCTTTGATTTGGCGTGTCGCTTCAATTCCATTCAATTTCGGCATACTAATATCCATCACGACAACGTCCGGATTCAATTCCTTCGCCATCATTACCGTTTCTAGTCCATTTGTCGCTTCCCCGATCACTTCACAATCGGCTTGTTTCTCCAACAGGGATCGAAAGCCTTTCCGCACCACTTCGTGGTCATCCGCCAATAAAATCCGGATATTCATGTTGTATTTCCTTACGACACTCTTGTTAATGGAATGGTAATCGTAATCTCCGAGCCTTCACCTGACTTTGATTCAATCGTCAATGAACCTCCCAGCTGCGTCAAACGTTCCCGAAGGCTGAACAATCCAAATCCACCTTGGCGCATTGAATCATGTTGGATTGTTTTCGGATTGAAACCAATCCCATCATCCCGCACTTGAATGGTAAACGTATCATCAATCGAGTTTAATTGGATCCACACTCGTTTGGCGCTGGCGTGTTTCGTAATATTGATTAACAACTCCCGAGTCGCGCGGAATAAAAAATACCGGAGATCTTCGGACAGTTCTGTTGGATGTCGATCATCCTTTATGACATAATCGATTCCATTCTGCTTTCGCAGTTGCGCGGCCAATTCCCGGATCGCCGCGTCCAATCCAATTTGATACAATTCAGGAGGACACAGTTCGAATGTCATATTTTGAGTCGCATGAAGTGATTGTTCAAGTCTGTCACTGATACCCGCCGCTTTTTCTCTAACATCATCCATCGAGTTCGATTCCCCAATATCCGATAGTTCCATAATCGATAGTGATATGGATTGACTCACACTATCATGCAAATCCGAAGCCAATCCTCTTCGCTCCCGTTCTTCGATTAATGAGAGCTCGGACGTCAAGTTTTGTAATTGTGTTTGATGAGTGACAAGTTCTTTGTTGGCGGCGGACAGAGAAGACGTGCGCACTCTGACGAGATTTTCTAATTGGAAATAATTATAGAGATGCATTCCAAGCAAACCGAGAATTATCACTGTAGAGATAGAAATAATAATCAGGAACTTCCGTTCTTTATACCAAATCTGTGCAACTCGAAAGTTACATGAAACAGGTTCGGATTCATTCCAGTTCCGATCCATTACACGATAGTGAAGAACATGATTTCCTGGTGTTAGTCCTGTGATCGAAGCGACCGTACCACTCACATAAGGAGTCCAATTACCTTCATCGATCTGGTAGGAATACAACAGGCGATGGCTTTCTGTAAATTTCCATTTATCGATCCCGGAGAAGAAAAATTGCGCATCCCCTTTGGAAGAGATCTCTTCTGGATTCTTCGGATCAAGAAAAGCGATCGGTGGATCCATATCTGTCTTTGGGTCATACTGTCGGATGCCCTGGCTGGTCCCGATCCAAATTCTACTTTGACTATCTTCAAACACTTCATTCACCATCCTGGTGGGGAGCCCATCTTCCTCCGTATGAGTGACCCACGATCCGTTGCGGAATCGATGAAGTCCTGTTTCGGAAGCGATCCAAACATCGCCGTTTCGTGATTGGATCATCGACTGTACAATCCCAAATCCAGAACGAACAACAGTATATTTATTGTCACGATATTCGAGGATTGAATCCCGTCCACCAATCCAGATTTTTCCGTCGTCCTTTTCAAGAATACAAAACGCGTCACCACCTGGATAATTCTCTTCTGGACCGAGTAATTGGTATTGTCCATTTTGAATTCGGGCCAATCCATGTTTATCTTCACCAGCCATCCAAATCGTCCCATCCTTCGCTTCAATCATATACCGGGAATAACCGCTCGCCCATTTTGTTTCTCTCTCCAAAACCGTTTCGAAGCGTTCTCCATCGTAGGATTCCAACCGGGCGATAGCTGAGCCGTACGAATCGAGTAAAATCCCTCCATTTTTACGTTGGGCGATTAGTTCAATATGATGACTCGCAGGGCGTTGGATATACTCGACGCTTTCAATCTCTGGATTGAAAACAAATAATGAATCGGTTGTGGGCCGGATCGCGATTCGGCCATCCGGCAATACACACAGTGAATTGGTGTCGGATTCAAACAGCCTGCGAGGCAGGACATAGGTTTTCCATTGCCCTGATTCAAAACAATTGAGTGTATCCACACAAGCAAACCAGAGACGTCCATTTTGGTCTTCAATGATCGAATGGCAGACTTGATTGATTCGAGGAATTCCTATGGGGATTCTCCAAGGAACCGGTGAATGCCGCGCGAGTCCTTGCGCGGTAGCGAGCCAAAGAACACCACTTGGCTCCATAGCGACATCCCAAACACTATCGGGAATGATAACATTCTTAGATACAAATTCCTCATGGAGTCCTTCAATATGATAAATTGAGGAGATACCTGCAATCCAAAAACTCTCGTTTTGACTGGGATATCCTATCAATCTTAACAATCTTTTATCAATAGGATAATTTTGGAGTGAATAGAGCATTTTCCAACATTTTTTATCAAAACACACCAAGCATTCTCTTGGATTTCCGAGCGCGTTTACAACTCCCCAAAAAGTTCCCTTTTCGTCTTCATAGGGGTATAAAAGATTGCGAAATCCATCATCCCTCTCAAAAAAGATATTCAGTGTATTCGGAGAGAGAACCTTCCAATCCTAGTTCACTTTGTAGTTTTGCAAGACCGTTTAAACCTGTAATCCAAATTCCACCATCTCTGGCGATACACATATCCCTGAAGCTGCCCAAATTTGTATCCTTTACTCCCCTGATCGATCTTGCCTGTTCAATCGTCGTGTTAAATTCCATCAGACGATCGGGAAGAAGGAAAAGTAAACGATCGGGAGTCAGTGAAAGAAGCGAAATATTAACACGCTCAGGAACGCCTGTCGGTATTCTTGTCGCCTTGATTTCCTCGATTTCCCATTTGGTCCATTCACCGCTAACCGGTTCGTATCGCTGCAAACCAAGATAGCTGCCCCCACCCAAAGTAAGAGACCAGATTTGCCCAAACCGGTTTTCATAGATCGGAGTATTTCGCGCGGCCTCTTCAAAGATTTTTACATGATAACCGTCCAACCGGCTGACATTATCAAGGGGATAGTGCCTTGTGATTCCTTGAATTGAGTGAGTACTCCAAACTGTGCCATTTTCACTTACTGAAACTCGATAACAACAAGAATTGAATAGATTATCCGACGCGGTCCAAAAGCGCCATTGCCCAGCAGGAGGGAATCCACTATTTGTCAGCAATGGTGGGAGTTCCATTTCACCCATGATCTGTTGGGAGTTGACAGCGCCTCGAAACATTGCCACTTCACTTGAACTCTCTAGCGGGGGATAGGCGTCGTATGTCAAGACTGCTGTTCCCGGTTCAATTTTCCGGCTCCAAATGATTGTCCCATCAGTCTGTACTCCTTCAGGATGGATCGCGCTGACGGTCCAACCATTGGGCGGTCTTTCGGTAATCGTCACATTCTCCATTTGTTCCAGCGGATTGGTCAAAGTCAATTGAACCTGAACCGGATTCCCAGATGTATATTGATGGTCAGAGAAATGCCGCATGGCAATTGGAGGCGCCGGTTCCAACGCCATATCCGTTACCCGCGCATGGGCGAGAAGCTCATTATCTGCGTAATTATTTAATACGACTCCATAAGACACAGTTTTTTTCATTTCAATCCGTGTCCAATGTAGAAAGATCCATTTCACTCCATCAAACGAAAACTCAGAATAAAACAGATTTTCTGGCGTGATTCTCGTGATACGGAAGTAGACGCCATCGCTGGGAGATGGAACGAAAAGACTGCTATTTCTCACGATCCTTTCTTTATCGAAAGAGTCCGTATAACGGCCTTTTTTCAGTCCGCTTTTGTATACTCATATAATCACCGTATGGTTCTTTTAAACCAGAACAAAGCATAAGAGAATAATATTTTGAATCCGGCGCTTCCCCTTCATCGCGGATCATGAGAGCGACTTTCGCCCACACATCCCCCCCGCCAGGGGAACACCACTGGAGTTTACCGGAAAGGCTCCACGATCCAGTTTTCTCTGTATAAAGATAAAAGGCTTCATCATTGGTCATCCATAGTTCGTCTCCGTTTCCATACAAGTCGTAAACTGGATTCTCAATTGGTCCCGAAATCTCCACTCGGCCTGGCGCTTTGAACTCTTCTTGCAAAGGTGGGAATTCTGGCGCTCCCCAATCGGCCGTTGCGCTAAAAATACCTAGTTTTCCGGGAAGCCGCCGCCTCTCCTGGATTGGTTCGTAATCATCCGTTCCGGAACGATTGATCGTTCCCTTATTTGTGATCGATTGATTGGATGATGTGGATACAGTGGAAGAAAAAAGAGGGATTTGGGAAGGACTCGGATCCGCATAGGAATGATTGTTCCAACAGAAGATCAAGCGCAAGCAAAACAATAAAAAAGATTGCCAGAAGAAACTATAATTATGCTTTTCAATTAAGATCGATTTTGTCATTTTTTTTGTATAGCATACACGTTTTCTCAAATGATTCCACATATATTGAGTCGCGTCTAGCAGGAGCCTTTGGGTCACTGTGCCATATAACAAAACACTCCCACCAAGAGTTATAACAAAAATAATATTCTCTTCATCTAAAGAATGATGATACGCTATTACTTCGAAACATGTCCAAGATAACCTAAAATAGTTCGACAACAATTCTAGTTTATGAAGGATTATTATGATTCACCGATTACAGATTTATCAAATTTGTTCAATTCTTCTCATACTAATGATAAACCAATTCGCTTCCGCGTTTGATGTTACGTTAGAAGGGATGAAACAACTCCAATGGGAAAAACAGGCGCCTGGCGTTTGGGCCGCGGTTATAGGAGACCATGAGGAAAACGACATACCTTGATTTTGCAGGAGCGCCTCCCCAGATGGACCCATTAAAGGCAATAGCTCCCTCTGATTTCCCATTCGATCCATCCACAGTTTGTGGCCTCGTTTATGGAGGACGAACCATTGTTCGGATTCCCCTTAAACCGGATGAAAAACTATATGGTCTCGGACTCCAGTTTCAAGGTTTGAATAGACGGGGAAAAGTGTATCACCTGCGTACGGACCACTACAGCCGTGGAAACGAACGCTTACATGCTCCAACTCCCTTTTATATTTCTTCAGCGGGATATGGTGTCTTGTTCAATTCTCCCCGGTATATCGATATTTACGCCGGTATCGGCAATCGAAAAGATTCTCCCAATCTGCCAAAGATCCGTGACCGGAATACAGACCGGAATTGGCAGGCGCAGCCTCTTTCCGATAGCGTGGAAGCGAGTGTTTATGGGAACGGTATGGAGATCATTGTTTTCGCCGCGCCTAGTATGTTAGATGTTGTTAGGCGATTCAATCTGTATTGTGGTGGTGGAGTGCTCCCCCCAAAATGGGGTTTGGGTTTCTGGCATCGGATGCGTTCCTTGGCAAGTGACAAAGAGGTTATCGCGGAAGCGGACGAATTCAAACGCCGTGGATTTCCTCTCGATGTAATCGGTCTGGAACCAGGCTGGCATAGCAAATCCTATCCATGCTCTTTTGAATGGAGTCCTTCCCGTTTTCCTAATCCTCAGGATTTTCTTAACAAAATGAAAGAGCGAGGGATTCAAATCAATCTGTGGGAGAATCCATATATCTCACCCAATGCGAGTTTCTACAAAGCGATAAAACCCTACACCGGATCTCATATGGTCTGGTTGGGTCTTGTTCCCGATTTCATGATGAGCCAAGCGCGGGATATCTTTACCAAACAACACAAAGAATGTCACCTAAATATGGGTGTCAGCGGTTACAAGTTCGATGAAGTTGACGGATACGATCGCTGGCTTTGGCCTGATCACGCTGTTTTCCCTTCAGGGACAAGCGGCGAACAGATGCGTCAGACATACGCATTACAAATTCAAAAGATGATGATGGATGTATTTCGCAGCCGTAACCAGCGAACCTATTCACTGATTCGAGCGAACAACGCGGCGTCTTCCGCGTATCCCTTCGCTATTTATACAGACCATTACGATCATCGAGGTTTTATCACGGCGGTAGTGAATAGCGGATTTTGTGGATTGTTGTATACGCCAGAAATTCGTTCGGCGCAGTCAGGCGAGGAATGGGTGCGCCGGATGCAATCCGTTTGTTTCTCACATTTAGTACAATTGAACGGCTGGTTTTCCAATACAAAACCTTGGTCGTTTCCGGAAGTCGAAGATCGTGTTCGGGATACAATCAATCTGCGCATACGTTTGCTGCCCTATATCTACACAGCCTTCGCTCACTACCATTTTGAAGGTATACCTCCAATCCGTTCAATGGTATTGGAACCGGATTATACCGATAGTGAACGCTCCGAAAACCAGAAATTGGATGACGTGGATAATCCTTACGCCGAAGCCATCCGGGAAGATGTAACCGATCAATACATGTTTGGCAAAAGTCTTTTAGTCGCGCCACTATTCGTCGGAGAAACAGCAAGAACAGTGATTCTACCTCATGGAAAATGGTATGATTTTTACACTGGCGATTATGTAGGAAATGGTGAAGTGATTACTGTACAACCTTCATTGGATCGTATCCCGCTATATGTCCGTGAAGGCGCCATTATTCCATTGTTAAAAGAAGTGGAGCCGATTGCATTGATGAGATGTCCCATTGCGTTGGAAATTCGGCATTACGGCGCCTTACCATCGCAGACGGTATTGTACGACGATGACGGTGAAAACGTTTAACTATGAACGGGGCGAATATTGTTGGATAAAACTCTCCGCGTACCGTGACGATAATGGTCAATTAACAGGCGTCATATCAAATATTGATGGTTCCTATAAAAGCGGGTATACCGATATGGAGTGGCGTTTCATGACGCAGGAAAAATAAAAAACATTTTCTACTCCAACGAAAAGTTTAAACCAGTATGATATTATGTTCAAATATTCTTTTGAGATTGAAAACAGGAGCCAATGGCTATGAAATTTCCTCGATCGAGTGGGATTCTTTTACATCCAACATCGTTGCCAGGGGCAATATGGAATCGGCGAATTGGGACAAGCGGCGTTCCGATTCATCGATTTCCTTTTCGATTCAAGGCAGCGGTTATGGCAGGTTTTACCATTGGGGCCCACAGGATATGGGGATTCCCCCTATCAGAGTTTCTCCGCCTTCGCCGGGAATCCCCTCTTAATCGATTTGCAGAAATTAGTAGAAGAGGGATTGCTGGCGCCGTCGGACCTGCCAGATGTTTCTTCATTGCCCGAAACAAAGATAGATTATGGGCGTGTAATTGAATATAAATTTTCCGTTGCTTCAAAAAGCGTTTGACACTTTCAAGAAAAATATCCCATCCACATTACATGAGAACGTGGAGGCGTTTTGTAAAGAGAACGCATGGTGGTTAGATGATTTCGCTCTGTTCGTATCATTGAAAGAGGCGCATGGGGGAGCGGTCTGGACAAAGTGGGATCCAGAGATCGCCCTGCGTTCTCCTGACGCGGTCTCCGGTTGGAGGAAAAAGTTAAGTCATGAAATTGAAGCGCGCAAATTCTGGCAGTATCTCTTTTTCACACAATGGCGCGCTGTGAAGGAATATTGTCAGGAACGGGGAATCAAGATCATCGGCGATATTCCCATCTACGTTGCGCATGACAGTTGCGATGTGTGGGCCAATCCCGGCATGTTTTATTTGGATGAAAAAGGCGATCCTACTGTAGTTGCAGGTGTGCCGCCGGATTATTTCAGCGAAACCGGGCAGCTGTGGGGAAATCCCATCTACCGATGGGATCGGTTCGCGAAGAGCGGTTATCAATGGTGGATCGATAGATTCCGGCAGATTCTTACGCAAGTGGATATCGTCCGGCTCGATCATTTCCGGGGATTTGAGGCGTATTGGGAAGTTCCAGCATCCGAATCGACCGCCGTAAATGGTCAGTGGGTAAAGGGACCCGGCGGAGCATTATTTGACGCATTAGAAAACGCGCTTGGTAAACTACCGGTTATCGCCGAGAATTTAGGAGTCATCACGCCGAAGGTAGAAGCCTTGCGGGAACGCTACAATCTTCCTGGTATGGTGATTCTTCAATTCGGATTCGGGGCGGACGCGGAATGTGGTGATCTGCCGCATAATTATACCCGCGACACAGCGGCGTATACCGGAAACTCATGACAACGATACACTGCTCGGTTGGTGGCGAAGCGCGGGTGATAAGGACAGCACACGAACAAAAGAAGAGGTAGAGAGAGAAAAAAGCGTATGCGCGGGATTATCTCTCAATTGAAGATAGAGATATCCACTGGCAATTCATTCGCGCTTTGATGGCTTCTGTGGCCGATACGGTTGTCTTTCCCATGCAGGATATTTTGGGTCTAGGAGGTGAAGCGAGAATGAACCTTCCCGGCCGAGAGCATGGAAATTGGCAATGGCAGTGTGATAAGGCGAGTATGACTGATTCCATCAGCCAACGCTTGAAGAAAATGACGGAAATCTATGGCCGTGCGCCGGTTGAGAATACAATCGATAAAGAATCGTGATAGAAATACTATCTTACGATCATAGTGATGAAAAGGAAATCACTCACATTTCACCGCTGTCATCATGATTTCCACCAGCGCGTCTTTCGGAATCCGCGCAGCTTCAACGACAGCGCGGGCGGGAGGCGCTTCGTCAAAATATGTTTTTATAAATTTCATTCATCGCGCCGTAATGATCCAAATCACTGAGAAAAACCTGTGTTAAAACCTACGTCTTTGAAGGAGAATCCCGCCGTCATTAAAACGGCTTGAAGGTTTTTTCATGACTTGCACGGTTTTGATCCTGAATCCCCCCCGCGGCCATTTGTCCCGTTGAAGAATCGATCGCGATCTGCCCTGCGAGATAAAGAGTGTTTCCAACAAGAATCGCCTGTGAATAAGGTCCAATCGGAGCGGGGGCGTCTTTAGATAAGATGACTTGGTGTTGATTCTTCGAAATGGCTTTTGACTGCGAATCCGGAGTGCTTCGTTCGTAAATAAGAAAGAACAAAGCGCAGATGAGGATTAAGGGTAAGGAAGTGGGGAGATACTTTTTCATGGTTTAAATCTATCCTTTTTTATGAAAATTGGAATCTATTCTAGATCAATCGATTTAATCCTTCCAGTTGATACGTCCATACTTTCTCCCTACAGAATTGTTTTTCTACCGGGATATATCATAAAATCAAGAATGGATACTATAATATACTCATAAAAGAATCACTTCATGATTATTAAATATCAAAAAAAAAAAACTCTTGATTTACTCATTTAATGAGCTTACAATGATGGTAATTATAATTAATATGACTTTATTCCAATGTTATGAATTCAAGTTATGGTTTTTTGAGGAGCGCGGAGTTTTTTGAAAAAACAAGGAGAAGTAAAATGAAAATGGTTGCTACTGATGAGTTAACGTTTTTTTAATGGGAGTTTCGAGATCATGGCCCAGAAATTTCTTGATTCCAAAGAGAAAAAATGAGAATAAAGAGGAAGGATCTTACTCATTAAAAGATCTTTCTGATATCGAGAGAATAGGGACATGAAGATTTAATAATAAAGCAATTTATCATCGCCGAATATGATGACCATGAAAAAAGATGGAGAACCATAGGTGCGCTCGTTTGATCGAGATGGATTGCACTATGGAAAAGAAAGAACCATGAAAAGAATTCAATTTGAATTATCAGAAGAATATCTCGATGAATTGGAAGAGATGATGAGATTGACGGGGATTCGCACGAAAAAAGAAACTCGTCAATAACGCCCCTGAGTTTTTCTTCAATGGGCGATCAACGAGAAGCGCGAAGGGAAAGTAATCGCTTCCGTAGATGAAAAAGAGGATAAATACAAAGAGATCATCATGCCGTTCATTACGCCAACTCCAAAAAGACTTAATTCCACCACCTGATTCTTCTCTGTGTTACGAAAACGGCAGGCAATCGGAATAAATACGAATTGTGGAATGTAGATTCATGAGAACAAGATAATGCAGAAAGAATCCGAGAAACTTGACAAATTCACAAAAAAACTTTTTAAAAGCGGAATTAGAAGAAAAAAAAACATATATCTGTCATGCGCGGAAAGGCTTTTATTTTTTACTCTCGTTTTCTACGGATTCATTTACTTTATAACTGTTATCATCATTTTTCTGGAAGGATTCCATATCGGGGGATTTTAAACTCGATCCGGGATTTCTTCATTGGTTAGGCGCCCGCGTCGATTGGGCAGATTGGAGCGTTAACGTTGCTTGTGTATAAATTCCTTTTTGGCCGTTCTAGATAATCTGGCTCCCATTAATAAACTTCCCACGAAGGAACCGATAGTAATCTCAGACGACAGGCCGAAGTATACCGAGAGAGCCACCGTTTAAAATTGGTTCCGGGAAACGAAACCACCGAAATCAGTGATGTGTATGCCTTCCTCAATCTCATCGGAGGCGTAAAAGTACGCTTGTTCCAGCGTCCAGCCACTCACGCGCTTTGTAACCGGCCACCATGTCTGCACTTCAAATCCACCATAATCGTTTGGTTTCGCGTCATCATCGTCGATTCCAATGACAAAGGAAATCGGCATTGCATTTAAATCCACGTCATATGTCTCCCCTTCTTTATCATACCAGGGGTATGGAAAGGTCTTTCCCTTCAAGAAGCCACTTGGCGATTTTCATTTCCAGCATCCAACCGGTTTCGGATTGTGTACCCTTGGATTCCAGATCACCACCAGGACCGAAAGTCCATTCGCCGGAACCCATGAAATTTGTGTCAACGACTTTCTCTCCTGTATTCGGATCAAAATCCCGCAGCAATTCGTTATATGTGAACCATGTATGAAAACCCCAATCATATGATTTGCCGTTTAATCCTTCATCAAAACCTACCGTGTCTGGTGGAATCAAATTGCCGGCGTCGATAATCAGTTCCACGGTGTCATCTTGCCAAAACGATTCGGAATCCTGACTAAGCACATCATCTTTTACGTCGACAGCAAAAGTAGATAAAATCGTCGTCATGGGCGACCCAGAATTTAAAACTGGAATCATCCTGGCCATCCCATTCCCGCGTCCCCGGCCATGGATTCGGCCAACCCGATTCCATCGGAATCGCTTCGATCGCCTCAAATCCACCATATTCCGCTGATGAGGGTATACCATCCAACACGATAGATCCATTTGGCGTCTTCGGGGACAGTGACATTCGTTAACGTCTCATCGTTCCAGGGGCCATCGGCGTCATAATCAAAATCAAGGATACTTTGACTTGACGCAACGGGGATCAACACCAAGGAAAGACAGAACCAAACATAGAGGGATGAAAATCGAATCACCATATCACTTTCTCCTTTACTTAATAGGTTTAAAAGACTACCCATAGACATGAAATTTGAATATAAAGCAATATAATGAAAGCGTCAATTGGATTCGCTGTTTAATTGAAGAAAGTTCAAGAAATGTTAATCCGTAAGAATGTGGGACTGTGGATACGCCTTTAATTTTGAATTTCTTATAACCAGTTCATATAATCCGATTCATTTCTTCCAGTTTGTACGTCCATACTTTTTTGCCGCAGAATCGTGGCCCTTCGGAGCAGACGGGGTGGCGTTTCGCCAGTTTTCGTATAGAGCAAGGAGGTAGAAAGAAAGCGACCGATCGTTGGATTCACCGCTGCGATCTGTTGCGCCTCTTCCAAGGAGGGCGCGCCAGATTTCTTCCTGCGCGTTGTAACAGAGCCGCATGGCGTGTTTATGACGCAGATTGAGGCAGATCGGAAGATTCCGTAAAAACGGACGCTGACCGCGTTTGGGTAATAAATAATTGGCGTATTCATCTTTGACTCCCATCGATTTCAATTGTTGAATCGCATCCCATACCCTTTCCATCGGTCTCCTACGTATTCCTTCTGGATCGCTTCGTCTTGTTTGATCGCGGTGGGGGTGATGAAATCCGGTTCTTCGGTGAGATACGCCATAAGGATAGGACGGGAGGCGGGAGTCATGCGGTGACGCTGGTCTTGCGAATCCGCCCGTGTGGCTGATCTTTTTCTTAAATGTATAAGATGGATGCAAGGAGGCTAGCGGGAGAGTTTTGAAACCATAGTCAAGTTCAACGCTTCCGCCAGCAACGTATTTTTCTCCGGATTTAACGCATATTCAATCGCTTCTGTATCCGGATAGAGAGACGCGTCGGCAATCCCAACACCTCACGGACAGAATCCGCTAAAATCCGTTCGTTCGCGGTTTTGTAGCCTACCAATTTCGATGATCCTCCCTCCAAACCGCCATCAAATTCTTCAATGAAACGTCTGACGTTCGTTCCTGAATCGTAATGCGTTTCGAAAAATCTACATTCGGGAATCTCGTCTAGTTCCAATGGTTCTTCGAGAATTACTTTATATTTGGGCTCCACCCGCAGTAATTCCTCCACCATCTTTCCGGTGACGATGGATTGTTCCAGAGGAGCGTCGAACTGTTTGCATAAGCGGTAATAACGAAGCAGTGTGACGCCATTGATCGTATGATAGAGATAGGAAAAGGTGGCGACTGGGAGAATATATCGGGCGATCTCCTGCGCGATTTTCCTGCAATCCGTTTGATATTTCTTCTCTTGGAGTGAACGGTGGGGATAACGTTCGGTATAGCCTGCTTTTACAATAGGTAGAATTTTCTCACATAAAGAACGATACTGCTCCATCTGAAACGCCACCGTCTTCTGATACAAATTCAGCGCGCCGGCCGCGCAATGGGGGGATAGCGGTATTCCCTGGTTGCACTTCAACGTACCGCTGGCTGACCTGCTCGGAATTATAAAACGGATGGCTATGAAGAAACGACCAGATGCAATGCCTCGATACGCGATCAAGAGTGAATTGGTAATGCGCGTGCTGGAGCGTTGTATGATGTCCCGCGCGATAGATGCTTTCGGCTAGTTTGTCCCCTTTATCGGTGACGTTTTCATCCAACACGATTCCCTTCGAGGAATAACAGGTACGGGCCACGGCTATTGTGTTGCGATATGAATCGGGGAACCATTTGACCAAGCGCACAATAGGTTCGGGTGAAACGAATTTCTCCTGGATTTGATCGGATTTGACCATTACGTACCTCGAAAAGTGTAGAAAACAATAATTATACTCTATTCTTCCCTTATAAATTGCGGGAGGTCAAAAAACAGAGATGTTCTAAATTATGATCGCAGCCCCTTTCTTTTACTATGTATTTTGGTATTCTGTCGAAAATCATTATCTATTGGGGAGAAAACGATGATGAAAAAACAGAACGATAACAGCGTCCATTCCCAAGAAAATCCAGTGGATCAATCCGCAACAAAAAAGCCTAAAAATACGGAAGAAAGCAACGTGCAAATCTACACAGGCTTGATCTTAGTTGATCTCCTCCATTTGGATTTCCGTAACTTCTTCTCACGATACAAGGTCGATCTGATTGGTTTTTTTGGCTCATTGGCGTTCGCGTTTTTAATCGTACTGGCAACGTGGTTGATTTCCCGCATCGGTTCTTGAGAGGTGAAACGTGTTATCCTTACATCCTATAGATATTGCCATTGTCGTGTTGTATTTGCTCGCAGTCGTTGGGATCGGTTTGTGGAGCCTACGCAAGATAAACGACCAGAATGATTTTTTTCTCGCGGGTCGAAGCCTAAATAAATTCCTGCAAATGATGATCAACTTCGGTTCGGGCACTCACACCGACCAGGCGGTCATCGTCGCTGGAAAAACGTATCAAGTGGGTCTTTCGGGAATCTGGTATCAGTGGTTGTGGATGTTCTGCACACCCTTTTATTGGATGATCGCTCCTATTATCCGGCGTCTGCGCTGTGTCACCTGCGCGGATTTCTTTCAAGAGCGCTTTTCCAATGGATTCAGTGTGTATTACGCATGTGTCGGTATTGTGATTTTGATCATCGATACGGGAATCATGCTGCAAGCGACGGGAATTACATTCGAAGGAATGACTAAAGGCGCGATCCAGGCGGAGTACACATGGTTCTTTCTCGTGTTGATGCTAGTCTTCTATGGCGTGCTTGGTGGGCTTCTCGCGGCGGCGCTGACGGACGCGATCCAGGGGATTCTTACCGTCGTTCTCTCATTTCTACTGATCCCATTTATGCTCTATGAAGTCGGCGGTATGCACAGTCTTCATGAAAAACTCGATCCAGAGATGTTCAGCCTGGTCGCGGCGGAGGGAACCAAGGGATTAACACTCTTCTGGATTATCATCGTTAGTTTCAATGGTCTGGTGGGTATTGTTGTGCAACCGCACAACATGCTGGTCGTCGGATCGGGAAAGACGGAAATGGACAGCCGGGTCGGTCAGTGTTTCGGGAACTTCATTAAACGCTTCTGCACGGTCGCATGGGCTTTCATTGGGATCGGCTGCGTGGCGATGTATTCGTTGGAAGACCTTGGAGGAGAACCGGAACGGGCATTCGGTCACGCTGTAACCGACTTATTACCGGTGGGCTTTCGTGGATTGATGCTGATTTCAATCCTCGCCGCTGTAATGTCAACCTGCGACGCGTTCATGGTTTCGGGATCGGCTCTGTTTACAAATCATATTTACGCCAAATTCCTGCGAAAAAAAACAGAGTGAGAAACATTATCTGATGATGGGCCGGATCGTGGCGGTGTTAATCATCTTTTTAGGCCTCTTATTCGCGTCTCTAATCCCTGATGCGAAAACAGGATTGGAGATATTCTGGCGGGCGAACGCGATTGTGGGAATCGCGTTCTGGTTGGGAATCTGTTGGCGCCGGACGAACGCGTTTGGCGCATGGATGAGTTCCATTGCGGCGTTAGGGGTGGATATTATAATCCATCGGTTTTACCCCGATACACCATTGCAATGGGAGTATCTTTACTATCTCTCAGCGGGATTCGGAATGGGGATTCTTGGCAGCCTTGTAACACGTCCCCCCGATCAAGAGAAATTACGGGCATTTTATAAGAAATTGGCGACCCCCCGCAACAGAAAACGATTAATCCCCTTCCCTTCACCTATTATTACTCCAGCGCTTGATTTTCAATGATTGTCCAAACGAGATCGCCTTCTTCTTTCCAATCAGATTTGGGATTTGTTCCGCCATCGTCCTTAAAATTCCCTCCCCAGCTGTATATCTGATAACCGTTTTCCAGGCGGGAATACTGATAAGGTTCCCCACGGAACGGATCAATCGGAAGATCTCCGTTGAATTCGCTTTGCAATGCAGAAAGGCTTTCCGGATACTCGCCATTCTCCTCTTTATAATTCTGCAACGCGAAAGAAAGACGGATAAAATCGATATCAACAACCGCCCGGTCTCTTCTGAGCATGATCCCCATGAAGTTCGGTTTCATATACTTTGTGAGCTCTGACTGGGCTGATTGTTCATAATAATCTTGTAATGTCTCTTTAATTTCACAGGAAGGCCGATGTAACAATTCCACAGCTGTGGAATAATAGTTAATCAACATTCCCTGATTCACACGGATCCAAAAACGGCCTGGATATCGATATATGAAATCCTCCAATTCAATAACATTCTCCATTTCACCGAATGTGATCGATTCAATATAGCCATCTAAGTAACTTCTTTTTTCCCTTCGTTCCCAATCCCCGAAAAATCCCGGCGCGCCAGCGAGAAAATCATCAAAAGCATTTTTTGAAAGAATGCCTTCCAGATTCAGGCATTGGATAATTCGCTCATAGAGTTGTAACGCTTCGATTTCCTCCATGATCGCATTCCGATCATCCTTTGCAGGTGGATGAAGGCATTCCAGTTGATGAAGTGTTTCACACGCAAGTTGAAAATTAGAGAGGCCGATTAAAATGCCGATAAGAAACGGGCTCTCTTCCATGCACAAACGGCTAAAACGGATCATGTTTTTCACATGTTGATACGCTTGTTCAGGCTCCCCCTCATTCAATGCGGCCGCGCATTGCAAACGCAAAATTTGAGCGATTCTTTTCCGGTGTAAATAATTTGGAACGTCACTATGAATAGATATGGTTTCATTGTTCTTATAGAAATTCGCGTGATTGCATTCAAGCGCGTCATTAACTTGTTTAATAACCCCGCTAAAAAGATTGAGACAGTTTTTATATTCATCCAATTCGTCCTCCGAAAGTAGTAGAGATGGCGCATTTGCAAAACTCTCTAACTTAGATGACAATTGTTTGTCGATCGAGCCGTTTACATTTCCGCTTTCCAATAACGTCGATAGAATCATCCCTGCGCCAGTCAAAAAGGGAGACGCGTTTTCATCATCTGAAATACTCGCTGGCGCGAACTGGTTGAGATCAAAAATAAAGCCTTTGGCCTTCGCGTTTTGAATCGCCGATCGATAGACCATTCCCCCCCAGAGATAGGGCAGCCAGAGTAATACGATCAAAAGAAGGATCCCCCCAATTCGATATTTCCTTTTTTTTAACCATTTCAAAAACGGCTCCATAATAGAAAAATCCTTTCTCCCCTTTACATCCAGGTACATCGAATAAAAACAATACTTGCACGTTTATTAGTGTTGTAAACTCACTAAACTGGTTTTGTAATAAGCATATCAATAAACGCTATTATTAAAGGGAAGGTTTAGTAGATTTAGCGGTTCGAATGGTTTAGATACAGCATCTAAACAAGCACAGATAAACCAATATTGACGAGACTGAATAGAGGGTGATGTCCCCAAATTATTGACATATTGATGGGAACCATAACAATTCAGCGAGTGACCATGGATGATCGGTCAATTCAGCAGCCATCGCTGGCGTTTTAGGAGTAAATGATCGATCGCTCTGCCGACT
Source organism: bacterium (assembly GCA_963663405.2). Taxonomy (GTDB): domain Bacteria; phylum Hinthialibacterota; class Hinthialibacteria; order Hinthialibacterales; family Hinthialibacteraceae. The sequence goes on along the minus strand of CAXXSM010000106.1, from coordinate 16,438 downwards.
CAAAGTCTCATGGGGCCGGATGAAATTGTAACAAGCGACCACCAATGAAAATTTGGCTTTTAACCAGCGTATGGATTTGGCGAATGTCGTCGATTGCCGTCTCAAATGGGCGTCCCATAATCGCCAATTCAAGTTCGATCGTTCAACGAAAGATGTATTTACTGTGTTACTTGGTGTACTTTCCAACCGATTGGCAATCCGGCTCTCCGAGCCAAAAACCACTTTGGTTTCAACGTTCACTATACACCCATTTTTTCGGGTCTTATGAACGGTTGCGTAATCCAAATCTTCATGGACAATTTTCTCCGGATTTTTGGGGCGGCCTCGCTGCCCCGTCGGTTCCGGCTGAATCAGCGTGTGAAACATCTCTTCGAGTCCATTCTCGTAATGGGGGAGTTCATCCGACACAAATAAGGGTTTCTCGTTCATTCGTGAAATCAAGTCTTTTAAAAAACTGTGTGCGTCTTCCAGCGTCCGATCTCCAATGAGAAACGTGATGATTAATCGGGTTGTGCTATCAATGGCCGTCCAGATCCATGTCCGCCCATACTCCTTTTCCAATTCTTCTTCGCTAACACTTTTCTTTTTTTTACAAAGGTCCAGAGTTCGTCCAGTTGGACCTCGGTCATCTGGAGGGAATGGAGTAAATTGGATAAAACCAAAGCACAGTGTTCACCGGCGCGAAGGATGACTCGGTTCACTGTGTCTTTATCAAGATTCAGTAATCGAGCGGTTCCGCGAACGCTGACTCCTTCCGCCGCATGGTGAATAATCTGTTGAATCGTTTCACCGGGGAGATGAAGTCCAAAAAAAGCCGTACACTTGGTTTCCGCGAAGCGATGGCCGCAAGTCCGACAATAGAGAAGAGTCCTTGTTTTGTCTTTCCCATACATTCCACGCGTCCCGATGTTATTTTGATTTCTCAATCCGTAATCTTTACAATCCTTGTTTGGGCAAAACACATTCGTCAAGGCTGTCATAACTCACCTCCAAGAAAGTTTTCTTCTTGAAGGTAATATTATACTCACTATAATTTATTGTCAACTATGAAGGGACATTACCGAATAGAGATAATCCAGATCAATTCATTTCTCTACGTTTGTTCAAACATCCAGTTTCTTATCCCAAGGATTAGGCGCCCGTTGATCGTATTTCGGTCTCGCGTCATTCGTAGGTATCGTGTCAACAACCGCTTGAAATTTTTGTATTGCCTTCTTATGGTTTGGATCGGCGCTGGATATGAGATTGTTTTTTTCAAGTGGATCTTCAATTAAATCGAAAAGTTGATCGATCCGTCGTTGTTCATTCACCCATACTTTGAATCGTTTATCCCGGATGACTCGTGAAGCGTACGGATGTACACCCCGAATCCCTTCTTCATCTCTCACCGCAGGGCCATGTCCCATTGCCAAGATCCAATCCCGCTTGGTTTCGTTAGTTTTACCTAAAAGAAACGGCGCGATGGATACGCCATCGATTTCAATTTCATCCGGCATCTTCGTTCCCGCCAATTCGGCAAAGGTAGGCGCTAAATCGGTAAAATCCGTCAATTCATCCGAGACCAATCCTTGTGGAACGAGTCCTGGACAATTCACAATAAACGGCGCGCAAATCCCATTTTCGGTTTTCTTCGCTTTTCCGCCTTGGACACGCATACCGTTTCTTTTTCCCTCGATCGAACGGTCTGTTCCATTATCGGTTGTGAATATAATGATTGTACGATCCCGAATCCCCAACGTATCCAACGTATTTACCAAACGCCCCACACAGACATCCGTATACTGTACCATCGCCCGGAACCGCTCCATTTTTCCGGACGCGTTTGGATGATCCGGCGTATGGGTTAAAGGGCCATGTGTGAGAGCCATTGGAAAATAGAGAAACATGGGATCGCGCCGGTGTGTTTTCATGAAATCGATTAAGCGGTTTGTAAAAACATCCGCGCCAAACCGGCCGGTTAGCGTTCGACTGCCTTCCGGTGTATTGACATATGGATCCCAATAGCGTTCCGCGCTTGCGGGGACGCCTGTTTCATATCCTGTCCATAGACACCAATCATCAAAACCATGTTTGTCCATGACCTGTGGTTCAAGACGGAAATCATTGATCTGCCATTTTCCGGCGGCGGCTGTTTTATAGCCGGCCTGCCGCAGCGTACGGGCGACACACAGATTGTGTTTCCAATCAAAATACCCCACCCCCCAACGGGGCACATCCCAATGATTCACCCATCCTGTCCGCCAGGGATATCGCCCCGTAAGGAGAGTGACGCGGGTGGGGGTGCATTGCGGCATGGAATACGCGTTACGGAACTGGATTCCATCTTTCGCAAGCGCGTCAATATTGGGCGTTTCAATTCCTTCCGCGCCATAACAACCGATCCATTCTTTCCCCAGATCGTCCACGAGGATAAGCAGTACGTTCGGTTTTTGGGATTGCTCTCCTGCGGCGCCTAAACGCGGCAAGGAAGACAATGCCATCCCCGTTCCCAGTGTTCCCATAAACTGACGGCGTGTGAATGGATTCATCATTAAAACATCCTCTTGCTTACATTTGAATTAGTGTTAGGAATGGTAATTCACATATCATTCAAAGCCATTCTTTTGGATCACATTCTTATACCATTTAGACGACGCTTTAGGAATTCTTTTACCAGTTGGGTAATCGACATAATGCAGTCCAAAACGCTTTGAATATCCTAAGGCCCATTCAAAGTTATCTAAAAACGACCAGACGAAATATCCCTTGAGTTTCACTCCATTGGAGATGGCTTGATGACACTCCGTCATATATTCTTTCAGAAAATCGATCCGGTCATGGTCATTCACTTCACCATTGACCATTTCATCTTTCGCCGCGCACCCATTTTCAGTTAATATGATCTCCGGATGACCGTATCGTTCATCAACCCATTCCAATAATTTCCGGCACCCCCAAGGGACTATGCTCCATCCCATATCCGTTTTCTCCCATGATTCATCTGCGGATAGGATGAGACCCTGGTCCACTAATAGACCACTGTTGCTGTGTACATCATCATCCAGGATTCCTCCCTTATCGGCGTGAGAAGCGTATTGGGTGGTATAATGATTCAATCCAAAATAATCCGCCGAACCTTGGATAAGAGCCTTGTCTGCATCCGTGAATTCTGGCAAGCGTTCCCCAACTCGTTCCTGCATTGTGGATGGATATTCACCCAAATGGATCGGATCGGCGAACCAGCCCAGGAAAAATTCCAACGCTCGTTGGGCCGCTTGTTGGTCTTTTTCCGCATCTGTTTTCGGTTCTCTCCAATCACAATTATTCGCGATACCAATCACTCCTTTTTGCCGGTCTTGGAAGGATCGGCGGTAGGCGTCAACCGTTAAACCGTGAGCGCGCAGCATCTGATGCGCCGCTTGGTAGGGTTCTATGTTGGACACGCGGCCCGGCGCGAAATAGCCCTGCCCATAACCAAGAATCGAGGTGACCCACGGTTCATTCAAGGTAATCCAATGCTTAACCCGGTCTCCGAATCGATCGAAACAAATTACAGCGAACTCTTTAAAATAATCCGCCATAGCAGGATTAAGCCAACCATCAAGTTCCATCTGCAGCGTTATGGGCATATCCCAATGATGGAGCGTAGCCCAGGGAGTCACGCCGTTTTCGAGCAGCGCGTCAATCAGATTTGAATAGAATTGAACGCCTTCTGGATTGGCCTCGCCCCGGCCCGTAGGCTGGATACGAGGCCATGAGATAGAAAACCGGTACGCTTTCAATCCCATCTCCCCCATCCGGGCGGCATCCTCTTTGAATCTATGATAGTGATCGCTTGATACATCCCCCGTTTCACCATTTAAGATTTTTCCAGGAGTATGGACGAACGCGTCCCAGACGGATAAGCCTTTCCCTCCCTCCAACCAGGCGCCTTCAATCTGGTAACTCGATGTGGCCGATCCCCAGATAAATCCATCCGGAAACTCAATCATTGACTCTCTCCTTACTGACACAACAGTGTATTTTTGAGTATAGTACGATAGTACTAAAATTAAGATTCAATAATTATGTATTGATAAATATTTTGCAGGATTTTCAGAAACGTTTATACTAAAAAAGTACTTTCTCTGGGATACGGAATACCTACGGCAGAAGATTATGCAAGAAGATCGGCGTTTTTTTGGACTTTTCGAACCGCTTCGGCGATTTGATCCATATCACTCTTTGTTCCCAGCAGATATTTTTGAGAAAAACCGACCGCTGTTTCTTGACAAATCTTATCATTTTCAGGGCAGTGATTTTCTTTGAAATAGCGATCGATACGTTCTTTGGAATAAACGGCTTGATACGTTCTCGATCGTAATGTGTCTTCTATAAATGGCTCAAGATTCAATTGAGAATAAACGCGGCTGCCGCCGATTCCTTCCGCGCTTAACGCTTGCAGGAACTTCGAACGAGGAATCCCAGCGAAATGTTCTTTGTTATACCGTATCATATATACATGATAGGCGTGCCGCGTGCATCCCTCATACATTTTCGCCACTTGGATGCCGGGGATCTCGTTTAATTGCGCGGTCAAATAGTGGGCGTTCTGTTCGCGAATGCGCATTTGTTCTTCCAATCGTTTTAATCCTTGGACTAACACAGCGCCTTGAAATTCCGTCATACGGATATTTGAGCCTATTTTTTTATACACTGGCCCTGGTTCCCGTTTCCGTCCATTGCTGTTATTGTGAAACGCGACCAACCGGTCCATGAGTTCAGTATTGTCACTGACAATGGCGCCTCCTTCGCCACAACTCAGGTTTTTTGTGAGTTGAAAACTGAAGCAACCACAATCGCCCAATGTGCCTGATTTCTTTCCTCTCCATTCGGCAAGATGCGCCTGGCACGCGTCCTCGATCACGAAAAGATTATGCTTCTTGGCGATCTTGAGTATTTTATCCATGTTCGCCATATTGCCACCGAAATGAACGGGGAGAATGCAACGGGTTCGATCCGTGATTTTTTCTTCGATTTTATCCGCGTCGATTTCAAATGTTTCTGGATCGGTATCTACAAATATCGGCAGCGCAAAACGCATTAAAACAACATTTATTGTAGCGATAAATGTATATGGAGGAACTAGCACTTCATCCCCTGGACCGATTTCTAATGCGGTCAATGCGCCTAACAAAGAATTGGTACCATTTGCCGTCGCCAGACAATTCTTTACACCCAATGCTTGCGCATATTCTTGTTCAAATCGGTTTACATATTCGCCACCGTAATACCGGCTCCACGATTTCTTTTTCAGCACATCCATCCAGGTCTCATGGTCCTCTTCTTTAACAACCGGCCACGATGGAAACGAGGTGTCGCGGACCGGCGCCCCCCCTAAAAGAGCGAGTTTTTTTGTAGAATCCGAGGCGAAGGCTGGCATTCCGAGCGCAGATAAACCAGCAAGTCCGGCTGTGTTACGAATAAACATCCTTCGTTTGGATTGCGTAGGAAAATCTTTTGTTTTTTCACTCATGATTTTCTCCTTCTGTACTGTGCCTTTTATTGTTCATCGGCGGCCGGTCTTCTGACGCACCGAAAACCATACGTATCGGCGCCGAAACAGGCGTCAGCAAAACCAGGAGTTTCACTGAAGCGGCTGGATGATCTGCAGGACTCTTCTGAACAGTTCCACGCGCCTCCTCGTAAAACACATTCTTCTCCTTCATCAGGTCCGCTGGGATTTTCTACATCATTACTGGCGTATGTTTCATGGTAATAATCATTACACCATTCCCATACATTACCATACATATCATAAAGCCCCCAGGGATTGGGTTTCTTCTTTCCTACTGGATTCGTTTTTTTGTTGGCGTTGTTTTTATACCATGCGTATTGAGCTAATTGATTCGGATCGTTTCCATAAGAATAAAGAGTATGTGTACCCGCCCTGCAGGCGTATTCCCATTCCGCCTCTGTCGGCAATCGATAACCATTCACATCGAAAAGACACTGCGCTGTTTCCAAATTATAGCATGGATCGTACCCGTCACGCATCGATCGCTGATTACAATATTGTATCGCATCGTACCAGCGGACTTGCTCGACTGGATGATTTGGATTTTTTATTTTTGATGGATTTTTTCCCATCAACCGTTCGTACTCTTTCTGTGTCACTTCGTATTGGTCAATATGAAAAGAGGTGAGTATGACCTTATGAGCCGGTTTTTCATCATCCTCTCCATGATCAGATCCCATGACAAATTCCCCTGCCGGTATAACAATCATTTGAATCCCTGATGGCGTTGTAATTTCCTTTATCGTTACTTCACCAACAGACTGATTCTCAACAGATTGATTTTCACCACAACCTGCAATGCATAGAATTATGAACAGCAAGAATATTTCTCGAAACATTCTAAAATTACGCATGATCAAGTTCCTATTTATTGATGTTTTAGTTAATGCCTGGGCGCTTCATAACTAGTTGGATTTCGCAAAATCGTCTGCGTTCGCCGCCGAATTTCTTTTGCCAAGTTAGCGAGTTGTGGATTCACCGCCATAGTCAGTCCCGCTCGTTGTCTCAAACGCTTGACAGCGACTCGGCATTCACCGACCAATTCATCTTGATTGCCACCAATTTTGACCAATCCCGCAGTAATTTTTTTGCATTTTTCTAGAGCGTCTTTTTCTTCATAATCGATCAATTCATTACGAAATTTCATGACTAAGTTTTCGGCGTATTGAGGCGTATTGATCTCGTTTTTTCTCTCCTTAACCTTTCTATCAATGTCTTTTGTCAACTCAATCATCTCATCGATAAATTCACCCCATTCAGGATGCTCTTGCTTTTGTATTTGAAGATAATCAATCGTTACATGCCCGAATTCAATGTATTCATTGATTCGGCCTCGTATATGCTTCACAAAGGCCAAGACATCCTTCAAAGCCTGTTCAACATCTTTTCGGCTTTGTTTTTGTCTTTTTTCTTCATAAATTGTGTTTAATTTTGTTCTCGCCGCACAGGTTGCGATCCCTTTATAGGATTTCTTCTGTCCTTCTAAATCGAGAATATACTTGCAGGGTCCAACTCCTAACGTCATTCTTACAATATCTGTAAATGTATAGGCTTGGAGCGGTGTGTTGGCTACACGATCGAGTGGATAAAAAATCGCAGGGCCGGCAAATTGTACAATATTATCTTTCAATGGCTGCACATATCCTTTTCCATTCTTATCGATCCAACACGGATATAAAAACAAACCGAGTACGGTTGTCCAACGCTGCCGGTTCGTTTTTCGCAACCAATCGGATTGCCCAAAATCGGCGGAATTCCCCAGCCATCCATATTTATGATAGCTGCCATCCGGCTGTTGGACTAACATTTCCCAGCTGTCAGTCAACTGACTAGCGCATTGCCAATCAACGCGCCACAAGGCCGGGAATGGAATATCCCAATCCAGCGGGATTTCTTTCCCTTCATCTTCTTTTTCGATCATCCTTGAATGCCATATTCCAGGTGTATCAATTGCGGAGATCCATATTTCCCCTTCTTTCCCAAAGAATATGTCCGAATACGTAATCCGCCGTTCTTCATCGCCACCAGCAAGATATACTTTCATATCTTGTTCACTTGTGTTGCATACAGAGATAAGCATAGCGTCACGGTTAGCGGTGGGTTGTATAAGAAAATGTTCACTCGGTAGTTCTACGATCTCAGCAGGCAGTTGCATTGCGTCAATGACAATATCATCCGCAAAAAAATCCGGTAGAATCGCAAACCGGCTGTCCGCATAGACTCGTAGAGACTCAACGTCATCTCCCGGTTTTATATTGACAAAGACCTGCCCCATATTCAATTGAAATTTCAAAATATACTTCTTTTTATCATTCGTCTGAAAAGCGGCGGTGAGAAGAATTACGCTTTGATTGTTTTCTTCTATGGATATTGAATCTTGTATAAGTTTGCAGTCATCAATAGCAGGAGCAATGATCGCTCTTTGTGTATATCCTTTTTTGGAACAAGTATAGAGTTCCACTCCTTTTGACTGGGATCGCATTGCGAGCGCCAGTTTGTCATTCATAAATACTACATTCCCATCAAACGAATGATCTGTTTTATCTTCGGGAATTTCAATCCATCCATTCCGTTTAATCAATGCGTCGCTTGTGTACGCTTCCACTGAGTTATGCATTGTGTCATACAAACGAGTAAAAGGTTCTACATTCATTTCCTGCGAATTTACCGCTGACGCCATACATAAAACAATTATAGTAATACTACAAATGAATATAATATTGATCGATTTCATACTAACGCTCCTATCTAAATGTTCTTATCTAATCTACATTCAATATTGCTTTTGTGTTCGTACGAATCCAATCGAAATGATTCTTCCACGCCGTGTTATTAGAAGCATACATCTTTACACGTTTTAAAAGCCATCGAGAAGCCATTCTGCATTTCGATACTGTGTAATTCTGTGACGCGCCGATTGCGCGGATCTTATCGCAAATTGTCTTGCATTTTTCTTCCGCATTGTTTTCACCGATAAGCGATACAATCTCGTTTCCCATACGATTGATCGATTCCAATGCTGGAACATTAGAATTATTTCGATCAATTACCGTTTTCATAGTATCGACTATGTTATCCAATGATTTTTTTAACTCGTTTTCTCGATTATTATCGAAGGATAATGAATCAAGATAATCACGAACATTTTCCGTGTAATTCAAATATTGTTGTATACGGGATTGCGTTTCATCAATTAACAGTGTCATCTCTTTCAACCGCTCTACGATCTGTTCTTTGTAGCGTTTCTCTCGTTTACGATGGAACAAATTTACTATCCATTCGGTTACATCATTCGGCGTTGGATGCGCGCCTGAACCCAGATTCTCCCGGTCCAGGATGTATTGGCAGGGCCCCACTCCCAATGTGTTTCTCAGTATGTCGATTGGACAATACACCGAAAGTGGCGTTGAACGATCCCGATCGATCGGATAAATAAAATAATGATCATCGTTATTTACAAGACTTATTTCACTATGTTGACAGGATTGCGTATCTCCATCAGATATCAAACGATTCGCACGCCACATGGCGGGAAAAGGCGGCGTCCACTTTTTGATTTCATTAGGAAGACCGCATATCCATATTCCAGGATATTCTAACATGGAAATCCAAATCTTCTTTTCTAGAATACACTCAATTTTTGATCCTGATATAATTTTATTAGAATTTTCATTCGACAAAAGGAGACTCGCATTTTGAAGATTCGATTCCCAAACGCATGCGATCAATGCGTTTCCTCCTTCCACCGCGTGTAAAAAGTAATTATCAGTTGGCAATTCGATAGTGTCTTCTTGAAAGGATTCCTCTGAAAAAATCATGTCATCCGCAAAAAAATCTGGGATGACAGCATATTGCGATTTCGTTTGCAGTTGAATCGCTTTCGTACCCACTCCAGAATAGACTTCCATCGTGACGGATCCAGTGGTTATACGGATTCCGATTTGCATTGTATCATTTTTAGTCTGATACGCCGCATCCAATCGTACAGCGCTCAATTCGTTTTCTACAATTTTTATTGACGAAAGACTTATGGGTATTTCGTTCTCTACGCCACTTGGAAGCAGATTGGCGCGCTGAACCGCTCCATCGTTAGTCAATGAATAAACATCGGCCTCATTGGAATGTTTCCGCAGCACAACGGCGATCTTATCATTTAGAATTACTGCGTCTCCTTGAAACGCATAATCCGTTATTCCTTCCGGAATAAGAGACCATTCCTTTTTCTCGATTAAGGATTTTGGAGGTATTTTGTCGGCAAATGGAACGCCTGTATCCAATAGATATACACAAGGAGGACACGTGTCTTGAATAAACTTGTTTATATCTTGCGCGGCGTTACATAACGGGCAAAGGCATGATAATATATAAAATAGTAAATGAAAACTATATTTGGTAAATTTTAAAAATGACATGACTTGTTATCCTTGTATAAGAATCATTTCCAATCTGGATTCATATCCGAGCCTTCTTCTGTCAGTCGAACCGGCGCGCCGCCTTTTGATGGAATGATATACAACTCCCAGGGACCTGTTTCTGAAACGCCCTGACAATAAATGATATACTTTCCATCGGGGCTCCATCGCGGATATCGCTGCACACCTCCAAAGTAAGTAATCATACGATTCTTCGTACCATCAGGTTTTAAGGTACAGACATTCGTTTCAGTTTCATAAACAAGTAACGATCCATCCGGCGCCCAGTGGGGTTCACATGCGCCTTTTTTATCGTATATTTTTTTAGGCGCTCCTCCCTCCACATCAATCGTATAGAGCGCATTTCCCGTTTCTCCTTGGCAAGCGAAAGCAATGGTTTTGCCATCAGGGCTCCAAGCGGGGCCAGAGCACTTGATCCAATCATACGGCGTTTTTTGTTTTTCTGACTTGTCCAGTAAATTATGAATGTATATTTTCCCTTCCCGGCGCAAAGCAATTTTTTCCCCACAAGGCGACCATTCCGCCTGATCCCCGTTACAGATTCGTTCCTGGCCTATTCCATCAACGTTCATTCTCCACACACCAATGGTTCCACCACGTGTCGAACTGAATAGAATAGATTTTCCGTCTGGACTGTAAGTTGGATCAACGTCGATCTCCTCTTCACTCCCATCCGTAATTTGCTCCAGTTCCTCTCCATTCGCATGTATTGTCCATATGCGCCACGTACCAGACCGATCGCTCGAAAAAACAATTTCTCCCTGCAGTGAATTTAAATCCAACGCATAGGCGGATGGAATCGATACACATATGAATAGCGCAATACTGTATTTACATAAGTTTTTTGTATACATATGATTTCCTTTTTGCGTCCACGAATACCTAAAATGAATTGATTGAAATCCCTTTACGCCACTGTTTAAAACCAGTATTTTCAATTAGCGCGCCAGCTAACATGGAATACCCTTCTTTTAACGGATGACTGGCGTCCGCATAATAATGACTAGGCAAAGCGGATGGAGTAAAAGAGGGGATCGATTCTTCTTTCAACCATGCTGTAATCTTATCTCGTATAGACTGATATTGCCGCAAACTCTCCGGCTCCAACATGTGTTCGTTAAATGGGCCGACGAGAACAAAGATGGAATTCCCCCGATCTTGCAATATTCTAACTGCCTTTTGAAAGGATTTCCATTGAAGAGAGGAATCAAGCGAAACCCACGGAAAATCTTGTTTTGTTCCTTTTTCCGTCCAAGGCACAGGATCGTGCCGGAGTTCCCGGCTGTTTTGGAAACCATCAAAATGAATGGTTGACACTGGATTGACATAGGGGTGCTCCAATGTCCACGACGGCATATCCGAATTGTCAAAGTAAGCAATTCGGATATGATGCATCCATTGTAAAAATGGCGCATTCCGTTCCGCGACAATCCCCGCGCGGTCGGAAAAAGATGCGCGGTAACAAGGAACTGGGGAAAAAAACTGCGCGGTCAATTCAGGATGATTAAATGGAATCTCTTTATCCACTTGCAAGTCTCTCTGTGGAGAACTCATCCATAAAGGATTGCAATGCAACAAGACGGATTGATTTTGAATTGATCCGGCGTAATAACATAGTAAGCCATACATAGATATAGGATGGATGCCGTTGACACCCACGTTTCTGTACACATGATCCACTTCGTTCTCATTCAGATAATGGGAAAATGTCTCTTCGGGATGTACATACTCACCCCACACAACCGAATCCCCAAGCACAAAAATATCCTGATTCTTCTTGATTTGTTCGCAATACCGGGAAAACAACCAATAATCATTGCTCAATTTATAAGGGATACGAAAATCATCTTGCATTGGAAACGGCTCGATTTGACTCCATCCCCATGGAGCGAAATGAAAAAGCAAACCAAGAATCACAAAAACAATAATCCACTCGATCCAGGATAGGCGGATCAGATGCGATCCATACGGCACTTCCGGAACTTTCGCATAGTCAGTATTCTGTTGAAAAGAGGCAAGAAACTGTTTTATCATAATATATTATCTCTGATTCGCATACGCGCGATTTGATCGGTCAAAGTTAGAATTGGAAATAGATAAAAGGCTGATCCGCCGTGCCGGCGAACATGGTTAAATATACAATCATGAACAGGACAAGAGCGATCCTCACAGGCGCTAATGTCAGTACGGTTTTCCACTTGGATTCAAACAGGTATTGATATACATACACACTGACAATCAGCACAAGCGCCACGATCGGGAACATAGGATCCGCCCAGCCCGTGGTAAAGATACGGCCCAACATTAGACACGCGTCACTCATGGATTCCGCCCGGAAAAAGATCCAGGTTAGATTCACAAAGATATAGACCCAAAGTTGCTTCACCCATCTTGGCAAGTTCTCTCTATACCACTGGTTACGCTCCAGTTCACGCGTCAGTAACGTTCCAATCGCATGCAGAGCGCCCCACACGACAAACGTCCATGCGGCGCCATGCCAGAAACCGGAAACTACCATCGTGATAAAAACATTGCGGTATGTTGCAAAAGTTCCCGACCGATTGCCGCCAAGTGGAATATACACATAATCCCGGAACCAGGTGGATAAACTGATATGCCATCGAGACCAAAAATCCCCCAATCCCGTCGCGAGGTAAGGATTGTTGAAATTCAACATCAATTTGAATCCCATCATACGCGCGACACCCCGCGCCATATCCGTATACCCACTAAAGTCAAAATAGATTTGCCACCCAAAAGCGATTGTGCCGAGGATCAACGCGGGGGATTGATACTGATCGGGCATAGAAAAAATCTGATCGGAGAACATCGCCAGATAGTTTGCGAGAGCGACTTTTTTAAACAATCCCAAGACGAATAATGACATACCGTCTGTCACATCTTGCAGTGTAACACGGGGTACGCCATGCAGCTGAGGAAGAAGATTCTTCGCGCGCTCGATCGGCCCAGCGACGAGTTGAGGAAAAAGAGCCACAAACGCGGCGAAGCGGATAAAACTCGCTTCCCGCTCGATTTTCCCCCGGTAGTAATCGATTGTATAACTCATCGATTGAAAGGTATAGAATGAAATCCCGACTGGAAGCAGCACATCCGGCGCGGGAAGCTGATAAGACAAACCAATCATGCGGAGAAGAACATTTACATTATCCGTAAAAAACACTCCGTATTTAAAGAAACCCAATAGGCCAAGATTATTCACAACACTGATCATAAGCCATAGTTTCTTCCGCTGGCTTTTCTCCATTTGATTGACAACAACGTAATCAAGAAGCGTTGAATAGACAATTAGGAGTAGAAAAAGTGGATTCCACCACGCATAGAAAACATACGACGCGATCAGCAGCCACCAAATAGAAAAACGGGTATGTTTTGTCGCAATATATATAGGATAGAAGATCAGAAAGAAGACATAAAAAGGCCAAGTATGAAATAGCATAGAAATTTCCTTTGTGAATAGAACTTACATTGGAAAGAATGAATTATCCATCGAGTAAGGCGCGCTCTTCAGTGGAAAGATTTCTCACGCAGCGAAAACCATACGTATCCTGCGCAAAACAGGCGTCGGTAATACCGGGAACATCAGCCATGCGGAAAGACGCGCGGCAGGCGTCCGCGCTCGAGTTCCATGCGCCCCCACGCAAGACTCGTTTCTTCCCTTCCGCAGGCCCCTTGGGATTGCTCTCCGGACTTTCCGTGTAAAAACCTTCGCCGTAGACGTCATAACACCATTCCATCACGTTTCCATGCATGTCATACAATCCCCATGCGTTCGGTTTTTTCAATCCCACTTTTTTTGTTTGCTTTTGCGCGCTTTGTTTGAACCAAGCGTATTGAGCGAGTGCGCTTGGCTGGGAACCAAAGCAGTAATCACTCGCCGATCCCGAGCGGCAGGCGTACTCCCATTCCGCTTCCGTGGGCAAGCGGTATCCATTCGCCTCAAAATTACACTTATAAGTCACTTCGTCATAGCATGGATCCAAACCTTCCTCCACAGAACGAGCGTTGCAAAATTCCGCCGCGTCCGACCAACGCACCTGTTCAACAGGCCGGTTTTTGTCCTTGAAGTGGGATGGATCTTCCATCATCAAATTTTCAAACCGTTCTTGTGTCACTTCATACACATCCATCGCAAAGGCGTTGACCGTCACGGTATGTATGGGAGATTCATCCTCCGCATGTTGATCGCTCCCCATTAGAAACGAGCCACTCGGTATCAGCGACATGGTATATCCCGTTGGTGTTTTAATAGAAACCACTTTTGGCATGACAGTAGTTTGCTCCACCGATTCCCCGCCGCAACATAATAACAATACGGGAAGAAGCAAGAAAATCAGGAAAAAGACCGCTGTCTTTTTAATTCTTGATTGTTGTCTCATCAGTCCGCCGAACCTCCGTTACTGGGCAGGAATAAACCAATCTGATTCCTTGAAGGTTTCTCCATCCACCGTCAGTTTTGTAAAAAGCCGTTCGCCGGTCACAGGAGTTACGCAAAGCGTCCAGATTCCACGCACGCCGACAATTTCCGAGATGCCCCGGTTTGTGCCGGGCCCACTCTTCTGCACCTGACCACCCGGTCCCCGGCTGTAGCTAAGATACTTTCCATCGGGTGACCAATCGACGTGATAGACATGCTTGCTTTCCACAACCACGTCACGTATATTCGACACTTTCGGGACAGATGACTCCAAATCGATATCCGCGACGGAAATAATGTTATCCGTTTTCCCCCAGGCGATTTGTTTACCATCCGGGCTAAGATCGGGGCGGCAACCGCCGATTTCCAAGTCGTATACATTATTTCCGTTCACTTCAATCGCCAAGTTGGTATGAGAATGCCCCATCCCCGCATGGACAGTGGCGACGATCCATTTGCCGTTTTTTGACCAACAGATGTTATACAAATGGTGAATCTCTTTATTGGAATGCTCACGTATCTGTTTCGTCTCCAGATCGTAGAAACAGAGTTCTTTTGTCGCGTAATCGTTAATTTGAAATTTGTGATACTTGCTTTTTAAAAAGGCGATGGTTTTCCCATCAGGGCTCCAGCAAGGCTGCCGGGCGTGTTCCGTAATTTTGATACGATCCGTCCCATCTATATTCATGTAATAGACGCAACGAAGGGTTGAACCATTCCGCGTTTCATCCGAAACGAAGCAAACCTTTGTTCCATCGGGAGAGACATGCGGATACATCTCATGTGTATCCGGAGTATTGGTCAGATTCACCGGTCCAGAACCATCGAGACTTATAATAAAGAGTTCCCAGTTATTGTTCTGGTATGTCTCACACAGAATCTTGTAGGGACATGTTTTTAATTGTTCTTGGAATTGCTTTGATTCTTTCATGATGCTTTCTGGAGCTTTGTCTCCAGAACCGAACGCTGGATGAATGATCAATGAGAAAAAGAACACAAACGTAAGAGAATAATACCACATGAAGAGACTCCTATCTTTATTAGGTTACGCGAATCAATAAAACATGCGGATGATTCAATCCCGCAATCATAATGGAGAATACGCAATCAATCAACTCGTGGATTGAGGGGAAGATGTTCAGCGAAGAATTTATCCATGCGGTAACAACAACGATCGTTCACGGCTTTCGCCAAATCCATCGTATGTGGCCATCCATCAAATTTCTCATAGACGACAGGAACTCCCACATCGGTTAATTTCTTAACGAGGAATTCCGCTTGTTGAATGGGAACAACTTCATCGATGGTTCCATGAAAGATTAAGGTTGGAGGATCATCTTTTGTTACGTGCGTAATGGGCGAAGCGAGCGAGTAAAGCGCCGGCGCTTCGTCGTACGTTTTCCCGCCGAAAAAATCACGAGTAGCGCTCTGTTTGATAGCGAACGGTATGGTCAGATCCGTCGGACCGTAAAAATCGACAACGGCTTGAACGCGGCTGCTGATTTCTGGATTTCCTCCCTTGCCTTCGAGTTCGTGAACGTCAGAAGAATACGCCGCCATCATAGAGAGATGCCCACCTGCGGAATTGCCGGAAATTCCAATTTGATCTGGATCAATTATATATTGTTCCGCATTGGCCCGCATCCAACGCACAGCGCATTTCGTGTCGCTAACCGCTGCGGGAAACGGCGCCTCTTGCGAGAAACGATAGGAGATCGTCGCCGTCACATATCCCTTTTGGGCGAATCGGACGCAGTAATATTTCATGATTTTCCTATCGCCCCCTTTCCAGGCGCCTCCATGAATGAAGATCAAACCAGGCGCAGGTTTCTTCATCTCCTTCGGTTGGTACAAATCTAATTGCAGAGACCGGTCTCCCACTTTCCCGTATTCAATATTCTTGATCTCGATCACATCATCGGGTGTGGAAACATTCACGTCAATTACTTTAATTCTCCCGAACGCGTACGCGGCCATCAACGCCTCTTTGGATTCGTATCCCTTTGGCATTGGAGGTAATTCCTCCGAATAGGA
>CAXXSM010000105.1:0-127325 GCA_963663405.2 bacterium | reverse complement strand
TGCCGGGCATCATACCTTCATTCAATATTTCGGCGGGGGATTTCCCTTCGCTGAGACATTGCTCGACCAGTTGTTTCACATCGGCCGCTTTCCCTTTATAGAGGGCGCCGGCGAGTTCTTCATAGACACTCATGGATGATCCTCCCATTTCATACGACGCGGATTTCCATCAAATGGACCGCGCTGGAATTCAAATGTGAACAGCACGCATCTCTTATTTTCATGTTAATTCATTCTATTTCATTGCCATAGGGCTGCGATTCATTTTCAACAATGGTGAATTGAAGAACTCCAGACATGACGGCGAATCCAGTATACTGAAAAGAAGAAAATGGAGAAAAAGCGTTGTGATTGATTTGTCCCTTGTGATCGCCTGCTATAACGATGGAGCGCATCTGGAAATCAACCTGCAAGAGATTGAACGAATTTTACAGCAGATCCAATGCGAATATGAACTTATCCTGATCGACGACGCCAGCCCAGACGGCAGCGCGCGAGCGGTGGAACGCGCCGCCGCCACACGGGATAACGCGCGAGTTGTCCTACATGCCAAGAATGTAGGGCGGGGGGGGACCATCGCCGAAGGCATACGCCTGGCGCATGGGATATATGTGGGATTTTTGGATATCGATCTGGAAGTGCATGGACGATACATTCCATCGATGCTTCTTGCATTGGACGATGGATTCGACGCCGCGACCGCCTTCCGGCATTATGAAATCCGTTGGAATATCGACACGTTTTTTCGTTATCTTCTGAGCGCCCGGCTACCGGTCGTTGATCCACCGCCTCTTGAAATTACCGTATTCCGATACAGAAACCGGCTATAAGTTTTTCAATCGGGAACGGATTCTCCCCCTGCTAAACGAAACGAAAAACACACGGTTGGTTTTGGGATACGGAAATTATGGCGCAGTGTCACTATCACGGATTGCGCGTCAAAGAGATTCCGTCTCTCTTTATCCGGCGGACGGATAAACAATCCACTGTGAAACCGATCCGGGACAGCTGGATCTATCTGCGGGAATTGATCCGGTTCCGGTCACGGATGAAAAAGGAAGGACGCTTTTGAAGAGTCCGATTTATCTTCATCCTCTGTTCTACGAGCTCAGCATCCGGTTGCTTTACAGGCGTTATTACAGGGAGCGGTTGGAAGCCGTGGCGAAGGAAATTGAAGAAGGGGCAAGTGTAACGGATGTATGCGCGGGGGATTGCGCGTTGTACCGATATCTGTTGCGGAAGAAGAATGTGACGTATCTCGCGTGTGATATTAATGAGACGTTTATACGATGGGCGGAGCGGCGCAAGATCAGCGCGCGCCGGTTGGATGCGCGGAAGGACGCGATCCCCAGCGCGGATTATATCGTGATGATGGGCAGTTTATGTCAATTCATCCCGAATGAACGCGAACTGGTGGAACGTATGCTGGGCGCCGCGAAGAAGAAAGTCATCATCACCGAACCTGTCCGCAATTGGGCGCAGAGCCGTTTTGCGATCCTGCGCGGAATCGCTCGTTTACTCACAGCGGTAGGCACAGAATCATTCGAAGGACGTTTTGATGAGCATTCTTTGCGGGCTTCTCTCTTACCACTGGGATTTCAAGATTTTACTTTCCTGGCGGGAAAGCGTGAAATCCTCGCCGTTTACACGATGGAACAGCGCCGGTCTCCGATCGAACCGGATAATGAAAAGGATGGCTCGTTTGCGTCAGTTATGTAGAAGGATTCAACAGGAAAAAGAATTCCTCAATATTAGTATGGAACCTAGCGTAATACTAATGGGACTAATAAATATAAGAGTTGGGGAAGGCCATTGGATCCCATTGTATATTGAAAATAAACTTATCGTTTTATTGAATCGTTGTATATAGAAAACTCATTTTCATATAAACTATTATGATCGAGATCAGAACCTGCAAATAAAAACAAGACACGGGAAAAATCTCGATCATGCAAGTCGCGGCAACTCATTTTAATATAAATAGATGAAAGGAGACGGATGAACATGAGGAAGGCAAGTCATTCCAAACTGTTATGGCCAACCCTTCTTATTTCGTTACTGTTTACCTTTAAAATATGTATGTGCAACAGCGAAATTAGGAATTCAATACAGGAATATATTGGTTATGCGGCTGAATATTACCAGCAGATTGCGCAACATTATTATTTGAAATATACCGGTCAGTTACCCGATCCACCGGAACCGCGGTATTCTCCTAAGCGGGAATCGTTTGTAACCCTCTGTGATTTTTTACTTCTCACCGAGGAGGAATCGGAGGATCTATACGATTTTTACGATCAGACGTATGAGCGCGCTATGAGAAAAACAAGGCGTTCTAATCGCCGGACGCCAGCAGCGAATCCTCGATCGTTTTTTGAATCGTTTGATCAACTCCATAAAGAAGTCGCGGAAAAAATGATGACGAAATTCAGTGAATTTCCAGAGGAAATTGACGGTGAATTGATCGAGACGATTATATCGAGGCCATTTTCCTTTCCCATCGTGGAGTTAAGGGCGTTACGATCTATTGATTTGGACTGGGAGCAGCGTAAAGAACTACTTCCTTATACTGCGCGGCTGGCGGAATGCCGGGTTCCCTTTCATCGTTCATTTTCAAGAAGAGAAAGAGAACGTGATTCAAGAATAGCGATGATGGAAGCCTTCGAATCGGAGAAGGAAAAGTTTATCCAACACGTTCGTGAGATCCTTTCGATAGACCAGAATAAGGAATGGATTTCTAAAACGATTCAAATCCAAGCGCAATTTGATGAACATCGATTCCGCGGATTTCGGGGGCGCCGGGAGCGTGATGAAAAGCGGGCTAATTCCGATAACTTTCCTGCGTGAGAACATCCCATTCCAATCCTACCAATTCACCTTCCTTGTTTAATGATGAACTACAGCGCCAAGAATTAAAATAAGGGCAGGCGTTAAGCCTGCCCCCTGCAGCCATTGATGTTCATGAACTTTATCAATGATGGATCGTAGAATGTTATCCCACGAATTCCCGCCGGACCTCGGAGTTCCAATGTTCCTTCCAATATAATTTTTTACCTGAGTATGCCGCGTCGCGTCCCAGGATGGTGGTGAATGTTGAGGTGGTGACATACTCGCTGTTGTTGATATATGGAATTTCTCCCAAGACGCTGGCGGTGAACTGTTTCATCTCTTCCATCGCCGCGTCACGGATACCGCCGTGTTCGATTGTTTCTTTATCCTTAGTGACCAAGCCCTTCTTTTCGTCGTAGTACCCTTCACTGCCGAGGATATGCTTGTCAGTCCAGTATTCACCTGTTGGGAGCTGCGCGCCGGAATGGGCGAGGTGGAATCCGTTGGGATATTGGTAGATCACGTTGATATGGTCAAAGATATCTCCGACATCAAGCCGCACTTCCCGGCCGCCGGAACCGCAGGCGCTGACGGGAAGCATGTTGGTGAACCAGTTGAACACATCAATATTATGGATGTGCATCTCAACGATGAAATCGCCCGCGCCCCAGAGATAGTAGAGCCAATTGCGGACCTGGAAATCTTTTTCCGTGAATTGCGGCAAGCGCTCGCGGCGCCATAGATCGTTCCCTAGGCGGGTTGAATGGCCGATAACAAGTTTGCCGATCGCTCCCTCGTGAATTAGTTTGGCCACTTTTTGATGGCTTTCTGAGTAGCGGGTTTGCAGCCCCGCGCCGACGACGAGTTTCTTTTCGGCGGCCTTTTTTCCCGTTGCGAGAAATTCGCGGCAGCCCCACGGATCGACGGCGATGGGTTTTTCGGCGAAGACGTGTTTCCCCGCCTCGATCGCCGCTTTAAACTGGATGGGCCGGTAGTAAGGGGTAGTGGTCAGCAAGACGGCGTCGACGTCATCCAACGCCAGCGCTTGTTTATACCCATCTTCCCCTGCAAAACAGCGGGATGCGCTCACGTTTAGAAATTCCTGTGGTTCTTTCATCTGGAAATCGAAATAGTCCGCTAGCGCGACGATCTCGACTTTCTCCGTCGCCACTAGGTTCCGGCTGTCATACCGTCCCCGGCCTCCACAGCCAATGACCGCCATATTGATTTTTGAATTGCTTTCGGAACTTCGGACATGCCGGGCGCTTAGCGCAGAAATCGCGGTGAGTCCTGCGGCGGTTTTCGTTCCCTCCGATAAAAAGGTCCTTCGAGATACGGATTTCTGATTTGAACGATCCATCGTACGCCTCCAGTAAAATATGTTTTTATACCAAAATGTTAGAAAATTCTTGCAAAACTTCGTTTTTTGCGCAGAATAGAAGCCTTAGATGAATGTATTCCATTTAGATACGATAGTAAAGATTGCGTGTTCGTATTCCAAAAAAAAGGAGTTAGTGGTATGCGCCGTATATTAAGCATTGGTTTTTGTTTCATCCTCGTATTATTGACGTTTGGACTTTTGAGCGCGCCTGCGAGCGCCATGGAAAAAATGGATCGGGGACTGATCGCTCTCGAACGTGAAGATGGGAGCGTGTATCTTGGCTGGAGGAAATTGAAAGAGGATGATCCACAGACCGTGTATGAGATCACCGTCAATCTACCAGGCTCGTCAGAATCCTGGCGCAAGACAACCCGTTCTAGTAACTGTATTTTTGAAATGCCAAAAAAAGGCTCCCAATACACTTTCCAGCTGACAATTCAATCTCCTAACGGTAAACAGGTGAACGTGGGAACTGTCACCATTGACGTGACAGGAAAACCGCGCAGTTATGTGTCTATTCCTTTTAAGGGGGACTACCAAGCGAAGCGGGTGGGGATTGGCGATCTGGATGGAGACGGCGCATACGAATATGTAATCCAACAACCAAATTTCAACACCGATCCCTACCAACAGCCCGGTTACTGGAAGAAGAGCCCTACTACATACAAGTTGGAAGCGTACGAACTGGATGGAACGATGTTGTGGCGTTATGACATGGGCTGGTCGATCGAAGCGGGATCGTGGTACGCGCCTTATGTGGTTTACGACGTGGACGGTGATGGCAAAGCGGAGGTTTATTGCAAAGCGGGCGAAGGCGATCCACGCGATGAAAAAGGCCTCGTTCAATCCGGTCCGGAATATCTCGTGAAACTTGATGGAGAGACGGGGACGATTGTGGCGAAGACAGACTGGCTCAGCCGTGAAGGCTATCGGGATTACAACCTTTCCTGCCGGAATTTTCTAGCCGTGGCGTATTTGAATGGATGCGATCCCTCTCTTATCGTACAGCGGGGCACGTACCGTTTAATAAAGACCATTGCCATGGATAAAGATTTCAAAAAAATCTGGTATTGGGAAGCCACAGGGGAATATGAAAAATACCGGGGCCAAGGTTCACATGGCCTGATCTCCGCCGACGTGGATCATGATGGACGGGACGAACTTGTGATCGGCGCGGCGGTCATTGATGATAACGGTAAGGGATTGTGGACGTTGGGAATGGGGCATCCTGACGTCTGTTACGTGACGGATATTGATTCGGATAATCCCGGCTTGGAAATCTTCTACGGATTTGAAACCCGGCAGGATACGGACGGCATCTGTGTTGTAGACGCGAAAACCGGGAAAAAACTCTGGACACATAAAGAACCCACACGGCATATCCACAGTCAGGGCATGATCGGTGATCTCCTAGTGGACTATCCAGGCGTCGAAGTGTTCGCCGGTGAGCGGGACACGCCTGATCGCTGGCTCTACAGCGCCAAAGGTGAATTGATCGAAACGGTTGAAGGAGGTTCTTTAACTCCACGCGCAGTTTGGTGGGATGCGGACGCGCAGAAGGAAGTCGCGCTGAAAGGCGCGATCCGCGATTGGAACGGGGAAGCGATTCAACCCATCAAAGGGAGCGTAATTGGTATCGCCGATTGTCTGGGAGACGCGCGGGAAGAATTGATAACAAGCGCCGATGGGGAACTACGTATCTATACGACTGCGATCCCATCCAGCGGGAACGTTCCCTGTTTGATGCAGGATAGGCAGTACCGTTTGGGAGTCGCGGCGCAGACAATGGGTTACTTCTATCCCGCTCAATTGGGTGAGACACAACCGTAAGGAATGGATATAATTTTTTAATGGAATTGAAATTCAATCTCTATGATTTTATTCCACAAAGAAGGGAAAGAGAAAAATCATGAATCTCATTCGAAATACCAGTTCAATCGCGCTGTTCCTATGCCTGCTTCTTATTCTATCGTGTTCGACTGCGCCTTTGACACAGCGGAGTCAGCTGACGCTAATTCCAACGACTCAATTGATGCAACTCAGCCTGAGCAGTTATCAGGAAACAATGAACGGTTCCAAACTCTCGAATGATCCCAAAGAAGTGGACCTTGTCGTCCGGGTTGGGAAGCGGCTCGCGGCGGCGACGGAACAATATCTCAAAGATCACCAATTGCCATACGAGAATTATGAATGGGAATTCAACGTGATTGATGATGACGAAACGGTCAACGCCTGGTGTATGCCGGGCGGTAAGATCGCCGTCTACACGGGGCTTCTTCCAGTAGCGGAAAACGATACCGGTTTGGCCGTCGTGATGGGGCATGAGATCGCCCACGCCATCGCGAATCATGGAAACGAACGGATGAGTCATTCTCTGCTGGCGGAGCTGGGCGGCGCGGCGCTTTCAGTCGCGTTGGAAAAACAACCCGCTAAAACGAAAGAACTGTATTTACAGGCGTACGGCGCGGTGGGACAGGTCGGCGTGCTCTTGCCCTACAGCCGGCTGCATGAATCGGAAGCCGACCGCATCGGTCTCACTCTCATGGCAATGGCGGGCTACGATCCCCGTGAGGCGGTTCCATTTTGGGAGCGTATGAATGAAATGGGAGGCCAGCGCACTTTGGAACTTCTCTCAACCCACCCGGCGCCGGAGAACCGGATCAACAATATCAAAGAGTATCTTCCTGAAGCGCTAGCGGTCTATCAAGAGAAGTGAGCGCCACAACTGCGCGAATGTTTCATGGAACAAAGCGAATAGCTTGATTCATAATTAATGAGAAAAGAAAAATTGACCAACTTGATATCGCAATCTGCGATTTCAAATGTTATCTGGTTTTATGGATTTAAATAATTGTGTAATATCAAAGATTTAAAAATCCTCAAAATATATGACCAGTACCAATTCTATCATTCCAGTCGAACGCATTGAGCAACGAATCCTTTTCCTTCGAAGTCAAAAGGTTATGCTGGACGCTGATTTGGCTGAACTCTACGTAGTTACTACCAAAGCTCTTAATCAAGCAGTAAAACGCAACCAAGATCGTTTCCCCGAAGACTTTATGTTTCAACTATCCAAAGAAGAATTTGCTAACTTGAAGTCACAATCTGTGACCTCAAGTTCTGGTTGGGGAGGCCGTCGCGTGCCTCCTTATGCTTTCACAGAGCAAGGAGTAGCCATGCTTTCCAGCGTGCTGAAAAGCAAGCGGGCAATCCAAGTGAATGTTGCGATTATGCGTACTTTTGTCCGGCTCCGCCAGATGATAGCCTCTCATGCCCAGCTGGCGGACCAGCTTAAAAAATTGGAAAAGAAGTACGACGATCAATTCAAAGTGGTTTTTGACGCGATTCGCCAACTAATGGAGATACCTAAACCGAAACGGAATCGAATCGGTTTTACAATTGAAGCAGACGGTAAAAAGTAGTGTAGGATCTTTATGTGAGATAGTGACAAGATCCTTATTTCTTGATTTCAGTTACGCTTTTTCTCCTGCTTTTTCTTTCTCCTTCTCCTCCTTTTCTTCTTGCTCTACCGCTGTGAGGATGTGGTCGAGTGTCTGGCTGGCCAGAGAAGCGATAGGGAGATTTTCTTTGACGATCTGCTTAAGTACGGGAATGGTTTGACTGGCTTCTAAATCTTCGGCCATGTAGATCAGATTGGGATTGATCTTTTTTTGCTGGCGCTGTTTTTCGAGGCGCTTGACCAAGATTTGTATTTCATTCTCCCCAGCGTTCTTTTTCAGGTACGCCATGGCCATGCGGGTTTCCTGCGGCACTGGGCTGCATAGGAGATCGATTAAATCTTCTGATGATTTTTCCTTTCCCCACTCATAGGCGGCTTGTTCCATTCGTTTCACCCGGAAGATAAAAACAAGAGAAAGAGTGAGAAGGATGACGGCGCTGCCGATGATCGTGGCGAAGAAATAGGGAGAGTCGAACAACTTGGCGATTGGAAAATACTTGTCAAAAAAACTCTCATCCTGTGTCTGCGCCCAGACGGGATTGACGATGGAAATAGAAAGCGCGGCTCCGCACGCTATGCTTAATAGATATGATACGTTGCGAACAATAGATATTCGAATCAAAAGAGCGTCTCCTTGACTGTAATGTTGATTATTTCACGAACGATATTTATTTGTCACCGGCAGACGGCGGTCGCTGCCGAACGCTTTTGATGTGACACGCAAGACGATGGCCGCTTGGCGCCGTTTGTATTCCGCGCGATCGACTAGATTGACGATCCGCTGTGTCATCTCCCGGCTGTATCCATACTCAACGATTTCATCGATGCTGCAATCACGCTCGATGTACGCGTGCAGTATGCCATCCAGTATATCATAGGAGGGCAGGCTGTCCGTGTCGAGCTGATCCTCGCGTAATTCCGCCGACGGGGGTTTGATGATCGTGTTTTCAGGGATCCAATTCCGTCCGGCGATACGGTTTCGATAGCGGGCCAATTCGTAGACCCACGTTTTAGGAACATCGCCAATAACGGCAAGCCCTCCACACATATCGCCATACAGCGTGGCGTAGCCAACGGCCAATTCAGATTTATTGCCCGTGGCTAAAACCAGCCAGCCGAATTTGTTGGAAAGCGCCATCAATGTATTGCCCCGGATTCGCGCTTGTAAGTTCTCCTCTGTGATATCCGGAGGGTGGTCTTTAAAAATCGATTCAAACATTTGAAGGTATTCGTTAAAAACAGGTTCAATCGCGAATTGGTTGTACGTGATCCCCAGATTCTCCGCCAACTGCGCGGCGTCATCTTTGCTGTGCTGCGAAGAGAAGCGGCTTGGCATCGAGATTCCAAAGACGTGGTCCGGGCCGAGAGCGTCGGTGGCGATCGCGGCGGTTAACGCGGAATCGATTCCTCCGCTTAATCCTATAACCGCGTCTTGAAATCCGTTTTTATGGAGATAGTCGCGCACCCCCATGACTAAGGCGTTATAGGCGTCTTCGACAGGATCGTAATCTTTTTTGATCCGTTGGGGAAGAAAAGCAACATCCGGCTTTGCCGCTGACCTGCCGGCCGCTGGCACAGGCCGTGTCACCCCTTTGGATTGAGTGACGCAGACCTGTTCCCGTCCGGGAATATCAGACGTAAACGTATCGCGCTGAAGGGGAACTGCGAGACGGCCCCGATGGATTTCTTCGAATCGGATGTCTTCAATCAGGAGTTCTTCTTCAAACGCCTTCGCCAAAGAGAGAATCTGCGCCTGGGGTGTGACGATTGCGCTGCGCCCATCGAACAGGAGTTCGTCCTGACCGCCGATGAGGTTGCAAAAGAGCAAACCAATCCCATGATCCTGCGAACGGCTTTGCAGAAGCGTTTCTCGTTCAAGGTTGCGTCCTACGCTGAAGGGGGAGGCGGAAAGACAGAGGATTAAATCCACCCCGGCGGCGGCCATGTTGGCGACGGTTTCGGGCCGCCAGAGGTCTTCACAAATCAAGACGCCGAGGTTGGCGATGTCCGTGGAGTAGACCGAGAGATATTCACCCGTTCGAAAATACCGCTTTTCATCGAAAACCCGATAATTGGGCAGCCGGACCTTACGGGCGAAACTGAGCAATTGGCCATCATGCATGACGGCGGCGGCGTTGTAGCTGTCACCTTCGCGAATCACAAGACCGGCTGCGACAAACATGCCTTTGGTTTCAGGAATGATTTCATCCAGATAGCGGCGCTGTTCAGTGATAAACTGTGTTTTCAGCAACAAGTCTTTCGGGGGGTAGCCGCAGATCGCCAGTTCCGGGAATACAAGGATCTGCACTCCCTGTTCCCGCGCGCGGGCGATCCATTCGCGAATTTTTTTTGTGTTCCCCGCAAGGTCTCCGACAGTCGTGTTGAGCTGAGCGGCGGCGACTCGAACGAACGGCGGGGGAGATGTTTTTTCCGGCATGGTGTCTATTCTCAATGATTTTGGATCTATTCAAATTAATGACCACAACCGTTGCGCAGTCAAGTCATCAATCCCCTGTGATTATACGTTTTGGATTCGCTGTATCTCTGAAATCCAAGGTGACGCTATCCGGCGGCCAATCCACTTTCATCACCCCGCTCCCGTATTGAGAATGGACAAATGGGCTTGAAAAGAGATCGTAACTTGAGTCATTGATTGGATCAATCTCTTTTCCATTTACTAAAAACGAGCCGTCGTTACGGGGAAAAAGAAATACATCGCTTTGGCGTGAGACAAAAGAGATGGAATTCCGGTCGGCCTCAAAAGGGGCTTCAATCACTTGTTGTTTAAACTGGTCGAATGAAGAAAACCGCTCCGCTTCCTCCACTTCAAGAACAAACGCTGTTTCTAATTCGAGAAAACTGAGAATGGACGCGAAACCTGCCGCGCCTTCGCCGAATTCAATATCCCGCCACCAATAGCTTTTCCCGCTTATCCGCTTGGGCGGAAAGCGAGGTAGAGAGAATCGATACGTGTGAACCACCAGGCGCCGTCCTCCGTCACCCCGTCGAAGGAGTTCGGAATCCAGAACCGGGTAGGGAACTGTTCGTAATACCGGTCGATTCTTCCTGGTGTCTTTCCGGAACCCCCCGGTTGCTTCCAATCGCTCCGGTGATATTGAAAGTAGAGAACGTTTTTATACTGGAAACAGGTTGCGTTCCAAAGGGCATGCGGCTCGTTAAGTGTGGGATCAATGCCACTGAACAAACGATCTCCGGTAAACGCGAAAAAAATGGTTTGTATCCGCTTGTTTCATCCCATATCAACAAATCCCAAGGCCGGGTTTGTGGGGGGACGGATTGATTGCGCAACGTAAATGAGCCGAGTATGTATCGGGGGGTGACATAGGAGTATTTGATCCCCTGCGCCGTTGGTTTCCGGTTTTTTCCAAATTTTTACAATACCGGATTTTCACTTCATAAGATCCCCGCTTTTCCCGTTCGTAACCCAAATGGAACAGCGCTAAAGGAGGACGATAGTCTGTTTCGCACCATAGGAGTGTCAGTGGATCAGCCGTCTGTTGTGCGAAAGAAGGGGAGGGATGACCCGAATAGGATATAATGAATCTGATTGCCCGAAAGAGGAGTGACGGCTTCATACGCAAGAAGGCGCGGCCCCCCCCATAGCGCTCCAAGGCTTTCCTGCGCGATATCCGCTGCCAACCAATCAATGCACATTTCCGCTTTCTTCTGGATCGATTCATCGGCGCCACAATCCCGCAGGTTTAGCAGCGCGCCAAGTGTAAAGGTGTAGTAGGGTGAGTTTCTTTCACTAAAACCATAGCGTCCCCAGCGGTCCATCAAGCGGTGAACCTCTTTTCGGAAAAGGGCGCGATATTGTTTATTATTTGGTTTTCCCGGCCATCGATAGGGCAGAGAATTCTGTTCGACGTGGTTCGCCCAGACAATCAACATCGATAGCCGCAAGATTTCCTGGTGTTCGTTGAGATGGACGCATTGCAAAGGTGTGAGAAACTCAGTTCCTTGTTTCTTGATGAATTGTGCCACTTCTTTTTCTAGATGTGATTGTACGGGTTTGGTGAGTTGGTCTTCATTTTGACTATACCGGCGCAAAATCCGCAGCATGACTAACCAATCCGGCAGTGTGGCGTTGTCTCCCTTGAATTCCAGTAAACATTGGTTCGCCCGTTCGATCTGTTCGTTTAAAAAGAGAAGCGCCGCGCCGCGCGCGGGCGTGGGGGAGGCGATATCATCGGCGATCGCTTGCAGGCAATTTTGTTGGCGTAAGGGAAGACAATGAAGGATAATCCGCGGATCACTCTCTTTGGCCTGGACGAAGGGGCATCCAGCAAAAAAGAGTGTGAGAATGAAAAGGATTTGAAAAGAATGAAAATATGTTCTTTCCGGTTGAACCATTAGATATCAATAAATCGGACTTCAGGCGCGTGATTTTGGATGAATTCACGCCGGGGCGCTACGGAGTCTCCCATCAGGATGGTGAACAGGTTTTCGGCTTCGACGGCGTCTTCCATGGTCACACGCAGGATGGTCCGCTTTTCCGGGTCCATTTGTGGTTTCCCAGAGTTGATCGGGATTCATTTCGCCAAGGCCTTTGTAGCGAGTCACATCCAGCCCTTTCCCACCGGCTGTTTTAACAGTCTCGATCAAATCAGAGAGGTAGTGCGCTTTGTTCACGGTTCCTTTATCTTCAATGGAAAAAATCGCCGGGGGCAGTTCTTTTTTATTGCCATTTCCATTGGATTTATCCGCGTCTCCATTTTCCCGCCAATGGGTGAGCACATCAATCCCGTTTTTTTCCAATTTTTTGAGAATCGGTTCCAACTCTTGTGTTTCGAAACACTCGATCGCTTCAAAATTCAATTGCGGGTGAGACTCAGGAGAGTCACCGCCATTTTCTTCGCTTGGATCAAGAAGAGATTCTTCATTCGCCGCATGGAAATCTTCGACGATTTTTGTGAATTCTTTTTTCCGTGAACGCGTATTCTACACCCGCGTCGCTGATGATCTTATATAAAGGGAGTGTGCGTTCGCTTTCTTGGCGTACTTTCAATAATTCGGTTAATGAGATCCCCCGGCGGCGCAATTTATAATAGATGTCTTCAATAATGAGGATCTGATCGAGTAATTCTTCCAACTGATTATTGGTGAGGGATTTATCAGAACCGCCGTTCTGCAGGGGCGTGCAATTCACGTTGTCTATGCCCAACTGGAGAAGATACTTGTTGAGATCGCGTTCTGTTTCAAGATATTGTTCCTTCTTCCCGCGTTTGACCCGGAAGAGCGGGGGTTTGAGCGATATAGACGTACCCCGCCTGGATCAATTCCGGCATTTGACGGAAGAAGAATGTAAGAAGCAATGTTCGGATATGGGCGCCGTCCACGTCCGCGTCCGTCATGATGATCATTTTATGGTACCGGCTTTTTGAGAGATCGAAATCTTCGTCTCCTACGCTGGTGCCGATGGCGGTGATGATCGTCTGGATTTCTTCGTTGGACAGGACTTTGTCCAGCCGGGCTTTCTCGACATTGATGATCTTGCCTTTGAGAGGAAGGATCGCTTGAAAGCGCCGGTCGCGCCCCTGTTTGGCGGAACCGCCCGCGGAATCACCCTCCACGAGGAAGATTTCGCACAATTCCGGCTGCCGTTCGGAACAATCCGCCAATTTGCCCGGTAAACCACCGCCTTCGAGGATATTTTTCCGGCGCGCGAGATTGCGGGCTTTGCGGGCCGCTTCACGGGCTTGAGCCGCGCTGATTACCTTTTGAGCGATCTTTTTAGCGACATTTGGATGTTCTTCGAAATATTCGGACAGTCCATCGTTAACGATCGATTCGACCAATCCTTTTACTTCGCTATTGCCCAGTTTGGTCTTGGTCTGCCCTTCGAATTGGGGATTGGAGATCTTAATTGAGATAACGGCGGTCAATCCTTCGCGAAAATCTTCGCCGGTAATCGAAAAATCGCTTTTTTTCATCAAGTCGTTCCGCTTGATGTAATCATTGGCGGTCCGGGTCAAGGCTGCGCGAAAACCCGCCAGGTGTGTGCCGCCTTCACGGGTGTTGATATTATTCGCAAACGAAAAAATATTCTCTTTATACCCATCGTTGTACTGCATTGCGATCTCGACAGACACCATCTCATTGTCTTTGCCATCCACTTCGATCTCGCGTTCTTTATGAAAATAGATGGGCCGGTCGTGAAGAACCGCTTTGTTTGTATTGAGATACGTGACGAATTCTGTAATACCGCCTTTGAAGTGAAAGGTGGCCTGTTTTCCTTCTTCCCGTTCATCGGTCAGGGAGATCGTAATGCCGCGATTCAGAAAGGCCAATTCGCGCAACCGAGTAGCGAGCACGTCAAATGAGAAATCGCTGGTTTCGAAGATTTTACTATCCGGTTTGAAGATGATCTTTGTGCCTGTATGTTTCGTTGTCCCCATCACTTCGGGAGCGCTGAGCGGATATCCGTTTTTATATTGCTGATAGTAGATTTTTCCCTCGCGCCGGACTTTGACTTCTAAAAATTCCGACAGCGCGTTTACGACCGAGATTCCGACGCCGTGAAGGCCGCCGGATGTTTTATAGGATTTATTATCGAATTTTCCCCCGGCATGTAGGACGGTGAGCACAACTTCTAAAGCGGTTTTATCTTTCTGAATTTTATGCTGCCCGACGGGAATACCCCGCCCTTCGTCGATGACGGTTACACTGTTGTCGGCGTGAATGATGACTTCGATCTTATCGCCGTAACCGGCGGCGGCTTCGTCGATCGAATTATCTACCACTTCATAGACGAGATGATGCAGTCCCTCCGTTGATGTGCTGCCGATGTACATCGCGGGCCGTTTGCGAACTGCGTCGAGTCCTTCGAGCACAACAATATTGTTCTCGTCATACGTGGCCGCGGTATTTGCTTTTGTCATAGTATAATTCCCTCAAACCCTTGATATGTCTTTGCTTATAACGAATGGAATATAAGAGACTCAAAAATCCACTCACGATCGATTTCGGTTAGTTGATTTCGTGAGTTTGGCGGTAAGAGAAACAAAATACATTATATCTTGTTAAGGATGAGTAGTCAAGATTTCTTGATGATTGGATTCGCAAAATGTTGTGGGTGTTAAATTGCATAAGCACAATAAATTGTACACCGTAAGAGAGAAAATGGGGTTTTTAATTAAAATAATTCATTCGCATATATTGTATTGGAAATCGACATGGTTTAGGTTCATTACGAGCAAATGAAAATGAGATGCGGAAACGCAGTTATAATTCAATATATGGTGAATGATAAAGACATGATCCATCCTGCGTGGCTGATATCTATATTTTTTTTTCTCATAATCGTTGACTTTTTTTAAACCTATTCTTTACTCTAATAACGAGTGTTATATAGAATACGTTATTGCGAAATTGATAATAAAACTATATCTAAAAGAGGATCTGAATGAATAATAGAAAGGGTTTTACGTTGATTGAACTTCTGATTGTTGTCGCGATTATTGGTATTCTCGCGGCGATCGCGGTCCCGAATTTCTTAAACGCGCAGACACGGGCTAAAGTAGCGCGCGCGATCAGCGATATTCGCAGTCTCGATGTCGCTATCCGCGAGTATCTCGTTGACAATAACTTGTATCCCGTGAGAAGCGGATGGATGGATGAACGGTATATCCCCCTGACGACACCTGTCTCGTATATGAGTTCTATCCCACTCGATCCGTTCAATCCGAATCCGACGGATACTTCATCCGGCCCTAAAGACAGCAGCAACCGGCTGGGAAACTATGATTATTGGACGCGGTATTGGGCCAATGGAAGTACGAAAGGGGGAACGTATTGGGATCAGAAAACCGCATTTCCCGCCAACCGCTATGAATGGCAGTTTCGCGGTTTCGGCCCTACGTCAAAATGGGTCGCCAGCCTGATCTACCCAGCCGGACACCCACTAGCGGGGGAATACGTCAGCTACAATATGTCGAATGGATTGTACAGCGAAGGGAATATTATCCGCTATGGGCCCTAGGACCATAAAAAAACGCAGGCGCGTTCATGAATTCGCCTGCGTTTTCTTTTTTGATTCATTGAAATAGATCGATTATCGATCGTTTCTGTTTTTGCCTCCGCCGCTTCGGCCACCGCGATCACCCCGATCACTGCGATTGCTTCGTCCACCCCGATCGCCGCGTCCACCCCGGTCGCTACCACGTGAGGAACCGCTTCGTCCGCCCCGATCGCCGCCGCCGCGTTTATCCCGGCTACTGCGGGATCCCCGGTCGCTGTCTCTGTCTCGATATTCGCTTTCCGGTGTGCGGCCCAGTTCACGATCGGCCAGTTTTTTGCTAAGGTTGATCCGGCCAAAATCGTCAATCTCAGTAACTTTGACCTCAATTTCATGACCTTCTTTAACAATATCCTCGACGGCTTCAATCCGGCGTTCAGCCATTTCGGAAATATGCACTAATCCTTCCTGACCGGGCAGAATTTCGACAAACGCGCCGAAGTTGGTAATGCGGGTTACTTTACCTTTATAGATTTTCCCCACTTCCACTTCTTCCGTTAGATACTGAACCCATTCTTTCGCCTTACGTCCCGCGGTTTCATCCGTGGAGGCGATAATAACCCGCCCATCGTCTTCGATGTCGATCTTCGCCCCGGTTTCGCTCACAATCTGGCGGATCATTTTCCCACCTGGGCCGATCACATCCCGGATGCGATCGATGGGGATCATCATGATTTCAATTCGTGGCGCGTAGGGACTCATCTCTTCGCGTGGCGCGGCGATGGTTTGATCCATGATATCGAGGATGTGCACACGGCCCCGGCGCGCTTGTTCGAGCGCTTCGGCCATCAATTCCCGTGTAATTCCCTCGATTTTAAGGTCCATTTGGAATGCGGTGATTCCATCCCGCGTGCCCGCCACTTTGAAATCCATATCGCCAAGGTGGTCTTCCACACCGAGGATATCGGAAAGAATCGCGTACGAATCTCCTTCTTTTATCAATCCCATCGCGATTCCGGCGACGCCTTTTTTCACGGGAATCCCCGCTTCCATCATAGAGAGAGAACCGCCGCATACACTCGCCATGGACGAAGAGCCGTTCGATTCCATGATGTCGGATACAACGCGGATCGTATATGGAAATGATTCATGATCGGGGAGGACTGGGACCAAAGCCCGTTCCGCCAGCGCGCCGTGACCGATTTCCCGCCGGCCCGGTCCACGGATGGGCCGGCATTCACCCACGCAATAGGGAGGGAAATTGTAATGGAGAATGAATTTCTTGTAAAAGGCTTCTTTTAGGCCATCAACTTTTTGTTCGTCGGATAATGTGCCTAGCGTAGTGGTTACTAGGGCTTGGGTCTGCCCGCGTGTAAATAGGGCGGAACCATGTGTGCGTGGAATGACCGAGAGATCGCAATTGATGTCCCCGGATTTCATCGGGTTTACGATTATCGCAGCGTAGTCCTTCATCGAGAATTCGCTTGCGGACGATCTCTTTTTCAAGGTCATGCAACGCGGCGCTGATAGCGCCTTTCGCTTTTTGATAGCGTTCCTGGAACGTGTTGGCGATTTCGACGACATTTTGTCCAGCGAAATCACCGCGTTCGACGGCCGCTTTGTGATCCGTTTCGATTTCATTCAGGATCTGTTCCTGTGTTTCTTCATAAACGTGGTTCAACGCTTCCTGCCGTTCATGTTTATCGGTATTGACATTGGCTTCCGCGAGGCGCTGCGCCGCTAGTTCGTTAACGCGGTTGATTATGGCATGATCTTTCTCCGGTGGTTGAAATTCTGTTTTGGGTTTCCCACATCGGTCACGCAGTTCTTCGATTGCGCTGATCATTTCCCGGAGCACGTTCTGAGCCAAATCAAACGCTTCCAGCAGGACGGCTTCCGATTCTTCTTCGGCGCCGCCCTCCACCATAATGATGGCGTTCCGGGTTCCAGCGATGGTTAAATTCAACGAACCTTTTTCCGCTTCTTCAATGGTCGGATTGACGATAAATTCTCCATCGATGCGTCCGATACGCACCGCGCCGACCGGGCCGTTAAAGGGGATATCGGAGATTTCCAGAACCGCGAAGGCGGCGTTCATCCCACAGATATCCGTATCGTTCTCTTGATCGAAGGAAAGAACGTTCAAGAGAACCTGCACCTCGTTATTGAATCCTTCGGGGAAGAGAGGGCGGATAGGGCGGTCGGAACAGCGGGAGGTGAGGATTTCTTTTTCGGAAGGCCGGCCTTCACGTTTAAAAAAGCCGCCGGGAATTTTTCCTGCGGCGAATTGGCTTTCCCGGAAGTCGACGGTGAGAGGGAAGAAATCGATCCCTTCTCTGGGAGCGTCCGTTGTGACGGTGGCGAAGACCATTGTGTCGCCGCAACGGACGGTTACCGCCGCGTTGGCTTGTTTAGCGAGTAGTCCGCTTTCTAAAATCCAGGTTTTCCCCGCGATTTCTTTGGTTACGATTGTTGGAGCGTTCATAGAGTATTCCTTTCGTGTTTGACGGTGTGTACCGTCACAATTCTGCAGGAACGTCCACGAAAGGAACCGGCCGGATCTCCACAATATTCATGTGCGCAATGTTGTATAAATCATGAATTTAATGGGGATTGATAGAGTTGAAACCAGATAAAGACGTGAAAAATCCAAACATCACCCAGACTAGGATGTAGAAGGTTTGTTGAACCTTCGACCTCCTAATCAGGGTGGTGGAAAACGTGCGATTTTTCACGCGGTTTTTTCTCCGCTTCGATACCTTGCGCGAACTGCCTGCCCGTGGGCTCCGCCTTTTAGCGGCGGAGTCCGAGTTGTTTGATTAAAGTACGATACCGGTCGAGTTTGGAATTCTTTAAGTAATCCAACAACCGGCGGCGTTTACTGACCATCATTAACAGTCCCCGCCGGGAATGATGATCTTTTTTGTGCATTTTGAAATGCTCGGTTAGATTTTTGATTTTCTCGGTTAGGATCGCAATCTGGACTTCGGGAGATCCCGTATCCGTGTCATGCGTCTTATACTCTTCAATCAGGGAATGCTTTCGTTGATCTGTGATGGACAAGTTACAATCTCCTATCGAATTATTATATAGTAATTTTCCTGAATTCAGGATTTAATTATTTACCCGAATACTTTTACGGGCCGGATCACTTTAAGATTCCCGGCGAGCGAATCCAATTGGTCGGATGGAAGCAACGCTTCCCCCACGCCGATCAACGAACCATCCCGCGCCGTTACCCGGACCAGAGAACCGTTGTCGAAATCCCCGTTCCGGCGCTGGATTAATCCGCCGGAGAGCGCGCGTCCGCATTGCAACGCGGCTTTTCCCTCAGCGCCCACTATAACAGAATTATACAACGAAAGAGCGTCGTTTAAACCGCAAAGGCGCGCCTGTACATCTTCCGGGCTTTTCAGGGAATCCAACGCCGTGGAATCATTCACGTGAAATGAACCACACCGTACCCGCGTCAACCCAGACATAGCTGATCCACTATTCAGCGAGACTCCCAGGTCGTGGCAAAGCGTGCGGATGTATGTGCCTTTGCTGCAAGTGACTCGAAAGCGGATCAGTGGAATTTTAACTTCTTCTAATGTTAAATCATGAATGTAAATCTTACAAGGTTGACGCTTCACCTCGACACCTTTGCGCGCCAATTCGTAGAGCCGTTTTCCTTTGTGATGCTTGGCCGAGATCATCGGTGGGATCTGCATCTGTTCGCCAAGGAAGTTTTGGAATACGGCGCGGATTTCCTCTTCACTTACATCGGGCGGGGGTGTCTCTTCAAGGATTTTTCCTGTTGTATCTTGACTGTCCGTTACAATGCCAAGGCGCATTTCCACTGCGTATTCTTTGTCTTCCGCGATTAAAAATTGGACGATTTTTGTCGCTTTTCCGATACAAATCGGCAACACCCCTGTCGCCATTGGATCCAATGTGCCGGTATGACCGACTCGCTTGATTTTTGTGATCCGGCGGATTGAGTCCACGACGTCGTGGGAGGTCATTCCCGCTGGTTTATTAATATTGAGCACACCATCCATACTGTTAATTTCCAAGGCTTTTTTCGGCGCAGCGGATCGATTTCGTTCCAAGAATCAATTGTAAAATCATGAGATTATCCGCTCAAATCGATTGTTCTTCCGTTTCGGAATCCGGATTTATTTCCGATAAGGTTTTATAAATCCGTTCCGCCCGGTCCAGCGATTCGTCGTACCGGAATTCCAATTCCGGTATGCGTTTGATCCGCAGACGGGAGAAGAGGAGTTTCCGGATGTATCCCGCCGACCGGTTCGCGGTTTCGATCGTCTCTTTGCAGTTCTTGGTTTCTCGCGCCGTCACAAAGATAAAGGCGTGATTTAAATCTTTTGTCGCACGCACTTCGGTGACGGTTAACTGATGAAGGCGCTTATCCTGCAATTCCGTCAGAAGAATCTCCGCGATCTCTTCCTGCAGAAGGCGGTTGACCTGCGCCATCCGATATATTTTTTTTTGCGTCATGATTCTGGGAACCGTGATTTGTTTTCAGTAATATCTAATGTTTGTCCATTGATATAGTGTATTGCTAAAGTTGAAACGGTTAATCGACGCTTCTTATATAATTAATCAGGATATAAGTCTTGCCGCGCCGCGACCGTTAATAATATTCAATCCAGTGTTCGGTTAACGCCGCTTCGGGTGTAGCGCCGATTAGATCAACGATGCGATTGAGTTCCCGTTCTATAGCGGTTTTCTGACACGCCACCATGACAACGGTCAATTCACACCGCTGCCATGTGTTTTGTCCTTCCGTTTCCGCGAGAGAGACATTAAAACGTTTTTTGATGCGGTCTTTAAGACTCCGGATCACTCGGCGTTTTTCTTTGAGTGAATGGGAATCGGGAATCATGATGGAAACATCAAGAACGCCAATAATCATCGTCCATTGTTCCGTAACGGATTAACAGGAGGAAACGGCCGCCGCTATAAGGTGGATGCGACTTCGACATGCTCAAAACATTCAACGATATCGCCGACGCGCATTTCTTGAAACCGTTCCAGTCCCATACCACATTCGTATCCGGAAGCCACCTCACGCACATCATCCTTGA
Source organism: bacterium (assembly GCA_963663405.2). Lineage (GTDB taxonomy): Bacteria > Hinthialibacterota > Hinthialibacteria > Hinthialibacterales > Hinthialibacteraceae. The sequence continues at coordinate 106,587 of CAXXSM010000105.1, read as the reverse complement.
ATCGCTTCAAAGAGGAGAGTTTCCCCTCATGAACGATAACGGAATCGCGCAATAAGCGAACGGAGGCGTTCCGAAGGAGTTTGCCGTCCTGGACGTACAAGCCCGCGATGCTCATGCTGCGGGACACTTTGAACACTTCGCGAATCTCTCCACGGCCGATGATATTCTCTTTATAGGTTTTATCCAGCATGCCGGTCATCGCCTGTTTGATTTCGGCGATGGCGTCGTAAATCACCCGGTGGAGCCGAATATCCACATGTTCCTGTTTCGCCAAGTCTACAACCTGCGGATGAGGCCGTACATTGAAGCCAACGATCAAGGCGTTCGAAGCGGACGCGAGCATAACATCGGATTCCGTGATCGAGCCTACGCCGCTGTGGATAATATGAATACGGACTTTATCACTTTCAATTTTCAAAAGGCTTTCGGATAAGGCGCCGACTGAGCCTTGCACGTCCCCTTTCACGATGACGCGCAGATCCTTTACTTCTCCTTCTACGATCTGCTTGTGGAGTTCTTCCAGGGTGATGTGTCTGGCGCGCCGCAGATCGCGTTCCCGTTGAATCTGTTGCAGGCGTGTGCTGATCTGTTTGGCCTGGATGTCATCTTTGGAAACGATAAACGGATCCCCAGCGCTAGGCACTCCTTCCAATCCTAAAATCTCTACCGGCATAGAAGGTCCCGCTATTAGCAGCGGCTCGCCTCGGTCGTTGACCATCGCCCGGATCCGTCCGGAATGCACACCCGTAACGAAAGGATCGCTGATTTTCAACTGCCCTTGCTGAATCAACACGGTCGCGACTGCGCCACGTCCTTTGGAGAGTTTGCCTTCCACAATCGTACCCCGTGCGCGGCAGAAGGGATCGGCTTTCAGTTCGAGCAACTCCGCCTGCAGCAAGACGGTTTCTAACAAGTCGTCGATCCCGATTTGTTGTTTGGCCGAAATCGGTGTCATGGGAATCTTCCCGCCCCATTCCTCACAGACGAGTCCCAGCTCGGAAAGTTGTTGTTTAACTTGATCGACATTCGCGCCAGGCAGGTCGATTTTATTCAGCGCCACAATAATGGGCACGTCAGCGGCTTGCGCATGGGCGATCGCCTCACGGGTTTGCGGCATCACCCCTTCTGTGGCCGCCACAACAAGAATCACGATATCGGTCACCATCGCCCCACGGGCGCGCATCGCGGTAAACGCCTCATGTCCCGGTGTATCGAGGAAGACCACCTCACCGTGGTTTGTTTTAACATGATACGCGCCGATATGCTGGGTGATGCCTCCCGCTTCGGAAGAGACGACATCCGATTGACGGACCGCGTCCAGGAGTTTCGTTTTTCCGTGGTCAACATGGCCCATAATGGTCACTACCGGTGGGCGGGGAACCATGCGCGATTCATCCATGTCCTCTTCCCGCAGCGTAGTAAAAATGTCGCTGTCGAAGAGATCCACCTGTTCGACCTGTAAATCATATTCATCGGCGATGATTTGAATCGTATCGGAATCGAGATGTTGGTTGATCGTGGTCATGACACCGAGACTGATCAGTTTGACGATTAATTCATTTGCGGGGATCCCGATTCCATCAGCGATATCCGCCACTGTTGTGGCGTCATGAACTTTCAAAACGGTGCTTTCCCGTTCAATCCTCTGTTCTTCCTCAGCCATCTGAATTTCACGCTTTTCACGCTTTTCTCTCTTCCAAGCGCGTTTTCCTTTCCCCTTCGCTGGAGCTTCCCGGCGCCGGCTCGGGGGCGGCTTCGGCCCCCCCTTCTTCACTGCTGTCTCTTCAATATCTGCAGGTTTTTTAAGGAAAACCGTTTCTTTCTTTTGCTGTTGTTTCTTCTTTAATTTCTGAATTTCACGTCGAATGGCTTCTTCCTGATTGCGATCGACGGGTTTATTCTTTTCCCGGGCTTCCCGTTTGGCTCGTTTTCCTTTTTTCGGTTCTTCGTGGGCTTTCGGGATGTCTTTTTCCTGGACTTTCGGTGTTTCTACAGTAATGTCGGGTTTCCTGCTGTCGAGTGGGGCTTCGCCGAGAGTAATCGTTCTCGTTTTTGTCTTCTTCTCGGGTTTGCTCCGTTTTGCGGTTTTATTGGATCTGGCGGGCGCGTGGGAAGCGCTCGTTTTCGATTCTTTCGAATCTTTATCTTTTTCTGGAGGAGTTTTTTCCGGTTGGACTTTTTCCTCCGGGAGTTCTTTATCCGGGAACGCTTCTTTTCTCGCTCTGCGTATATCCGCCAGTATTTTTTCTCGATCGGTTATGGTTTCGACAGATTGAGCGGGAGGCGCCGGTTCCGGTTCGGGTTCTGGCGCTCGTATTTCTTCGCTTTTGAACTCTTCCACGGAGGGAGTCTCTTCTTTGAGAGCGGTCTCTTCGATGCGTGGTGGTTCGGTTTCTTTTGGTTGCGGCGTCTCGATCTTCTCGACGACATTCTCCGCCGGTTTTAACACGGGCGTCTCCACCGTTTCTTTTTCTTCTGCGGCGGTCTCTTCGACTGGAGGAGAGGCTGTCGCGTATTCCGTAGTTTCTGCCGGCGCTTTAGGGATTGGTTTCCAGCCTTTTGGACGGCGGATACGGGCGAATTTATTACTCGATTTTGGGGTTTCGGGTTGATTTTCTTCTTGCTCTAATTTGTCGAAATGCCCTAAAAGAAGTTCCATCGTACCTTCATCCAAAGACGAACTATGGCTTTTTCCATGCACACCGATAGATTCTAGATACGTTAGAATGATCTTGTTCTCCAGTCCATATTTTCGAGCAATCTGATTGATTCGCATATACGTCTTGACTCCCTGGCCGCTCTCTGTTCATTTTTGTTTTCGTTTACATACGGTAATTGTTCCTTCTGTGTATGTATGGGCGCGTCAGCTGGCCTAAACATTGGATGTTCGATCAATGTTTGTTCGGAGGACTGTCATCTTCCGTTATCAGCTTTCCGCCATTTCATCATAATCCGTCTTTTTCGCTTTCTTCCGGGTACTCCGGTTCAGAAACCACTTCGGAATGGACAGCGCCTGCGAACGCTTCTTCTTCGGCAGAGATCGATTCCGGAGATTCTAGTTTCTCATCACTGTCAGTGTCCATAGGGGGCAATCCTTCATCCGTCTTGCTGGATTGCTCTTCATCCACCTCTTCGTTGATTTCTTCTTCAGATTCATCAAGCGTGATCGAACTGGATTCTTCATCCTCTTCAGGAGAGAACGTCTCTTCAGCGTTAGAAGGAGGCTCCAATTTTTTCTCTTCCAGGGGCTCTCCGGATTTTCGTCTTTCCAAAATCGTGGTGGCTTCTTTGAGGATCGTTTCCGCCAACTCATCATCGATACCCTCGACGTTGGCGATTGTATCCACACCGGCGTTTACGACATCTTCAATTTGAATGATTCCTTGCAACAATAATCCATCCACAAAGGATTCATCCATGGAAGGAATTAATAATAGATCTTTGGCGGCTTGGGATTCTCGTTCCGCCAATTGGGATTCGGAGATAATGTCGATCTCGACGCCCGTCAATTGGGAGGCTAATTTCGCGTTTAAGCCGCCTTTCCCGATCGCCAAGGCGAGTTCATCGTCGCGGACCACCAACATGGCCCGCTTGTTCCCTTCAGCCAGTTCGACACTTTCAATATTGGCTGGTTTGAGCGAATTGGCGACGAACCGTTTTTTGTCATCGCTGAATTCGACGATATCTATACGTTCACCCCGCAGTTCCTGGACGACCATTTGAACGCGAGAGCCTTTCATGCCAACACAAGCGCCGACGGGATCGACATCATTGTCGGATGAAAGCACGGCGATTTTGCTGCGTTTCCCAGGTTCGCGCGCCACGAGCCGGATGGAAACGACTCCATCCCGGATTTCGGCCACTTCTTGTTCGAAGAGTTTTGTGACAAGGAGGGGGGAATTGCGGGAGAGAATGATCTGCGCGTCCCGCGTTGATTTCCGGATTTCGACGATGATCGCTTTGATCCGGTCTCCATACCGATACCGTTCACCATGGGGTTGATTCCGGTTGGGCAGAGCGGCTTCCGCATTGCCGAGATCAACGATGACATTGCCTTTTTCGTATCGCTGTACCGTCCCGGCGATCAAATCATTGACGCTGTTTTTGTATTTATCATAAATCATTTCCCGCTCGGCTTCACGGATGCGCTGTGTAATAACTTGCTTCGCGCTCTGCGCGGCGATGCGGCCGAAATCTTCCGGGGTCACGTCAATGACAAGCGTTTCATCGATTTGAACGTCTTCAACGTATTCCCTGGCTTCTTCTAAAGATATTTCCGTATATTCGTCCTCAACTTCCTCAACGACCTCCATGTTGGCGTAAACACGGAATTCTCCTGTTTCCCGATCCAGTTCCGCTTCCACTACCTCTACATCAGGGGGAAGCATTTTTTTCGACGCGGATACCAACGCCGCTTCGAGCGCGTCAAACAACGTCTCGATGGGAATATTCCGCTCGAGACTGATACGATTGAGGATGTCGAGTACCTCTTTGGACATTGGCTAGCTCCACGAACCAACTATAACGTAACGGCAAAAGTTGAAACCTATCAATAGAATTCTGAATACAAATGTATTAATTGGTTTTTATACACTGTATTTATATAGGTTAATTTCATTTACAACCCGGCGCAGGCGCCGGTTGCGGGGGCTTTTTACCACCGCTTCTACTATACACAATCTTCCCCTGGTCTCCCTCAGGGAATTCATCGCAACGCATACGCAACTCAGGGGAAATCAAGGAATATTACGTGAAAAAGGCGGGGTAGGCCCCCACCTTATCGGAATTACAGTATATCCTTCTCCGCGTTGGAAAGCAAGTGGATATATTGAATCCTGAAAAAATTTACACTGTTCCAATATTATGGGGGACAGAAACGCACAGTTGTATTTCACTTCATCTTCTATCTGACTATCCTTCTAAACGATTCCATTCCGCGAGCAACGCAATCCGGACGCTCTTGTATCCGGAAAGAATGCCATCTTCGAAATTGAACCGCTGGTTTGTGGCGAGAAACGGATAATCCTGGGGATTGCGTATATCTTCCGGTGTCAGCGCCGGATCAAATTGACGGGCGATTTGGAGTACTTTTTGGTCCTGGTATTCGATCATGCCATCGAGTACTTTCAAAATTTCATCGCGATTCAAGTGTGTATCTCCTCTAGGCTGCGAAAACAAATGATAGTTACTAGAGTTTAAATCTCCAAGTTTCAGTTGAGCACCCGCCGCAACACACCGGATCGATCGAGCCAGGCGGCGCGGATGATATCAAAATGAGCGCGGGGGATTTTCCAGCGGGGATCGTTATCGGATAATTCGTTAGGTAAATCTTTCACATATTCGGTAAAGAGGGAAGAGAAAAAACCAAACGCGTAACGGGGAGTGCCCAACGCGGTTAAAGTTTCCCTAAGATGGTTGAAGTCAAAATCCTCTTCAAATAATCCGGATAAATGACTTACTTCGCTGTCCGGCGCCGGGCAGGCTTGCATCCTTTGATTGGCGATCTCGAATAGTTCCTGACCGCTCCATTTCAATTCCGGAACCACATTCGATTTATCCAATCGAATTCGTTTCAATTGTTCCGGTGTGGCGTTTCGATAAATTTCGTCCAATTCGATCGGCAGAAAGAGTTTCATTCCCAGTTGTGGGTATTGGAGCAGTTTGATATCCAGTATTTTTTCGATAAACTGCTTCATCGCCTCATTGTTTCCGCTAAAGAGGGATGGCTCATCGATACGGTCGATCAGAACGTAGATTCCCCGATAGCCGAATATCTCTAATACGCCGAGGAAACGGTGCAGCAACTGGTACCGGCTGGATTCATTTGAACCACGAGGCAGGACGAATTCTTTCCGTTCTTTGGGAGAGAGATTGAGAATCATTTGCGTGAGAGACGCCGCGTCGCGGGGCAGGATTTTCACGCTCCGGCTCGCTTTTCCGGCGATGGAATAGCCCAGTGATCGATTGAATACACCCCATAGACTCGTCGCAAATATGACCAACGCGCCCAGCCCATACCAGTATTTGTGGGCGGGGAACGAAGCGTTAAATATATGTGGCGTGAATCCAATGAACAATCCCACCAAGGCAAGAAATATCCATAACGCCCATAGTCTCGCGCTGCGAAAACCGGCTCCACCGACTTGGGAACGAAGTTTTCTCAGCGCTTCGGGTACGGTTAATCGATCCGAGTTGTAATAGAGTGATGTAAATAAGAGTAGATCGATGATAGGTTTTCGTGAGATATTCCGATGTTTCTTTTTTTGCGCAAGCTGTTCGTCGACTAGTTTTGTCACGCCGAGAGAGAGGATGCAGTCGAGATGATCGGCGATTTTCCATCGGTCGATCACATCCCGCACCGCCTGCTGAGATTGGCGGCGGATTCCTGTCCTTTGGCGGAATTGTTCGATGTATGTATTAAAATCGATGTATTCAATTAAAAAAGTTTTTTCGTCTGTATGCGCTTCGTTGTACTGCGTAATCCGCCGGCTCATCATTAAACGCAGCGCGCTCTTGCCACTGCCTTTTTCGCCGAAGATGATTCCCGGCGCCGGCGCTTTTGGGTTGCCGTAAATCCGGTCGAAACTGGAGTGGACCGCGCTCGCGTCCACTTCGGTTAGAATAATATCCTTATCCGCGTCTTCACATCCGAACGGGTCTTCACTCAACCCCCAATGCTGACGCCATTTTTGAGCAAACATAATTTCAATTCACCTTGTTTCTATAGTGGTCCGCCACGCATCATGTAACCTATTACAAAAAGAGCCAGCGGCAAGTCGATGAACGCGAAAGACATTTCAATAGTTGAAATGTCTCTCTCACCGTATCCATAGTTTGTGTTGATCTTATCATGAGGCGCTCTCTTGTCATAGGCGCGGAAGGAGGGCGCGCTGATAGGTAATATACGCGCTTTTTTAAATCGTTATTTCTAGAATGGAATCTAATACCTTTATTTGAATCTTTTCGAATCTGGAGGTTTAACGTGTCTCATGTTTTTTCTTTTAGAATATAGAATCAAATGATGGAGATTATTAAACACTATTTTTCTTCCACTCTCCCATGCTACAATACGGTTAGTAAGTAAGATAAATCGGGAGCGCAAAACCATGAGCGATTTAATTCTCCGCGATGTGGACGAGTATTTGATTCAGAAATTGACGGCGCAGGCTACCGCCCAGGGAACCAGCGTGGAAGAGTACGCGAAAACCGTCTTGACTTCACAAACGCCGCCTCCCAAACGGCTTAGCCGGGCTGAATTGGTTCGCAAGGCTGATGAATTCCGCAAAAAGGTTGGCCCGCAAAAAACGGATAGCACGCAGCTCATCCGTGAAGATCGGGACAGCCGATGACCGCGTGTTATATCATTGACGCTAGTGTCTCCGTGAAATGGTTTTACGACGAACCGTTGTGGATAGAAGCCCTGCGCTTTTTTGATTGCGCAATTCCTTTGAGCGCCCCGGACATCATTCAATAAGAATTCGCCAACGCGATTGTGAAAAAAATCCGTTTCCAGGATGTTATGCCGGAAAAAGGATGGCAATCCTATCAAGACCTTTTTCAATCCGATACTTTGGAACTGATTCCGATATCAACATTGATGGAACGCGCTTTTACAATGGCGGTATCCATCCAGCATTCTCTCTACGATTGCCTTTACTTGGCTACCGCCGAACGCCTGCATAGCGTTGCGGTAACTGCGGACCGGAAATTTTTCGATCGCGTGGTTCAGCATGGAGAATACTCCGCCTCTATTCGTTGGGTAGAAAATCCACCGGAGATTCCCGCATGAGTGACACGGCGCTTATCCCCGTCTCTCCGAGACATCTTTTTTTCTTACTGCCCTTTCTATACTAACCTTGGATTAAAACGCCAGTTCCCCTGCCATAAACGACTGAAAGGATTTTTTCGACAGCAAACTCCCCGATAAAATACGCCTCGCCTACATACACGTCATTGGGAACTGGCGCGAAGCCCAAGAGATACGTGTTGCTACGTAGGTTCGGGCGCCTCCGGCCTGGTGATTTTGGTAAGCGTAGGACTTAAGGTACTTGTTCAACGCGGGAACGCCACAATCGAAATCATCCAAGTCATGATGTTTATCGATAGGGATAGGTGGATTTGGTTTGAGGTGATCACTCATTAAAAGGACTCGGTCTGCTGAATAATTCTATTAAAGCCGGAATGGTTTTCGACGGCGCATCCAGAGCATCGCAAAATTCCTCCCATTTTTCCGGGGATAGAATAAAGTGGGTTTTGTCGGCTAAAACCTGAGTCGCCGCGTCATAGGCGTTTTCGATCACAAATTCGCTCAAACTGAGTTTGCGAAGAGCGACGGCTTGGCTGATCAAGTCTATATTCTCTTCATTGATTCGTATGTTCAAATACGCCGTTTTGACGCTAGATTGCATGATTATGGAAAATTAAAGGGTGGTCCTAACGGGAAGTGGCGCCTGCCATTTGCATTCGGTTTGTTTATAGGATACAATTACAATTTCTTACTACTATCACACAGGAGATAAATAAATGAACCGGTTCGTATCAACTTGCGCGCTGTTTGGATTGACCTTGGCCCTTCTTGGCGTCTTTTCTGGATGCGCGGGGCTTTCCCATAAAACGTCTGATATGGCGCTTCAAGATTCCTCGATCGCCATCAATCAGATTTTCCTCGTGGCGGATACCTCTATTTCTATGAGCGATGAAAGAAAGACACTGAAAGAAATCGATTTTCTGCGCTTGTTTATCAATCTGATGCCTGAAGGGATTTACGGCGCGGGTTTCATCACGTTCGATGGGGAGGCGAGTACGTTGCAATCGTTGCGTCCGTTCAATCGTTCGGGATTGCTGGGGTGTGTCGATCGAATCGATCAATATAGTGGAGAGACGCGGATGGAACTCGGATTTAAGCAAATCTGCGAAGAACTCGAAGACGCGGCGGGAACCACCGCCATCGTTCTCGTTTCCGATGGCAATGCAAAAGAACCAAACGCCGCCTATTTTGCCGCCCGTGAGTTGGTCAAAACGCATCAAGGTAACATTTGCATTCATACCGTTTCGGTGGACGCGGATCAAAAAGGCGTCTCACTTTTATACCGGCTCAGTAGTCTGACCGGTTGCGGGAGCTATCATTCTGTCGATTCGCTTCCTGATTCAGAATCCATGGGGGATTTTGTGCGGTATGTCTTCTCCGGCGCCTGCCCTAAAGCGGAAGAGGAAAAAATCGAAGAAGCCAAACCGAAAGACAGCGACAACGACGGTATCCCCGATGATAAAGACGAATGCGCCGATACGCCCGAAGGCGCCGAAGTGGATAGCCGGGGATGCTGGGTTCTCAAGAACGTGCAATTCGATTACAACAGCGCGGTGATCAAACCGGCGCATTTTGAAGCTTTGGACAAAGTCGCCGCCGTCCTTACGAAAAACGCCGGCGTCAAAATCCGTATCGATGGCCATACCGACTGGATCGGAAGCGACGCCTTCAACCAAACTCTCTCCGAAAAACGGGCGAACGCCGTCAAAGAATATCTCGTAACGAAAGGAATCAGCGAGGCGCGGCTCCAAACGAAAGGCTTTGGAGAAAAACAACCCATCCGCCTTAACGACACCGAAGACAACCGAAAACTGAACCGGCGGGTGGAGTTAAGTGTAGTTGAATAAGGATATAACGATTTAAAAAAAACGCGATCAACATTTAAGATTTTGGTGTTGATCGCGTTTGCTATTAGAAAGACGATTCACGTTTTCGTAATGAATCGTCTTTGATCTATCTCCCATCCAATCACACCTTCACACAAACAAAATGAATCCGTTCGCATTTGGTTTGGACGGGTTTGGTTGTTAAATTGTGGAATGTACCCTTGACCTGGAATCCTTTTTCTTCCAGTTTTTTGGTAAGCCATTTGGTGGAATACACTCGTTGTTTGTGCATTTCGACGTGTTTGTAATACCGGTCATCAACGTGAGTAAAGATCGTTACTTTCGACTTGCAGAGTTTTTTAGCTATGTTGTATTCATTCTCCCAAATATACGACGCGTCTTCAAAATTCTCCGCATATGTGTAGCCGGCGAAATTGTGCAACAGGTTATATTCGGAGGTGACATCGAAGATAAACGCGCCTCCCGGACGCAAGTGAAGGTTCGCTTCTTCAAAACATTGTATGACGCCTTCTTCTTCCAAGATGTAATTGAGACTGTCGTAAAGGCAGGCGATCAAATCGAAATCCTTCGCCAAGCCGAGGTGAGAAAAGGATTCCATCATCCCTTCCAAAAGAGGGGCGTCGATTCCCGCATTGGTTAGCTTCTCTTGCGCCAAATCCAGCATGGATTTCGATCGATCGACGCCAATGATTTGATAGCCCATTGACGCCAGCCGCAGGATCATACTGCCTGTTCCACAGGCCAGCTCGAGGATTTTGTTCACTTTCACGTCATAGCGTTCCGCGAGATTGAGAATATGACGTGACCAGGAATCATAATCCACATCCCGCATCACCCGGTCGTAGATCGACGCAAACGCGTTGTAGACATGTTCATCCGGAGACGAACTCATATTATTCTTCTTTCTTATTCAGAGCGTTGGTGTAAATTTCGATCAATTCATCCGCATGACGGCGGACGGATTTTACATCGGGAATCTCCGCTCGTAGATTGTCTAAGATTGTGGGTTCTTGAATGATTGTTTCAATCACCATTCGCAAACTGGTGAAATCACGATGCCGGAACAAAAGGCCACCGCCCTGTTTGACCTGTTCCGCCATACCTCCAACGTCCGCAACGATTAAAGGAACGTGGGCCAGAAACGCTTCATGGGTGGTAAGAGGAGAATTTTCCCACCAGATCGAAGGTACGATGAGGCAATCCATCTCTGCAAGGAGACTATAGACATCCTTCGGATCGTACCGTCCATGAAATTCCACCGCCGGTCCCGCCATGGCTCGAAGTTGTGTCTCATAGTCTTCATAGCCATCGAAACCGGGAAAGAATCCATGTATGGTTAATTTCGCTTTCGCTGGATCGATTTTCTCGAATGCCTGTAGCGCGATATCCACTCCCTTTGATGGAATCCAGGTACCAATGTATCCAAACCGGATCGGGGAACCGACAGGGGCTTTTGGCTCAATTTCGGGCCGGATGAAACCATTATCCGAAAAAACGATCTTCTCTTCCGGCATGCCATGCCGGAGGAAGAATTCCATCAAGAAACGGGAGGGCGAAATAAATTGATCCATCTCGTTGATGATCCGGTTTATCCAGTTGCGGCGGTGGCGAATGCCTTCCCTGGCTTTGGGGGAGAATGCGGCGGCGGCCCCAGCGGCTACGTAGGCGGCTTGATAGATTAGCGAGCGTAATTGACGTTTTCGGGGAGATTCTAATTTGCGTGGAAAATCTGGACCGTCAATATATACGATCGAAGGTTCCCGCCACCCCGCCGAACAAAATTGATTGTTTTCCGGATTTTCCGCGTGAACGCGAAGGGTTAAGCAATCGTCCTCTCGATCGGATGGATCGAGCGCGATGTCAAACGGAAACCATCGCCGATGATCATGGTTTTGTTTTGCATCGATCGCGCGTGAAAACAGAACCGATTGATTGCGTAAAACTTCAAATCGCACACCGCCTCCTTCGCAATCGAATGTGGAAGGATGCATGGCCACCGCGCTGCGCAGACGGGCTGGGCGGTTTAACTGGATCGGATAGATGAGTTCCGCGGGAGGATGAGTCAGCAGCGCGGGAACCGAATCCCCTCCGAGATCAAATACAGCCTGACTGATGAAATTAGGATCTGGAGTCTTGCGTTCGGCCTTTCTCAGATCCATCAGGTCATACACTTTTTCCTCAGGGCGCGATCGTTTGACGCTTCGTTTAAACAATCCTGCGGCGCAGCGCTGCGCGGTACCCCGCAGAAGTTGTATTGCGAGGCAGGATCGGCAATCCTCCTCACTGGGCCCCGCACAGAGGCTGAGATCTTGTTTTAACAGCTGACCCCGCTGGCATAAAAGCCAGTAATCGTGCAACGTCATGATGGCGGCGGCTCCGTACATTTTTGCTTCATGCGCGAGGGAGAGTGACAGATTGGTGAGATGGTGAAAATGTACGACATCGGGTTTGAATTCATAGAGGAGATGCGAGAATTTAGCCGCGATCGCTGAATTGACATAGATCGATTGGAAGGTATCGATAAACCGGAATGTATGATTGATTTTATGTATAGGGATTGATTCAAACGAGCCGGATCGAATCCGGTATTCTTCGTCTGTTGGATCGGCGTATCGATAGAACGCGGCGGTCTGATGGCCCCGGCGCTGCAATTCATGCGCCAAATTTAAAACACACAGTTCCGAACCAGCGTAACTTTCAGGGGGGAATGTATGGTTAACAAAAAGAATTCTCATTCTTGCTTTTATTATTCTGTTTACCCAAAGTGGGATTTACTATGTTTGGCGAAAAATCGAGGATGTATCTTTGTGATAGTATTGGTCGGCTTGACTGAAATCAATCCCTCGCTATTAAAGGATTCATAGAGATTGTCATTACAAAGAGAGACGATGTAGATTTCATGTATTAATATCAATATTCGGGTATAACTTTTTTGAGCATTTTGGACAAATACTGTGAGTGAATTTCGTGTCTGGATTTCGAAAATAATACTCTAGAGGACGCCAATTATTCTGATCGTCTCGTATATCCTTGCAGTTTGCGCATATAGGTACAAAGCCGCGCAGCGTTTGGATTTCCATTAAATAGTCGTTAAGTTGTTTGTTCTTGTCTCCAAGTATTTGATTTATATAAAGAATCTCGAGATGTGATTCTAACATGTGACGAAATTTTGACATTAAATTTTCAATTGTGTTTGAGTACTGATTTGGTTTGTTATCCAATATGCAAAGAGTTCCAAACGGTTTTTTATCTGGTAAGAGAATAGGAAAGCCCAAATAGGAAACCATGTTGAGCTTGATGTCTGGATTGTTTTTCCATTTTTCGCTGGCCAAGGCGTCAGGGACGAGGAGTTTCTCTTGCGTCTTGATAACTGTTTCACAATACAAGCCAGAATCGAACAATGTTTCCTTGTCTCCTGGTTTATAGGGATTGCCTTCGCCTTTGCTTGAAACGAAAATTTCAATCGTTGGATCTAAAAACCGCATAATTAGCGCGGCGCGGATTCCTGTCAATTCAGCTAGAATATTAGTAATTTCCTGCCAATTCTCCAAGATTTCTGCAGAAGGAACTATTTCAATTTCATTGTTTACCATCGGTCTTCTCCGAAGGTCACGTCTATTATATTATCGATTCGCCTATGACGCGAACTATTTCCTAGGTGAAAGAAAAAGCCCATACTTGAAGGTATGAGCTTAACGGTTCATATAGAGAAGAATTGTCTCTTGTATAGGATTTGGATTATATTTCCGCGACTTTTTGTTTCTCGTAGATTTGCAGTTTACGATGGAGAGTGGCCCGGTTGATATCCAGGATGACGGCGGCTTTCACTTTATTGTTCCGTGTCGCTTCCATGACGCGAAGGATATAGCGGCGTTCGATTTCACTGATGGGTGGTAATTCATCTACGGAGGAACCGACGAAGATGCTTCCCACCTCATCGTGGAATTGTTTGGGCAGGTGCTTGGGCTGGATAGGGCCTTTATCCGCGACGAGGGCGGCGTATTCCAGCACATTTTCCAATTCACGAACATTCCCCGGCCAATGATATTCGAGCAGGAGTTTCAGCGCGTCTTCGGTGATTTTAAGTGGCTCGCCTCCTTGATCGCTGGTCATACGCGCAAGGATTTCTTTTGTCATGATGGGAATATCTTCGGTCCGGCGCCGCAGGGAAGGAAGATTGAGTGTAAACCGGTTTAATCGGAAATAGAGGTCTTCGGAAAATTCACCTTTGGCCACGGCTTCATCCAGTGACACGCTAGTGGCCGCGAAGATTCGCACATCCGCTTTGCAAACCGTGCGGGTGTTGACTCGTGTATAAGAGCCGTCTTCTAAAAAGCGTTGGAGTTTCCCTTGGATATTGGGTGAGATCACACCGATTTCATCGAGCATTAATGTGCCGCCTTTGCACATTTCCAGAAGGTTTTCTCCTTCGGAGGCTTCGGCTGAATCGGGTTCCCCTTTTCCAAAGAGTTCAATGGCGAGATCTTCATTGGAGAACGAACGGCAGTTGATCGAGTAAAATGGGCCATACTTACGTGAACTGTTATCATGGAGAGTGCGGGCGATCAGTTCTTTTCCTGTTCCAATTCCTCCCACAAAGAGGATGCATTCATCCCGTGTGGCAAGGATCCGGGATAGACGGACGACGTCTCTCATTTCGGGGGATTTGACATGAATGGGCCCAAAACATTCCAGACCCGCTTCAGGTTCTTCATACCGTGAGAGCCGTTTCCGTAACAGATGAACGTCCAGCGCGCGTTCAAGGAGAATAATGAGTTCTTCGATGACAACAGGAGTGGAGAGAAAATAGCCATTCAATTTCCGCGCCCAGTTTGTGGCGTCCGAAGTTTTTTCTTCGGCGGCGAGGATGATATATTCTTCCCCGAGATTTTTCAGTTCATCGCTCTTCCCCTTCTGTTTTTTACCTCAATTCCTCACAAAAACTGGTTTCCACGATTAATGCTTGGGCGGGATTTTTTTCCACGGCTTCTTGTAGATCGATCAACGACTCCGCCTGTTGCACCTCACATCCCAGTTTGGTGAGACTGTCTGTGAGATTCTTTCCCATTCGACCCTTCGGCGCCAGTATGGCGACGCATACACCGCTTAAAGGGTTTTGTTCTTTCGGTTTACCTTTCATTGTTGTTCCCCTTATCATGTTTTATTTGCCACTGCGCATTTCTGAATTAGACAATTCAATAGTAAAGCGAGAATGGATTATTCCCGCAAAGAATACCTATATGATGAATTTCAAAGGTTTAAGCATAGTGTCTATTTTTCTTTTTATATATGAATCAGAATCGGGGGCGCTTTCTATCGCACGTATATCTGAATGTCTTAGTTCGATTCAATGATCGGAACTTTTTATTCCATAATAAATCAGTTTTTTTAAGAATACAAGGAATATGATCCAATTCAAGACAAGAAAATTGAGATATAATATCAATAATAACAGACGAAACAATTTTAATTGGCGTCATTGACTTTCTTTACTGCTTTTTAATGAAAGGTGTCTTTTTTTGGGGACACACTGAAAATCCAGATTTTATTCTTGATAAATTGAACACAGTATTTATTTTCTTTTTGTTTGGTTGAATACTATTGTGAATTTTTACCTGACCGATTTGTTTTTAGAGACTCAATTCCTTTTTGTACAATGCCGTCATTCAATTCATGTTATTAAGCCGTTTAAATTGACAATTCTTTGACTCAGTTTTTGTATTTAACGGTATAAGAAATAAAAAACGAAATTACTCAGCATGAAGAATGGTTCAACTATGATTTGATCTGAATACTGTTCTTATATTGAAAATATAGCCAGCATTAAAAAAAATGCAAGGGGTTACTATTTGGCCGATGAATAATACATCATGTTTGTTGAGTATTGTCATTCCAACTAAGAACGCGGGAAACGATCTATCGCGTTTACTTCACGCATTGCGTAAACAGCAGGATTTTGAAACCACCGAAATTCTGATTGTGGATTCCATTTCAACGGATGACACACAGAACCGGGCCTCGTTCGTATGGCGCCCGGATTCTGGAGATCGATCCCACAACTTTTAATCATGGAGGAACTCGCAACCTAGGTGTCAGTGAGACCCAAGGCCAATGGATCGCCTTGTTTACCCAAGACGCCATCCCGTTACACAATACGTATCTATCCACTCTTCTCCACTCGGTTGAACGGGAAGGGGCTTGGGGAGGGTATGCGCGTCAAATCCCACGGAACAGCGCGTCCCCTTTGGTCCAGCGCGATCTGCGGAACTGGTGGAGCGGCTCTCCTGACGCGGCGTGTGATCCGGATAGAAAACGCCAATTCGTTCTTCGCCGCTCATCCTCTCGAACGCTATTCTCAGTGTATTTTCGATAACGTCGCCAGTCTCATCCGGCGGGATGTGTGGGAAAAAATCCCGTTTCCCGAAGCGCCGTTCGGAGAGGATTTAGAATGGGCCTACCGTGTTTTGGTCAATGGGGGATCGATTGTTTATGAGCCGGAGGCGAGAGTCGAACACTCTCACCAACGATCCGCGGAGTATGTTTACAAGCGGACGTTTGTCGATCATTACCGGTTGTATGAGCTGTTCGGTGTGCGGACTGTTCCCACGATTCCAAAAAAACTCCGTTCCTTTTTTATCACTACATTCAAGGATTGGGCTTATCTCTCTCATACCCGGCAAAGGTCAGGTCAAAGGCTGCGGGATATGATCAACGCGCCCCGGTTCGCGTGGGCGTCGGCGAAAGGGCAGTATGATGGCGCCCGCGCGGCCGCATGCGGGTATCCTATCTTTCAATCAAGGGATGTGTGAGTGGGGATAGGATTGTGTATGGACGCCGCGTTAATAAATTAATTGATAAATACTTCTTAATACGATACTGCATTTCATCATGTGAGAATTGCTGGGTCAGGATGGCAGAAAAACAAGGACGAAATTTGTGAAATCAAACATGGACGCCGGCCGGTTGGATCGCGTAATTGTCGAACAAAAGCTAGCCGCAAACCGTGAGGAAGCCCAGCGGCTTATCCGGGCGGGAAAAGTGCTAATCAATGAAATTGTCGTGGATAAACCCGGTCAGAAAGTCAAACCCAGCGTCTCGATTCGTGTCATTCAACCGGAAAGCCGGTTTGTCAGCCGGGGCGGTTTAAAATTGGAAGAAGCGTTGCGCCGCTTCTCTATCGATGTGACGCATTGGACCGCCGCGGATCTTGGCGCCTCAACAGGTGGATTCACCGACTGCCTGCTGCAATCCGGCGCGGCGAAAGTGTACGCCATTGATGTCGGCTATGGGCAGCTGGCGTACCGCCTGCAGCAAGATCCTCGTGTCGTGGTCATGGATCGCACCAATTGCCGATACTTGCAATGTAAGGATTTGGGGGAACCAGTGGATCTGGTGACGGCCGATCTCTCCTTCATCAGTCTCAAAACCGTCTTCCCGGCGGTAATGCGGATCGTCAAAGAAAAGGGAATCGCTCTCTTTTTAATCAAACCACAGTTTGAAATCGGTAAGGGACGGGTGGGGAAAAAGGGGATTGTCCGAAACCGGAACGACCATCTCGAAACGCTGCTCGGTCTCGTGGATTTTTTCCAACAGTCGAATTGGACCGTAGAAGGAATCGTCCCATCCCCGATTCAAGGAAAATCGGGGAACATCGAATTCCTGTTCTACATCACACGGGAAAGTGGTAAGCCTTCTATCACACCTGAAGCCATAGAAGCGGTGGTGGACGAAGCCCATTCCATGTTGAAACAGTAACAGTATCCCAACTTCAAATTGATATTCAACCGAGCCGGTATTCCGGAAGGTTCCTTGTATAAATTATCATCATTCCATCGTGAAAATTCATTTTCCCCCGCGCCTTCTATGAGAGTCCATTATTCTGCGGTACACTCTTTACTATTCGATAGGAACACTACAATACGTATTTATCTCATGGTTTTACGAAGGTTCCAGCAACGAAAGAACGGCGGATGAGTGAACCGATCCAATCTCCATCGATCAAGAAAGTGTTAATAATCTACAATCCGGCGAAAACGAATACGCTGGAAACGGCGCGGCAAGCGCTCGCGATTTTTCAACACGCGGGTATACCGGCGATCATTTCCGAACACCGGCGCACAGAAGACAGTGAAGACATTTGCAAGCGGCGTATTCAATCATTGGCGAAAGACTGTGATTTGATCCTTGCGCTTGGTGGGGATGGAACAATTCTCGGTGTGGCCCGCGCGATTGCGGAATCACCAATTCCTTTGTTGGGGATTAATTTAGGCGGTTTTGGATTTCTTTCAGCGGGTGACGCGCGTGAACTGGAAAGCATTGTAGAAGCGTTTCTGGCGAATCGGCACTGCGTCATTGAACGTTATATGCTGGAAGCGATCGTTAAGCGCCCTGCGCCGGATGGTGAACAAACCGTCTTTCGGACTGTCGTATTGAATGAGGGATTAATTTCTCTCTCCCGACCAGGAAGGCTGCTCGATCTGACTTTGGAGGAAAATGGAAAACCGGCGCTGGCTTACCGGGCGGATGGTTTGATCGTGGCTACGCCGACCGGATCGACAGGGCATTCTCTCTCCGCCGGTGGCCCGATTCTGCAGCCGCATATCGCCGCTTTGATCGTCACACCCCTTTCTCCTCATTCGCTTTTTAACCGGCCCTTGGTTTTTGATGGGAAACGCGATTTGTGTGTCTGTTTCAAGGAGCGAACGAAAGAACTGGTTTTGATTCTCGATGGGCAGATTCATTTTACGATGCAGTCCACCGACCGCGTTTATTTCCGGCGATATGATAAAACCCTTCCCATTATCTCATTGCCCGATCATTCATTCATGCAGGTGCTGCGGCATAAGTTCAACCTGGGTGAACTCTCAGGATTCGATCGCGCCGATTGGGATGGGGATTGTTGAGACCAAATCAACAGGCAGCCACGTTCCCACAGGCGCGCCAGCCCAGATGATTTCATCCGGATCGGTTTTGACGATCCGATCCATCAAGTACATCGGTGAACGATAGCCCTTTGCGGGAATTTTGATGGTTATCCATTCCACAGTCTCCCGCGATTTCTTTATTTCTTCTATGTCTGTTCCAGTTCGATCTTCTGAATACACAAGGATGGTTCGTTTAATTAAATTTTTACAGTTCTCTTTCCGCCGAATCCATACATTCCAGTTGGCGGCACATTCCCGGTGGTGATGCGCGCTGATGGCATTGATCTTATCGGCGATCCGTTCGTAGTGGGGTTGATACGCCTTTTGGGAAACTTGATACCCCCAAAAGAACGCGCACTTCGCGCAGCCGTACCAAACCTGCTCTACAATTCGCTTCTCTAGAATTGGTTCCAATGGATTGGCTGCGAGGATCTCGACGCGGGGGGATTGAATGACCCTTCCGTAGATCGGCGCACTGGCAAGCGGCGTCTAGGATCGAAAGTGACTCTTCGAGAACAATCAATTGCCCCCGCTGAGCGTATTCCACCGTCTCCCACGCCGCGCGCAGCCGATAGCCCAATCCCACACCCAGCAGATAGATCAAATCCGTTCCCCGATCGATCGCGCGCCGGATTTCGCGGCGGAAAGCGAATTGGTCCAACGCCACGTCCTCCAATTCGGAGATCGTATAAGCGCCATCTTGCGTCTGAATCCGGGCCGAATAATATCCATCAGAGCGGGGCGCGCGAACGATATCCTGCGGAGGAGAAGGCCACTGGGCAGTATACTCTGGATATCGTTCTTGAAGAGCCACACGGTTGGCAGTATACAATGTTGGTGAATCAGGGGACTGCGTTATTCCATTCCAATCTGTTTTCATGATTTTCCACATAGTCCAAACATGAATGATTTTTATCTATGAAAATTAATTACTTGCAGTGAACGATTTATTATTATACTATTAGTAAGAGCGATTATTACGGTGCTTTTAGATAGGAAGAAGCTGCATGGAAAGGAAAGAGTTTTCAATGTGAGTGGAGGTGATACGATGTCCAAACCACTTGAAAAAGAATTTGAATATTATATTGAAAATCAAGATTCATTCGTTGAAAAATACAATGGCAAAATTCTCGTTATTAAAAATTGTGAATTGATAGGCGTCTTTGATTCGGATTTGGAAGCGATCGAAGAAACTTCGAAGAAGGAAGAACTTGGCACGTTTCTCGTCCAAAAATGTGAGCCGGGGAGTGATAGTTACACACGGAGATTTCATTCAAGGGTAGCGTTTACATAAACGAATCAAATGTCAATAAAACCAAAACCGTTTACAATTAAATATGAAGGTATTGCTCGAGAAATTAAATCGGAGATAACAATATCCAAATCATTCAATCCAAACAATCCACCAACGGATATTATCCAAAAGTCATTTATTGCGATCTGGGATACAGGAGCTACAAATTCTGTGATTTCAAAAAGAGTAATCGAAGAATGTCGTTTAAAACCGACGGGTTTTGCTGAAATGGTAACCGTCGCCGGTTTTCATGCGGCAAATACATATTTTGTTAATTTTATTTTGACGAATAATTATGAAGTCAATGGGGTTCATGTGTGTGAAGGAGATATTGGCGGTGATGATGTATTGATTGGAATGGATATTATTACTTTAGGTGATTTTGTAATAACCAATAAGAACGGTAACACTGTATTTACTTTTAGAACTCCATCCATTGAATCTATTGATTTTGTAGAAAATACTTATTATTGATTGCCCATAATATATAACCATATTCATTGATTAATACACGTTGTCTTTTCTGATGGAGTTTTCTTAAATCCCTTCGTTTTCCTGGTTTGCTCCTATCATTGCAACACATTCACAATCGTTTCGGCGCGCTGGTCTGCTGTATGGTAGCGGCGGACTTGTTCGCAGCCCTGTTCCGCGATCGCTTCTCTTTCATCAGCGTGGTTGGTGTAATGCATGACCTTGTTTTGAAGATCTTCGATGTTCCGGTATATGCAGAAATCCTTGCCTTCTTCGAGATAGCCTTTTTCCACATCTTCCACCCAATCTGTCAATAAAAAGCCACCCGCCCGCAATACGTCGAAATCGCGCACATTGAAGCTTGTGGGGCACTGGGCGCTGTGCGCGTTCAGGTTAATCCGGGCCGACGCGTAACAATCGGGCAGGCGTTCCCATTCCATAATTCCATGATGACGGTCCTGGTATCGATCGCCTAGAAGAGGGAGCCAGTCATCCGGGCCGAAAATGTGCAATCCCAATGGCAACAGCGCCTCAACGGCTTCCCAGCGGCTGATAAATGTCGTGACCACATATATGAAATATTCTAAGGTCCGATCGGCGTTGGGGAAACGTTTTTGGAGGCGTTCTTGGTTATATCGCAGGGCGCATTGTGTCAATTCATCAAGTTGGGTTGTAGATAGGCCCGCGTTTTGTATGAGTAAATCATTTGCGATCGCTGGTTGTTTTCGTTTCTCTCGGACTAGTTCAAGGAGAACGCCGCGAGCGCTAGCCGATAGTTTTTCTAAGTATGGACGCATATCGATTATGCTCCCCACATAGACGGCTGGAAAATCCAATGAAGAATCGTAATTCCCTCTTCGATCGATCATGGCGGCTGGAGGCAGATGGAAGGCGCTCCGGCATCGGTCCAATTCGAATTCATCGAGAAACGCGCTGTCCGCCACGGCTATATCATCAACACTGTAATCCCGCCGCGCTTCGTCCGGGAGGGATAAATAGCGGGGACTGTCAACATACCAAGTCAGTCTCCGGCAGGGAAGGGATTGGGGGAAAAACCGGTCCACCCCTAAGTAACGCAGGATATGTGGAGAAGGGCCATTGAGAAAAAACAACGCGTCTGGAGAGAAATTAACGAGTTCAGAAGTGATTTTTCCCTGCGCGAGCCATTCTTCTTGGTAATTCGAGAGATGTATCTCGCATCCCCGCCGCGCCAGCGCGTCCATGAAAGAGCGTGTCAATCCTTTGTAAACGGTCGCTTTGGATTCAATATGCGCCCAAATTCGGAGCCGGTTGTTTTTTAGGGATGCCGGAACAGCGCGCCGGAGCGCATCGCCTTTTTTTTGAAACGCGATCCGGGACGCTCGAATTGAAGACGACAGAACATATTGCGCTTGTTCAATTTGATCTTTTTTTTGTGATGATTCGCTGGGTGAAGGAATGATGTGGAACTCTTGGGGAGTGAGATGAAAGATCCCTTGTTTCGTAATAAAACTGGCAAGAGAATCGCTCCAATTTTCTCCCACGATCCAAAACACATAGGGGGATAGAATCAATTCCCGATAGTCTTCTGTTGAGAACGCCAGGGCAAGATTTCTCCAATCCGGTTCGATGACGATCAGTCCGATGGACGAATCCCCAGCGATTTCAGCGTAGAGAGAAAACAGACACGGGAGGTCCAGCGCGATGATGGCGCGCGATTTGATTCCACTAGTTTGTTTCCAATCTTTAGGAATCAATGACTTCGGATGGGAAATATCAGGATGAGAGTCCAAGAGCAGCGCTTCGTTGGGGGAGGGAAAATTCAAACCGTCCGCGGTGTTTGGATAGCGGAAACGAAACGCCTTTTTGTTGAGATCGTACAAGTCTCGAAGCATGGCGCCTGCTGGAGCGGAGTTTTACGAATTCTTTGGGGTCGCGGTACTATTTCAACTTTAAAGGCTGTTTTAAAGCGCGCTTGTGCCTTCTTCTCCGGTGCGGATGCGGTAGACCTCTTGCAGGTCAGACACAAAAATCTTTCCATCGCCGATATTGCCCGTCCGGGCGGTTGTCAGAATGGTTTCGACGACTTGCCGCGCGATTTCATCTTTTACAATGACTTCGATTTTTATTTTCGGTAGAAGATCCACGACATATTCACTGCCACGGAATAATTCTTTATGGCCTTTCTGCCGTCCAAATCCCCGCACTTCGGAGATCGTCATTCCAACAATACCCAAATCGTTCAACGCGTCTTTCACTTCATCTAATTTAAACGGCTTGATGATGGCTTCAATCTTTTTCATGAACGCAACCCTTTTTCATCACAGACAGTCAATTGCTGGGAGGTAAATAAAGAACCGAACATTTATCCACTATATCTTCTTTATTAATGACAACTTCGCTGGAAGAAGAACGGCGTATCTGTTCTTTCTCTTTTAAAAACGTCTCCACCGGTTCAATGGGGAAACCACATTTTTCACTTTTAAAATGCATGGGGATAACGATGCTGGGACTGATTAATCTCATCACTTCCGCCGCTTCCACAGGGCCGATTGTGAATGTGCCGCCGACGGGCAGCAGAAGAATATCCACTTGTCCGATCTCTTCCACCTGTTCGGGAGACAGCACATGGCCCAGATCGCCCAAATGGCAAACACGAATTCCATCCAGTTCGAAACAGGTCACCCGGTTTTTACCGCGTTTCTCACCGCCTGCGTCATCGTGGTAGGTTTCCACGACATCAAACGCGATCCCACGCGCGAGCGCGTCGGTGCGAACGACAAGAGGGGAGTTGGGAAGACTTTCGATATCCGCATGGTCTTCATGTTCATGGCTTAATACGACAATATCCGCGGAATCAGTGATGGGACCATACGTGAGTCCTCCGCCATAGGCGCCCGGTTTGTATGGATCGGTCAAAATGCGGATGCCATTGTCACTAGTAAGTAAAAATGTCGAATGACCAATATATTTGATCTTCATTCATCGTACCTCTTCAGTCCAGAGCCACTTCAATGGCGTCGTCTGGAATAGCCGTGCGTTAGCCAAACAGATCGCTCATTATCGATAGTGGCTATTTTGTCATTATATGACGAAACGGTAAAATGTCGACTGTGTGTGAAATGAAAAAACGCCCGGCCCATCCTGACTGAGCCGGGCGGTCTGTCCGTTAAAAACGTGTTTTCATCTCTGTTTAGAAGAATTCGCTCAGTTCTTGAATGCTTTTCTGGTAGATTTTCGAAGAATTCAGCAAGGCGTCTCCTTCTTCAGGGGTGAGTTTCAGTTCGAGCACTTCCGTCACGCCTTTCCGGCCGAGTTTTACGGGGACGCCGACATAGACGTCATTGATCCCATATTGACCGGTAAGGTAGGAAGAGCAGGGAAGCACGTGGTTGGAGTCATGGACAATCGATTCCACCATCTTGACCGACGCGGCGGCGGGGGCGTAATACGCGCTGCCCGTGCCGAGGAGTTTGACAATTTCACCGCCGCCCTTCTGGGTGCGTTCATTGATCGCTTGAATCCGGTCCGGCGGAATCAGTTCGGTGATGGGAATACCGGAAACGGTGCTGAACCGGGGCAGGGGAACCATTGAATCGCCATGCCCACCGAGTACCATCGCATTTATTTCTTTTACCGAAACGCCCAATTCCATCGCGATAAACGTGGCGTACCGGGAGGAATCGAGAATCCCCGCCTGACCGACAACGCGTTCACTGGGGAAGCCGGATTTTTTGTATGACAGATAGACCATGACATCGATTGGATTGGTCACCATGACGATGATGCAATCCGGTGATGTCTTTACAACGTTGTCCGTAATGCCGCTGATGATTTCCGCGTTCTTTTTCAAAAGATCCAAGCGGTCCATCCCTGGTTTCCGGGCCAATCCAGCGGTGATCACAACAATGTCGGAATTGGCGGTGTCAGCGTAATCGTTTGTGCCGATCACCTGGCTGTCAAACCCAAGAACGGCCCCGGATTGGAGCATGTCCAATCCTTTCCCCTGGGGCACACCTTCAATCACATCCAGCAGGACCACATCTCCCAATTCCTGTTGCGCTAGATAAAGAGCGCAGGTCGCGCCTACGTTTCCCGCGCCAATGACAGTGATTTTGTTTTGCATCGTGATTCTCCCTTTTTCGTATCATTTACTTCAAGTTAAACTCAAAAATTAAGACGAATTTCGCATCCCTTTTCACGAACTTCGTTTTGACGGCAGTAGAGAAAATCAATCCATATTGGCGACGATCGCTTCGCCAAATTCGGAGCATTTCAAGAGAGACGCGCCTTCCATTTGCCGTTCGAGATCGTAGGTGACCTGTTTTTTCTCGATCGCTTGTTCAATACCATGAATAACCAAGTTGGCCGCGTCATCCCAGCCCAGGTGTTCCAGCATCATCACGGCGGAGAGAATCAAAGAACCTGGATTGACTTTATCCATTCCCGCGTACTTGGGCGCTGTTCCATGCGTCGCTTCAAACACGGCCACCGTGTCACCGATATTGGCGCCGGGCGCCAATCCCAATCCGCCGACCTGGGCGGCGCAGGCGTCGGAGATATAATCTCCGTTTAAGTTGGGCGTGGCCAACACGGAATATTCATCCGGGCGCAAGAGCACTTGCTGGAAGATAGAATCGGCGATCCGGTCTTTCAGCAGAATTTTCCCCTCCGGCATTTTGCCATTGAGGTTGTCCCACAAGTCCGCTTCCGAGACGATCAAATCAGCGAATTCATCCCGGCCCAATTCGTATCCCCAATCCCGGAACGCGCCTTCCGTGAATTTCATGATGTTGCCCTTGTGAACAAGGGTGACAGAGTCCCGTTTGCGCTTTTGGGCGTATTTGATCGCCGCGCGAATCAAGCGTTTGCTTCCAAAAACGCTAATAGGCTTAATTCCGATCCCCGAATCCTCCCGGATTTTCTTTCCCATCTCTTGATTGAGGAAATCGATGACTTTTTTCACTTCCGGCGTGCCCTGCCGCCATTCGATTCCCGCGTATACGTCTTCTGTATTTTCACGAACGATCACCACATTGAGTTTATCCGGGCGTTTCACCGGGCTGGGGACACCCCGGAAATAGCGGACCGGCCGGACGCAGGCATAGAGATCCAATAGCTGCCGGATTGATACGTTCAACGAGCGGAATCCGCCACCGACAGGCGTCGTCAACGGGCCTTTGATGGCGACGTGAAATTCTGTGAACGCGTCCAAGGTTTCTTGGGGGAGATAACTGCCATACAGTTCATTCGCCTTCTCACCCGCGTACACTTCCATCCAGGCGATTTTTTTGGAGCCGCCGAACGCTTTTTCCACGGCGGCGTTGACCACCCGCTTCATCGCGGGTGAAATGTCTGTCCCGATTCCATCTCCTTCTACAAATGGAATAATAGGATTATCTGGTACGATCAGATTGTCATTTTGAAGTTCAATCTTTTTACCATCGGATGGCACGGTTATTTTTTCGTACATCAATTCTCTCCTTACATACAATAGTTATCATATATATAAACCATCATGATCAAGATCACACGCGCAAATGCAAATAAAATTATGTAGGGTGGGTCACGCTTGATCGACCCACCGGAAACTCATTTTCATTAAAATACAGTAAGACAAGAGACTTCTCAATTCCTTCGAATACCTTGCGGCGCCTTCGTATACGTTTGACAGTCTTCAGTCGTGAGGCGCCGCGATGAATTGGGCGGCAAAGCGCGGGTAACTAGAGGATTCCTTATTCTGAAAGCCAAGGGGATTGGATACACTCGTTCAGTAAGAATCGGCGCAGGATCTCGTTTTAAAGCGGCTGGATTTGATCCGCCAGAATCGTCGCGGCGCCTCCTTCGCTGATTTCGAGAATGCCCCCATTGACTTCAAAGTACCGCGTTTTGCCTTCGCCATCCCGTATCATCATTTTTCCCTGTGTCAGATAGGTCAGCAAGGGAGCGTGATGGGCGAGAACGCCCATCGATCCAAGAGCGGCGGGAAGAATAAGAGATTCGATCTCGCCGTCATAAACCGATTCATCCGGTGTGACGATTCGGAGGGGATAGGTCACCGCCATAATCCAATCTCCCTTACGCCGCTTCCATTTTCTTGGCGTTGTCTACGGCTTCATCCAACGTTCCACACATATAGAACGCCTGTTCGGGCAGTTCATCCATCTCACCGGCGGCGATGCGCTTGAACGCTTCGATGGTATCCGCGATTTTGACGTATCGTCCTTCCCGGTTCGTGAACTGTTCCGCAACGAAAAACGGTTGGGAAAGGAATCGCTGGATCTTCCGTGCGCGCTGGACGACGATTTTATCTTCGTCCGATAATTCATCCATCCCCAGAATCGCGATGATATCCTGTAAGTTTTTGTAGCGTTGAAGAATTTCCTGAACAGCGCGGGCTGTATTGTAGTGTTCATCGCCTAAGATCCGGGGATCCATAATCCGTGAGGTGGAATCCAGTGGATCGACCGCCGGATAGATTCCCAATTCCGAGATCTGTCGTGAAAGAACCGTCGTCGCGTCCAAGTGAGAAAACGCCGTGGCGGGCGCCGGGTCGGTCAAGTCATCCGCCGGAACGTAAATCGCCTGTACGGAAGTGATTGATCCTTTCTTCGTGGAGGTGATCCGTTCCTGCAACGCGCCCATTTCTGTGCCCAACGTCGGCTGATACCCAACGGCGGACGGCATTCGGCCGAGAAGCGCGGACACTTCCGAACCCGCCTGTGTGAACCGGAAGATGTTATCAATAAAAAGAAGAACGTCTTGACCGCGTTCGTCCCGGAAGAATTCCGCCATCGTCAAAGCGGAAAGACCGACGCGAAGACGCGCTCCCGGTGGTTCGTTCATCTGCCCGAACACCAGGGCTGTGCGGTCGATAACGCCGGATTCATTCATCTCCAGCCAGAGGTCGTTTCCTTCCCTTGTCCGTTCACCCACGCCGCCGAATACGGAAACGCCGCCGTGCTCCGCCGCGATATTCCGGATCAGTTCCATAATCACGACGGTTTTTCCGACGCCCGCGCCTCCAAACAGCCCGACTTTACCGCCACGGGAATACGGATCAAGAAGATCGACGACTTTAATCCCGGTTTCGAACTGTTCCGCCACGGGAACTTGTTCTTCAAACGTGGGAGCGGGACGGTGAATGGGCTTGCGGTTGTCCGGTTCCGGAATATCCCCTTTTCCGTCGATCGGCTTTCCCAGAAGATTAAACATCCGGCCCAGGCATTGTTCGCCAACGGGGACACTAATCGGCTTCCCGGTATCCACGGCTTCCATTCCCCGGACCAAACCATCCGTCGAGGCCATCGCGACGCAGCGCACGAGGTTGTTTCCAATATGCTGAGCGACCTCAACGGTGAGATCGATGTCTCTTTCTTTCTGTTCAATGACAATCGCGTTGAGGATATTGGGCAGATGATCCGAGTCAAATTCAATATCCACGGTGGGACCGATTACTTGGCGTATTTTCCCGATATTCGACATGGCTGCGCCTCACTATGTGTTTAACGTAAAAACGTTGAGTTACTCATTCAATCATTCAACGATCCGAAAAGGAATCGTTATCCTGACAAAGCTTCGGAGCCGCCGACGATGTCCAGGAGTTCCCTGGTAATCATCGACTGCCGCGCTTTGTTCATTTCCAGCGTTAAGGTTTGAAGCAATTCTTCACAATTATCATTCGCCGCCGTCATCGCGATCATCCGCGCTTGATGTTCGGCGGAGAAGGCGTCGGCGAAAATATAGAGCACACGTGTCTGCACGTACATTGGCAGAAGACGTTCTAATAAAGTCTTCGCGTCCGGTTCGAAGATGTACTCTGTCTGCGCGTGCAAAACTCCGGTTTTCGCCTGAGTTGACTCCGGTTGTTCGAGGTTTTCTTTCTTTAGGGGTAAAAGAATTTCCCGCCGGGGCCGATAGGACATCGCCGAGACTGAATAGTTATGGATAAATTCAATCTCATCATATTCACGGTCTAGAAAGAGTTGGCAAATCTCCTTTGCGATGTCCATGATACTCGATGTTATGAGATTCCCCGCGAATTCAGTATATTCTTTAATGGCTGTACATTGCCGTTTTCGGAAATAATCCCGCACGCGGCGTCCGCAAATCAGCAGGTCCGCTTCTCCCGGCGCGAACGTTTTATAATAATCGTACGCATACCGGTTGATCGTCGCGTTGAACGCGCCGCACAATCCCCGGTCGGCGGAGATCAGAACGAGCAGGCGTTTTTTCACTTCACGCTCTTCCGCCAGAGGCTGTCCCTCAAACGCCGCGTCACCAGTCAACCGGCCGATCAATTCCCGCAGCCGGTTCACATACGGTTCCGCTCGTTCTTTCCGTTCCTGCGTACGCCTCTTTTTCGAAGCGGCGACCGAGCGCATCGCGCGGGTGATCAGTTTTGTGTTATCCACGGTCCGGATGCGGCGGCGTAAATCCTTGAGAGAAGGCATAACAATTCCCTGCTCAAATCAAGAGTCTTTATTCTGCAGATAGCGTATCGGCGAGAAAGGCTTCTTTGAATTTCGTTAAGCCTTCTTCCAGCCGTTTTGTGGTTTCTTCGGATAGAACTTTCGTATCTTCGATCGCATGAATAACGTCTTGATAGTTCTTATTTAAATACGGGATCAGTTTTTCTTCAAATTCTTGTATGCGATTTAGCGGCATGTCATCCAGGTATCCACGTGTTCCCGCGAAAATGATGACGACCTGTTCTTCCAAGGTTTTGGGTTGATACTGCCCTTGTTTTAGAATCTCCGTCATCTTCTCGCCACGGGTCAGCTGGGCCTGGGTCGCTTTGTCCAGATCCGAACCGAACTGGGCGAACGCGGCGAGTTCGCGATACTGCGCCAGATCGAGACGCAAACGCCCACCAACTGCTTTCATCGCCTTCGTCTGCGCGTTTCCACCCACACGGGAAACAGAAAGACCGACATTAATCGCCGGCTTGATCCCCGCATAGAACAGATCCGGTTCAAGATAAATCTGACCGTCGGTGATCGAGATCACGTTGGTGGGAATGTAAGCGGAGACGTCCCCGGCTTGGGTTTCGATGATAGGCAAGGCGGTGAGTGATCCTCCGCCGTTCGCTTCACTCAGTTTCACCGCGCGTTCAAGCAGGCGGCTGTGCAGGTAAAAGACGTCGCCCGGATACGCTTCCCGGCCCGGTGGACGCCGCAGAAGAAGCGAGAGTTGACGGTAGGAAGTCGCGTGTTTGGACAGATCGTCATAAATGACGAGAACGTGTTTTCCATTGTTGAGGAAAAACTCGCCCATCGCGGCCCCGGCGTAGGGCGCGATAAATTGGAGCGGCGCCGGCTGCTCCGCCGTGGCGGAGATGACCGTGCTGTATTCCATTGCGCCGTTCTTTTCGAGGACATCCACAACCGCCGCAACGCTGGAAGCTTTCTGGCCAATTGCGACGTAGATACAGAACACGTCGGTGTTTTTTTGATTCAGGATAGCGTCGATCGCAACGGCGGTTTTGCCCGTGCCACGGTCGCCAATGATCAATTCCCGCTGGCCACGCCCGATGGGAATCATGGAATCGATGGCTTTTAAGCCCGTCATGAGAGGTTCTTTAACGGGTTGGCGTTCAATAACGCCGGGGGCGCGGTGTTCGATATTCCGGTATTCCTGGGTTACGATCGGGCCTTTGCCATCAACTGGCTCACCGATCGAATTGACGACGCGGCCCACCATCGCTTCGCCCACCGGGACTGATGCGATGCGCCCCGTGCGCTTGACGATATCCCCTTCCTTGATGTTCCGGTCCGAACCAAAGAGCGCCGCGCCAACGGAATTCTCTTCCAAGTTCAACACTAAACCCATCAAGCCGCCCGGAAATTCGAGCAGTTCGCCCGCCATCGCTTCTTCCAGACCGTAGATGGTGGCGATTCCATCCCCTAAACTCAGGATGGTGCCGACCGTATCCATCTTCAGATCGGTCTCGAATGAGGAGAGTTCTTTTTCAAGAACCGAGGTTATTTCTTCTGGTCGTAGAGCCATCGTTTATCCCCATACTCTGGACTTTCGAAGGACCCGCTTAGGAAGCGAGCCGCACTTCGGCCAACCGGCGCCTGAGATCGTTTAAATAACTGGATAGGGTGGTATCGATCAAGATATCCCCATACTTCACTTTCACTCCGCCGATCAGATTGGGATCCACCCGGAAACGGAGATCGAATTTGAGTTTGCTGAAGGCTTCCAATTTTTCCTGGAAATCCCGCTGATCGTCCTCGCTGAGAGGAATCGCTGTGGTCACCGAACCGAGGGTCAATCCCTGCGCTTCTTCGATCACTTTCCGGAGTTCTTCCAGGATGTCAATCAGATGTTCAATGCGATCGCGCCCGAGGAGCAGTTGCAGGAATTTGTAGAACACATCGCTCAGATTCCCTTTAAACACCTTCTCCACCAGCTGCGACTTGTCTTCCTCCCGGAATTGAGGACCGGATAGGAAGATAAACAATTTCGGCTGATCCTTCAGCAGCCGCCGGAGCGCACAGGCTTCCTCCAGTGCTTCTTCGAGCGGCGCGCCTTGTTTTTGGATCACATGAAAGAGCGCGCGCGCATAGTTTTGAACGACTAATGGATCTCTCGTCACCGATCAGTTCCTTTCAATTCGTGACAAAAAGTCTCCGATCAGTTCTTTGTGCTTGGAATCGTCGAGTCGTTCCTTGATGAGCTGTTCGGTCGCCCGGATCGTCATATCGACGACCTCTTCCTTCAGAACGGCGCGCGCTTTTTCCATTTCAAACTGAATATTCTTTTCGGCTTTTTCGAGAATGGCGGAAGCGTCCTGCCGGGCTTTCTCCCGGATCGTATCCGCAATGCCTTTGCCTTCGTTGATCAGCTTCTGCATTTCCTGGCGCGCTTCTTCTTGAATGTTGCGCAACCGTTCTTCGTAATCCTTTTGGTCTTGATCCACCTTGTCGCGCAGATCGGCGGCTTCTTTCAGATCCGCTTGGATCTTATCGCGCCGTTCGTCGATAATGGAAAGGATCGGCCCATAAGCGTACCGCTTCAGGACCCAATAGACCAGCAAAAAGCAGAAAATCACCGTGGTAATCTGAACGTACCACGGCGCGGTCATTTCCCCGCCCTCCGATGTGGTCAATACTAAACCACTGATGGCGTAGAGCTGCGATAAACTCACGATCGATCCTCCTTACAGCGGCGTCGTTCTGGGGTGGTTTTATTCCAATCTATTATTGGTATTATCAACGAATAAAACTGGAAATCAGAGCGTAAATCGTCAAGGCTTCGATAAACGCGCAGCCGATGATCATACCGGTTTGAATGCGGGGCGCCGCTTCCGGCTGACGTCCCATCGCTTCCATCGCTTTACTTACGGCCATCCCCAGCCCCAAACCGGAACCAATAGCGGCCAAACCGAGTCCAACGTGATAGGCTCCCTGCGATGTCAGGAAAGTTGCGAGTTGTTCTTCCATTATTTCCTCCCGCGCCTGGCGCTGAACCAGGCTGTCTATCTATTTTTTCAATTCTCACCCGGTTATTGAACCGAGATTCATTCTTATCGATAATCAGTGATTTTTATTCATGCCCTTCTTCGTGATGCTCGTGGGGAATGACCATCGAGATATACACGGTCGCAAGAAGGGTAAACACCAGCGCCTGAATCGCGCTCAATAAAATCGCCAATAATACAAAGGGGAAGTGAAACGGAAATCCAAAAAATGTGCCAGGCCAAATGTATAACATCAAGCCCGCCCCTAAAGTCATCCCCACGCCCAACAGCACATCTTCACCGAACACGTTTCCATAGAGACGGCAGGCGAGGCTGAGAGGCTTGATGAATTCTTCTAAGATATGAAGGGGGAGAAACAGGGGCGTCATCGCCCAGCCGATCGCGTCTTTCGGTTCACCGAGCAGGTGATAGAGATACCCATTGGGACCCAGGCGCTTGAATGCGCTATATTGGACGAATCCAAAGACACAAACCGCCAATCCCGCCGTGACGCAGATGTTTGATGTCGGAGACCGCATCAGCGGAATCAAACCGAACCAGTTCATACATATAATAAAAATAAAGAGCGAGGCCAAAAACGGGAAATACTGGCGGCCTTCTTTCTCGCCTAAAATCCCGCTGATGATGCCATATAAACCTTCTAATAGCATCTCCGCCAATGCCTGCAAACGGCCGGGGATAATGGAGCAATTCTTCGAAGCGGCGGAGAAGAAAAGCGCGATCACGCCGATGACCAGCAACGCGAAAATCTGGTCCATAAAATATAACAGCGTATCCGTTACAAAATTACCGGGAAGCCAGTTGTGTAAAAGATGAATAAAATTGGGAAGTTCCGGGGGATGAGAGACGGCGCCTGCCGCATGCTCAGCCACATGTTCCGTCGCCGCATGGATTGCATCGTGGACTGCTTCCATGACTATACTATCATCCTTCCTTCTACCTTAATCGCTGGTAGTCAATGACTCTAACTTAAGGTATCCTTTTAGCCATATTGGAGGCGTGAGACGGATAGAACACTGCTTCAAAAACAAGCAATATAAATGGAATGTTAAATCCAAATATAGCCGCTCCAACGGAAAGTGGAACGGTTATCAATACGAAAAATCCCATTCCATACAACACGGGTATTTTTATCTGAGCGAAAAAAAACACCCGCCATGCGCTTCGGTATTGACAAATTCCTTCAACCAAACCTTTAAGCGCCCAGAGATTCGCCGCGCACCAAAATCCGCCAAACGCAGCGCCAAGCGCATGCGGCCAATCCCATACCATCCAGAGAAAAACCGAGCTAACGAGTGTCACCAGATAGGACCGGCGAATGATCCGTGTAAGCCACTCTGGTCCCACGTTTATTGGTCCTGCGCTTCAATTAAATTCTTAATCAAAAAATACGTCTGCCGCGCTCCTGATATCAAACCAAGAAACAAAAACACATTTTCCAACCACGTTGTGCCGCACATCCCATCCAGCCACAATCCGATATATCGGAAGGCGATTGGAAACAGAGCCAAATAAACCGGAATGAATGAACATTGACCGGCGACTCGGATCCATGCGTATTTCGGTTTTGGGGGCGTTTCGTTGGACATTCGATCCAAACGTAAAATCCTATTCTTTCATTCATCAAACCCAAAACAGAACGGCTACCAATAGCGTATACTTTTTATTCTTAATGTGTCAACGTCCCTAGCGCTTTATTGGTTATTTTTTTGGCTATTTCATGAAAAAAATGTTTTGTATTGGAGTCCATTCTAGTAGGCCGTCATGTCAAAGATCGCAACCCAAAAAATAATCCTTCAACCGAATCCCCTAAAAACCTCCTTCAGTCTTCAGTCTTCAACCGAATCCCCTAAATATCATCCCGAATGTCTCGCAGGCGCGGAGAATTTCACTGAAATACCATTGATACCGCTCGCGCAGCGCATCCGGTTGTTTTGGATCTTCCTCCCAGAAATGGGGACGGCTGATTTCGACTAATACGCGCTCCAAAGCGGATTGTAATTCATGATAAAGGAGGTAGCCTTCTTCAATTTGCTCCTGCGCTTGGATCCATCTTGGTGGAATACTTAAATCACGGGGCTTTGTTTCCAATGCCGTTTGAGAGATTTTCCCACAATATCCTATATGTTCGGCGATGCTTTGAATGCTTCTCAGGATGGCTTTTCGATTGCGCGCGGGTGGGGATCGTTGAAATAGGATTCCTGGATTGACTGGAGGCGTGTCCAATTGTTCCAGAACCTGCGCGAGTGGAATAATTTCCGTCCCGGCGATTTTCGCGCCCCCTTCCGACGCGTCTATACACGTGACACCAGCGTCCTGGATCGATGTTTCAAGTTGCCGCAGCGCCTCATGGAATGTAGCCGAGGTGGGATAATGCTTTCCGTCGATCCCTTCCACTTCAAATACGTCAATCACATCACTCATCGCGTCCCGCGAATAGGTTAGCGTCCCCTCCGCGGCGGAAAAAAAAGTCTTGGATCGAAGCGCGGAACCCGCCGCGTGGGATGGGCCTTCGGTATTCGAGAAGCAGAGATCCAATCCAGTAAAAACAATCTGATCGCATCCCATTGCCACAGCAAGATTAAACGCGGTGGCTGCAGCGTTGACACTTAACGGAAGCGCGTCATCCGGTTGCAATTCCAATCCTTTTAGGTGTTGATGAATGGCGTTATTACGGTTCGGCAATAGAATTCGCGGACCTGTGAAGCGTGGGGGGATCGAAGGATCGGCCTGGGGATCGAACGCAAGGGCGATCGTTTGGATATTGTTAAACTCTTCAAAATGCGCCCGATTTAGTTCCGTAGGATCTTTCGTGACAACGATATGCGGCTCAATGCTATGTTGTTTCAATACCCGCAGGCTGGTATCGGCGGCGATGAGCCACGCTCTTTCACGCGCCTTCGCCAGCAGATGAACGTTTCGATCCAGCGAAGGGCCCGCCGCGATGACGATCGCGGGAATTCCTTTCGCCGCATTGCGCAGATCGCGGGGAAAAAAACAATCGGAGATCGCGTTTATATTGCGGATTATATTCTCTTGACAGCGGTACCCCAAACCGGCCATGTGATCGAGCATCTTCTCTTTCGTCACGGTTAATGTTTGTAAGGTTGACCGGATCGTATCGATTGTCTGTGTGGGATAAATCCGGATGAAGGGAAGCGTGAATGTAGAGAGACCGGCGCAGAGAATATGCTCCATCTGCTTCAATAACGTCTGATAGAGTTCGTCCCCCGATTCACCCAAAACAATTTCCACACGGGGCGCGGCGGTCAGTTGGCGCAGATCGATGGTCGAGAGGGAGGATAAAAACAAGGCCGGTTCCGGCTCGATAATCACTACCGCTTTGACACGCCTCCCATGCTGTTTTACCCACTCGATTGTGTGATAGCCCATCCCCCATCCAACCAGAAGCGCCACGGAGCCATCATCCGGCGCGCTCCCCGACGCCCATCGCTCGGCTTCACTGACAGGATCGTACCGCGAATGGAGATAGTGCGCGGTTCCATTCATTACAATCCGCGCTGTCGGAAATCCACGCTTTCCCTCTACGATTTCGGGTTGGCAAGTGGAAGAGGGCAGGGCGCCACGTTGGATGACCTTGGTCAAGGCCGGAAAATACCGGGTGAGAAAATCTAGATTGGAGGTTAGGAGAGATTCGTTCATATCTCTCCTTTAAGCGGAAGGGAATTAAATGTCAAGGATAGCCATGAACGCTTCCTGCGGGATTTCAATATTCCCGATGTTTTTCATCCGTTTTTTCCCTTCCCGCTGCCGGGCGAGGAGTTTTCGTTTTCGTGTGATATCCCCCCCATAACATTTGGCGGTGACATTCTTTCGAAGGGCTTTGACGGTCTCCCGCGCGATGATCTTTGAACCGGTCGCCGCTTGAATGGCGACGTCGTACTGCTGTCGAGGGACAACCTCTTTCAATTTTTCCGCCAGTAATTTCCCCCGCTGAAACGCCTTGTCCCGATGGACAATGATAGAAAGCGCGTCGACGGGATTGCCGTTGAGCAGCATGTCAAGTTTAACTAACGGCCCTTTCCGATATTCTAAAAATTCATAATCAAGCGACGCGTAACCGCGCGAGGTGGATTTCAGTTTGTCGTAAAAATCAAGAATAATCTCAGAGAGAGGATATTCATATCGAAGCACGGCCCTGTCCGGAGAGATATATTCCATTCCCTTATCCACGCCGCGCCGGTCCATCGACAGTTTCATGATCCCGCCGATATATTCGGGCGATGTGATAATCGTCGCTGAGACAAAGGGTTCACGAGTTTCTTGAATCAGATTGGGTGGCGGCAGATCCGTGGGATTCTCGACGAGAAGCACTTCCCCATCGGTCTTCTCTACCTCATAGGCGACATTCGGCGCTGTCGTAATAAGAGATAGATCGAATTCCCGTTCGAGCCGTTCTTGGATCACCTCCATGTGCAGCATTCCCAGAAAACCACACCGGAACCCGAATCCCAACGCGAGAGAGGATTCCGGTTCGAAATGGAACGAGGCGTCATTCAGTCGCAGTTTTTCCAAGCTGTTTCGAAGGTCTTCGTATTGATCCGGATCAATCGGATAGAGTCCGCAGAATACCATGCTCTGGGGTGGATTGTAGCCTGGCAGGGATTGTTTCGCC
This sequence comes from bacterium, assembly GCA_963663405.2. Taxonomy (GTDB): domain Bacteria; phylum Hinthialibacterota; class Hinthialibacteria; order Hinthialibacterales; family Hinthialibacteraceae. Next base: position 70,141 of record CAXXSM010000105.1, on the reverse strand, counting down.
CGGTGTTTTTTGTGTGTGAACGTATCGCCGATGTTGGCTTCGGACACATCCTTAATATTGGCGATGATGTACCCCACCTCGCCCGTTTCGAGGCAGTCGATCTTTTTCATCTTGGGCGTGAAGATCCCCACTTCTTCAATTTCATATTCTTCACCCGTCCCCATTAGGATAACGGGATCGCGGGGACGGAACGCGCCATCGACCACACGCACATATGTCACCACCCCCCGGTACATATCAAACACGCTGTCGATAACGAGCGCGCGGGGTGGATCGTCTTTTTTCCCATGCGGCGGAGGAATCCGCTGCACGACCGCTTCGAGGATCTCTTCGATGCCTTTTCCCGCTTTCGCGCTGGCGAGGATCATCTCCTCTTCTGTGCTGCCGATCAATTCATGGATCTGACGCATCACGTTTTCAGGATCGGCGTTGGGAAGGTCGATTTTGTTGATAACCGGGATAATTTCGAGATTTACATCCAGGGCTTTATAGAGATTGGCGACGGTCTGGGCTTCGATGCCCTGGGCGGCGTCAACAACCAGCACAGCGCCTTCACAGGCGGCGAGGGAGCGGGAGACTTCATACGTGAAGTCAACGTGGCCGGGTGTGTCGATCAAATTGAGCTGATATTCCCGCCCGTCTTTGGCTTTGTATACAATGCGGGCGGATTGGGCCTTGATCGTGATACCCCGTTCACGTTCCAGTTCCATGCTGTCCAGGTACTGGGCGCGCATATCCCGCTGGGAAACACTTCCCGTCATTTCAAGAATGCGGTCGGCGAGAGTGCTTTTCCCATGGTCGATATGCGCGATAATGGAAAAGTTACGGATGTGTTCTTGTTTCATAATGGTGCCAGAAAGAGAAGTATATTGATTCCCTGTCTCAGCCGCAATCCCAGTTGAACGAAATTTCTTTGTCTCACGATTTGCTAACGAAATGAATGTCTTAATTCATTGGATTTTCCCAGCGGCGCTTCTACAATATATTAGGATCTGAATATTTAGAACGTGTTGATGAAACCAAAGGAGACGTATTGTGAACAATATATCTAGACGGCGATTTATTGGACAATCATTTGTGGGCGCGGGAGCGCTGGCGGCGGGCGCAGCCTGGGCGGTTGAGAGCAACAAGGAAGAGAAAAAACACGGTTCCCGCAGCGTCACCGACCGGGTGGAATTACAGAATACCGGAATCTACGTTTCCCGCCTCGCGATGGGAACGGGGATGCGCGGATACAACCGGTCTTCCGACCAGACGCGGCAGGGTCAAAAGAAATACACCGAAATGATCCGGCATGGATTCGATAACGGACTGAACTTTATTGATATGGCCGATCTATACGGCTCGCATCCATTCACGAAAAACGCGATGGAGGGAATCTCGAGAGACAAATATGTGATCTTGACAAAGATTTGGCTTCGGAAATCGGGTGATTGGATGATCCCCTCCGGCGGCGCCAAAGAAGAAGTTGAACGGTATTGCAAAGAACTGGGGACGGAAATGATCGACGTCTGCCTGCTTCATTGCCTCAGCAATGCGGACTGGCCGGATCGGTACAAACGTGTGTTGGATGAATTGTCCGAACTGAAAGAAAAAGGAATCGTGCGCGCCGCCGGCGTCTCGTGTCACAATCATGAAGCCCTCAAAACCGCCGTCGACCTTGATTGGACGGATGTCGTCTTCGCCCGTATCAACCATGACGGAACCAAAATGGATGGCCCGGTGGAAGAAATCACACCCACGCTCCAAAAAGCCCGCGCCAATGGAAAAGCCATCATTGGAATGAAAATCTATGGCGAAGGAACATTCACCGAACCGGAGCAGAAAGACGCCTCCATCAAATACGTCGTCGACAACAATCTCGTCGATTCCATGACCATCGGCATGATGAATCCCGCGCAGATCGACGAAAACATGGGCCGGATCGATAAAGCGCTGAACGCGTGAGTGGATTAGTTTCTTTACGGATCGGTTGCTGAAAAGAAAATCCGATGAATAAATACCGTAAAATCAAACTCGATACAATGATACGATATTGGATTGAGTTTGATTTCACTATATATGACCGTCACACTATTTATATTCAACATGGATATGGAGTAACCGCAGAGAATACGAACGAAGCGTTGCGGCTTATAAAAGAACAGTTATTTGAAAATGAGGAACTGCCTCCGGTCAAGAAGATTATTGAGAATGTTGATATAAGAACATTAGACGCCGGTCATGTGCAGCCGAATATAGGGATTTGTGTTTTTAAAGGAATTTGGTATCCAGCGTTAAATTTTGTCCAGTAGATCTTGATGGATGAGCGTAAATGGAGCCAACAAAGTTTGACATAATTGTCTACGAAAAAAAACTGCGTATCATCCGTGAGAATGATCGTTGGCGAGTAGTAATTAAAGGCACTGGTGGAATCAACAGACCGGCGCATGATATTGTGATCCCACCAGATGTCAAAAAAGACGAGATTCAGGTTTATTTAGAAGACTTGCTCCATGAACATGCGGATTTGAATCGAAGAGATACATCATAGAGCGCCTTCAACCAACATCAATCCTACCCCCCAAACCGGATCGAATACAAATCCGCATCCTTCAATATCAACCGCAGCCGGACCGGTTTTCCAGCTAAAGAACTTACATCCGCATTCCCTTTCCATGTGACAGTTCGTTCGATCATATCGCCTAAGATTTCATCGGCGTCTTCTTTGGTGTAGCCGGGGATGGGATTTCCTTGCGCGTCCTGTATTTCGATCCATATGCTTCCAGCGGCGGAGGTGGAATAATTAATGGTCAGTTTTTTCGCCTTTGAAACGGAACGGTTTTGTCAGCGCTTCCCCTCCTGTGTAGGGGGCGTGGAGGGAGGCGAATCCATCCGTACGCAGCGTGAGGCGTTCGAGGTAGTGTGAGGGCTGACCATAGTTGCGTTGAATGAAGAGGGAAATTTCACCCGGCCCGGTAGGGAGCATACCATGTGTGGTGTAATTCGTGCGGGAACTCCAATTGTTGAGACCCAATCCGGGCCGTACGAAACCTTCCATGAATGTGCGGTCGTAAACAGATCCGCCCCGGCTGGTCATAAAACAAGTATCTGAACAATCGCCCGAATATCCCGCGTCGCCGCCAAGAGCTTCGAATTGCTCTTTGGTCAGTACTCGGCGTCCAGGCATAAACCGCGCGGGGAGAGCGATGTAAAGATGCGGCGCGCGGAAATAGGGCTGCGTCTGGTTTGTGTAAAGATGCTCGCGTGGCGTATCGCCGAAACTCATCTCTACTGGATCACTCCAATTTAAAAAGTCGGGAGATGTACAGCGGCTGATCGTGCGATAGCCATTGTATTCCCCCTTGGTCCATGTGCGGAAATAACAGACGTAGCATTGTTCCGCCTCTGACCAAAAGGCGATGTTCTGCGAATCAAAGGCGCCTTCAGTGATAAGCGCCTCTTCCCGTATTTTTTCCCAATGCAAGCCGTCCGATGAGACAAAACCGATCAACCCACTATTCCCCGTCCCTGCAAGGGCTTTGTAGCGCTGGTTGCTTGCAACAGCCGGTTTCGTGTCCAGAAATGGAGCGAAGTTATGCGAGCAGGGAGCCATGCCGGAAAGCACAACATTGTTTTTCCTCGTCCCCATGATCTCGTAAATTCCAAGATCCGGTTTTTCCCATGTTACGCCATCCACGCTTTCAGCGCAGCACGTCACTTCCGTCGTGCTCCCATCGCGACCGGCCATAGGGAGTCCACGGTAATAGAGACGGTATTTGTCTCCATCTTTGAACGTAGTGGAATAACCGCAATACCGTCCTTCCCACGGATTGTCGAATTGAAGAACCGCGCCGGTACATTGGGGAGAATGAAGGCGCAATTCGGTTCCATTCAATTCATCAATCAGATACCGGTCTGCAAATAGTTCCAACCGCGAACCAAGATCGATGATGGTTTCTGATGAACTCACGTATTGAGATGTCATCGCGCATAGAGTAATGATTAGAAACAAAAAAATTCGCCGTATCATAATTCACCTTCCTTTGTGAAATGGTTTTCATGTCATTCTAATAGAAGAGAGGCGTGTTATCATAGGGTTCATTGATCCTATGGAAATGAAAAGAGAGGATGGGGGATTTTACAATGATAATCACGAAATTAGAAACCTTTCATGTCAAACCCCGGTGGTTGTTTTTGAAAATCCACACGGATAAGGGGATCACTGGTTTGGGTGAACCGACGCTGGAAGGGCGGACGCAGACCGTAGAGACGGCGGTGCATGAAATCGGCCGGTATCTCCTTGGAAAAGATCCAAGAGAAATCGAGCGGCATTGGCAGACGATTTACCGGGGCACATTCTACCGGGGCGGGCCGGTCTTGACCAGCGCCCTCTCCGGCGTCGAACAGGCGCTATGGGATATTTTGGGGAAATCGCTGGGAACGCCCGTCTGGCAGTTGCTCGGAGGCAAAGTGCGCGGGAAAGCGCGGATGTATGGCTGGGTGGATGTGGAAAAAACCGGCGATTACATCGAGAATTTCAAACGCAGCATCGATGACGGACAGTTTACAGCGTACAAAATGACACCGGTTCCCGCTGTGCGCGCAGTCGAGGCGCCTGAAATGATGGACCGAATCGTGGCCAATGTCGCCGAGGCGCGCGAGGCCGCCGGGCGGGGGATCGATATTGGAGTGGATTTTCATGGACGTGTCGCGCCCGCGTTGGCGAAACGGTTGGCGCGCCTCCTTGAACCATACGATCCCATGTTCATCGAAGAGCCGGTCCTGCCGGGTGACGTAACCGCGATGAAGGAGATTGCCGAAAGCACAATCATTCCCATCGCCACAGGCGAACGGCTGTTTACACGCTGGCAATTCAACGATCTAATCGAACGCCAGGCGGCGGCGATCATCCAGCCGGATCTCTCGCACGTAGGAGGAATCTTCGAAGCCCGTAAGATCGCCGCGATGGCCGAAGCCCGCAACATCGCCGTCGCTCCACATTGCCCATTGGGGCCGATCGCGTTGGCGGCCTGTCTCCAACTCGCGGCCTGCACACCGAACTTTCTCATTCAGGAACATCTCTCTCTCGGTGAAGGATACATCCGCGATCCGTTCCGCGTAGTGAATGGATATGTCCCAATACCCGATAAACCCGGTTTGGGAATCGAGTTGGATGAAGAAGCGATCCAGGAAAAAATCTTTGCAGGAGATTGGGAAACACCAGTGTTCACATTGGAGGATGGATCGTTTACGGAATGGTAAGGAATGTGGATCAATTGCAAGGGCAGAAAAGCATTCTTATTTTATTCCCAGCTTTACAGATAGAATTTTATTGTGAAATGTGATATGTATGAGAGAAATTCACAAAACGCAGGAGAATGACGATGAGTGAAAAACAGACGAAGTCAACACGGCGGGGATTTTTCGGCAAGTCGGCTATTGCGGCGGCGGGAGTGACAATGGGATTGAGCGCAGTTTCAAGCAACCGAGTCCTAGGCGCTAACGACCGGATCCGGGTTGGATTCATCGGCGTGGGCAACCGGGGATCTCAGTTATTGAGCGCTTTTATGAAAAATGACGATATGGAAGTGGCGGCGCTCTGCGATGTGTACGAACCATACGTGCAGCGCGATCTGTCCAAAGTCGATAAGGATATGCTTGACGCGCTTGGGGGGAGAATCCCCCGGATGGGAGAGAAATTTGATCATAATGTTATGCGCTGTGGGGATTTCCGGCGTGTGTTGGAACAGAATGATATCGACGCGGTAACCATCGCCACCCCGGATCACTGGCATGCGATTCAAATGATCATGGCCTGCGAGGCGGGGAAGGATGTCTACGTCGAGAAACCGCTGTCCATCACCGTTTACGAAGGCCGGAAAATGGTTGAGGTGGCCAAGAAAACCAATCGTGTCGTGCAGGTCGGTCTGCACCGCCGGTCCTCGAAGATGTACCGCCAGGTCAGCGAGCAGGTGCAAAACGGAATGATCGGGAAAGTGACCGTGGCGCGGGCGTATCGAATCAGCAATATGTATCCACTTGGAATCAATAAGAATAAGCCGGAAAAACCATTGAAGAATTTCAATTGGGATATGTGGCTCGGTCCACGAAACGACCGTTCGTTTCAAACCAATATCACGCCATATAAATTTCGGTGGTGGCAGAAATATTCGTCTCAGATAGCGAACTGGGGCGTTCATTACTGCGACGCGATCCGCTGGGTTCTCAATGAATTGGCTCCCATTTCAGTTTCAGCGCATGGAGGACGCTTCGCGGTTGATGACGATCGCACGGTTCCTGATACGATGGAAGTGATCTTCGAACTGCCGTCGGGATGTCTGCTGATATTCGGACAATACGAAGCCAACAGCGGCCCTGCTCTCCTTGAAGGTGAAATCGAATTCCGGGGCACACTCGGTAACATTTATACCGGATCGGAAGGCAATGGATACTCAATTATTCCCGCAAGACCCGGACAGTTCCAAACCCAGAAATCGAATGTGAAAAATGAGAAAGTGGAATCGATGGACGGCGATCTAACGTATCAAAATATCCGCAATTTCCTGGACTGCGTTAAATCCCGTGAAACGCCCAACTGCGATCTCGAAACGGGGCATCGCTCGACTACATTCGCCCATCTGGGCAATATCGCCTTACAGACGAAATCACGGATTGATTGGGATGCGGATAAAGAAGTAATCACGAACAATAAAGAGGCGAATGAATTACTACATTATGAATATCGGGAACCATGGAAACTTTAGATTGTGGGGATAGGAACCGTTTGAACGTTGTTTTTTCATTTCAATTGATCTTGTTCAGATATCCAGCTGGCGCGGAATTTAATGATTAACGCGCCCTCGCCTTTCGATCGAACCAGCAATCCATAGTTGCAATCCGGTTTGATGGCTAAATCTGTTTTAATCTCCTTCTTGATAATGACGGGTTTTCCTACATCGAGATCGACGCCATCGATTTTTTCCCTAAAATCGATGCTACTCATTTCAAAAAAGAAATCTTTTAAAATAATTCGATTCGACGGCCCTTCTTCAATCCTCGATGAAATCCTGAATCCTGTGTTAACACAATTGTCCGGATCCATAGATTTTATTTCAAAAAGACCATCCGAGCGTTTTTCATAATATTGCATAGCGGGAACTTCCGAACCGGATTCTATGGCAAATGATTCATGAATCCTTACGATCACAGCGGGGCTTGAAAGTAATTCTATCCCGCCGGTTTCCGGTGGTTTTTCTTTTCCGTTCCATGTCCACTCTTTTTCATTGGTAAGTAGATGGGTACCAGCAACGGTCAGATCCGTGGTGTCAAAAAACTTATGCTCTTCTATGGGTTTCAATTTCGTGGATTTGTTGATTCCTTCCCATACATTATCCGTCATGGAAGTGTCTCCAGCAATTCCACCAAGGACTTTATAGATATCGAATTTGATAAATACGATATCGTTATTTTCTTGTCCAAAGGCGATTAATGTTGAGATCAAGATCATCGAAAACGTTAGAATGTACTTACAATGGATCATAGTTTTTGCTCTCCTTTAGTAATTATGTTAATCGTATCGGTGTTAATGAAATCTGTTCTAGGCTGTTGGGTGAAATCGAATACTGGTTTTGAATCCGAAGGGTAGTAAATAATATGAACTTGGGATTGTGGGAATGAGGAGAATTCATACGTTGATTGTTTCGCTTGCCAATACGCTCCAACCGCGAATCCTATAATACCCATTACCAACGCTGCCGCAAAAGCCCAACCGAGAGAAATACGTCTCTCCTGATAGACGTACGAGATGGATTCTTTTGCCGTTAACGACTGGATTCTTCTATCCAATTCGGGGGAAGGCCGTCGTAACGGCGCCTTTTGTAATTGCGATTCAAAATCTCGCATATCTATTTCTCCAAACGTTCCCGAAGTTTTTTGAGTCCTCGTTGATACCACGAGGTGACGGTTCCCAGAGGTGTTTCTCGTATTTCAGCAATTTCACGAAAAGTCAAACCGGTGTAAAGATGTTGGACGACCGTTTCCCTCTCGTCCTCCGTGAGAGTGAGTAAACCGGTGGCGATTTTTCGGCTGGTTTCATTTAAATCCGCCGCTTCGCGTGGGCTGGTCTCACAATCAAAAATATAACCATTGGATTCAGCGGGCGCCGGATTGTGACGGAGTTCATCCATCGCCGCGTTGCGCACGGCGCGAAAGACGTATGGCTTCAATTCCACTGGATTGTTGTTGCGCTTAATCAAACGGCAGAACGCATCATGGACGGCGTCTTCCGCCCGGGTGGAACATTTTAAAATCGCCAATGCGTAGGTAAAAAGTTCTTGCCGGTATTGGATGTAAAATCGCTCGAGCGCCTGCTTGAAATCAATCATTAAGCAATAACAATCCTGAATCCATTTTCTATGGTCATTTTATATTACCCACGTGGAATGAAGGTTTTTTTGTGCAAAAAAAAAGATTTTCAGGAAGAAAGAAAGTATTTTGATGGATCAATAATGAGAGTAACTGAAGATAAGTGAAGCGAAATGGGATTCTGGCCGTGTGTCAACTCTCAGGCGTTTTGTCTTTTATCCGTGTAAAAATTCGTATTTCAGAGAGTAGAGGATCTAACACAATGATCCGCCCTTGACCGTCAGCCGTCACATCGAGAGCGGCGCCGGTGGGATCAACGTCCGGGGCGGCGCTGAGACGATCGTGGCGAGCGAATTGTTCGGGGCCTGCGGCGAATCCGGTGAACACACCTTCTCGATCGTAAACTTTGACGCGGGTAATACCTTTCTCGCAGGTGACAAAGCCTTCCCTATTGGGTAGCAGGGTGAAATGGGCGGGGTTGCAGCATCCACAGAACTTTTTCGGATCTACGCCGGAATATTCACCCCACCAGGATACTAGATTCCCATCCAGGGAATAGGTTTCAATGCGGTGCGCGCCGGTGTTGGCGATAAAAACAGATCCATCCGGTGAGACGGCTAGATCGAAATAATAACTGGGGATCACAAAATCACCGAACGAGTTGATCTTCCGGCCTGCCGCGTCGAATTGAAGGGCGGTCCGGTTTCCTAAATCTGTTGCGAAGACGTGTTCTTTGTGAACTCCAATCGATGTGAGGATCGTTTTCGGCCCTGCGCTGCCCCACCGGCTTTTCAACTGGCCAGTGGATTCATACACTTCAATATGATCCCCCACGCCAAGGTAGAAGAGACTATCTTCCGAAACGGTGATCGCAGTAATTTCCTGTTTCAATTCAATGGTAAACGGTAGTTTTTCTCCCGAAGGGCTGAACGCGTATACCGTTTGTCCCCCTGTGACGTAGATATTTCCGTTGGGACCGGCGGCGATCGCTTGGGGCAAAGGAATTCCTGTGGCGATGGGTGGACAGGCTTCTTCGTAAAGAATCAACGATGGATCGGTTTTACGAAGTTGATCCAGATTGTTCGAAGGCTTTTTTGTTAGTTCGTTTCTGTTTTCTCTATTGATAAAAACGAGTGAAAAGAGAGCGCCGAGAAGCGCTAACGCTATGACAACGCCGATAAGCCATTGGGTACGGTTTGAATCCGCTGTTATCATTATTGCGCTTCTTCCGTGATCGGCGTCTTCACTGAGCCGTTATATCGATGCAAACCATCCGGTTTAGGTCGCGTACAATGATCCGGCCCATCGCGAAGGCGATCGGAGCCCATGAATCGTGCCCATCCAGCAGTTGGGTTTGATCCCAGAGACGGAACTCTTCGTGAGTGGCCTCGATACGGCTTAAAAGACCTGTGTCGTTCATCGCGTAAATCAAGGAACCCGCGATGGTATAGGGGCCAAGGCCGAATTTATACGCGCTCGTGCTGGTCCAAACTTCGTTTCCTTCGAGATCGAGGCAAACCAGCTGTTCATCAGGACGTACTCCATAGATGTGTCCTTTGTAAAGAATCGGTGTTTGCTGTGTCGAGCCGAATCGTTCCGGTCCCAGACGGAAGAGTGTATTGGCTGTAATCTGTCCATCCTTCTCTTCCAATTGAAGCATCATGGATCCAGCCTTATAACCTCCACTAAGGAAGATTCGCCCATCGCCTATAATTAAAGGAGATGGCACATTGGCGATATTGATTTTCCAATCTGAGATTTCCCATAACAACCGCCCATCGTCCGCCGAGACGCCCACGACGCCAGCGCTGGCGCAGTAAACATAAAGCCGCTTTCCGTTGAATTCCATCGGTGTGACGGAGGAATGAGTCATTTTCCAATTTTTTGGATTCGGGGTTTCCCAAATGACTTCGCCAGTCTCGCTGTCTAGAGCGAGCATCAACGCGGTTCCTCCTACCCCAAGAATCAGCTGATCTCCATCGATCAAGGGACATTGCCCAGCGTACCAGGGGGGAACCTCGGCGTCATACGCGTAGACCAGATCCAGAGACCATTTTTTCTCCCCGCTTTTCGAATCGAGGCAAGTGACATGGCATTTGGGGCCGATGGCGGCGACTAACTTCTCCGTAACGAATGGGATGGTCCGGCTCATGCCATGATTGCGTTTTACGCTGATGGGATAGGTGTAACGCCAAATTTCCCGGCCGTCTACGAAGGAGAGACAGCGCAGGGCGTCCGCTTTCTTTTCGCGGTCGTAATCTATCATATAGACGCGTCCATCCCGGATCACCGCTCCGGCGAAACCTTCGCCGACATCGATAGACCAAAGGACGGGAAACTCGCTTCCTTTCGGGGCGGGTGTATAGACTTCTTTACTGATATTGTCGAGATCTTCACCGCGAAAGCAGGGCCAATTGTACTTCGGCGGCGCCGGGTACATTTCGGGAACGCCGTCTGATAGGATTAATTCACCTTCCGGTCCTTCGCGGCTTCCCTCAGCGGCGGCGATTTGATCCGCCTTATCCATACCCGGCACGCGTTCTTCCAGATCAAACGGCGCATCGGCGCTCAGCCAGAATATGAGTGTGAGGATTCCAACGGCTGCGAGCGCGCCTATTACTACGTTTCCGATTGTTGATTCTTTCATTGATTCGTCTATCGCAAGGGTAGATTTCTTCGCCCTTGGATCCAAGTAGTTTGTTCCAATTATGGACCAAAGGCGTAGATCGTTCCATCTCCGGCGCCAACTACGATCCGGCCTTGCGCGATGGCGGGCGCCGCTTTGACCGGCGCGCCAATCTCATAACTCCAGATTCTGGAACCATTGGAGAGGCGGATCATATATAAGCGCCCATCGTTTGATCCCACAATAATTTTATCCTTCGCGATCGCAGGACTCGATTCGATTTTTCCACGGGTGGGAAAGGTCCATATCTTTTTTCCCGTTTCCCGATTGACGCAATGCAGGCGTTTATCGTAACCGCCGAAGACCACGCGATCCTTCGCCAATGCGCCGGATGAAAAGAAGGGAGCCTGTCCCTTGTATCGCCAAATAATTTTTTCTTGTTTTACGTCCACGCAAAGGAATTCACCTTCGTAATGTCCAACATAAGCCCGGTTATCCGCAAACGCAGGGGAGGCGGCGATGTATGATCCCGCGTCCACACGGGCGATGGCGGTTCCGCTCTCGATCGAGACAAAATGGATTCGATCGTCACAACCGCCGAAAACCACCAAATCATCTGCAACAGCCGGCGTTCCGTTGATGTAATGATCCGATTTATAAATCCAAATCGGCTTCCCTGTATCCGCGCGCAGACAATATAATTTGCTGTCGTAACTCCCAACAAGAATCCGCGCGTTCTCATCACCAGGGAGCTGCGCCCAATTCACTCCACCCAGGATGCGGTTTCCGGTTTTGTATTTCCACTTCATCTCTCCCGTTTCCGCTTCAATCGAGTAGAGAAATGAATCAGATGAGCCAATGTAAACGGTTCCCTCTACAACACAGGGGGAACTTTCAATCGAGTCGCCTGTTGGGTAACGCCAGACTTCATTCCCGGTTGCTAGATCCAAGGCGTAAAGGTTCCCGTCTTCTGAACCTGCGTAGACGCGGCCATCCTGGATAGCCGCTGATGAGACAATCTCTCCTCCTGTTTTAAATCTCCAATAGAGAGCGAGCGTATCCGGAATTGAAGAATCCACCGCGCCCGTTAACTGTGGGGCGCCGTGGAACATCGGCCAGGGCGCCCCATCTTCGAGTGGACTCTTTTTAAACTCTCGAATCCTTCCGCTGCGATCGAACGTGGACGGTTTTTTTTCCTCCTCGATCCACAGGAGCGCCACAAGACCAATGAGAATGATGATTAAGGCTGTGACGATCGCTGTCTTCATGGAGATGTAACATCGATTACCGGATGTCGACGCATTTAATCTGCGACTGATCGCGGATCAACAGGTTCCCGTCGACAAGCGTCAGCGGCGCCCAGATTTCACGTCCACCCAGCAATTTCGCCTTTGCGATTGGTTTGAATCCTTCGGGAGAAGGATCGATCATATAGAGGTAACCTTCATTCCCATCGACACTGTAAATCCGCCCATCAGCGAGAAGAAGCCCACCTTTGTCGAAAAGCGGATCGCTTCCCGTCTTCCATTGCACTTCTCCATCTAAATTCATGCAGACCAGACCATCACGGGTCTCATTCGTGGAGCAATGGCCGTAAAGGTAATCTTTATAAAGGATTGGTGGATGGCAGTGCACGCCAAAATCCGCTGTTTTAAACAATTCTTCAACAACAAACTTCCCGTCTTTCTTTTCGATTCGGATCATCGCCGAACCGGCTTGATAACCGCCAGTGATGAAGAACCGGCCATCGCCGATCGTGACCATGTTCGGTATGGGGATACCGCATTGCCAACCGTAATAACTCCATAACTGTTCACCTGTTTTTGGATTCAATCCGACAACGACACCCTTGTTCGCATTTGACGCTTGCGCGTTATCTTGGGTTTGTTCGGAATCCCGGGAACGGCCTCGTCTCCTTCCTTCGTTAGATGCGTTGATCATCACAATCTGGTCTTCCCCGCAGATTTGATAGACGCCGGGTGACACGTAACTCCCGCGGCCGGTCATTGGAGGAGAGGTCCACTTAGTATCACCGGTTTTTTTGTCGAGGGCCGCGACACCCACTTCCGATGTCATTGGAGCGATAATGATCATATCTTCATACAGCAGTGGATTCTGGCCGAAACCCCAGCCCATCGACGCTTCCGGACCGAAATCGGTCTTGAGGCTTTTCTTCCATATGGGTTTATGGGTTGTTCTGTCGAAACAGTAGACATCCCCATGTGGTCCGCAGGTGTAAATCCGTTCATCGTCCACACTGGGCACGGAACGGGAGCCGGGATGGCCCAACCGGCCGGGCGCGTCGTAGGCGAACCGCCATTCTTCTTGACCGGTTTTGAAATCGAGACAACGCATCACATCCTGCTCGGCGCCGATCCGGTCCAGGAGATACACCTTTCCATCCACAACCGCCGGACCGCCGTAACCGAGACCAAGAGGCACGGTCCACAAAACCTTGGGGCCGTCTTCGGGCCATTCTTTCGCCAATCCGGTTTCCGAAGAAACAGCGTTTCTGCCGGGACCTAAGTATTGTGGCCAATCACCTGCGTAGACATTCGACGACCAAACAAACAACGCAATCCATACAACCATGCTTACTCTTTTCATCGATTCAATCCTCTCTTTGATTTTTGAAATAGTCTGATGTTTTCTAATAAACTCGTTTATAAACAAAACAAACTACCTTCCCAAATAGTCCAGGCGTTTTGTTTTATTCACTTCCTATACAATATAAAAACCGGTCTCCCCGGATATAAATACGTCCATCCATGAACGCTGGAGAGGCGCGGAGCCATTCATCCAAGGGTGAAGTTCCGGCGGCTTCGTATTCTCTCGCCGCCTTGACTCGATACGTTACGCCTTCCTCGCTTAGCAGGTAGAGCCAGCCGCCTGCGATCGTTGGCGAAGCTTGAAAAGAATCATCGATGATCTCTTCCCAGATCATTTCTCCTGTTTTGGTTTCGTAACAGCCCAATTCACCCATTGAGCCCAGCAGGAAAATCAATTCCCCATTGCTGACAGGGCTGCATATATCCGGCGCGGGACAATCCTTGATCCAAGCCACTTGCGGGGTGTCAGTCACGTCTCCTTGGCTATCCGTCCGAATCGCAAACATGGCTTCGCTTGGTTGAACCACGATGGCTAATCCCTGGGCGTAAATGGGAGACGGAGCCAAATCCGTGCCCATTAGATTGGCCCGCCAGAGTTCCTTGCCTTCATTGGGCTCATATCCAATGACCCACGGTTCCGAGCAGGTGATGATTTGTTCGCCGCTGTCTGTTTGCGCCAGGACCGGCGTAGTCCAGGCGTTGGCTACGGGCCGTGTAGCCTGCCACGCGATGACTCCTGTTTTTCCTTCCAATGCGATGAGTTTTGATTTGGTATCTTCTTCTGTGCCTTGATCGTATTGGATTAATACGTTGTTTTGGTACGCAGCCAATGATGAAGCAAGACCGTATATGTTATCCGGTGTCCCAAGGTTTTTCGCCCAAACCTGTTTGCCGTTAAAATCAAAACAGGCCAAATCACCATCCGCGAAGAGAGCGTAGACACGTGAACCATCACAGGCCATAGTGGGCGCCACAAAACCCGTGTCCTCAAGCACATTCAGCTCTTTCCCAGGATTGCCGGGAACATTTTCCACCCGGCGGCTCCATACAAGGTCCCCGGTAGCCGTTGAAAAACAGAAGACCTCTTTATTCATCTGATCGCCACCGGTGAAAAAGAGACGATCGTTCCAGACGATGGGGGAATTGGGGCCGGTTCGGGGAACCTCCGTTTTCCAGAGGATTCCCTCACCCGTTTCTCCGTTCCAGGAAGTGGGCGCCCGTTCATGATAAGAGATCCCCAGCCCTCCAGGCCCACGGAAACGCGGCCAGTTTTGTTGAATCTCCTCCATGGCCGGATAATCGGGAAGAGTGGGCTCTTCCGCGTTCGCCATTTCAGAGGAAAGAGTTGTCAGATCGACCGTTGGCAGAAGAGCCAAAGTCACCGCGCCCCCCAGTAGTATCAATCCCATCACGCTGATGGCCGACCGAGCCTGCGCCTTTTTATTAATTTCAAATTCCGGTTCCTTCAACCGGGACCATTTCTTAAATGGCGCCTTATGAATCGCGGCCACTTGCCGGATCGCAAACAGGAAAATCACGATCCCGATGAGAAGAAAGTATCGGCCGCGATCCGCAAACGCCTTTCGCTGGAAATAGCCCTGCCGAAGTTCCAGGTCCAAGTTTCGAATCTCTTTTTTCAGTTCTTCATTGAGGGGATCTTGGGCGAGAAGCGCTTTTTTTTCTACGAGTTCGCTGGAATAGATTTGTTCCTTGTCCGGAAGCCCCGCTTTATCGATGACATAGTTCCAGAGCAGCATTCCCACGGCAAGAATCGAAAAAACGCCGGATACAATGACGGCGCCTTTGGCGGTCAAATACCACGGTGTCATTTTAGGATTTTTGATCTTCTCATTCATTGTACGGCCGCGCCTCCCTTCGCCGGGATTGCGGCTTGACATTCTCTCCGCCGCTTACGCTCCAGGGGACAGGAAGCGAAACACCGGCCGCATGCGAGACAGCCGGCGGGATTGACTTCGAATTCCGATCTTCGAGTAAATACAGACTGTTCGATTAATTTGCATACAATCACAAGCCCGATAAATGCGCCCAGGATCCACGCGCCCAGCGTATATCGCTCGCGAAGCAGCCGGGCTTTCTCAAACAGTTCTTCCTTGGGTTGTCCCGTATCCCGGAACGCGGCGCTGGCGTCGGTGTAGACTTCCACTTGTTCGGTCTCTTCCCAAATGATCTGTTCGGCTAAACGTACTGTATAATCCATACGCGAAAAAGAAGCGCCCGCGAAAGAGGTTACCCATGCGGCAAAAGCGATGATAACCGGCGCGGTTAATAGTAATAGGATCAGACGCTTCCGGTCCTTTGCATTTGAAGATGGCGCGTCCTTCGGCGTAGGGGGAACAATCGCCCCATAGGGACAGGCGTCTTCACATCGCTGACATGTGACGCACGAATCAGGCGTCACAATCACATTCCATTGAGAAAATCGTGAAAGAAATCGCAGAATCACGCTATAGGGACACAGGTAAAGGCAGTAGGGCCGGCCTACGAATAAGCCGATCACGAGCAGAAATGTTCCGAGCAGTAAAATACTCAGATTGCCGGAAAGACGGAAAAAGGAGACGAAAGGATCGTATTCACAGATGATGAATGCGCTGCCCAGCGCCGCGAATAAGACCGCCGCGCCCAGGTATACATACGCAAAGAGGCTTAACGCTTGTTGAAGCCAGTAAGGAACCTTGATAGGTCTTATCAACACAAGATCTTGTATCGCGCCAAGTGGACAAACGCCCGCGCAGAAGACGCGCCCAAAAAAGAGAGAGAAGAGCAACGGCAAAAGGAAAAACGCAAGCGCGACCAACGGAATCGCGTAGGTTTGATCAAAGAGCGCCAGCGTGACGTTTTGGATGGCGCCGATGGAACAGATACAGCCTTCCCGGAAAAATCCAAAATAGATCAGAGAAAAGATCGAAAGGTAAAAAACACTCGATCGGCTGCGTTTTGTATAAACAAAATAAGACGCGAGAGAGAGCGCCCCCACGAGAACCGCCACATCTAGATATTCAAAGAATTCACTATGGGGCATGGGCGTGGTGGTTTGGGGAAGCGCATGCCCCCCTTCAAATTCCGGCGGGGGAAACCGCTGTATATCAACAGCGGAATTGAGTGTGTGGGAGAGCGATGTTAGCGCGCGGACGAAAGAATTCATTCGCTATGGCTCGCTCCTTTCAATAGATAAGGGCGATTAACAGGAACCCGTCTGAACGCGTCAGACGGGCAGGCGGCGGCGATGGAACACTCATTGCAGTTTACGCATCGATCGTGCCGGACTTGGAGGAAAAGCGACCCATTGCCAAAGGCTTTGCACCATTTAACGCATTTCCCGCAGCCAATGCAGAGGGTTTCATCAATGGTATACTCATAATAGGGATCCTCGATGAATGTCCGTATGATCGCGCCTGCAGGACAAAGTTGATTCTCCGCGCCGGTGTTGAGCGCCAGAGGCGCTGGATCGAAAAAGCCCGTGCAGAGTTTGCAGTAGCCGCACATGCCATAGACCTGCACGCACTTCACAGCGGACTCATCGAGCACACAATGATCGGCGCATTGTCCGCAGGCCACGCACGCGTAGGGATCGATCTGCCAGCAGTATTGCTCGGTCTGGGCTCGTCCCAAGAGATTTCCGGCGGCGCCGCCGACACCTAGCAGACAGGCGCTTCGGATACCGTCTTTTAAGAGATTGCGGCGAGTGATTTTTGGGGAAGATTTAGCCATGAACCGTCTCCTTTCTCAATCGCCGCGCTACACGAGCTTGAGGTAGAGAGCACCGGTCCAAAGATCCGCATATCCGGCAGGGATTGGATTTTTCACATTGCGGCTCTTTGGAAGAACGATTGGTTCTTGCAGCGGCGCTGCCCACCCACGCTAGACATCCAAGGGATAAAATGCGCCCCAGCGTCCGGAGAATCTCCCGCCGGGTTTTACTCAGTTCATTCAAAGGACTCATCGCTCTCTTCTTTTAGGGTGGTTTTATCCCACCGAAATTAAAAATCATGACTTAAGATGTAAACGGTCATCAAACTCCATTATTAACGCGGACATAAAATAATTCCAGCTGGACAAGAAAAGGGGTGAGTTTGAAAGGATACAAAACTCACCCCATTTTTTTACGATTATTTTTTGACACGTTTGATCGAACAGCCGAACGTTTTTGTTTCAGGCGTCGTAACTTTTTCTCCAGCCAAAACTTCTTTGACCGCGTCTTCCAGCCAATGGTTTTTCACATTCTCCTCCTGCTGGCTGTTGTCGAAAGCGCCGTGATAGTGGATCGTTTTGTCTTTGCCGATCACGAACACATCCGGCGTGGTTTTCGCGTTGAACTTGTCCGCGATTACGTTGTTCCAATCTTTCAAGACGGGATACGAGATTTTGCTCTCTTTCGCGTATTTCGTGATGCGTTCGACGTCGTTAATAGTGTTGGAATCGATCGAGTATACCTGAACGCCTTTGTCACGGTATTTCTTTTCCAATGCGATAAACCGCTTTTCATACGCGCGCGATACTGGACACTGGCAGTTCCAGAAATTGAGCACAATCACTTTTTTTCCCAAATCTTTACTGAGATCGTGTTCATTTCCGGCCCAATCCTTTAGTTTAAACGGCTCGATCTTCGATCCAACGTCATACGGTTTTTCGGCCATGACACTTTGACCGGCGATAAGAGCGAGTGACAATACCATAATCGATACAACAAACTTTGTCTTCATCGGAACATACCTCCAAAAGGTTTGAAAATGATTATGGCAGGGAAGTATATAACCTCGCTCTAAAAAAGGAATAAAAAAGAATTCATTCGCATCACTAGGCGTATTTTGCTATAACTACTATTTGTCGTTGATATCGATGGGATGGTTCCCAGGGGAGATTTGTCCAGCGTTGAATTCTAGGATGAATAGGAGAAATGATATGGACAAGCGATAAAACTCGCTTATAATTCATCAAAAATAGGAAAGGGTAGTGGTATGAACATCAATAGTGTCACAGAAAGAATATCAAGATCGTTACGATCGAAATCCGCTTTCACGTTGATCGAATTACTAATTGTTGTCGCTATTATCGGGATTTTAGCCGCGATCGCCGTGCCCAACTTTTTATCCGCCATGTCCCGCGCGAAGGTCGCCCGCGTCAAGGCGGATATCCGGTCACTCCAAACGGCGATGGGCGCGTATTATGTGGATAATAACGCCTATCCACCAGATCATTCGTACTTCGAACCCCGGACCTGGCAGCATCTGACAACCCCCGTGCCGTATATCAATCAAATCATCAGAAATCCATACGAAGCGAAGAACGTCGCGTACCCATACGGATGGCTGGCGATTTTTGGCTACAGCGCGGAAGTCATTGTCGCCTCCGGTGGCGCAACGAGCAATTGGTCTCCCGAACTGACTTCCATTGGCCTTAAATATTGGATCAATTCCGCCGGTCCGGACGAATATTCCGATTTACAGGATATCGGCTGGAACAACGTCCCCCTCTGGAGAGGGCTTGACAGTGGAACGGACCATCTTGATATTTTATACAATCCATCCAACGGCGTCATCTCATCAGGCGATCTAATGGCGTCCAATAAGCGGTATTATGAGTGATACAATTATCGCTTATAAATATTCCAATTAACTATAATTTCCCCAACGCCCGCGGTTGTTGGGCCAATTCCCGTTTGTAGGCGAGAACAAGCAGCGCGAAGACAAAAGGAAGGACTTGGCAGGCTCTTGAAGGAATGAGAGGGAAGACCGCCGTAAGCCGTTCGCCAAGAGCTTCCGCCGTTCCTAGAAAAAGACAAACCCACGCCGCGCGTCCGGGACGCCATCCGCCGCAGATCAACGCCGCCAGCGCCACAAAGCCGCGCCCGTTCGTCATTCCAACACTAAACTGACTAACATCGCTTAACGATAGCTGCGCGCCGCCGATCCCAGCCAGAATACCGCTTATCACCACCGCCGCATAGCGGTAAAACGATACATTGACGCCGGCGGCTTTGACCACTTCTGGATCTTCCCCGCAGGCCCGCAGCCGCAGCCCGAACGCGGTTCGATAAAAAATGAAAATCGTAAAGCATAATGCGAACAAAAGAAGAATATGCAATAGAGAAAATGGGAAAAATAAGTCGGACAGAAACGGGACGTCTTCCCATCCATGAACCGCTGGAATTTTCGTCACTTCGGGCGAGTTGCCTCTCGCTTCAAAGATCCGGTAAAGAAGAAAGCCCGTTATACCAAGGGCAAATATGTTGATCCCCATCCCACTGACGATTTGATTCGCTTTCCACTGCAGCGCCGCTAGAGCGTGAATCAAGCCGAACAAACCTCCCGCGGCGGCGCCAACAAACAAGCCTATCCAAGGATTCCCAGTCAAGCCCGATCCGGCGACTGCCGCAAACGCGCCAATCAGCATCATGCCTTCCAAGCCAATGTTTATTACACCGGACCGTTCGCTGTAAGCGCCCCCCAGCGACGCCCAGAGCAGAGGCGCGGCTTTCAACGCTCCCGCATGCAGCAGCGCCGGGCATTCATGAAGGCAGATTGAAATCAGCAGCGTGTAGAGATCCATATTTCAGTAATTCTTCCGCATAATAAAACTTACATCGTTAGTTCAACAGGTTATTCACTATTTCTTTCGTTCCTCCGCCGGGTGAATATCGCGATGCAGATGATTAATATACCTTCCACCATAAACACAATTTCTTTCGGCGCGCCAAGGTCTAATTGCAGCGCCCGGTCAGACGCCCGGAGCGTCGCGATTGTTAGCGCGGCCGGGATCGTGGCCCAGGGTTCGCACAGGCCTAAAAACGCCACCGCGATCCCGTCAAATCCCAAGCCACCCGTGAATCGCGCGTAAAATGTATGATTCACTCCTGTTGTTTCGATGGCTCCGGCCAGTCCCGCGCACGCCCCTCCAAGCGTTAACGTCCAGAATTGAGTCCATCCAACGGCGATTCCCGCGTTCCGGGACGCGGTGGGATTCTCTCCCACCGCGCGGATCTCAAAACCAAACCATGTCCGGTATAATACAATGGAAAGGCCAACCGCTAGAATGAAGGAAATCAAAACACCGATCGATGTGTCCGCCGCGCCGTGAGTAATGAGAACCGGCATGTAGGCGGATTCATGAATGAACGAAGTGCGCCCGCTTCCCGCGTCCGCGCTGAAGGCGCCGAATGTCAATTCATTGACTGCTTTAAAGGCGATGAAGTTCAGCATGATCGTGCCGATCACTTCATGCACGCCTCGCTGAACCTTTAAAAATCCCGCCAACGCGCCCCACAGAGAACCACAGAGAATCCCTGCGATGATGCAGAGAAGCAAATGAAACACGCCGATACATTGCAGTGGCAGAGCGCCGATCAGCGCGGCGGCCAAGGCGCCGAGAATCATCTGTCCCTCACCGCCGATATTAAACAAACCGGCGCGAAATGGAATCGCGACGGCCAGTCCGGTTAAAATCAAAAGAGCCGATTTGGTCAATACGAGTAAAATCCCCGTCGCCGATCCCCACGAACTGGTAAAAAGAATTCGTATGAACGCGATGGGAGAAAAACCATTGATCCACAAGAATATGCCGGTTACAGCGAAGGCGGTGAAAAGAGAAATTGGAATGAATGCGATTCGTTTTCCCATCACGCCAATCCCATCATCGCTTTCCCCAGACTCTCCGGCGTCCATTCCCTTGTAGGACGGACTGCCGTGATCGCTCCTCTGTACATGACTGCGATCCGATGGCATAAAACAAACAACTCGCTCAGTTCAGAAGAGAAGAGTAAAACCGGCGCGCCTCCTTCGCATAAGTCCAGCAATTTTTCATGTACGAACCGGGAAGCCCGCAGATCAAGCCCACGAGTTGGATTATGCGCGATAGTCCACTGGGGCTGGGTCAGCAATTCACGGGCGATGACGACACGCTGTTGATGGCCGCCCGACAATTGATCGGCGGATTGATCCGGTGATGACGCCGCAATCTGATATTGATGGATACATTCCATTGTTTGCGTCTGAATCGCGGATTTGTTGATCCAAGCCCTTTGCTCTTTAAACGCATGGCGGTTCAACATAATATTTTCCATCACCGAATGACTAACGAGCAATCCTTCTTCCCGCCGGTCCTGAGGGATTAAAGCGAGACCTTCTCTTCTCCGCTCCGCCGGACGCAGCAAGGTAATATCCCTATCTCCCATATGTATTGAACCGGACGATGCGGGAATCAAGCCGAAAATAGCGCCGATTAACTCTTCCTGCCCGTTTCCAGCGACTCCGGCAATGCCTAGGATTTCTTTTTCATGAATATCTAAAGAGATGTGGTTCAGAGAAACCTTCGTCTTTCCCGCGTTGGTTGATAGGGAATCAATTCGAATAAAGGGGGCGCCGGTTTGGGGCAGATCGTATGTTTCCGTTTGCAGTTCTTCACCGATGATCGCTTTGGCGATCTGTTTTTCAGTTACGTTTTTGAATCGATCTTGTAAAACCACACGCCCTTTCCGAAGGACGGTGATATCATCCGACACCTCACGCACTTCCGGCAGACGGTGGGTGATTAGTAAAACAGCGACGCCTTCCTTGCGGAGATTATCAAGCGTTTCTAAAAATCGATCGATCTCATGCGTAACCAGCGCGGCGGTCGGTTCGTCAAAGATCATAACGCGGGCTTTGCGGTAAAGAATTTTCGCGATCTCCACACGCTGCCGCGCTCCAACCGGCAGGTTTCCTACCCGTTCATGCAAGGGGATATCCAATCTATAGCGATCGAGAAGCGCCGTAATTTCCCGTTCCGCTCCCCGCCGGTCGAGAAAGAATCCATTTTTGTTTTCCCGCCCCAAAATCAAATTATCGAGCGCGCTCAAAGTGGGAATCAAAGAGAAATGCTGCGGCGCTAGCCCGATCCCCAGCTGCAGCGCATCACCCGGACGGCGGATCTGAATCGGGCGCCCATCCACAAACAGGCGGCCTTCATCGGCTTCATACAATCCATACAGAATCGAAACCAGCGTCGATTTTCCCGCGCCGTTCTCGCCCAGCAGAGAATGGATTCTTCCAGAATGGAGATCGAGAGAGACAGATTCGTTAGCCGGCGTTTTCCCAAACCATTTGGTGACGCCCTGCGCGGATAAGGCGGGAATTGCGTTTAAGCCGGAGACATGTTCTGGCTTATTCATGGAGTCTTGAATGGATCCAGCGGCGCTTCGAATGCTCGCAGCGCTTCGTAGGTTTTCGGGATAATCAGTTTTCCCGAAATAATCGCTTCACGGGCTTGGCCGATTGTTTCGAACGCTTCGGGAGGGACGAGATGGCGGGTGTGAACCATTTCTGTCAAACCAGTGTAATCATCCTTCAAACCAGCTTCAAAGATCCCCCCTTTGAATTGATTATTATACGCGGCGAGGATCTGATCCGACACAACTTTGTCCATGCGTTTTAATACACTGGTCAGAATCTTGCCGGGGGCGAGATCGTCTTGGTCGATGTCCACGCCGATGGCGAAACACCGGCCCGGCGCGTCCCGAACCGCTTCAATTACCCCAAGCCCGCTATTCCCCGCCAGTTGAAAGAGAATGTCCGCGCCATTGTCAATCAACGCTTGGGCGATGGATTTGGCTTTCACTGGATCATTGAAACTGCCGATGGTGGAGGACCGAACCTTGACTTCTTTTCCCGCAAGTTTGTTATAGGTTAGAACACCCGCTTGATAGCCGCTCGCGAACGCTTCCACCGGGGGGATATCCATCCCCGGCATAACGCCAACCGTTCCCGTCTCCGTCACATACCCCGCAAGGATACCTGCAAGGAACGCCGCTTCATGTGATTTAAAATCAAAACTGGCGATGTTATCCCCTTTGATCTTTCCATCGATAAAGATAAAAGCAGTGTCAGGATAATGTTTCGCCACCCGCTCTACCGAATCCGCGATCAAAAAACCCAAGGCGACGATGACATCCGCCCGTTCGGCGGCCATATTCAGGTTATCGGTGTAGTCGGTTTGTTCGCGTGATTCGATGACTTTGCATTCGATTTTCGCGCCCCGTTCGGTTAATTTCTTTTCTGCGATTTGACAGCCCGCCCAACCGGAATCATTAAAACCCTTATCGCCCAATCCCCCTACATCCGTAATGAGAATTACACGAAAAGGATCGCCGGATGAATTCCCAGCCGAATCCGGCTCCTCCGCGGGTGAACATGAAAATATACATAGCGCGGCGCATAGAAATAAAATATTGCGCATCCAATTCCGCATACTCTTCTCCCGGTTGAAAAAAGTTGAACGCACAGAGTATAGCCGATCATCGATTGGAGCGGAAACCATGCCGGTTAAAGCACTGAAGCGAGGATTTGTGAAATGAGCGTCACAAGAACGAGGGCGAGTGGGTAGGTGGAAGCGTATGCGATCGCTGGGGTGTCTGAATCGACGCTGCTGGCGGCGATGCCCAGGGCCGGCGTGCTGGTCATGGAGCCGCAGACGACGCCCAGCGACGCCAACCGGCTCAATCGGAAGAGATACCGCCCCAGCAAGTACGCGGAGAACATGGAAACCGTCGTCGCGGCGGCGCCGAGAAGAAATATCTGAACGCCATAACTCTGAAACATTTCTACAAACGAATCCCCCGCCTCGGCGCCGGCGGCGGCCAAAAAGAAAACCAAGCCGATCTCCCGGCAGAGATACTTGGCGGCGTAGGGAACCCGCGTGCTGATGGGTCCAATACGGCCCGCGTGACTGATCAGAATCGCCACGAGCATCGGCCCTCCCGCCAAACCTAGATTGAATGTCATCCCGCCGGGCAGGTTGAAAGTGTACGCGCCCACATATCCCCCTAGTGTGATCCCGGCGCACATGGCCAGCAGGTTGGTTTCATGAATGCGTCGCTCCTGTTGACCGGCGATCTGAACGAAGCGTTCGCAATCGTCCGTCGTTCCTGCGACGCGGATCAAATCACCGATTTCCATTGTTGTATCGCCCGTAGGAACGATATCAATCTCATCTCTTCGTAACCGGGTCAACCGAACCCCGAATAATTCCAGCACTTCTAAATCTTTCAATCGCTTGCCGGTGATGCGGGGGGAAGAGACGAATACATCACGCACAGCGATTTCTTTGTTTTTATCCAGTTCAATTGGAGTAGTTTCCTTGCCTATGATGTGTTCGAGTTTTCTCAATTCCCGTTCGGTTCCGACGGCGTGAACGATGTCATTGAGCTGGAACGCTGTGGTATCATACGCCATAAATTCCTGGCTGTTCCGGACGATCCGGGTGATATTGGCGCGTGTCATGCTGTGGAGATCGATTTCTATGAGTGGTTTGCCCGTACAATTCGGATTCGTAACGATAAAGGCTTTGAGTTTTAGATTTGAACTGGCCTCCACCGGCGCGTTCCGTTCGGCTTCCACTTCATCTTTAGTACATTGCTTGTTGGCGATGGTTTGTACAAACAACACAACACCGATCACACCAAAGAGATACGCGATCCCGAATCCGACGGATACCGATGTGTTTTCATCCAAAACGTCCAACGCGGCGGCCAACCCGGGTGTGGATGTGAGCGCGCCTGCGAAAGCGCCGATGCCTAAGTCGGCCGGGATGCCAATCGCCTTGCCGATGATGACAATACTCGCCATACCACTCAGCAAGGAAAGCAGCGCGATACAAAGATACGTGATTCCGTTCCGCCGGATCGTATGAAAAAACCGGGGACCGACTTGCAGGCCGACGGCGTAAACAAATAAAATGACCCCTAAATTTTTAATCGCCGGCGGGATCGTAAGCCCCAATTGTCCAAAAGCGAGCGCAACGAACATCACCGCGCTCGATCCTAAAGAGAATCCCGCCAGTTTTACGTTTCCCAACGCCAATCCCAATCCAATCACGAGGAAAAGAGAAATTACTGAATTTGAATTGAGCGCTGTTGCAATGGAATCCATAAATTCGTTCATTACCGTTCCCGGCTTGCCTTGGCAGCCAATCGATACCGTTAACCTTTCTTATTGATTATCCAACCCAGGTGAGTTCTGTCAACATTTAAATGAAAATGAGTTCCCAAGGCTTTCTCGTTCGAATTCGCTCCCGCAACTCATTTTCATTTGCAGTTGTGATCTCAATCATGATGGTTTAAATGAAAATGAGTTCCTAAGGCTTTCTCGTTTGTATTCGCTCCCGCAACTCATGATATAAAGATTTGACTAGCAATATAGAAATCGATAAGATGAACGTCTATTAAATGTTTTAAGTATATTCAATTTCATGGATGGTTCATAGATATGAATTTTTTCGAATGGAAAGATGAGTATTGCGTGAATATTGAGAGTATTGACTCCCAGCACAAGAAACTGGTTTTGATGATAGAAAGTCTGTACGTGGCCATGATGGGGAAACAGACTCATCAAAAACTGACGGGAATTGTGAACGACATGGTAGATTATTCGGTCTATCATTTCGAGACCGAAGAGCAATTAATGGATCAATACGAGTATTCTGAAATCAAGAAACATATGAATGAGCATATATTTTTTAAGAAAAAAGCATACGAATTCAAAGAACAGCTGGAACATAGAAATATGTTTCTAACCCCTGAAATCATGAATTTTTTGAAGGATTGGTTGATTAACCATATACTGAATACAGATCGGAAATTGGCCTTTTTCCTAATTCAGAAAGGACAGAAATAATTATTATAACGTGTCCTATCCACATATTTGAAGAGTTATCCGGATTTACTGGTTCGCCATCAAAACAGATAAATTCAAAAACTCAAATGAATAAACTTGGAAGGAGGGCGTTGTGGACTTTTATCCTTAAGGAAGGATTGGATTATGGGCTTTTTCGATTGGAAAGATGAGTATAATGTGAAGATCGAGAGTATTGATTCTCAGCATAAGAAGATACTTATGATGATCGATCGTATTTATAGGGCGATGGTGGAGAGAAAAACTCTGGAGATCATGCCAGATATAGTAAATGACATGATTGACTACTCGATTCATCACTTCAACACGGAAGAGGAATATATGGATCAATATAATTATCCGGATTCAATGAAGCATAAAAACGAACATATTTTTTTTAAAGAAAAAGCGATAGAATTTAAAGAACGGTTGGAACAGGAAGATTTACATTTATCTCCCAAAATAACTCATTTCCTTAAAGATTGGTTGATCGATCATATACTAAAATTAGATCGGGGACTGGCGGCGCATTTAATTAGCAAAGGAGTGAAATAAAACAGTTCGATCGGCTGAAAAGACTCTCCATCAATTCGGTTCCTCTATTGTCTCTCCCCTCGCTCGATAATATACGATCCACACAGCGGCCGCCATCACTAAAAGCAACACCCCCTGCGCCAGGATGATCTGCCGCACCCCAATCCACGTAATCAAATAAAACGATGTTAACAATGTCCCCAGAATACTGCCCAGTGTGGATAGCGCGTATAAATTACCGACACCGGATCCCAGCCATTTCAAATTCTTAACCTGCAGTTTCACCGCGTAGGGACTGACCGCGCCCATAAAAATCGTCGGTGGGAAAAAGAGAATCAAGGAGGCTAAAAGGGGTTCCATACGAACGCCAAATTCACGTTCGAATATCCATAGATTGACGGCGCCGCAATAAAATGGCAGACAGAGTAGAATCAATCCAGGAACGGCCAGTAGCCCCGCGAATCCCCTGAGATCGCCGATTGTATCAGCCAGTTTCCCCCCTCCCCAGTACCCAACGGTCAATCCCCCCAGAAAGACACTGATCAAACTGCCCCAGACAAAAATCGCGTTCCCGAAATCAGGCGCGAGAATCCGGCTACCCAAAATTTCAAATGACATCACAATCGCGCCGGTTAGAAAGACTATGCAAGGGATCAATTCGAGGAAGCCTTTCTGGAGCGAAGAACCTCCACTGGAGCGAAATCGTCGGACAAAACATCCGCGGTGACTTCTTCCTTTGTCAAATCTTCAAATGTCCGCGCGTATTTCGGCAGAGAGAACGAAAATGAAAAATGATCTTGCAGCGCTTGCGCCCGGCGGAGCAGTTCTTCGGCGGTCATCACCCGCTCGTTCATATCCGCGGCGAAAATGTAGTTGTTCGTCGTGATGGAATCAATCCGGTACACATGAGTAAAAACCGCTTGATACGTCTTCAACTCGGATAAATAAAACTCATCAACCGGAGGCCCCCAAACATTCGCCGCCACGATACCTCCCGGTTTCAACCGCTGTTTGACTAGTTCAAAGAATTCCTTCGTTGTGAGATGGAAAGGGATCGCGAGATCGTTATACGCGTCGAGAAAAATCAAATCGTATTGTTCCTGGGAGCGCCGCAGATACTGCCGACCATCCTGCTCAAAAACGCGCATATTCGGTGTGACTTTAAAGAGGAAATATTTCTTGGCCGCCATCACGACTTCCGGATCGATCTCGGCGATATCGATTTTCGCCTCCGGAAGGTGTTTGGCTAACACCCTCGGCATCGAGCCTCCCCCCAATCCCAAGTATAGAACCTTCTCTGGTCCTTTTTCCAAAAATCCAAGCGCGGTGAAACTCGCCTGCGTATAAGCGAATTCTAGATCATAAGGATCCTTGAGATTGACGGCGCTCTGGTGACCTCTCGCCCGGTTGAATGAGAGGTACCGTTTCCCGGCGACTTCAGACACACGGATATGATGATACAACGAGTCTGTCTCATACAACACATTTTCTGGGGGAAGCCTGGCGATCAATTCACCAAAAGCTCCTTCCCATGTGACAACAAGAATCCCAATCAATAATAGACCAAGCCAAAACCGTTTCATAACGATCCCCGATAATTCACTCTCAGAATCAGTTTGAGAGTGACGTTCTATTCACAAAAATACACCAATCCACTATACAAAGTCTGGAAAAACCGGACAAGGCCTTAGGCGCTGAGATGGCCCTTCGGCCGCAGAAAATGAATATACCGTTCGACTATTACGCAAAGCGTTGAATCCCATAGCCAGAGGATTGCTTTATTGTTATATTTCTAGTTTGTTAAAGAATCCTGATTGTTTGGATTATGTGATGAGGGGGAGAATTGGATATTTTAAAGGTGACTGAGATGGATAAACAAATAGAACTTTCCATTTATGAAATTGCGGGAAGCCCTTTTTGTTTCGCTTCCAGCGATGGACAAAAAGTCTACAATCGTCTTGAAACCGCCTTAAGAAATGAGCGTGTTGTTGTACTTTCATTTCGAAACATCACTACTTTGACTTGCTCGTTTTTGAACGTTGGTATTGGCCAGTTGTATAGTACGTTCAGTGAGGAGAAAATCCGTTCCCTACTTCAAGTTAAAGATATGAATCAACAAGATATGGCGCTTTTAAAGCGAGTAGTGGATTCGGCCAAACTGTATTTTAACGATCACAAAAATTATGATAGGAACGAAAATCCCTAAAACGGAACCAACTCATCCGGTTCCTCCTGTGACACATCATAAAACCGCGTGTATTCACGGGCGAAGTAGATGTCGATTTCTCCGATCGGGCCGTTGCGGTGTTTGCCGACGATGATTTTATAGGCGTAATGGATCTGGCGGCCCGCTTCCATCTCGTCCTCTTCCTCTTCATCCTCCACTTCCCCTTTGAGAGGTTCCCTGTGCAGGAAGGCGACAAGGTCCGCGTCCTGTTCGATCGCGCCCGATTCTCTCAAATCCGAAAGCCGGGGCACATGGTCGTCGCGTTTTTCCACTGCGCGTGATAGCTGTGAGCAGGCGATGATGGGGATGTCCAAATCACGGGCTAGGATCTTCAGAGACCGCGAGATTTCCGACACTTCCTGCTGACGGTTGTCAGAACTTTTTCGCGCGCTCATCAATTGTAAATAATCGATAATCAGCAATCCGAGACCGGGACACTCCGATTTCAACCGGCGGGAACGGCTGAAGACATCGGTCGGGTTCAAACTGGGCGTATCGTCTATATAGAGAGGAATATCGTATATTTTCCCCGCCGTCTTTAACAGCGTCGACGCTTCCCGTTTCGTGAAATAACCCGACCGGAGGTGCTTCAAGTTCACCCGCGCTTGCGAGCAGAGCACACGTTCCGCAATCTGCTCGCTGCTCATTTCCAAAGAAAAAATTCCGACTGGAATTCCCGAAAGAGCCGCATATTCCGCGATATTCAAAACGAGACTCGTTTTCCCTACGGAAGGACGAGCGGCTAGGATAATTAAATCGGACTTCTGGAAACCCGATGTCAATTTATCCAAATCCCGGAATCCGCTCGCCAGTCCGGTCAGCGCCCCGCTTTGTTCGTGCGCGAGCTGGATCTTCTCCATCGCCGTATCGAGAAATTTTCCTACAGGATTGAACGACCGGCCGGACCGCTGCTGGGAGAGTTGAAAGATACTCGACTCCGCCCGGTTGAGAATCTGTTCGGCTTCGTCTTCCCCTTCATACGCCTCTTTGATGATCTCAGAGCATTGGCGGATCAGTTTCCGGCGCATCCCCCGCTCGCGCACAATCGCCGCATGGTAATCGATGTTGGCGGAGGTCGCGACGCTCTGCGCCATTTCGATTAAATAATACGGTCCTCCGATCGCTTTGAGTTCCCCCTTCCGTTCCAACAGATCGGAAAGCGTTGTCAAATCAATCGCCGTGTTTTTAGAGGATAGTTCGATCAGCGCGTCATAAATTTTTTGATGGCTGGGTTGATAGAACGCGTCGGCGCCTAAAATCTCGTGCGCCCTGTGGATCGCTTCCATATCGCGGATCATCGCGCCCAACACTTTTTTCTCGGCTTCCAGGTTGTGTGGAGGAGTTCGATCCTGTGTATGTATACGTTCAACCTTAGCCATGAGTGTGTCCTAGAGATGAGATGAAAGGTTCAAAAGCATGAAACCGAAATTAAATGAGGAATAACCCTGAATTACATGACAGCGATTCAATTGAATAATAGTGGTGTTTATTGTAAGCAAACCGCGCCTGAAATCAATAACAAAATTCACTTTTTCTGAACATTTTTTCATCCACAGGTTATCCACAGGATACCACCTGCGAATCACCGGTTATACAGGGCGAAAAACACCTTTTCAACATTTTATCCACAGCGAATTGGGGATAAAAATTGGGGTGGGATTGAATTGCATGTTTCTTCTTGAAAATAAAATGTTAGAATAAAACTATCTCGAACGATCAAACGCCCAGATAAACCATATGGAGGAAATAATGGCTAACCGAAATGGAATGAGCATCGGCTCCTTTCTTATTCTTGCGCTTTTCTTTATTGTACCGGCGGTTTCACAGGAAATCCTGGAATACGAACCAGAAGACGCTGTATTAATTTCCATCGATTTAAGAGACTATGATGACACGTATACCATGAAACTCGCGCCAGGTCTTTATGAGATGGGCGTTCAACTGCGTTTTCAAGATGAAACTCCCGTACTCGAAGGTTCGGGCAGCGGTCTCGGTCCCGAAGCGACCATCTTGGATTTCTATTCCTATTCAGCCTCGGAGGATGACGCAAGAGCCTTTTCGATTCGGGGGCCTGCGATTATCCGGAACATAACGATCTTGAACGCGGATGGCCGCGCGCTTGATCTACGCACGGGAAGTGTCGATTCGCCTTCAGACGCTCCTGTCATCTTTGAGAATGTATGGTTTATCAACTGCCAGACG
Source organism: bacterium (assembly GCA_963663405.2). Classification (GTDB taxonomy): domain Bacteria; phylum Hinthialibacterota; class Hinthialibacteria; order Hinthialibacterales; family Hinthialibacteraceae. The sequence continues at coordinate 38,938 of CAXXSM010000105.1, read as the reverse complement.
ATCTTCAAATCAACCGGTGGACGGACGGTTGGAACACCCGCCGCGCCCATGATTGTAAAGAACTGTGTCTTCGCGATCACAGCCGATTATCCATCCGATTTCGGCGCCCCTTCTTCAATCATCAATCTCCGGGATACCTCGTACGCCACCTTTGACCATTGTGATTTTTTTAATCATGACTTAGCCGTGAGCATGAGGCTCGATGATCCTGAAGCCGCCCCTAATGAAGGGCCTTCCGTCACCATTACCAATTCCATACTCCTTGCAACGAACGGCAATGATGGAACTGTCGAAACTGATGATATCTATCTGACACAAGGATCATTAACGATTAAAAATTCGGTGCTCTGGGATCTGGTTTCGGAAGGAGAACTCTTGGTGACGGGCGGCGCCGAACCGGAAATTATTGACTCTGTCGTTTATAATCCATTGTACGTCAACGTGACGCCCGGAACGTTGAACGCCGATCTGGATTTCAACCTCCAATCCGGCTCTCCCGCGTCCGGCTTGGGCCTTGATGGATTGAACGCGGGTTCGATCGCCGGTGAACCCGTCTCCGTATATCATTGGAGTCTTTTCTAAATCAAAGTTGCGTTTCCACGAAATCGATAAAAAACAATTATAGAATTGTGCTCCGGTCTTCTTTCGGCGCCAGCCCCAGGCTTTCCAGCGTTTTTATGATTCCTACTTTCAACGGCGTGCGAATGTAGCCTAATTCACCGATGGCTTTCTGGGAAGAATACCGCCAATGATGCCGGTAAACGCCCAAACTCTCCCGTGTCATTTTTGGAGTATATTGTTTGAAAAAACGCGCTTTTGTCTCCTCCAACCAAGCGTATTGGTTGAGAAAGCGCGAGGTTCGTCTTCCGCGTGAGCGTTCCACGCCTGTAATATCTTTCACAATGTCGAATAACTCTCGCAGCGTCGCGTCTTCTCCGCCAAGGATATATTTCTCTCCCGTACGTCCTTTTTCCAAGGCGAGAATGTGACCGCGCGCCACATCCTGTAGGTAGGAATAAGTCCAGCGTTTATTCCCTCCATAGATGACACCGGGGATTCTTCTATTTATATAGTCTTCCAATAGCGTGGAAACACAGTTCCCTTTCTCTGATTTCCCTGGCCCATATAAAAATACGGGATAGAGCAGGACTGCGTTGTTTCCTTCCTCAACCCAATTCATGACTCGTTTATCCGCTTCGGTTTTGCTCCGCGCATATTCGGTTGGCGGCAGGGTGAGATGGTTGCTCCAGGTTTCATCCGCGGGCCGTTCGCGGGTGGGGCCGAGTGCGAAAAACGACGAGGTATACACGACGCGCGCCACTTTTTCATCCCGCGCCGCGCGCAATATGTTAACGGTTCCCAATACGTTGGTTTGATAAAAATCATTTGGATTGCGGCGCCAGATCGAAACCAGCCCCGCGGAATGAATCACAGCGCCGCAGCCTTTCATCGCTTGATGAAGAGAATGCGAATCAAGTAGATTGCCTTGAATGATTTCCACTTCGTCTGGAATTTGGCTGCGATCCGATTCAGGACGGAGTAACACCCGTATTCGATACCCTTCCGCGAGCGCCTCGTGCAAAATCGCGGCGCCCAGATAACCGGACGCTCCGGTGATAAGTAACTTCATCCATTGTGCTCCTGATGTGGAAAAGATCGAGTTCTTTCGTATCGGTGTGAAAACGAACGGCGGAGAGATACTCTATGGCCTCAGCATTCCTCCTAATCACTCGCTAACAGTTTGATTTGTGTTGACGATTCAGACAAGAGGTGTGAAAAAATTTCAATCAGAATTTAATTCAAATAGACGCACACCGTCAGATAAAATATATTTTTCTTTCATTTGAAAATCTATCTACAGGAGATTTCCGAAATAATGTCCATTTTCTAGAGTTCTACATGATTGTTGATCTATATTATGAAAAACATCCTCTTTATCTATTTTGTAAAAGGCTCACTTGACTTTTGAATTTTATATTTTTAAGATAGAGTGATTTTTGCATTTAATTTTCAATCAAAGAAATTAATAACAGAACTGCATAAATATATTTAGTTCTGTAAATATCTATGCAAAGGTGGAGAATTATGAGAAGCGTAAGTCTAGTTTTAACGATCACGAGTATCCTTTTTATTGGGGCTGTTTCAACTTATGCAGATACGCTTACATTACCAGTCACTGATGACGCTACTGTGTTGGAATTTCTTCCTGACACCAATGTGGGTGCGAATAACCATGTGCGCGCGGATGATGTTGTTGGCCAAGGACGACTTGGATTTTTTAAGTTTGACACCGCCACTCTGGCAGAGTATCGCGGTTCGGATATTGTAAGCGCGCATCTAAAATTGTATGTCAACATCATGGATTCACCGGGCGAAGTGGAATTCGCTTCCGTGGAAGGTTCATGGAACGAAAGCGCGATTACAGCCTCCAACATGCCGCCCGTCAATGCTGTAGTCGAAGCCAATCATGTATTTATCACTGAGGAAATCGGTACAACCATTGTCGTAGATATTACAGACCTAGTAAAAGCTTGGGTGGACGGAACAGCAGCTAATAATGGCCTAGCCATGCGGCCAACCACAGAAAGTCTTGTGGATGTCCGTATACCTAGTAAAGAATATGTGGATTTAGATCAACCTGCGGAGATTGTAGTTGATGTTATCCCGAAGGCTAGAGGAAAAGCATATATCTCTAAGTGGAGTTGTTATGATTCCGGATACCATGATCATGAGTGTTTTATAAGTATATCAAATATTGCAGACGATGTTTCAACTGTTTATGTTACATTAGTAAAGAGTGATGGTTCTATATTAACGGATAATAATGATAAAAATAGCGGATTACTTACAGTACTAATAGATGGAACTACTTCAGGTACATACATTGAAAATACTGGATCAACTACAAATAATACTGTCCAATTTGATTTATTGCCACAAAAGACAATACTTTTGAAAATGAAGAATAACAACGATTTTATAACTGGTTTTGGTTTTATTGAATGGGAGCAAAACAGCCAAGCTGATATTAGCTTAATTGCTGATGTAGAAATATATGCTGCTGCTTATTTCCCTTCAGACAATTCTGCTCTTCGACATCGCACCATAAGTGTAAATTGCGGTTTGCCATTTTAGTCATGATCTTCGAATGAGCCGGTGGTTTGATTTTATGAACCACTCAAAGCTGTTTTTGGTTTAGTTTCTAAGAAATCGTTTTCATTAATTACTTATTATATAACCTTTTATTTAATGAGAGTTATCTACACCTCGCAAAATTGGTCATAGACTGTTTGCGCATGATTATTGAGCGTCAGTCACACAGATCGTGAGGGAATGGTCATTTACCTAGAGATTTCTTGGAGACAGATTCTAATAAATATTTGTTTCGCTCAACGACTAGAGTCTATCTTTATTATCCTCTATCGTCGTTGATGGAGAAAGCGCTTAATAACACTATATTGGATTAATTGAATAGCCTATATATCACTTCCGCTCTTTCGCCTTCAATCGATTGTACGCGCGGCAAAACGGGCAGTTTTTTTCTATCTTGCGCATAAATCGAGCGTACCCGCTATCCGGCCATTTCCGCCTCGCAATACAAAACGGACACACTTGGCAGATTTTCGCTAAAAATGTTTCCATGAAATAAACTCCTCCCTTTCAAAGGTTAAATATCATCTCTCCAACTTGCATTTGTAGTCTCTCGGTTTTTTAAAAATGGTGATCTTCTTTTAGGGCATTCTTTCGATGTACACTATTAATAATAAGAAAAAAGCGTTAACATACTATTAAGAACATTATTATATCATTAAATTGCCGCTATCGTGGAGAGACGGACTTCTGACCTGAACACTATACAAGTTATACTTTTGCCGTCTTTGTATTGGGTTCTATCTGTTCTGAATCCACAAAACACATTTTTTTTAATGGAGGTATGTGATGAAAAAAGGTATTTTAAGCAAATGCGCGGTGTTCGCTATCCTGGCGAATCTCGTCTTATGTGGCTTCGCCGCCGCGCAGGAACCCGAGTTCACGATCAGTGAACCGATCACCCTGTTTGAAGAGACCAGCACCAAAGAAGCGGGATTGGCCGTGAACACAAACGAACCGGAAATCCTGTTCGTTACGATCGACACCATCGCGGTGGATAACGATCCCATCACGGGAGACCCCGCTGTCCATGCGGTCATGGGTTTCTTTTACAATCCTGTGACCCTCACACAAGTCGGCGATCCTTTTATTATTGTCGGCAATCCCTACGGAGAATTGCAGAAATTGACCGTCGCCTACAATCCGGTCAGCAACCAATACTTTGTAGCGGTGGCGGCGGACGGCTATTCCCCCACGGGCGCGCGCGTTCCGTTGATGGCGATCGTTAACGCCAAGAGCGCGGCAGGGGATGCGGATCCCGTTGTGAAAGCGTGGTCGTTTGATCCGGAAACCGAATTCAATTATCAGGATACCGCCGTAGCGTGCAGTTCGCAAAATGGGAACATGATCTATGTGTCCGAATATGATCCACCCGATGAAAGTGAAGGCGTTATCGGTCTGCTGTACGATCAGGACGGCAATCTCCTGACCGCTGAAGCGACTCGATTGGATTCTCTCGAACCAACACGTGATGAAGACGATCCAGACGTCTATTATTTAGAAGAGAACGACGTCTTCCTCTTTATCACAAACATTGATCCATCCACATCTCCCAATCGGATCTCAAGCCGGATGATTCAAACTGTGCCGGGCGATGATGGTAGTCTGCAATTGGGTGAACAACGAATCGTTTCCCAGCTGCGCAAGAATTTCGACGCCGGCCATCCCTCCGCCATTGAGAATCCTTTTAATGGAGAATTTATTGGTGTTCTCGATTACGCGAACGGCGCGGAAGGCGGCGATATTTTCTATTTCAATATCGGTCCGGCGCCCGATTACGTTTTGGAAGAAGCGCGGGAACAAATTCCTTATTTGGAAGCGGCAGGAAGTGTGCCGTTCAGCCAGCGTCATCCACGGCTTGCCGCCGATCCAAACAGCGGTGTAATTGTGATATCTCACAACGCCAGCGGAGGTTTTCAGGGGATGGTGTTTACGCTTCTCGGTCCGGAAGGTGAAATCCTCCCAGGGCGTCCTGACGATCTATACAAACTGGTGGAAACACCTACTGCGATCAGCAACGACGCTAACTATCATGATGTCAAATACGATCCCGTCAGCGACTCATTCATCATCATTTACGCGACAGGCGCTGGATTCACCAATGTCGTCCGGTTGACCGTCACATCCGATCACATGCCCGCCAGCGTTGAAAGTTGGATGTTGCGCTAAGTTAATTTTTCTCGATAAGACAGTTTGAAATGGGGCGTGGAATAGATTCTTCCACGCCCCGTTCTTTGTGACAGCGTTTATCCCGCAAAGCGTAATTCAATCGCATGGTTCCACTTTGTGCATTTAGTACAATTCCCATCCGGTGACGGGGGTTAAAGGAACATCCGCCAGCATATCCACACCCGCGAATTCTCCAACGGGCCGGATCACCGCAATGCGAACCCGGCTGATATGAATCGCGCTGTTATCCGAAAACCAGAGGCGCATCGCTCCTTGCGGGCTGACGTTTACACCGCTGAAGTTTAAATTATCAACCTGCCAGGCGGCGGTGCGCCAAGTGTTGGCGCCTTCAAGAGTGATACGTTGATCGTTGGGAACCGAGACAATCTGAAGCGTTCCAAACGCGTTTGTTTTATACACTTCCGCTCCGAATTGCGCGCCAATCAGTTCTGGATCATCGAAATAATCGACAGCCATTTTTACCACGGCGTTGGGCTGATCGTTGGGACCGAATACCTCATCCAAAATCGCAAAATTCATATACCGGTCAAATGGATCCGTCCCCAAATCCAAAGCGGGGCGCACAGCGGTTCGAATATCACCAGCCGGGCCTATTCCTTCCTCAATGATATATTCCTGATCGCCTCCGTTATTGGCCATATTGAGATGATCAAAGAGATCTTGATCTAAATCCATTTCCGCATAGATTCCATAGGGATCGGGATTGAATGGGTACGAATCCGGAATCGGATCGACGCCTTCATAAATGCCCGATGACCGGATGGCGCCCATACGGAGACGGCTTATGTAAATAGGCCCGCTAAAATAGAAGCGTGGCCCGGCCTGCGCGTCCGACGGGATATTCACACCGATGAGTTTAACATCAGGCACATACCATTCCGCTTCCAGCCACTGGCCGCTTCCCGTTAGGACCGTCCAATTTTCAGCCGGATAAGGTACGGGATCACCACCGCCAGCAGTCATGTAGACATCTGGTCCAAACGTTTCTCCCGCCAGGATGGGATCGTCGTAATATTCTGCGACTACTTTGATGCGGAAACTGGGCTGACTGGTTGGACCGAAGTGTTCGTCGAGGATCAACCAATTCAGGTAATTGTCTTCAATCCCATCGCTTCCATCTCCCTTGGCGGGCCGGGCCGCTTTGCGTTGATCGTCAGCGGGGCCGATAGACTCAGAAATGATTGGTTCCTGATCACCTTCTTCATCCATGTAAAGATCGAGTCCGTTGGTAATTCCTTTGTCGATATCCCATTCCGCAAGAATGGCGTATGGATTGGGATCAAAGTCAACGGTATTGGATCTATTGATCCTATCCGGATCCCCAAATGCGCCTTCCGGACCGATCGCCACAGCCCGGAAAATCAGGCCGGTCGTATTTTGAAAGCGGATCGTGCCTCCATTGACGCCTCCGTATTGGCCCCCACCAGTACTATCGGCTAAGTTTCCAAGCCACGCGTTACTATTATCGACACGGAACACTCTCCATTCCCATTGATCGGTTAAAGACTCACATGTGTATCCATCCACAGTATGCCGATTCTCCAATGTACCGAGGCGAAATCCCAAGTTATCGCGAATGGATTCGGCGTTGGCGAAATATTGAACTAATACGTCGACGTTCATAAAATCCGGCCAGACATCATAATAATAATCCGGCCAGAAATCATAAAATTCATCTGCGACATTGAAATACTGCATAGTGGCTTTTATGCCGTCATACCCACCGATAACCACGTCATCGGTAACCTGATCGCCCCCGGTTAGAATAAGAAGGCTATCGACAAAATCGCGGCCGGCGCCGGAGGGAATCGTTTCATAGAGAAAATCATCTGCGCTCCAGTAATGTACTTCTTGTGTGAAATCTGTATCGGGCGGCCATTTGTTTATGTCCAAATCCTGCGTGAAACCAAGACCCGCCGTCAGCGCGAGAACACACACTACGACACCCATGAATTTCATTATTGTTTCTCTCCTTATTACTTAGATTGGTCAAAAGTTGAAGTGATATGAAATAATCGTTTAACGCCTGTTATGCAATTTAATCGTAGAAAGATATAATTCGGCTAATTTATATTACTTTTATATGAAAATATATGAAAATGAATTTCCAAGATTTGCTCGTACGCAATCACTCTCACAACTCATTTTCATCTGTAGGTTGTGATCTCAATCATGCTGGTTTATACGAAAATTATAGGGTATGTTTCGGCTGTTTTTTTAGCTATTTTTTTTTAACGTAGAGATCCATTCCCGTTTTCGCAAAGCGGTCAGGATGATCTCAACGGCGGCGTCGATCGTGTTGGTTCCCATGTTGATAATTAGATCGTAAGCGAGGGGATCTTCAATGTCTTTTTTGAAATAACGGCGCACGAATTGCGCGCGTTCGTAATCGACGGTTTTTATTTCATCACGGGCCTGATTCGCGCTCATCCCTTCCAATTCCAGCATGTTCCGGATGCGGGCTTCTTCGGAAGCGACGATACGCACATGTAAAGCGGGAAGATTCCGAAGAAGGAAATTGGCGCCCCGGCCCAGGATGATAATCCCCCCTTGCAGAAAAGCCGTTTTAAACACTTCGCTTAAGGCGCGGATGTAATCATTGCGGTCAAAAATGCGTTCCCGGAGAATACTTTCCACCCAGATCTCCAATTCGGACCGCTCGCGCTCATCAAGCGATTCGACCAGTTCCCGGCGCACACCCGCGTTTTGCGCAATGTAATCGACTATGTTGCGGTCAAAAAAACCGTAATGGAGTTTGTGAGCCAGCAGTTTCACCAATTCTGGGCCCCGGCATCCCCGCTGGCGGGAGATAGTAACGATAGGTTTTGTTTCGGGCATGTGGATCGTGGATGATTCATTTCTCGATACGTTTTCAAACGCGGCGCGCTCCAAATTCCAACGTTGGACTTGCCGATTGACTATTTGATGAACCTTTTCCATGATCAGCCCTCCTTCAATTCATTTTGATAATGTTTTAGAAAGGATTCTTTTAATATTGTACATGCAAATTGTTTGATTTATGGGAAAATTTTCTTGTAGACCTATCATTGCCATAGCCTGATTTTTACTGTTCTGTAATTATAAAACGCGAATCATGATACGATACACATAGAATAACCTGCGGTCGTTACTGATCAGCTGTCAATTTGTTAAACCTCCCGGAGGCGCTCTGATGACAGAAATAACAGATAGGAACGTATCCCCGAAATCCTGGTGGCGCAATTGCGCGATTGAAGCCGATGACGAGATCCGCCGCATCGATCGAATGGAAGACGAAATCGCCCCTATCAGTTCTTCAACGGCGAAAATCCGGGAACTCATCTCGAGTCTTGAACTCTGTCACCATAAAGCGTCTCGATGGGTCAATAATATCCTCGAGGCGATCGCCACAGGCAAGACGGCGAAGGGATTGGGTACCCGCCCCGATAGTCAATTTCATCCCGTCGAGGGGATTTGGCAGGACGCTTGTAACGCGCTCTCCCAATGGATCGATGGAAAAGTCAATTTTGCGCCTGAATCATGCGTCGGAAAGGTCCCAGCGGCGCAATTATTTTCCGGTTTGGGAGAGCGTTCCCCCTTGAAGGAGTGGCAAGTTCAAAGAGTGATCGAACGAATCCGCAGCCTGATCCAATGGCCAAAATTTGACGACAATCCAGAGACAAAATACAATTGGCTCCTCCTTAGCGGAGGGGAGTATGAATCCGCGTACCTGAGCGATTGCCCCGCATGTTACAAAGACCATGAGGATTTCTGGCTGACCACAAGCCGGACGATCATCCATGACACCGATCACGGGCTGGAAGCCAAATTATCGCTGGCATTAGCGATCGACATGCTATGGCCCTGCCATTGGAACTTCGTAGGAAACCTTCAACTCGTTCTCGACGCGATCGGTGGGCGGCTGCGTCCAGAAAAGCCATTCACCGCTTGCGGCAGGAACATAACTCTAGTCCCCGGCCAAGATCGCTGCAATCGGATCACCGCAACGTTGAACAATTTCTCTGGGCAGCTGGAAATAACCGATGTCGTTAAAGAAATCCTCGATTCACTGGGAGAACCAACAGACGAAAAACGCTGGCTCGCCGCATCGCTGGCAAAAACAATCCAACTGCAGCTGAATCCATCCCCCAGCTTACGTGAAGCGTGCAGCTTGGCTGGACCCGAATGGATTCTATGCGATAAATGAAGAAATATTGACATCTCAATCAGATCGATTTATGGTTCGTTGAAATACATTCGCGTTTTAAACGTTCGTAACCGTTAGGATACTTTATTGATTGCTATGAATAGTAAACGCCTGTTTTTTCTCTTGAATATTCTATGCGCTTTCTTCATTCTTCATCCATGTTCGGCGGATCTAACAAAGGGCGCCGTCCAATTTGTGGATATCACGGAACAAGCGGGGATCGACTTCCTTCACGTCGCGGGGATCCCCAAAGAAAAAACCTGCATCGTGGAAGCGAAAGGCGGAGGCGTCGCTCTCTTTGACGCGGATGGAGACGGTTGGCTGGATATCTATTTCGTCAGTGGAAGCACATTCGAAAAGCGTCTGAATCCACCGCCCATCAACCGGCTCTACCGGAACAACCATGATGGAACATTCTCCGATATCACGGAACAAGCGGGTGTTGGCGATGAAGGCTGGGGGCTGGGCTGCGCGGCGGCGGATTACGATAACGACGGTGATGTGGATCTCTATGTCACGAATTACGGCCCCAACCGCATGTACCAAAATGACGGTCACGGACATTTCACCGATGTCATCAAAGAAACCGGCTGCCAATCAGATTTATTAAGCACCGGCGCGGCGTTCGGAGATTATGATCTGGATGGAAAACTTGATTTACTCGTCGGCGACTACTTAGATCTGGATTCCCTGGAAGGCCCGCGGGAGAAACATAAAGCCCATTGGCGCGGCTTTTTAGTGTATCCCGGCCCGAGGGCGTACGTGGCCCAGGGAATGTCCCTCTTTCGTAACAAGGGAGACGGGACGTTCGAAAACGTGACGGAGAAAACAAAACTGTCCGAGGTTGAACCTGGATATACCTTCACGTGCCTCTGGGGCGATGTAAATCGGGACCGCTATCCGGATATATATATGTCCAACGATTCCATGCCCAGCTATCTCTTGCTCAATCACGGCGCCGAATCATTTGAAGAAACCGGCCTAATGGCGGGCGTCGCCTATAGCGAGGATGGAACCGAGATGGCGTCGATGGGGGCGGCCTATGGCGATCCAAACGGAGATTTCGAATGGGATATCTCCGTCACGAATTTCTCCGAAGAGCCGTTTACAGTCCTGCTCGGAAACGGAGATGGGACATTTCAAGATATCACCTACACAAGCACGGTCGGCAATAAAACCTACACCCCCCTTGGCTGGGGTGTGGAATGGATCGACGTGGACAACGATGGTGATGAGGATCTCTTTTACTGTACAGGACATGTCTACCCGGAAGCGGATCACCCAGAACTGGATACCGCGTTCGCCCAACCGCCGCTGCTGTTTGAAAACATCGGGAACAACAGATTCGCTTTAGTTGAACAAGGCTTGGGATCTGATTTCTACAAGTTAAACATTGGCCGTGGATGCGCGCAGGGAGACTTGGACAATGACGGCGACATCGATTTAGTTTTGAATAACCTAAGCAGTCATCCCCGTGTGCTCCGGAACGATGGAGGAAACAAGAACCATTGGCTGCAAATCGTTTTAACCGGCTCTTCTTCCAACCGGCAGGCGGTCGGCGCCAAAGTAAAATTAACCGCTGGTAAAATTCGCATGGCCAAGGGAATCTTCAGCGGTTCCAGTTTCCTCTCCCAAGACAGTACGATTGTTCATTTCGGATTGGGGAAACAAGAACAAGCGGATCTCATCGAGATCGAATGGCCGTCGGGAAAAATCACGAAACATCAAAATATAAAAGCCAATCAACGAATAGTGATCCAAGAAGATGAATAAACGATTGTTCGTATTCCTATTGATTCTAATTATGAATCCGGTTGTCTACGCCCAGCAATCCGGGAACGCCGGAGTGGACATCGAATTTGACGCGGAACCGGTCATTCAAGATCCCCAATTCTCCCAACAAGAGAAGAGCCTGCTGGAGGCGATCCAGAACCAGCCCAACGATGTCTCTCTTTCCCTCAAACTGGCCCAACTCTATCAACAACACCGCTATTACGAGAAAGCTATCTCCCTTCTCGAATCCGCCGTTCAACTCGATCCGGATAACGCTTACGCCCATTATCTTTTGGGCCAAATCATGGGAAGCCAAAAACGGGATCCAAACCGGGCGATTGATGAAATGAAAACCGCCATCCAGCTCGCGCCCGATTCCATCCGCTATCGTCAGGAAATGGTCTCTATTTACTACCGCCTCCAGCGCTTTCCTCCCGCTCTAGAACAATTAGAGGAGATTCTTAAGCGCGAACCGGCCAATGCGGACGCGCTCTATCGCAAAGCGGTCATTCTACATATCCGGGGAGAAGTCGAAGAGGCGGAATCCATCGTTGACCGTCTGCCGAAACACGAACACGCCCGTGTCTTAAAAGCCCTGCTGGTTCAGCAGCGGGGCGAAGACGCTGAACCTCTATACGAAGCCATCTTGAAAGATCACCCGAATAATATCCGCGCCCAATATGAATATGGAAAATATCTTTTCCGCGTCAGGAAATTCGAGGAAGCGCAAAAGATCTTCGAAACGATCATCGACACAGATCCCTTTTACCAACACGCTTTATTTCAATTAATCAAAATCTATGCGTTCAAGAAACAGAAAGAGAAAGTCACACTGGCCAAACAGAGTCTGGATCGAATCAACCGCATGGGCCGCAACCAGCGCAATTTTTACCGCAGTTACCTGCGTCATCATCCCGATACCGCTGAAACGCATTTTTCCATGGCGCTGATCTATCTTGAAATAGGGCGGGGCAATCTTGCGGCGGACGAGTTGCGCCACGTGCTCGTGTTGGACCCTGATAATAAAGAGGCCCCCTTCTATCTCGCGCAAATCAATATGGCGAGTCATCAATACGAAAACGCGATCCAGAATTTAAACCAATGCTTGCCTATTCGGGAGGATAAAGCGGCGCTGCATGCGATGATTGCGCAATGCTGCTTAGAACTTCACGACGCCAAAAAAGCCCTTCAGCATCTTGAAACGGCGTTGAAAATCGATCCGGAAAACCCGCTGGCCAATCGAATCCGCGCTCTCTGGGCAAACCGGATTTCAAATGGAAAGTCCAATTAATGAACTATCGGCATAATTCTCGATTTATTCCGAATTAGGAGAATCAATCCTACACGTGTAGGGATTAAATCCTACATAGGTACGTTAACAGCCTTAGGAATTTTAGTAGTTTAATATCTGTTACTCTTAGTCTCATTATTCTTGGGAGAGGAAGTGAAATGGTTCTGAGCATACCAGGATGTGGCCGGAGAGCACGGTACTGCGTTCTCCCTTCTCCTTAGTAAAGTTCCCATTCACTGACCAAGGAAGCTGTAATCAGTTCTACATCGCTATAATATCCTCTCGAATCCTCATCTGTTGAGCTAAAAATGAGTCCGACTAGGATTGAATAATCCATGTTTGGCATTTCCTTGGAATGTAGATGTACCCGCTTTCCTATTCCCAATTCGTAATAATATGTGCTGAAGGTCTGATCATCGCGGACGAGTTCCAAGTAATCATACTCACTATCGAGGACTTCAGCAGAGAAAGTGAAGTAACCACCCAAACTATCGCGCCAAATCGCTTTAGCAAATCCCTCACCATTCGTTTCTGTTTCTATAAAAAAAACGTAGTACACTGCTTCTGGCTCAAAACTGTTGACTGCCCAGAGTGCTCCATATACCTTCGGATCTGGGCTACTGTGTTTTATAGAAGTTCGGGCCTTAAGTATGAAATTACCTTTTACTTCAGAATAAACAAAGTGATATCCAAATCTGTTTGCAGGATCGAAAGGGGGTATGTAACGCCCTGAAATCCAGTATTGCCCATTCTCATAGCCTGCATCGCCAGGTGTACCCGAATACCACATATCTCTATGGTCTTGGAAAATCCCAATCGGTTTCAGCATGGCTTGCGGTAACGTCTGTATTCCGCTGATGACAATGCCGTTGATCTGTCCCGAGAACGTCGCATCTCCCGTAGCGGTTTCCGGTGGGTAGGCGTGGTAGATTAGCTCTATAACTCTTGGCGGTTTGATTGTGGTAATCCAAGTAATAACACTGTCACTCACAGTCACATTACGATTGACTTCGCCCACCAGCCAGCCCTCAGGTAAGGTTTCAACTACAGTAATTTCAGTGGATTCTGTGCCTTCGATTGTGACCGTGATAGGAACTGGCTGGCCAGGAATGTAGTCTCGATACTGGGCTTGGCGTTCTGCGATTACTTGGGCTGAGGGATACTGACAGACCATAAAAACAGTAACAATGAGTGTTACAAAACTGCATATCGTCTTCATAGTCCTTCTCTTGGCTTATCAATGTAGTATAAAAAAAGATTGTAGAATCAGATTATGGTCGTTTTTCTCCATGACTTAAAGATCGACTGATCGATTACGTACTTTTTGAGAATTTAACTCATGTTAACTAGATTAAACTTTACAGTGTTAACTTTACAGTGTCAACGCTCCGCCATTTCTCTCTTCAATAGATCGATCGCGGGGATCGGAGTTGGATCTTCCTGGTTTAAATAAGCGAGGTAAACGCTGGCAAAATCCCCGAAACTGATCGTGTAGAACATACGGGCCAAGAGTCCCGTTCCTTTCGAATGAACTTCCGTAATCCCATTCGCATACGGTTCAATGATGCTCTTCATTGCGTTGAAACGTTTCTTTGTCTGTGGATGATACCCATCGTCGAAAAGAAAAATCGCATGGAACGCGTTTAAAGGAAGCTCAGGATTCTTCCAACCGAGTATTTCATTGTGATTCATCTCCGGCAGAACGGAATCATGCGCGAAATGCTTCGCGTTTTCATTGAATTGACACCGCCAGCGGACCGCGACGGGCGCAAAGGCGTCGATGCCAGCGTAGACAACAGGGATAGAGCCCTGAAGCGTCCGCGCAAGCTGTATCGCGGGATTATCCGCTTCGGGAACCGCATGGCCATGCGCTTCAACGGAATCAGTCAAAGCGCTGTACATGGATTGAATCGCGTCGTGTTGCGAGCTAATCAATCCCAGCCGTTCAAAGAGAACCAGCAGTGGCAGGAAAGAATATCCCAGCGCCGCGCGGGGGGAGATCCCCCCTGGAATAGCCAGACACGGATTTCCATCCCGCTTGCATCGATCCGCAAGTTCACCCCCGGTGGTTATGGCGAGAATCCGCGCCGAACGGCGTTTTGCCTCTTCATACGCTGACAGAGTTTCTTCCGTGTTCCCCGAATTCGAACATGCGATGATGATGGTGTTTTCATTAACGGAATTGGGTAAGGTATAATTCCGGAGAACCTCAATGGGAATCCGCGCGTCATTCGCGGCGTATGCGCGAAGAAGATCGCCCCCAATCGCAGATCCACCCATCCCACAAATCACAGCGTGATGAATCCCTTTGATTTCAGGCAGGGCAAATTCACGGGCAAGGATTTCAGCTTGAGCGCACTGCTCGCGAAATCCCTCCACCAATGTCATCATACCTTGGGGGTCAAGTCTGTCCAATAAATTACGGTCATCAAGTATGCTTGTCATGAATGAGATCCTTTATATAATCAATTTTTGAATCGCTTTAAATTCAGCGCCGCCCGCTTTCACAAGCCATTGAAATAAAACAGATTCCGTATTTGTCAAGATCGCTCCCGCCTGCTTCATCTGCGAAAGCGCGATATCCCGGTTCCGGTCATCGCGCGAGCAGGTCGAATGGATGGGCACGTGAACCTGATAATCATTCGCAAGAAGATCGAGTACGGTTTGCAGAACACAGACATGGGTTTCAATTCCGGTTATAATGAGTTGATTGCGTCCGAAATCTTTGAGACGTTCTCCAAATGATTCTTCCCCGCAGCAGCTGAAGGTCAGTTTCTCGATTGTAGAACCTGCGTCCAGTTCGTTCGCGATCTCCGGCGTGGTCGGCCCCAATCCTTTGGGATATTGTTCCGTCACCAGGATTGGCGCGTTCAAAATTTTCGCGCCTTGAATTAGGCGGAGAATCTCCGGCGTTACGGTTTCCCGCTGCTTCATCACATTAACGAGTCTCTCCTGATAGTCAATCACAATCAGAAGACTGTCTTCCCGGCGGAGGATGGTTTCATGACGCTTCATTGAGAAGGCTCCTATACAAATCTTAAAAGAATAAAGTACAAAATTGGATTCTATCCCCCAAACGGGGATTCGTTTATCCTTATTGCGCTGTGAACAGTGTTATATTCAACTGCTGGAAGAGTAAATGTTGTAGGGGCAGACCTGGCGCCTGCCCTTTCTAGACGTCTGAGATGGAATGAAACAACGGTTAAGAGAGAATGCACTACCCGGTTTGTTTTTTCTCGTCCGCATTCTCAAATTTTAGTTTGAAAAGATCGTCTACATCATTGACGAAATTCTGCTGGTTCCGGTTGGATATCCTCTTCAATCGATTATCCGCGTAATTCTTCGCGAAACGAAGGCACTTTTTCCCTTCCTCTTCATTACCAAATCGGAAATGCAATTTCGCCATTAAGAAATTCATTCCGCCATCCTTGAGTTCGCAGGGAATGGCTGTGATATCATCATTACGGAAACTGTATTGCATCGCCGCATAGGCTTGATCCCAATACGTATTAATTAAACCATCAATGGTTCCATCTTCATCGATCGAAAGCGTTTCCTTTAGTTGTTCGAGAAATTGAATGCACTGCAGGTAATTTACACCGATAAAGTAGAAACGGGGATCCGGGGACTTCATATCGGAAGCGTTCTCGCCGAAATGAGCCTCAATCGCATTCCACAAAAAATCGTTGTTCCAATTGGACGGTTCGATATCATTCTGATAGGCGATTCGCACCATCTGGCAATACCGGTCCACAGCGAAACAAACGAGCGCTGTCACAGAATCCCTCGGCTCTTGAAACATCATCGTGAAAAAGGGAACGCCGTATTTGTCTTTTGCGCTCCAGATTTTTTCCAGCGTGGCCCGGCAACGCGTATTGGCGGGAAGTTTATTTTGCACATCCAAGGAGGCGCTCTGTTTTTCCAGGGTTCCGTACATATGAGCGAGAACGTTGAATCTCTCGTTGATTGTGTTCTCGAAAAATTCTTTAATTTGATCGTTTCGCGTCAGACTGCGGTTGAAATATTTATAACTATCCACTCCAAAACTGTATTCATTTGAGGCGAGCAGACAGTTGGGACAGATCGTTGTTTTTAATACATCGGGATAATCCTCATACGATCCGATCGGTTCCGTATGGGAAACCAGCCATTCATCATATTGAATGGACTGACTCTTGGCCATGAATTGATAATTGAACATCGTGGTTTCACAGACCAAGCAGGGAGTTTCCCGCTTCCAGATCGATTTCTTTTTTGGCATTCGGCGCCTCCAGCGGATTTGGCCTGGGGCCTCTTCGCAGTCCGGATCGATGGGATCGTAAATACTGAACTCGATTCTTTCCAAGTCAATCTGTAAATGTATCTTAAAAAACGGCTTTCGTGAAAAACCGGGCGGCCGTGAGGATATATTTCCTTGAATGTATTTACAGTTACCAAAATTTCAAATAGATATAATTCGTATTACTATTACAATAATCCGATTATTATTTCGATGCAAGTTGAATAAAATGACTTTTTAGCAATCACAGGCCATTTGAGATTCTTTCGAGACCAAGCGCGCATTGATCTCTCCGATTGCTTTAATGGAAAGCCGGGTAACCATGAAGACTGCTTCACATTAAAAAAGTAGCCCGCATTATTTATATGGGTATTTTTTTCACATCATTTTTTCGTAAAATGCAAGAAGTGTCCGCGTCAAGTTGGCATAAGCGTAATTCGTCTCAGCCAGGCGCCGGGCCCGTTCGCCACAGTCCTGCGCGAAGGATTGATCCTCCAGCGTTTGAACCGCCGCGCGGGCGAAGGCGTCCGCTCCTTCCTCTACGGCTACACCGGTTTGCCCCTCGTGGACCATCTGTCCCGCGTCGCCTACATTGGACACGATCACCGGCCTTCCCGACGCGAAATAATCGAATAATTTATTCGGCACACGGGCCCGGTTCGCGATCGTGTTCTCCATAGGAAGCAGCTGGATATCACACGCGCCTAAATAGAACGGCGCTTCCGAAAAAGGGATCACTCCGGGAAGATACAAATCCTGCCCCAGCGTAAATCTCTCCCGGAAAAGGTTTTTCGCCTTCTCTTCCACTCCTCCCCCGATGACAAGCAAGCGCGCCGCTGGCAGCTGACATTTGATCCGGGAAAACGCCTGCGCGAGAAGCTCCATATCCCATAACGAAAATCCGATAAATCCGAAAATCGGCGCATCAAGCGGTAAATCCAACCGGCGCCGGCAGTCAAGTTGATCCAATAGTGGAAATCGCTCCACACTAACACCCGACGGCAGAAGCAGGAGACGTTCGTCCTCGATTCCTGCCTTCCTAGCCCGGCCGTACAAAACAGAACCGATGACACTGACACCATCGGAGATTTTTTTACTGCCCTCTTCAACAAGTTGTTCAGCCCGGTCCAACATGGCGAATGGACGCCGGGATGAGACAATCCCGCCTGCCGTCCACCAGTCGCACCAATCACTCATAAACAACGGTGGGGAGTTCCTTCGAAACAACCGGCTCCGAAATCGCAGCCACAGCCAAGGGAGCAGAACATTGGGGCGGTGATCGAACGCATGGACAACGTCCCATGATCCAACGGAGCTTTGGAGTAAACGGCTGAGATTATCGATCGGCGCGTAGCCCCCATCATGGCGCCCCACTCGCCCCCATCGGGGTGTCCGCCAGATCCGCACACCATCCTCAAGATATCGCTGTCCCCAAAGCGATGGTTCACGGGACACGGTCCATAAATCTACCTCATGCCCCAGTTTTACCAGTTCGCGCGCGAAACCGAAACAGCGGAAAAATGTGCCCCGCCAGATTAGATTATGATTGAGAAACAGAATTTTCATTTCAATCCGATCGATTCAAACCTTAAGAGTGTACGCTTGAATGGCAAGAACCGCAATCCAAATTCCCCTACATACGGAGAACTCACAACCCAGTATTTTCAAACAGGTCCGTTGGAGTAAACTCTTGTTTTCTGCAAAGGAATCTAACGATAAAAGGAGGAAATAATCCGCTCTTTGTTAAGCGGTAAGAAGAAATCAATTCGTGCTCATTCCCTGCGTAAAACGGCTGCGGTGATTTTGGAGTGCGTAGTAAAGGGTTTTCCCTTGGATAAGGTAGACAGCTTCTGGACTCTCCAGGATGGCCGCGCGGGTGGGAAGCCGTTCGGCTGGCGCGCCGATAATGACGTCGTCAAATCCATCGCCTTGGATATCTCCCAATCCTGCGATCGATGAGCCAAACACGCCGAACGCGTCTACACCATCTACAATAACATAATTCACAGGAGAAATCATCCCATCCATCAGCTTGTTGATGTCAATCTCCTGGGGCCAATGTTGTTGACCAAAGAGAAAGACAACTTGTCCCGTCAGCATTTTCCCATTGACATTCGCCGTCGGCAAACTCGCGGCGATGTCGTTAAATCCATCCCCGTCCAAATCTCCCACGCCATACGCGGCTTGCGCGCCGAGAATCCTCGTCCCCCAGGCTGGCGCCTCGATTGTCCGCAGATCGATTGTGCCGCTGAGATGCTCTCCACCCCACAGCAGTAAAATCGACCGGTCCTCAAGTTCGACAAGCAGATCGGGAGTCGAGTCTCCATTCACGTCCTTTGCTGGACGGACGGCGGAATGAGAATGTTCGATAATAAAAGAATAATTCACGTTCTCACTCATGGTTTTCATGCCATGTACGATAAGTGAACGTCCGTTAAAATCCATTCCTCCTTTGGGAGCGTCAATCACGATGTCAGAAAATCCATCATCGTTAAGATCCTCTAAACACGCCGCGCTTGTTCCAAACAAAGCGCCGCCAAGACCTCGAATCGATGAAGGTAAAGAGATGGCGTCCAATAGGGGGGGGAAATTGACTGCGGCCGTAAATTATAGAAATCTGACCGATGTGAAATTTCTTGTTTCCGGCGGTCACCACTTCCGAATAAGGATTCCCAAATAACACATCTGGATACCCATCCCCATTGAAGTCCGATGCGGAAGCGGCGGAATATCCAGTATTCTTTATAACAACGCCACCGTCTTGCAAATCTCCGAGTTCAATCGTACGATTGGGATTTTTCCGGCCAAATAGAATATATCCCGCTTGATGACTGGCCGAACCGATGGCCAAATCATCACAACCATCTAAGTTCACATCATTAATTTGAGCCAGAACGCTTCCAATCCGGCATTCCAAATCACCCGCCGCAACGATAGTGTCATTGTAATTTGCGGAAAGATCAATCGTTCCCGTGTCCCGGCTCAGGTGCTTCCCCGACAGGATGAAGACCGCTCCATTGATTGATTTTTCACTCAGCTGAATCGTATCACAGAGAGGAGCGCCGATAGCCGCGTCTAAATAGCCATCCCCGTCAAAATCACCCGCGCCGCAAACAGCGGATCCAATCGCGTAGTAATGCGTACCTGGATAGACGATTTTGACTGCGCCTAATTCGTCTACTGTTGTGTGAACCGGCCCAGCGAATCCTGCTATTGAACAAAGAAAAACCAATCCCGCAAGCAAACCGAGTCGCTTTAGATGCAACGGCAGCCTCCCCAAAACAGAATATTACATCCTCAAATCACCCTGCAATAAAAAACAATACAATCATACCGGTTAACCACACCCTCCATATCAAACCGGTCTGCCCCACGTCAATAAAACGAGACGGCAAAAAGACGGGAATCTTTCTGCCGCTTCGTCTTATAGGGTATTTTAAGCAAAAAAAATGATTTTTGTAAATGGGACCTGCGTTTTTTTTACTGGTATGGATCGTATGTCGCGCCGCCGTCTCCCCGGCGAACGAGATCACCGGAACTGGCCAAACCATTCGACGAGTCGTACGGTATGCCCCGTAGATCTCCGCTGCTGTTCACTCCAATCCAGCCGTCTGGACCGATGCTGACCAGAAAATGTTCTTGTTTTCTCAATGCCGGTTTGATGGAGATTCCATATCCGCCCCCCTCCGGATCGTTGTCGTTATAAATATAGGAATGTCCTTTTTCATCGGCGCCGAATCCAACGGAATGTTCGAGTTTCGCAAAGGGATCCTGAGGAACGGAGGATAAATAGGAAACAGGACTGGTGAGCGGATAGTAAGGTTCTTCGAACAGGTGGTAGGGAGGGGGGGGGCCGACACGATTAAACACTTTCTCCCACCGGACCTGCGCCCAGGCTTCATCGTCATCCCAATAATCGAGAAGCATCGTATTCTTATCCAACTGAAACTGAAGAATCGCTTGCGATGTCGCACGCATATCCGCCTGTGTTCGAGCAATTTTCGCACGCAGCTGAGCATTGAGAAAATTGGGCACAGCGATCGCGGCCAAAATCCCAATTATCGCCACGACAATAAGCAATTCGATAAGTGTAAAACCTCTTCGCATGAAACAATCTCCCTTAAAATATAAAGAATAGATTTTTCCAAAACCTATAAATATGGTACATGTCTTGATAAGCAAACTCAATCCTTGTCCATATTATTTTCTCATTCATTGATAACGTCTTCTCATGAAAAAAATTGCAAAGAATTTATCTTCTTGTCCATATATTGACAGGAAATAATAATCGAGGGATTTATCGCGCTAACTGGATTGTCAAGTTCTAAATAATTGAGCATGTCGTTGGATAGGATATATACAAGCTTAATAAAAACAGGTGGTTAGTTTTGAATCTGGTACAGGGTGTTCCTTTTTTTAGGAATAAATCCGGCGTCTTCAATCAAAGAACGCACTTCTTTCTCATTGCTGCAATGGGAGACTCCAGTCGCTGCGACGACGTTCTCTTCCATCATGGTTCCCCCCATATCATTCGCCCCAAAAAACAGCGCCAATTGACCGATCTGTTTTCCCTGCGTTATAAATGAAGCCTGCAAGTTTGTAATATTGTCTAAAAACAGACGGGATAGCGCTAGAGTTTTTAAATAATCTACCGCGCCCGATTCGGCCACCCCCTCCATTTCAGTATTCCGTCCTTGAAACGTCCAGGGGATAAATGCGGTAAATCCTCCGGTTCTGTCTTGTAGCGTCCGGATGTGGTCGAGATGCTCGATTCGTTCCTCAATCGTCTCCACATTGCCCGAACATCATTGTCGCCGTGGTGCGCATCCCTAGCGTATGCGCTTCCTCATGAACAGAAAGCCATTCACGAGTGAGGCATTTCCCTCGTGTAATTTCCGATCGCACCCGGTCACTCAAGATCTCCGCCCCACCGCCTGGAATGCTGTTGAGACCCGCTTCCCGCAACCTTTCCAGCGTTTCCCGCGTTTGCATTTTATACATCCGGGAAAAATGAACGATCTCCGGCGCGGAAAAGGCATGAAGATCAACATCGAACCGCTGTTTGATTCCTCGCAGAAGATCGATATAAAAAGAAAACGGAAGTTTGGGGTGATGACCTCCTTGCAGCAGAACCTGCGTTCCGCCCACGTCTACTAACGCCTCGATTTTTTCGTAAAGTTCATCGGATGAAAGAACGTATGCGTCTTCATCAAGCAAGTTTCGTTTAAACGCGCAGAATGAGCAGTGAGCGGCGCAGATATTCGAATAATTGATGTTGCGGTCGACGACGTAAGTGACAATCGTTGGATTGGTGGCCCTCATCCGCGCTTGGTGAGCGCGTTCCCCCAACATGTTTACATTGGACGTATGAAACAACGCGGTGGCTTCTTTACGGCTCAATCGGCCGTTTTCTTCTCCCATTCTATTGTCCTTGGTCTGCTTTCTTCATTGCGATTTGCGCTTGTTCGATCAAACGCAGCGCTTCTTCCCGGTCCGCTTTGAATTCCGCGTCCTCCAGAGCCAAGAGAAAACGCGCCGCCGCGTCTTTTAAATTCCCTTCCGCCATTCTTTTTTTCCCAACAACAATGTTGGCGTAACGGTCCCATGGACGCAGCGCCAGTAAGGCTTCACACCATTTCTGATGTTCGTCCAAAGCGTTCTTCTGCTGACCTGTGACTTCGATCATCCCTTGGATGGCGTCCGGATCGATGGATTCAAATCGGAGGAGGCTCATATACAAGCGTTTCGCTCCATCTACGTCGCCGTTTTCCAATAACCTTTCGGCGTTTGCTAGTCGGTCTGCTCTTGATTGTCCACATCCGGTTAATAGGCAGAGAAACAGAAGGGGGAATAGTGTAAGCAGATAAGCGTGTCTTGCAGGTTTCATAATCGGGGCCGGTATGGGGAGATCTAATACGCGTTTTTAAAAGAGGTAAACGTTTTCCAAATAATCTTTAAATCCAATAGGAGAGACCAGTTTTCTACATAATAAAGATCGTGTTTGGTTCGTTCTTCGAGCGACGTGTCTCCCCGCCATCCATGCACTTGCGCCCATCCCGATATGCCGGATTTTACGATATGGCGGCGCATATAATAGGGGATCTCGCCTTTGAATTTATCAACGAAATAGGGCCGTTCCGGCCGGGGGCCGACGAGGCTCATATCGCCTCGCAGCACGTTCAGAAATTGGGGGAATTCGTCAAGATTATACTTCCTGATAAACCGTCCCACATAGGTAGTCCGGGGATCCAATGACTTCGCCCATGTGGGGCCCGTGTTTAATTCAGCGTCTTCGACCATCGAACGGAACTTGTACATCTTGAACTTCCGTCCGTCCAAGCTGATCCGTTCCTGCACGTAAAACACTTTCCCTTTCGTGTCCCATTTAATCAAAATCGCGATTAGGAGCATAAACGGTGAGGAAATCATAAGCGCTACACTCGCGATTAATACATCCATCAACCGTTTCGCATACAATCCAGCGCCATGCAGCGGTGTTTCTCCAAAGACGATCAGAGGCAATTCATCAATCTCTTCCATTTTCAGACAACGCAACAAATGATCGTACAGATCGGGGATCACCCGGTAAGCGATTTTCCGCTCCCGGCAGGTGTCGATGACTTGCAGGATCTCCTGATGGTCTTTAGGGGGCATGGCGACGATAACGTTATCGACCGGCTCATTTTGCAGAATGCTGGATAACTGTTCTTTTGATCCTAACCGTGGGATGGAGGAATCCACCGACGTGTTCTCTTCCGTATCCACATATCCGATGATTTGGTACTGCGATCCGTGATGCTCCTGCAGTTTGGATTCAATTTCTACACAACACCATTCTGGACCCACTAGAACCGTCCGTAAGAAAACAATTCCCCGGTCGATCATCAATTGATGAGCGCAACGGAGTAGATAATGAACAAATACGATTCCACCACAGGAAAGAATTACAGCCAAACCAACCGTCATCCGGGAATACGACACGCCCCGGTAATTGAAGAGCAGGGCCATGATGAAAACATATGTCACGAGTATCGCCAACACCATTGACGCGGGATGCGCGTAACGGTCTAAACCAACCCGGCGCTGATAAAAACCGAACCGCTCAAAGATGATGATCCCTATGCCACCTATGGTGAGCGATAAAAGAAAATAATTCCCAAAATCAGGAATATAAGGTGGCAGGGGAGGGGGATACCACACATAAAGCGGCGTATAAAACCGTATTAAATACGCCAAGCAAAATGTAGACACGAGAACGACTAAATCGGTGAAAAGCAATAAGAGTAACGGAATGAAATATCGATCCGTTTTCATAAGATTGTTGTTAATTTCGTTTCTCTTTTTCATTGGCTGTATCAGTACTTAGAACACGTTATAATAAGACGAAACAGAAAAAAAACCGATTTTAAAAATACATACCCAATAATATAATTTATTATCCGGTTTATTGAATACTTCGCATCGGTTATGTTTAATTTTACAAGGTTTTTTTCCCACCGTAACTTATATGTGCTCCTCCCAAAGTGACGCAAAACGTTCTATCGATTTTACGAAACTCACAGGCCTAAGCCTTCCTACAGCCTTCTCTCCAGATCGTGAATCACCACAATAAATACCCTCTGTGCGCCCCTTCACGATGACGCGTCAGGATAGCAAAATAAAAGAATTCAGAATATTACGTATTTTCTCCGCCAATGATTATAAGTCAAGATGATAGTTATTGTCAACAAAATATTGAGTTTCAAACCATTCCTCAAGGATTTTTTTTAAAGTTTTTTTAAGGAGTCTTAGTATTTGGTTGATTTTAAAGAACTTACGATGGGTCTTTCTATATACGATCTTTAAAAAAAATGAGAGAATCTGTTTTATTTACCAACTGAATGTTACCCAAAAAAAGAGTCTTACGCCACACGATACGGTATTTATATGAAAATGAGTCTCCAGAACTCTCTCATTCGCAAACACTTCCGCGACTCATTTTCATGTGCAGGTTGTGATCTCAATCATGATGGTTTATAGGGTAAAAGACTACAAAATATGTCGTTCCTGCGTAACATCAATTACGAAATTATCTCGCGTAAGGAAATTATAAAAACGTATGAATTGGACTCTCGTTGGAGTGCGCCTCATCCAAAGTCTGCCGGAGACCATGTTAATCGTTCTCGCCCGTCTATTCGCTCGATTGGCGAGTATCTCGTTTCCTAAAAGACGGCGCATCATGGAACAAAACCTTAAACTCGCCTTGGGTGAAAACCTTCCCCTGGAACGAAAAAGCGAAATCATCTTTCGCTCCTGGCATAATCTCATCAGCGTAGCGCTCTGTATGATCCGTTTCCCAAAACGGAAAGAATACTACCTATCCCAATATACAGCGAATAATGTTAAGACGATTGAAAAAAGTCTCGAAAAAGGACGGGGGGTCATTATTTTAGCGCCCCATCTGGGAAATATTTTCCTAGGCGCGGCGAGTTTGGCTCAAACGCTTCCGATTACGGTCATGGTTCGCCATTCACGCAAAGAATCTATCCGCCAAGTGGAAAAAACGCTTTTTGACGCGATGGGATTCAAGACCATTGAGCGTGTTGGAGGATTGCGAGGCGCTCTGACCGCTCTCAAAAAGAATTCCGTTCTAATCATCGCGCTGGACCAGAGCGCCGGAAACCAAGGCGTGATGGTGGATTTTTTTGGACAGCCCGCCAGCACGGCGGTCTTCCCCGCCTCCATCGCATTGCGGAAAGATATTCCCGTTCATATTGGATACTCTCTACGCCTGTCCGATGGGCGCAATGAAGGCTGGATTTCTGAACCCGTACCATTAATACACACGGAAGATCCAGAACGCGCCGCCGCTGTGAATACCCAAAATTTCTCAAAGCGTATTGAAAATATCATTCGGAACAATCCAGATACGTGGATGTGGATGCACCGCCGCTGGAAAACGCCTGATACGCTCACCCGCCGAAATAATAATCATAATATATAAATAACTATAACAGTTTGATATTTATTGATTTATCTCCTAGGTGACTGCTATAAACATAGTATTACGTTTTTATATCCATTTTATTCAATTTTTTTTTCTAATGAACTTGAAATAAAAAAATATCTTTAATAAAATTTTCACTGTTCTTATATCTATTTTTTATTTTTGGGAGATTAGACATGAAAACTCGATTTGTAGTACTCATGGCATTATTCTGCCTTGCAAGCCCGCTTGCTTTCTCGCAGCCGTATGGCATTTTTGACAATGCCGCCGATTGGGGAGGCCCGGATTCTCCACCCCAATTGGGTAACTATAAGGTTGCTGGCAGCGTTGAAGTAACCGGTTCGGGCGCTGACGCCACCTATCTGATGCGTGGCAACGGCGATGATATCTGGGGTAATAGCGATGAAGGATATTTCATCTACTCGAATCTGTCCGGCAGCTGGTCTCTCTCCGCTAAAGTGTACTGGGAAGATCCAGGTTCCAACGAATGGTCTAAGGTTGGAGTCATGATGCGGGAAACCGGCGACGCCGCGGATTCACGTCATTACTGGACGGAACTACGGGGCGCGGGTTATGGAGACCGGGTGGACGCGCAGTGGCGTTTGACAACTGGCGGCTCTTCTGGAAACGTTCAGATTTTTGAAGAGGATGGCACAACCCCAGTCGCTGATATTGCGGATGGGATCTATCTGCGCATCCGGCGGTATGCGGAAATCAACTTGATAGAATCTCAATATTCGTATGATGGTACCGAGTGGTTCCCCTCTGACAGTCAAACCATCGAATTCCCCGAAGAAATCGCCTGGGGATTGGTGATTACCAATCACGTTGATGATGAGTACCTCGTTGAAGCCACGGTGTCGGAAGTCGTTTTGGAACAAATTGAAAATGTTGTTGGTGTCACACGTAAGTTGGATTCGGATAGATTTCTTCCAGGGCAAACTATAAATGTGACGTTGGATTTATTTAATCCTAGCGCGGATCCCATTGATTCTTTACTAACGGAAACTCCTCCTGCGGGATTGGCTGTGAGTAATATCAGTGATAATGGCGCTGAGAGTGGTGGAAATATTGAATGGAATATATCAGTGCCTTCTGGTAATTCTTCGGTTTCTTATGCCGTAACTGTTCCAGCGGATTATGATCCATCCGTTTCTGGTTATAGCGCGGTCTGGACAGGCACAGATGGCACGATTACTTTTGTCGGAGCGGATACTCTTTACTTAATCGATGTCACTGTGGGTGACGAATTATTCTCCTTTGATTTCGAAGACGCGGCGCAGGTAGATCAGTGGGAAGATCTCGCTGGTTTTTGGGATATTGAAGAGGGGATTTTCTATGAATTTATGGATGCCGGTGGCCCATTGGTTACTCTCACAGGTGAACCTCTGACAGATTGCGCAATCTCCGTCCGGGCAATGGGTTCGGTTGACGACGCCGACTGGGGAATTACCTTCCGTGCGACGGATATCAGCAATTTTTACTCCTGGCAGTTTGTCAATGGCTATTTGATGCTAATTCTCTATTCCGGTGGAACCCGATCGGAACTCTATAGCGAAGCATTTTCACAAACACTGGATGAATGGCAGGATTACCTTGTGATCGTAAAAGGAAATGCAATCTATTTATATTTTAATGGGGAATTACATGCGATTGTTGAAGATGACACTCATGCGGAAGGACAGGTGGGTCTCTTCGGCTGGATTAACGCTGGAAGCGATTTAAGTCAGGTCGTCGGTGGTATTGCGTTTGACGATTTAATCGTTTCATCCGTTGGTGAACCAGTCGATGTCGCTTCTTGGTCTCTTTATTAATTGACATGTGGGGATTTGTATAAATTTAGGATTCCGTTGGAATCTATATGCGTTGTAATGAGGGCGGGTTTTTCGACCCGCCCTTTCGTTTGTTTTATCCAATATCAATTCGAGAGATTCTCTTTATCTTCTCTTCTCATTTGATGATGTATACACAACTATAAGAGTTTGATTTCTTTTAGTTTATCCACAAATATTAGTCTCAAAACTTAATAAAACGTTTTTTTCTTTATTTATTTTCAAATTCACCTTGATACGGTTGAAAAATAATAAAATATTCATGATAATTGTACCGTTGTTTAATTTATATTTATTTTTTTATACTTTGGGAGGTTATACATGAAAAATCGTTTTGCAGTAATCATGGGACTGCTATTATGTTCAGTTCCAATCGCTTTCTCGCAGCCGCTTGGAGACTTCACGGACCAGGCGATCATCGGGGACAATTGGTCTCTTCCGGATGACAATAGTTATGTGGACGGAGTCTACGAGATTCTCGCCTCCGGCACCGATATTTGGGACACGGCGGATAATTTTACTTTTGTCTACAAAGAAGTCACCGGAAACTTCATGGCCACCTGTGACGCCAATTGGGGACCGCAGGAAATCCCAGGTGACGATCCAACGAATATCCATGCGGGAAACGAATGGAAAAAAATGGGGATCATGGCCAGAGATAGTATAGCGGATCCTTACGAACCAGGCGCCCGTCATGCAATGTGCATACTGCGGAATGATGATGCCGCCGATGTGCAGGCCCGGCCGACTCAGGGGGGCAGTTCTGTAAACATAGGGATAACGTCAAAGACAGCCGCCGATACTAATGTGATTCGTCTGGTACGGATTGGAGATACATTTACGATGTATCGTGGAACGGTCAATGGCGGTTTCAACGTGGTCGGATCTCAGGTCGTCGATGATATGCCCGAGACGCTTAATGTTGGCTTATGTGTAACAGCGCATGATGTAAACGCTCTTGAACGCGCGTTCTTCAGTGATGTAGTAATCGAAGCGATCGAGATCGGCGCGTTATTAAATCGCACGGCTCCGAGCACAACTGTCATCCCAGGTGAATTGTTAGCGGGTGTTCAACTTGAAATGACGGTCGATGAAGGATTTACGGCGGACGCGGTTGTTACGGAAGCGGTTCCAGAAGGATGGACCATAGCGAATGTAAATGCAGACGCCGGCACAACGAATATCGTTAATGGAGCGATCGTTTGGGATCTTCCCGGCGCGTCTGGCACAGCGACATTAACCTACGATTTAACAGTCGCCGCCAACGCCGGTAAAGGCGATGTTTCCATTAATGGCGCCGTCACCATTGGAGGAAAAGAGTTCTTGGCCGATGGAGATATCGATCTCTTTGTCATGGTTGATGAACCGATTGGTATTTTCCAGGATCATCTCGATATCGGTTCTCCAGGCGCTGAGGGCAGCGCTACGTATGACGCTGACACGGGTACCTATACGATTGAAGGAAGCGGCCATGATATTTGGGACGCCGCTGATGACTTCCACTTCGTATATTCCGAAGTGAGCGGCGATGTCAATCTAATTGCGACCGTTGATCTTCAAGTGGGTGGCGGTGAACCCGACTGGGCCAAAGCCGGTCCAATGGTACGGAACAATTTAACGCCTGGTTCGGCGCATGGTTTCGCCATGATCCGGAATGGCGGTCAGGATTATGGACCGCAATGGCGCGAAACGCAGGGCGCTGGTGGCGCCTGGGATGGTGACGCCAGTTTAGTTGGTGGCAAAACCAATAACAGTATGCAAGAAGGAAAAATAGAAATTGAACGGATTGGAACGGAGATCAATTTCTACTATTACGATCCAGTAACCGATGAACAAATCTGGTGGTACTATCATGATGTGCCGGATATGGAAGATCCTGTGTATGTCGGATTGGCTGTCACTTCACATACAACAGGCGCCATCAGTACAGGTATCTTTACGGATGTTGTCCTAATGGTGGATGGGGAAATTTATGAACCTGTCGCCGTCGGGGAATGGGCGCTCTATTAAATCCTATTCATTTCGTTTAATCATATAATTGAATTGGGGCGGACTTCTTGAGTCTGCCTTTTTTCTATCTTTTATCAATTCGATTCAAGTATTACTTCACTTTCAGATCATCAAACGCCGTCGCCGCGTCGGCTTTTGTCCAGAGACCAACCATTCCCGCTTCGGTGAATGTGGAATCTTCCAATTTAATCACAATCTTGTCATCAAACGAAGCTGTGATCATGTTCCCCACCATGACGATTTTGATGTCGTGCCATTTAGAGGTGTCTGTTTTTACATTCGCGCTGGCGATCTGTGTTCTATTGCTGTCTTTGACGTAATAGACGCGGAAATTGTCTTCCAGTGGATTCCAACGGGCGATGTAATAGTTGTCTTTATCCTTCGCCCGCCAGATAGGGCCGCCGCCTTGATCTTCTTCGCCGGTCATGGATTTGACTTTCAGATCGATTGTCAGGTCCTTGTAACAGGTCTTTTTCGCGATGGCCAGGTTGTATGTCCGCTTAACGTTTTTCGTTTCAGTAAGAACGAATGCTTTTTCGCCACTGGGCGCGCCGTCCATTTCTACAACTTTCCAAGCCGCCAGTTTCTCATTGCCGTTGGTTTCCGTGATCTCCCAATCTTTTGGGACCTTGCCCAATTCTTCATTTTCGAATGTCCAGATCGACGCTTTTGCTTTTTCCCCGCTTTCAGATGCGATCACCAGTGTTCCCAGCGCGATCAGTACGATGAGACCGAATAGAAAACCCGCGTGTTTCATTGCCTTTCTCCTATCATTGGTTTGGATTTTAAAATAGTGGGAATGTTTTGTTTCCCCCAACTCATAAGACACAGGATAAAGGGTATTGGTTTAGCGGTAGAGGTAGGGTGGATCACGCTTTATCGACCCACCGGGAATGATTCACGAAATTGGCGCCTCATTAAGACGCTACCCACTCTACATGCTATAAATTATCTTGCATTAACCGATTGAAAGAAATTGCAGGACATTTCAACATATCGTGATATACTTGAAAACACCTTAGTTTCGGCGCCGCTTATTTTTTTAAAAAATGAAGATCGTTTGAAAAAAAGTCCTCAATTTTATAGATGCGTCTGATATTTTATTTTTGGAGTCAACATTAATGTTTAAATTTCTACAATTGTGTTTCCGAATTGTCATTGTGTCTTCGATCTTTTTCTGTGTTTTGGTTGTGATCCAATCGCAAACCTCTCCCGCTCAATCCCCTATTCTTACTATTCCTGTGGATTCATCTCTCGCGCTGGATTTCTCACCGGTTGACGCATCGATTGTTGTGATTGGGGGAACAGACGGTCTTGGTCTCTATAACGCGAAGAATGGCTCTCTAATCAGATCTTTAACCGGTCATTCCGGCTCGATTCGTTCCGCCGTTTTCTCCCCGGATGGGAAACGGATTTTGACCGGTTCCGAAGATAAAAACGCCATATTGTGGGATGTTGAAACAGGGGATGTGATTCATCGGTTCCAGCACAGAGACACAATTGTGACGGTTTGTTTTTCCTCTGATGGTTCCAAAATCATTACGGGAGGAATCGGTGGGGAAGCTCATATATGGGACGCCAATGATTTTAATGAATACCATTCCTTTCAAGCGAGTATGAATGTCCTCTCCTCCGGATTTTCTCCCGATAGCCGATTGACGGCTTTGGGATTGGGGAATGGACGGCTTCAAGTGTATGAAACAGAGTCTGCGGACCGGTTGTTCGAACTCTTTGTCACAGGTTCCATTCAATCACTCGTTTTCCACCCAGATGGAAAGACTGTGTTGACAGGCTCCGACAACAAGGAGATCAAAATGATAGATTTGAGGCAGGGAACCGTGATCCGAAACATTCCCAACTTTGCCGGTTCGGTCAGCGAAATGGATGTTTCTGCCGATGGCAGATGGCTGGCCGCCGCCTCGTGGGGGAGTGAAATCAAAATTTACGACATTCAAAATTATGGATTGCTCAAAGAATTTCAAGCGTCTGACAGTATCTATTCCCTCTCCTTTTCTCCAGATGGAGATTCCATCATTTATGGTGTCTACAAAGGTCCCGCCAGTCTATTGGATCTGTATGATTTACCGGATTTTGGTGTCGAAACAGGTGTAGAAGGATGGAAGAAGTTTTGATTTAGGACTGGTTGTAATTCTTTCGTAACACGTCAGCAATTTCCTTCGCGCGATGGTGGGGGGTATGGTGATTTAGGAATGTTGTATGCCCCTTCTCACGTATTGCGCGTCGTTTTTCATCCTCTTCAAGCAATCGTTCAGCGTTCTGTTTTAACTCCTCAATATTGGTAAATGAGAGAAAATCCTCTCCAGTTTGAATCAAACCGATGTCCATATCTTCAACATAGTCACTCAGAAGCGCGCCATTCGCCGCGAGGATATCGAAATCCCGGCAGTTCAGGCAAGTTGGACATTGAAGGCTGTGAATATTTAAGCAGATTTTCGCGGACCGGTAGGCGTCAGGAAGGTCTTCTGGAGAGAGCCATCCCCAGTATTGATTCTCGTGTTTTGGACCCAAAACGGAGCGCCACGATTCAGGTCCATAAACAACGATTCCCCTATCCAACAGCGCTTTCACATACCGCTCCCGCTTCCAACTGTTGGCCATAGCGTAGATGAAATATTCCAAACACTGTTGTCTGCTGGGAAAGGTCCTGTGCATTCTGCTGGTGAATTCAATGGCGAGTTGGGTAAGATCGTTTAGAACGGATTCAGAGAATTGAATTTTCACAGCGGCTTCAACCGCTGTTAGGTGTGGATTATCAACGAGATGAGAAAAGAGCGTTTCTGTTTCTTCAAAGGCTTTTTTTGAAAGTGTTTGAAGACGGATGCTGACATCTTCACATTGACCCACGAATAGAATCGGCGCCGCCAGTTCTTCGCGATATATCCCTTCGCGTGTAATCGAAGGTGTGACAGGAAGAAACTGGCTGGAAGCTGCGTTTGTATGTTCAAAAACGGATTTGTACGTGCGGTCGCTGTAAAAGATGGTATCCAATGCAGTGAATCGATCCGCGAAAGTTTCGGGATTGTAGTGACGGGGATCGTCAAGAATCCAGATAATGCGGGGGCGGTTGATCTTAAACTTGTCCGATGGGCTATTGAGAACCAAAACCGCATCCGGCGCGGTCTCGATAATATCTTGATACACGCGATAGCGGGTGGAATAACCGTCTTTTAATTCCAATAACTGCGTTTGCCAACCAATTTGCTCAAATCCGGACAATAGGGATCGTATCAGTGGCGTATGCGCGTACGCGTCCGGTTCTGCGACGCCCCAGAGACAGCCACGTTCGAGATCAGGGGATTTTTTCATTCGTTTGTTAAACGCACGCTGTTTTGGAGCGAATTCGATCATATGATCGTGCCGGTGAGAAGAAAAATACATGGGGATCGCCTTATAGCGGTAACGTTCTTTATATGCCATACTCCGTTCCGGAACAACCGCCATGCGTTCGTTAGTCAGTTGGAACAACGCTTCTTCATGCAGGCAATCTTCGAATGCTAAAAAATAATCTTCACTAACAGCCCATAAAACCTGATTCGATTCCAAAATCTTGCGGCTATCAAAAAGACACCACTGCGCCAAGATCAGTTCAGGACGGTTTTCTATGAGAAGTAAGCCGCGAGTATAGTCCCCGCGTATCTCTTCTTCCAATTCGTTCGCCAAATACCCGAATCCAGCGCCGGCGATAAGAACGAGTTCAACGCCTCTCTGATAGAAGCGCAACGCGCGGTCATACGAACGTTTCAAGGGCGCATAAAAATCATGTGGATCATAGTGAATATGTACTTTTTTATTTTCTTGGCTCCTACATGCGAATCGCTGTGGGCCGATTTTGAGAAATGAATAGTCCGTTAACCTTTCCGTACTCGATTCAATCGTTTCGGCTTGAAGAGGATGGGTTTTCCGGAAAGTCTCCAGATTTGCTTTGTAATAAGGGGATTCAGCTGGATTGAGTTGGAACCAGTCGGACACGGATTTAATGCTCCTCTCATCGATGATCGCATCAAGAATACACGATCCATCGGAAATGACAACGCAGTTTCTCCACAAGGTGTCTATGGTATAATGACATGAGTCGTATTGAATCCACAAGATTGAATGAAGATATGAAACAACAGAATTTTTATTGTACACGACGTCAATTTATGGGACGAAGCGCTTGCGCTCTTGGCGCGTTGGCTGCGTTTCAATCTCCCATTCTGGCGGCGGCTGGATCACAATTACCGAAACGGCGTTTGGGACAGACGGATTTAATGGTTTCCATTCTAGGGATGGGAACGGGGCATCTTCACGAAGCGCCTTCCGAAAAAGAGGCGTTGGATCTAATCCGTTACATGCGGAACGAAGGGATCAATTATTTCGACACGGCGCATAATTACGGATGCGGACATGCGGAACGTTTGCTTGGAACCGCATTGTGCAAGGAGCGTGATCGAGTTGTCATCGCGACCAAGACACGAAGCTGCGCGAAAAAAGGGGCTTTAAGGGAATTGGAAAAGAGCCTGCGCCGCTTGCGAACGGATTATGTGGACGCATGGCAGATCCACGGCGCCAACGAATGGGACCGGGAAGCCTGTTTTGCGCAGGGGGGCGTAATTGAAGCGATGGAAATCGCGAAACGGCAGGGCAAATGCCGCTATGTAGGCGTGTGTGGATTCTCGTCTCCGGATGAATTGAGGGCGTATCTAAGAGCGTATCCATTCGACACAGTAACGGCTCCATTCAACTGCGTCGATCCGCATTACCTTAGCTTTGAGAAAGGCCTTCTTCCAACGATCAACCGCTCACAGATCGGGATCGCCGGAATGAAGGTTTTTATTACAGACAAAATTTCTGAACATTGTGACGTGAGTCGAGAAGAAGCGCTGCGGTATACGCTATCGCTTCCTATTACATCTATCCTGATGGATTGTGTCACGTTAAAACAAGCTCAGCGTGATATCGCAACGGTTCGGACATTCCAGCCTTTATCAGAAAATGAGAAGCGGGAACTTTTAGCGCGAACAGAACAGTATGCGGGGCGTTTGGTGGAATGGTATAAGCGGATTGTATGATCAAGTGTGTCAGCGAGAGGAACTGGATATCGCTGATGGATTATAACTCCTCTCCTGGATCCATTTGGGGATCTGATTCTCGACCGCTTCCACTGAAGATATGATAGCGGTGAAGATAATCTTGAAATTCCTGTACTTTTTCTTTTGAATTATCGCAAATCGAAACGCGGATCACATATTCCGGTTTATGACTCCGCATAAACCAAAATCGTTTTTTGACTTCCGTCCGTTGAAGAAAGTTAACATCCAACTGCAGTGGCTTTTTTTGATGACCTACATAGAATAGCACGGTTCCATTGGAGGGAATCGGCACCATTGAATCGCTTCGAATCTGCATGCTGTTCAGTCCAAATGCGGTGATTTCCGCTTCCGTTTCAATGGGCTTCTCAATCCGGTTCTTGACCTGAATCGACGTTTTGACCGACGTTTCCAGCTCCCTAATCATGAATTCGTTCTCATAATGGTACGCAGTCATGATTATATCCTCCCACACTTCCATTAAGATATTCATCTAAAAGAATCGGTTTTCCCCAATATGCGACTCTGATCTCATGGAATTAATACAGCAAGACCTTATTTCAGACAAACACCAAAATTTTACATTAACTGAAATATAATTGCAAGTTTTTTTTTTCAGCTTTTTATATCTCTATGTAGAAATTGGAATATATACAAAGTATCATGACTCGATTTGTCAATTTTGTTGTCTAATAACAAATAGGTTCGTCAATGAAAACATGGAAAAAGACATTCCACTGGCATACTTTTTTTTACACCAACGCGGTTCTGCTCTCCTTGGCGGGATTAAAAGTATTGATTCATTGTTGGATCAATCTTCACGATACCTTTTTCCGGGATGAATTGTATTACATCGCTTGCGGGAAACACTTGGATTTTGGATATGTGGATCATCCACCTTTCATCGCGCTTGCCGCATGGATCGTCCGATTGATGTTAGGAGATTCGCTTTTCGCATTGAGGCTCGCGCCGGCCCTGACGGGCGGATTGCTGGTTTTTTTGACGGGAATTCTTGTCCGGCGACTTGGAGGCGGCCGGTTTGCTGAAACTTTGGCCGCATTGTGTGTGCTGATCGCTCCTATCTATCTTGGTCTGCACAGTTTTTTTTCGATGAATCCATTCGATCAACTATTCTGGCTCTTGGGGGCTTTGCTGCTGATCGCGGTTATCAAGCAGAAAGATCCACGAATATGGATCTTGTATGGGCTGGTTATGGGAATCGGATTAATGAATAAAATCTCGATTCTTTTCTTTGGATTTGGTGTGTTTATGGGGATTCTGTTAACGCCGAACCGGCGTTGGTTATTTGATCGATGGATCTGGATTGGGGCGGGAATCACGTTTATTATCTTTCTCCCTCACGTTTTGTGGCAAGCGTTCAACGGCTGGCCTACGCGAGAATTCATTCAAAACGCGACTGCGAACAAGAATGTCGCCTTCACACCCGCGCAATATTTTCTCGCCCAGATCATACAATGTCATCCCATCTTGTTCCCGATTTGGCTGACGGGTTTAGGATGGTATTTGTTCTCGAAATCAGGGAAGCCCTTCCGCTGTTTTGGTTGGATGTATCTGACTGTGCTGGTTTTACTGACACTCAACCGGGCTAAACCATACTATCTCGCTCCCGCGTATACGATCTTATTCGCGGGGGGGGCGATCGCGATAGAAAGCGGGATTCAACGAATGCGATGGAATTGGTTGAAACCGGCTATTTGTATAATTCTCATTGCCGGAGGCGCGATCGCCGCGCCGATGGCGCTTCCCATCCTTCCCCCTGAGATGTATATCCGCTATTCCACCTTGATTGGGATAGAAGCGTCATCCGGTGAGCGGCACGAAATGGGGAAACTGCCCCAGCATTTCGCCGACCGGTATGGATGGCCGGAGATGGCCGGAACAGTGGGGGAAGTGTATCAGACATTATCGTCAAAAGAACAAAACCAATGCGCCATTATCGCAGGGAATTACGGCGAAGCGGGCGCTATCGATTACTTCGGCGCCCAATACAATCTCCCTAATGCGATCAGCGGACATAACAGCTATTATCTGTGGGGACCTGGTGAGCGAACAATCGAGGTGCTGATTGGCATTGGTGGATCAAAATCCAACTATGAAAAGTTCTTTGAAGAGGTAGAACAAGCCGCAATGATCATCCATCCCTACGCGATGCCGTATGAATCCAATCTCCCCGTGTTCTTCTGCCGGAAGCCGAAAGTCCCCATTCAAGAAATCTGGCCGCGCGTGAAAAATTATAATTAAGGGGATTAGGTTGAAGACTGAAGGCTGAAGGTTTTTTCCTTAGGTCTTCGATGTTCGGATTCTTGATTTGCGATATCTCTTTTTCATTTGTAGGTTGTGATCTCAATCATGAGGGATTACTAAATCAGTATGGGTGGCAAGGGCAAGGTTTTTCATCTGCCCTTGTATAATTCCACTATTAGACCGGGTTACCGGAGGCATATCAACTAATTTCGTTCGATTGGAAAACGCAATGGATTCAACAGAATTGCTATTTAAAGACATAACGGAAGCGTATGGCGTATCCGGTTTTGAGGAAGGAATCCGCAATACGATCCGCCGCCGTCTGGATGGCTTAGTCGATGAGATCGTGACAGATAATATCGGTTCATTAATCGCGGTGAAGAAGGGGAGCAATCCGGAACGGAAGATTCTTTTTATCGCGCATATGGATGAATGCGGTTTCATGGTTAAGAGCATTACTCCGGAGGGGTATCTCCGTTTTCTCCCATTGGGCGGGTGGAATCCACCGGTGATTTTGGGCCAGCGGGTGACAGTGCTCACGAAAAATGGGCCGGTCATGGGGATCGTAGGCGCAAAACCACCCCACGGTATGAAAGAAGAGGAACGTAAAAAACCGGTTGAGATTGAAGATCTATGGATCGATACGGGTATCTGTATCGACGCGTTCAACCCAGCGGAGGAACTGAAGATACGCCCCGGCGATCCCATCATCCCCTATGGAGAATTCAGCCCCAGCGCCAATCCAAAAATATTCATCGCCCGGAACTGGGATAATCGATCCGGCTGCGCTGTCTTGTTGAAAATCTTTGAACAGCTAAAAGATCAAATCCCGGCGTGTACAGTCTATGGCGCCTTTGCGGTTCAAGAAGAAGTCGGGCTGCGGGGCGCGGCGACGTCAGCCTGGGTGACGGAACCGGACGTGGGTATCGCCTTGGATGTGAGCCAGGGACACGATACCCCCACTGAAAAAGACAATTCGGACTCGAAATTGGGCGCCGGCGTCAGCATTCTGATCCACGACCGCACAATGATCCCCCATCAGAAACTACGGGATACCTTAATCGAACTGGCGGATAAGAACAACATTCCCTATCATTTTACCTTTGTGCAGGGAGGCTATGACACAGGCCGCGTTCATCTGCACAAACAGGGGGCTCCTTCGTGTGTGTTGGGGATTCCCTCGCGCTACATTCATGGTTTCGCGTCGATGGTCCACCGGGATGACATCGAGAACGCCGTCCAACTCGCGTCATCCTTTATCAATTACGCCACTCCTGAGCGAATCGAGGAATTGAAGCAATTTGAATAGCCGTATCAGGTGACATCACAGGAGCAGGCCTTGTATCTGCTCTTTTTACCCTTCTATTTAACAACAGTTTGAGATCAACACCGGACTTAAAAAGGTCCATGGCCGTTGGTGCCAGAACCAATGCCCCGTCCAAGGATTTTACGGAAAGCGCATCAGCAACCTCATTCCACCCGTTTTTAACCACAGGTTCCAGGGTGCAGTGCTGAAAGGTTTCCATACGTTGTTGCAATTTACGAGCTGTCACACCGAGAATGAAATGATCGGTTATTTTAAGATATCCGATCTTGATCGCGGGTTTTTCCGCCATTTCACGCACCTCCGGGGATGATTAATGTATATTAAATATATGCTGAATCTCATTAACGATTATGTTTAAGTTCACTTCAAAGTCATTCTTAAAAAGGCTCTGAACTGTTTAATTACCGGATTTTGAGCATTATTTATATTTGAATCTGCCATAATTTCGCAACAAAGTAAACCCCAAGGTTGATGAACTCGCAAAAAGTCCAATCAGTGCGAAACTAAAGAATTCGTCTGAGATAGATTGATTTTAACTAAAAATAGAATTCGGGCGTCC